>JAVXTS010000008.1:0-58057 GCA_036642535.1 Eubacterium sp. | reverse complement strand
AGCCCCCGTTTTTATCGCATCACTTCTCATGTTTTCTCCTTCATAAACAAACTTTAAATATTATCTTATCAAATCAGAACACGTCAAAGAGCACTCCACAAATTTGATTCACTTAATCTAAATTTGTCTCAATCTCAATTCTCTACAAATTCGAAATAATTCGTTTACCCATTTCAACACATCCAATAACCGTCATACCTTCACTAGCAATATCACTTGTGCGATACCCTTGAGCCAGAGTCTTTTTAACCGCATCTTCAATATTCGTTGCTTCCTTTTCAAGTCCCAAAGAGTAACGTAACATCATCGCCACCGACAAAACAGTCGCAATCGGATTCGCTTTATCAGATCCTGCAATATCTGGTGCCGAACCATGAATGGGTTCATACATGCCAAACGTACCCTCACCAAGACTAGCCGAAGGCAGCATCCCGATTGATCCCGTTAGCATACTTGCCTCATCCGATAAGATATCGCCAAAAAGATTTCCCGTTAAAATAACATCAAATTGATGCGGATTAATGACAAGCTGCATCGCCGCATTATCTACATATAAATGATCCAGTTCAATGTCCGGATATTCTTTCGCTACTTCGAGTACCACCGAGCGCCAGAAACGTGATGTTTCCAGAACATTTGCTTTATCCACACTTGTTACTTTTTTGCCTCGTTTTCGAGCACTTTCAAACGCTACCCGAGCAATACGATCTACCTCGGGACGTGTGTAATTCATTAAATCAGAGGCCCCGAAATCACCGTCCCTCTTCTTTTCACCAAAATACACATCTCCCGTTAATTCACGCACGACCAAAACATCCAAACCATCACCAATAATTTCAGATTTAAGTGGAGATGCCGCACGCAGTTCTTCGAATAAAATAGCCGGTCTTAAATTAGCAAATAAACCAAGCGCCTTACGAATTCCTAAAAGACCCGCCTCTGGACGTTTATCCCCCGGAAGGTTATCCCATTTCGGACCCCCTAGAGCCCCTAATAAAACAGCATCACTTGCTTTACAAATATCCACCGTTTCTTGAGGCAGTGGCGTATCATACGTATCGATTGCAATCCCACCAGCTAAAACTTCTGTATAATCAAATTTATGATCATAATTTTCAGCCACTTTATTCAAAACTTTAATACTTGTTTCAACAATTTCGGGACCAATACCATCACCTTTTATGACTGCAATTTTAACATCCATTTTCTTTTCACCCATTATCCGTTTCTATACAAAAGTTTTATTAATATAATTCACCAAACCACCAGCAGCAATTAATTCTTGCATGAATTCAGGAAAAGCCTGTCCCTGAAACGTCTGATTTTTAGTAACATCTTTAATCATTCCACTATCAAAATTCACTTCAACATCATCACCGGCTTCAATCACAGCCACCGCTTCCGGACATTCTAAAATCGGTAAACCGATATTAATCGCATTACGGTAAAAAATCCGAGCAAAACTATTAGCAATGACACAAGATATTCCCGAAGCTTTAATGGCAATCGGCGCATGTTCTCTTGAAGAACCACATCCAAAATTATCGTCAGCTACAATAATATCACCATCACTAACACGTTTTACAAAATTTGTATCGATATCTTCCATACAATGTTCCGCCAATTCTAAAGGATCACTGGTGTTTAAGTATCTTGCCGGAATAATAACATCGGTATCTACGTTGTTGCCATATCTAAATACTTTTCCCTTTGCGTTCATGTGTTTCCCCCTTTTTATAATTCTTCTGGACCGGCGATTCGGCCTAGCAATGCAGATGCTGCCGCCACTTCCGGACCCGCAAGATAAACTTCTGAATCAACATGACCCATACGGCCTACAAAATTACGATTTGTTGTTGATACACAGCGTTCACCCGCAGCTAAAATACCCATATGACCACCAAGACAGGGTCCACAAGTCGGCGTACTTACCGTTGCACCCGCTTCAATAAAATCTTTTAAAAATCCTGCTTCCATACAATCTAAATAAATTTGCTGAGTCGCCGGAATAATTAAAACACGGATTCCTTTAGCCACTTTTTTGCCCCGCATAATATCCGCTGCTTTTTTAAAATCCGAGAATCGACCATTTGTGCAAGACCCAATGACTACCTGATCGATCACCACCGGTTCTGTTATCTCATCGATTGTTTTGGTGTTTTCCGGTAAATGCGGAAACGCAACTGTCGATTTAATCGTGCTCAAATCAATCTCAAAAACTTCTGCGTATTTTGCATCATCATCTGCTTCATAAACTGTATATTCTTTTGTGGAATGTTCTTTCATATAAGCGATTGTCTGTTCATCTACCGGGAAAATGCCGTTTTTACCGCCGGCTTCAATCGCCATATTCGCAATTGTAAAACGATCATCCATCGTGAGGTTAGAAACACCTTCACCCGCAAATTCCATGGATTCATAAAGCGCACCGTCTACACCGATTTTACCGATAATATGTAAGATCAAATCTTTGCCTGAAACATTTTTATTAAAAGCACCGGTTAGATTAAATTTAATAGCTGTTGGTACCTTAAACCAAGCCTTGCCGGTTGCCATTCCTACTGCCATATCCGTTGAGCCAACACCCGTTGAAAAAGCACCTAAAGCACCGTATGTGCACGTATGCGAATCGGCACCAATGATTACATTACCAGCAACCACAAGTCCTTTTTCAGGTAATAAAGCATGCTCAACACCCATTTGACCAATTTCAAAATAATTGGTCACCTCTTGTTCACAGGCAAAACAACGCATCTTTTTACATTGTTCTGCCGCTTTAATATCTTTATTTGGTGCAAAATGATCCGGTACCAAAGCGACTTTATCTTTATCAAAAATCTTTTCTTTATCAATATTTTGAAAAACATTAATCGCCACTGGTGCTGTAATATCATTTCCCAAAACAAGATCTAAATCCGCCATGATTAGATCACCCGATTTTACCTGATCCAAACCGGCATGTGCCGCCAATATTTTTTGTGTCATTGTCATTCCCAAAATGATCACACTCCTTTTCTTTCCGTTAATCTTATATAAATTTATATTCTTTCAGTTGCCGTTCCATATCATTAAGCAATTTATACTCAATGGAGTCAATGAGCGCAATTAAACTTGCCTCAATCACATCCGTTGAAACTCCAACATTTGTCCAAATATCCTCGCCATCGGTACTCTCAATAAGCACTCTAACTTTAGAAGCTGTTGCTCCTTTATCGATAACTCTTACCTTAAAGTCTGTTAAACGTACTTCTTTTATTTTGGGATAGAAAACTTCAAGCGCCTTCCGTAACGCCTTATCCAACGCATTAACCGGTCCATCACCTTCTGCCGCATTGATTTCAGATCGCCCTTCAACTTTTACTTTAACCACAGCAGAAGCGCTTAATGTTCTTCCATCCACCGGCTTTTCACCAATTGTTTTAAAATCTTCAATTTCAAAAAAGGATTTGTATTTGCCAAGTTCTTTACGGATCAATAATTTAATACTGCTTTCCGCCCCTTCAAACTGATACCCTTGATATTCAAGCTCTTTAATACGATCCATCACACGTGTAGTTTCTTCCGATTTTTTGGTTAGCGCCGGATCGATTTCATTAATTAATTGAATAATCGTACTGCGTCCAGCCACTTCTGACATCAAAATTCGCCGTTCATTTCCTACCGACTCCGGTTCAATATGTTCAAAAGATTGAGGTGCTTTCATGACTGCATCAATGTGCATTCCACCTTTATGCGCAAAAGCACTTTTTCCGATAAACGGTTCTTTCCCCGATAAAACATAATTAGAAATTTCCGCAATACGGATGGAGGCACTGGTTAATTTTTCCATTGCACCCTTTTCCAGACAGTCATAACCCAATTTTAACTGCAAATTTGGAATAATCGCTGACAAATTGGCATTTCCGCAACGTTCTCCAAATCCTAAAAAAGTTCCTTGAACTTGCCTTGCGCCGGCCTGGACCGCAATTACACTGTTGGCTACACCAAATCCGCTGTCATTATGACAATGAATACCCACCGGAATCTTTACTTCATTGATTACGTGTTTAACGCTCTCCATAATTTCAAGTGGCAAGGTTCCGCCGTTTGTATCACAAAGACAGAGACAATCTGCGCCACCACGTTCAGCTGCTTTTAAAACTTCAATCGCATAAAGTGGGTCAAGTTTGTATCCATCAAAAAAATGTTCGGCATCAAACGTCACTAATTTTTTTTGTTCCTTTAGATAAGCCATTGTATCCTCAACCATTTTGAGGTTTTCATCCAATGTGGTCCGAATAATTTCAGTAATCTGAAATGGTGATGTTTTACCAAAAATTGCCACTGCCGGCGTATTCGCTTTGATAATCGCACTTAAATTAGCATCATCCTCCACTCCAATACCACTTCTTCTGGTACTTCCGAAAGCACAGAGTTTGGCATATTCTAAATTTACATCTTTCAATCGTTCGAAAAATTCAATATCTTTTGGATTTGAGCCCGGGTTTCCAGCCTCAATAATATCAATACCGATACGATCAAGCGTTTCCAATACACGGAGCTTGTCTTCAACGGAAAAGGATATGCCTTCAGCTTGGGCGCCATCCCTCAAGGTCGAATCAAATAGTTCAATTTTATCTGACATAATTTCCTCTTTCTACTCTCCACGTTTGAAGGAATTTTAGCATTTACTCCATTTTATAAAAGAAGGCAAAAGGACTTCCCTTTGCCTTCTTTTATACCAAATATTACTTCTCTATTTATTTGTTTTCATCTGCCCATGACATCATTTGTCTTAATTCTGCACCGACTTTTTCAAGCTGTGAGCCTGCTTCAATACGTCTCTTTGCATTGAAATAAGGTCTGTTCGCTTTGTTTTCAAGAATCCATTTATTGGCAAAGGTACCTTCTTGAATTTCTTTTAAAACCTGTTTCATAGCTCGTTTACTTTCATCGTTAATAATTCTGTCACCGGTAACATAATCGCCATATTCAGCTGTATCGGAAATTGAATAACGCATATATTTAAAGCCACCTTGGAAAATTAAATCAACAATTAATTTCATTTCGTGGATACATTCAAAATAAGCACTTTCAGGTTCATAACCTGCTTCTACAAGTGTATCAAAACCGGCTTTCATAAGTGCTGTAACACCACCGCAAAGTACAGCTTGTTCGCCGAATAGATCTGTTTCAGTTTCTTCTCTAAACGATGTCTCAAGAATACCGCCTCTTGATCCACCAATTCCAGCCGCATAAGCTAAACCGATATCATGTGTATTTCCGGAAGGATCTTGTTCAACTGCGATCAAACAAGGAACGCCTTTTCCTTCAAGATACTGACTTCTCACGGTATGACCTGGTCCTTTAGGAGCGATCATAAAAATATTAACACCTTCTGGTGGAACGATTTGTTTAAAATGAATATTGAATCCGTGTGCAAAAGCTAAATAATTTCCTTTTTCGAGATAAGGTGCAACGCTCTTTGCATAAACAGCTGCCTGAAGTTCATCCGGTAATAAAATCATCACAATATCTGCTACTTTAACCGCATTCTCTGTTGTCATTACTTTCAAACCGGCCGCTTCAGCTTTAGGCCAAGATTTACTACCATTGTACAAACCAACAACAACATCAACACCTGATTCTTTTAAATTTAAAGCATGTGCATGTCCCTGACTTCCATAACCAATAATTGCCACTTTTTTGCCATCTAATAATCCTAAATTACAATCCTTGTCATAAAATAACGTTGCCATTTCTAGTTCCTCCTAAGATTTTATCTTAAATAAATTTAAAAATTTATATAAAAAAACCGCCTCTTTGTACATACTGTATACAAAGAGGCGGATAATATATACTTAACCACGGTACCACTCTTTATTTGAAATAATTTTACAATTACTTCCTCTTCTGGTCGGCTTGTTATTTTTAACAAAATAACTCACTTAACCATAGTCATTTAACGCTGACGCTCCAACTTAAATTGGATAACGGCTTTCCCTACTAGTGTGGTACATTTTCAGGTCAGCAGCTCGCAAGTGAGTATTACATACCACTCTATTATTGGAATCTCACCATTTTCCAACTCTCTGAAATAAAGTTTTTGGGTATCTTTCTCTTGGTCATCGCTGTTTACTATTTATTTTTTAGATTGAATTGATTATATCCATTTAAAAACCCTTTGTCAATACCAAATTTACGTTTCTTAGGATTGAAACCGTTTTCTGTATACAATATTTTTATAAATTATTATTTCCTCGTCTTTTCAAAAAAACCTTCTAATAGTGCTTGGCATTTTTCTTCACAGATGCCCGCATAGATTTCGGTACTGTTTGAAAGCATAGGATGCTTCCCTAGTTCTGCTGTTGTTTCAACACCACCAAAACGGGTTTCACAGGTGCCATACACCAGTTTTTTAATACGGCTCTGGATAACAGCTCCCATACACATCGGGCAAGGTTCGGCCGTTACATAAAGTTCGCAATCATCAAGCCGCCACCGACCAAGTTTTGCCGCAGCTTCACGAATAACGATCATTTCCGCATGAGCCGTCGGGTCTTGCAATGTCTCTTTCAAATTATGCGCTGAAGCGATGATTTCACCCTTTCTGATCATGACAGCCCCTACCGGCACTTCGCCCTCATCAATGGCTTTTTCTGCTTCTTCGATCGCCCTTACCATGGTATCCTGCATTTTCGGTACTATCTGTTCTTCTAATTTTATTTCTAAGATTTCTTTCTCAATCAGCGATCCATCTCTTGTTTTTTCCGGTTTCACTCTATTCTTTTGAAGCGCTACATTGGCGAGAACTCGTCCCGAATAAGCCGGAATTAAAACAGACCCGTTACACTCTAAAACTTCCTCTTGAAAAAGATCATAATATGCCCCATTCAGACTATTATTATCAATTTGAACTGCCTGATTCTCACTATTAAACAGAACAATCACTTGTTCATCCTCATAAGAACGAACAAAACCCATTTGCTGTGATTTAACAAACAACTCTTTATAATTTCCATATTTAATCGCTTTTGACTGCTTTCTCAACTCACCCATTCGACTAATTTTTTGATAAAGATCACAGTGTTCATCAAAATGCATACTCTCATAATTTGGACGTAATGGCGCATCCGTTCCATTCCCTTTAACTCCTTTTGCACCTTGCTCACTGCCATAATAAACAAACGGAATCCCCGGCATCATATAAAGCATTAAATACAATGGTTCTAACCATTTTTCATCTGTAAGCGTCGATGCCACCCGATTCACATCATGATTATCCACAAAATTAGCGGTATAAAAATTTTTATAAATACCATAATCTCCAAAAAGACGATTCAAAGAAAAGGCAATTTCAAAATAATTGCGTTCATTTAGACTTGAATACAGTCCCTTATAATCCTCATAATTGGTGACCGAATCAAGTTTTCCATCACGAATCAGCCTATTATAATCACCTTGAACACTTTCACCCAACATGAAAAATTCTGATGATTTATCTTTCATCGCAATACTTAAACTGCGAAGAAATTCAGGACGCATCACATTCGCCGCATCCATTCTCAAACCATCAATTTTAAACGTATCTATCCAAAAATTAGCCACATTTTCAAGGTAATTTTGCACCTCTGGATGATATAAATTAAGTTTAACAAGATTACTGCAACCCGCCCAATCCCCATAGCTAAAACCATCGTTATAACCATTATTGTTCCAAAAATTAACCTCGGAAAACCAATCTTTATAAATGGAATTCTCGCGATTCTTCTGTAAATCTTTAAAAGCAAAAAAATCACGACCAACATGATTAAAAACGCAATCAATCACCACTTTGAAACCCTCTCGATGAAGCGTATCTACTAATTTCACAAAATCATCATTTGATCCAAGCCGACGATCCACTGTATAATAATCGGTTGTATCATAACCATGTGAGATCGAACTGAACAAAGGCCCCAGTAAAAGCGTATTCATTCCAAGCTTTTTAAGGTATCCGATTATTTTTTCTATTTTATCCAGACGATGTGCTGTTTCGGAACATTGATCTTGAAATTCTTCCGCACCGGAAAATCCCATTGTGAAAATATGATAAACATTAAAATCAGCAAAATTCATAATTTAGTACCATCCTTTTTTAATGATTTCAAACCAGCGAAACTGTGTATAACAAACAAAAAAACCGAATTTATTGCTCATTTAGTATATGGGATCAGACTTTAAATTTGTATAATTTTTTCTATTTTTATGGGTTTATCTTTAAAGATATAAATAGTATGGCATAATTTTTTAAGTTCTTCCCTATTATGGCTGACAAAAATTACCGTTTTTTGATTTTCTTTCCATAATTTTAAAAACACATCCATCAAATGTTCTTTTAAAACCTGATCCAAATTACCGAAAGGTTCATCCATTAAAAGCGTTTCGGAAGGGTAACAAAATGCCCGGGCAATCGATACCCTCTTTTGCATCCCCCCGCTGAGCGCATTTGGATAATACCCTGCGTAATCTTCTAAATTTACCATTTTCAAAATCTCGAATGCCTTTTGTTTATCTTTTTCTTTCAATACAAATTCTAGATTTTCTAAAACTGTACACCACGGTAAAAGTCGATCCTCCTGAAAGATATATGAAAGTTTCTTCAGATCGATCCCCGTAATTATTCCCGAATCCGGTTGCTTTAAACCGGCACAAAAATTGAGTAACGTCGTTTTTCCAATCCCTGAAGGACCTGAAAGACCTGAAATGGTATTTTCTTTAAAAGTTATATTAAAATCTTTATAAATTCTATCCTGACCAAACACTTTGCTCAGATTTTTGATTTCAATATCCATTACTTTCACCCGTTTGTATTCTCTTTAAAATCAAATTCGTTATTTTTTCAATGGCAAAACTACAAATCACCACAATCAGTGTCCATGCAAATAACGTTTCCGTTTCTAAATAAACTTTCGCATAATATAAATTCATACCTACTGATGGTAAGGCATTTGCCAATACTTCTGCTGTAACGGTCACTTTCCATCCCATACCGATTGCCGTCATAAGCGCCGAAACACAAAACGGTTTAATCGATGGTAAGTAAATATTTCGAAGTACCTTCTGAAAAGACACATTGTAGACTTTTGCCATTTCTAGAAGATTCAAATCCGTATGATGAATGCCCTCAACCACGTTAGTAAACGTAATGGGGAAACAAACCAGAAACGTGACTACTAAAGGGACAAAGGATGATTTTACCCATAAATTAATAAGAATAATTACCGATACCACTGGTAATGTTCGAGTAATCGTTACAAATGGTTCAAGCAAAGTATACAACATTTTATTTAAACCGCCCAAAATGCCAAAAATAATCCCTATCGCTACGGATATGCCCACACCACCAAAAACCCGAAATAAAGTCATCCCTAAATCCGGAAAAAAAGACGGTGTCATGATTACACCGTACATCACCTTTAGTGTGGTTATTGGTGAGGGTAATACCAGTGTATTCCCCATCATATTTGCTACAATTTGCCAGACCAGAAGCCAAAAAAGAAGCGCCAGAAGCTTAACGGCTTCCGGCATTATTTTTTTAATATGTGAGTCCGTAGAAATCTTCACCCGGCACTTTTCCTCCAACTGATTTTAATTCAAAGTTTGCTAAAATATCAAAATAATTCTGTAAATCCTTTTTCGCATCTGCCGGTGTAATAAACACAATACTACAATTTGGAATTGCTTTTTGCGCCAGCTTAAGATCCGGAATAATTCCCGCAGTTACAACACATTGTCCTGCACGCTCATCTGCTACATTAATCGTTTCAACCGATGTTTTATAAGCGTCCATAAATTTTTTAACAATTGATTTATTTTTTTCGGCCCATTCTTTATTCACTACAACACAACCCATTTCTAATTTTGTACCATCCGTTGCTTTTTCCCATGCAGAAGTCATGTCAACGACAATTTTCAATTTTGTATTCTTCGCTAAAACTGTGGTTGCGAACGGTTGAGGTAATATTGCAATTGTACCTTCACCCGATGCTAATTTAGCCGCCGCTTCACTGTGTTCGCCAAGCCAATTAATCGTCACATCCCTTCCCGGCTGTAAACCATTTTTTTCAAGCAAATAATTAAGCACATATTCCGGTGTCGATCCTTGACCGGTAGCGTAGATTGCTTTTCCTTTTAAATCAGCGATTGAAGCAATATTTTCACTTTCATCCGCAACAATCGAAAGTGTCCCTAATGTGTTAACAGCTCCTAAAATGACTGCACCTTCTGTTTTATTATATAATGTTGCTGCCAAATTTGTCGGAATTGCTGCAATCTGATAATCTCCGTTAATGACACTTGCCGTTACTTGATCCGGTGCCGTTGCAACTGTAAATTCAGGTGTAATTTGTTCACCTAAATCAACCCCATCGGCAATCATTTGTGCCATTCCCATCCCCGTAGGACCTGATAATGCAGCAATTTTCACCGTTTGTGGTTCAACTTTTTGAGTCGCACAACCTGAAACCATCAGTAATGCTACTAAAACACATCCTAAAACCGTTAATCTCTTTTTCATTTTAAGTACACACTCCTTCAATCATTTACTTTGAATGTATCTCCCCAAAAATCAAAAAAACTCTCGCCTTTTTAAAAAGGCAGAAAGTTTATCATCCCAAATAACACGTAAACTTATACGCGTTATTTTTTGATTTCTACTTCCTTCCAAATTAGGCCTTAATACCTTTTCTGTTAGGGGATTCAATCAATTAAAGATAGTATATCATAGCATTTATGAGATGGCAAGGATTACAGTACTTTAAAAAAGCGCCATGAGCCACGTAAATTGGCTCTCATGCGCTTTTTTTCATCCTATTCTTTGTTGCTTTTGTAATAAGTTTGTCAGTTTTTTTATCGGCATTGGCTTTGCATAATAATAGCCTTGTACCATATCACAATGTAACTCGCGTAAAAGATCGATATGTTCTTGTTCCTCTACACCTTCAGCAACAATGCGAATACCAAGCTTCTCCGCCATTTCAATAATGCTGCCTACCACAATTTTTGAACGTTCCACATCCCTTTGACTTGCAAAAAAGCTACGATCCATTTTAATAATATCAACAGATAAATCTTTTAACATACCAAGGGATGAATAACCGCTACCGAAATCATCCATCGACATTGTGAATTCATTTTTGTGTAAATCTACTAATAAAATTTCTAACATATCAATATTATCATAAATAGCCGTTTCGGTAATTTCTATTTCAATGTATTTTCGATCAATTGCGACTTCATCGACAATCTTGCACAATTCTTGTACAAAATTATAATTACTTAAATGTAATCTTGAAAAATTAACTGAAACAACAATAGGTTCTATACCATCTTCAATCCAATGTTTAATAGTAGTACATACTTTATAAAGTACATAAAAATCTAATTTTGTAACAAAACCATTTTGTTCAAAAATAGGAATAAAAGTGTCCGGAAAAAATAAATCAGCATTTTCATTTTGCCAACGTACCAAAGCCTCAGCACCAACTATCCTTTCGGTATCAAGATCATATTTAGGTTGAAAATAAACCACAAATTCATTGTTTTGTAATGCATTCGCCATTTTATTTTCAATTTCTTTTGCGTGCAATGCTTTTTCAATAATCGTTTTATCATAGATAACAACTTTTTTTGATTTATCAATTTTAGCTGCTTTATGAGCAACATTTACTTTTTCAAACAAATCCTTTATATCTAATTCTTGCACATCACTCTTCTCAATAACATAAATACCATATGCAAATACAAATTTAAATGCGAAATTATCATCTAATAAAGCATAAAAATTATGATTAAAATTATCATAAAGTCTTGAGATTGTTTCACCATTATTTATAGAAAATAATGCAATAAATTCATCGTTTGATAATCGTGCAAAAATTTCATCATCTGTTCGTGTTGTCTCTTCAATCGCTAATGCTACACATCGTAAAATCTCATTTCCTTTCTCATAACCATAAATTTGATTAATCAATTTAAAATTATTAATATCTAGTTTAACAAGAAAATGATGGATAGTCGTCTGCCTTTTTAAAATTTTTTGGGCATCTGCTTTAAATTTATAAAAAGTACGACTACCTGTCAGTTCATCCACAAAAGCAAGATTTTCAAGCTGACTGATATGCAAAAGATGATCTTCCTTTTGCTGTGTAATATCTGTACACTCAAGAAGATACGCCGGATGTCCATCTGTCCAACGCAAGATTGATGCTGATACTTCTAGCCAAGCTCCAAGGTTATTGTTATAAATTTCACACGTTGCCTGATATTTATTATCAGAACTTAAGTTTCTTATTGGACAATCTTCACACTGCTTCTTTTTCCCCCTAAAAAAATGATAACAAGGTGTATCACTTTTCATATTATTCATTCGTTTATAAGTTTGATCATTCATAAACATTATTTCAAACGTTTCGGGATCAATAACATAGATATAATTTTTAAGATGATCCATTACTTCTAATTGCATTTTTATATCGTTTACAAATTCTTTATCAATACGTTGTTTTACAAAAAAGGTAGCCAAAATATTACAGATTACTGATATTTCATCAATTTCAGCTTTATTGCGTAGAGCATCGCTTTTACAATTATCAAATCCCATAAAACCTAACATTTCTTTCTTATCAAAAATTCCAAATTGAACCATAGATTTAATGCCTTGAAGTCTTAAAATTTCACGCTCCATCGGAAGCAATTGTTCAAGCGACTCTAAAACAAATATCCCTGTTTTCTTGAAACTTTCGTTTGCTGTTGTTGCCGCCTCTATGGGCACATTTTGCAACATATCTATTTCTGACGTTACCCCTTCGGCACACCATTCAAAGGTATTTGAGGTGGTTTTTCCATCTTTACTTGTTTCAAAAATATAAGCTCTTTCAAATGAAAAATATTTAGCCATAAGTGTTAAAACTGAATGAATAGCTTCCACGGAATTTCCAAAATGATAAAGTGTTTCAAACATATCTTTAATACCATTTTTGCTAAAATTGTTTCGGATAATATTTTCTTCTGATTCCGTCTGAATTTTCATTCCATGTAACTCACGTTCCATAAATTCACTTCCTTCGTAAAGTTAACCTGCTTTTTTATTATATTTTGCCCTTTAGACTATTACATCACACTCTATATTTATAAACTTTATCATTTAAGGTCACTACTTTTTAAAAAATATACCAATTACTAATATAATGATTATAGCACATTTTTGCTATAATATCTATCTTTCCATTCAAATTTCAAGACAAATAAACTCTAAATATACTACATTAATTTTTTATAATTCGAATTACAATAATAATCATTTGAATTTGAATAAATTTCAATATTATAAAAAGGATCCGTGTAAAAAAACACAGATCCTTTTTATACATATTCTTACTCAATTACTTTCGTTGATAGCTTCTCCTATAAAGTAGCCACAAACTAGAGAAGCCTCGTGCACAATGGATATAAGAAAAAAGTTACTATTACACTTCGAAAACGTACTTCTACTATCAATGCTTATAAAATCATTGAAGGCGTTTCAGCCTCTTCTTTTGGCTTATTCAAAATAAGATCAAACTTAACATCATATTTCGGTAAATCAATATTGAGCGCTTCTTTCAATACTTCTTCAATGGTTTCAACAAACACAAAAGTTAATTCATTTTTGACTTCATCCGGAATATCTTCTAGATCTTTTTTATTTTCTTTCGGTAATAGTATCTTTTTAATACCACTACGATGTGCCGCAATTACTTTTTCTTTAATTCCACCAACTGGCAAGACCTGACCACTTAATGTAATTTCACCCGTCATTGACAACTTACTGTCCACCGGCTTTCCTAATACTAATGAAGCCAACGCCGTTGTCAGTGTCACACCTGCACTGGGACCATCTTTCGGTGTCGAACCTGAAGGAACATGAATGTGTGTATCATATGAAAAATAATTAAAGCCGGTTTGTTCTTCACCAAGTCTTGCTCGAATAAGACTCATAGCAATGGTGGCACTTTCCTTCATCACATCACCCAGTTGTCCTGTTAACGTCAATTTACCGCTTCCCGGCATAAACGCCGCCTCCGTAAATAAAATTTCTCCGCCAACCGATGTCCATGCCATTCCGGTAACCACACCCGGTTTATTATTTTCGCCTGCCATTTCATGCCGTCTGGTTTTGTTACCCAATAAATCTTTTAAATTATCTGCGGTAACTGAAACTTTATCCGCCTTTCCCGTAACAATCTTTTCAGTCGTTACTCTAGCAATTTTTGCCAATTGTTTGGTAAGACCTCTTACACCGGATTCTGCCGTATAGTTTTCGATAATCAACATAATTGCTTCATCCGTTAATTCTAATTGATCTGCGTTTAATCCATGATCCTCTAACACTTTAGGCACTAAATGATCTTTTGCAATGTGCAGTTTTTCACGATTAGTATAGCTGGATAATTCGATAATTTCTGCACGATCCAAAAGTGGTGCGGGAATCGTACTCAAATCATTTGCTGTTGCAATAAAAAATACATCCGATAAATCATATGGAACTTCAAGATAATGATCCGCAAAGGTGCTATTTTGTTCCGGATCCAACACTTCAAGCAGTGCCGACGATGGATCACCTTGGTTAGAAATGCCTAATTTATCTATTTCATCCAAAATAAAAATCGGATTCATAGTACCAACGCTGTTAATTCCTTTGATAATACGCCCTGGCATTGCCCCGACATAGGTACGTCGATGCCCTCTAATTTCAGATTCATCTCGCACTCCACCAAGGCTTGCACGAACATATTCACGTCCAAGTGCTTCTGCAATACTTTTACCAAGACTCGTTTTTCCTGTTCCCGGAGGTCCAACAAGTAAAAGAATCGAACCTTGTTTATCTTCTTTTAATTTCATGACCGACAGATGCTCAATAATCCGTTTTTTAACATCATCAATTCCATAATGATTCGCATCAAGCTGTTTTCTAGCCTGCTTAATATCAATCTCTTTTATTTCACTGTGCCAAGGCAATTCCAAAAGTAAATCCAAATAATTTTGAATAACATTTATCTCTGCACTGCCTTGAGCCGCTGCATCTAATTTTTTCAATTCTTTTAATGCTACTTTTCGAATTTTTTCCGGCATATCCGATTCTTCAATACGGGTACGATAATCTTTTTCTTCATCTTCCCCATCATCATCCATTTCGCCCAATTCCACTTTTATATTTTTTAATTGTTCACGAAGCATCGCTTCCCGATAAGATTTATCCTTTTGTTTTGAATATTTTTTACTAATTTCAAGTTGTAAATGAACAGAATCTTTCTCACGAATCACATAATCAATAAATTTAAGTGCCCGTTCTTTTTCGGAATCGAGTTCCAGCATTTCCTGTTTATTTACTGTGGGAATTCCCATCATCGGTACAGTATAACCGATAATTTCCTGGATAGAATCCACTCCATCCAACATTTTAATGAAATAATCTGCTCCCTTAAAGTTGCGACCGATATCACTCATAATTTCTTTAATATAATCAATCATTTCATGCTGTTCGATATCTCCGATATCTTTAATATCTTCCAACATTTCATAATTAGCGACTAGGCCTTCGCCTTCATTTACCACATTGCTGATATGGACGCGATTTAGCGTATTAATATCAATAATATAGCCATTATCTGATTTTTGAATACTGTTAAAATTCACTAAAACACCAATATGATACAACGATTCTTCACTGAGAAGATCGTATGCTTGATAATTTTTGGTAGTGACACCAATTGCCTTCGTATCATTTTGTACAATTAGTTTTTTTATATTTTGGCCAATCACCTCATTTACAAAAATACGGTTCGCAATTCCGGGAAAAATAACCGTTTCTGTAATGGGTATAATTGGTGCATTTTGCAATTCTAAGTTCATAATATCCTCCTTGGTTTATGGTATACCGCTCTCAATTTTCAATTTAATTTATTGAGTAAATCAATAAGCAAATTGATTTCATTCTCATCAAGACAACTTTCTATACGTTCAATCAACCTCAGTTGTGTCAATTCTTCTGCTCGGGCGATACGCCGTCCTTTTGTTGTCAGGTGAATATAACACACACGTTTATCCTGATCAGACTTTTCCTTATAGACACAATCACATAAAATAAATTTATTGATCATTTCGGTAACGGTTGGTTTAGAAATTGAAGTAAAATCTGCCAGTTTACTAAACGTCATATCATTATTTTCATCGATAATTTTTAAATAATGAATCTGTTTATTGGTTAAGTTTTTTATCTGACATTCATGATTGATTGCTTTACTGCAATCATATCCAATTTCGAGTAACTTCATATAGGCTTGAAAAAGTTCATGCTTTTTACATTCCATTGTTTTCACCTTTTACCAAATAATAATTAGTTAGTATTAACCTAACTTTATAAGTTAATTATAGCCACATCTCTGATTAATGTCAAGATGTGGCTATTTTCATAAAGTTTTTTTTAAGTTCTTTTATACTAAAAATCGAATATCTTTTCCATTCCAATTTTCTAAAAACACCAATGCCTGATCATATGTATTATCAATGGTATCTCTATCAATTGCGATCATTTTAAAAGCATTTGTAACAAGATATCTGAGAATTTCACCTTTAGGATAAAAAATTTCATGCTCATAGTAATCCATAAAAATTTTCTTTTGTGCTCCAAAATTACCAATAGTGAATGCATTTAGTTCATATTCATCATATGTTTTATTGAAAAAATCGAGACAGGAACGATTAAATGTTTTAGTGAGATACAGCAGTTCTTTTCGATTGACATTCTTTGCCATAATCTCATAATAAAACCGTGCATTTCCGGAATCTTCTAAAATACTATTATAAAGTAAAACCAATGTATAACAGTATTTGGCAAACAGCGTGGCTTCTTTTCCCAATAATTCTGCCACATCATTATAAAGTTCCATAAAATAAGTATTATAAATCTCGCTAACTAAGTTGTTTTTTTTCTTAAAATAATAGGTCATGGTTCCTAGTTTTACTTCAGCTTTTTCTGCAATATCTTGTATGCCAGTATTATTATACCCATTATGATAAAATAAATCTTTGGCTACATTTACAATATTTTCCCGTGTTCGCTTACCTTTGTGCGTTAAACCTTCATGTTTTGTCTCAACTAATAAATCTTCCATTTTTTCCTGCTTTCCGAATCAATCGATCGTCATTATTTCTTTTCATTATTATACTGATTTTTTTTCTTTTTAGCAAGTGTTAACAGCTCTAGGCAAATTTCTTAATAACTTCAAGAATATTTTTATTGTCCGTTCTTGTGTACTGCATTTCGTCTGAACATTGTTTAGTAATATATATTCCAAACCCACCGATCTTCTGCGTTTTTGTATCGGTTGGTGTGCTCGGATTTTCTTGTTCTAACGGATTAAATGGAAATCCCCAATCTATAAAAGTCATCTTGACGGCTTTATAATCCTCTGTAATACTGCCTTCAAGCACTACATTTCCCGATTCTTTGTAAGCATAATGACAGATATTAACAAATATTTCTTCTACAATTAGTGCACATTGATTTCTAAATATTTCATCTCCTTTGACTTTTTCAAACATCTGATCAAAAAACTGAAACGCATTTTCAAGTTGATTGGTTTCCGCCGGTAACTGCATCTGTATTTTCTCATCATTTTCTTTCTTTTCTCCATTAAAGCGAATCAACAACACTGTAATATCATCCGATTGATCGATCCCTTCGGAAAATTCACAAACATTCTCAAAAATAGATTCAAGCGTTTCTTTTCCCGATTTTCCGATATTTTTTTGTAATTCCAAAAGCAAGCGTTCTTCTCCAAAAAGTTCTTCTTTAAAATTAAATGCTTCTGTTACACCATCGGTATAAAGCAACAAACGTGTTCCTTTTTCAAGTGTTTTTTCATAAACATGATAACTAAAATCTTCAACAACACCAAGTATAGGATCGTGTTCATCATTGAAGAAAGATACCACTCCTTTGTCCTCAATAGCCGGTGGATTATGACCAGCATTAATATAGGTCAGTTTTCCTGTTGTAATCTCTAAAATACCTAAAAATGCAGTAACAAACATAAATTCATCATTATTTTTACACAAAGTATTGTTGACTGCTTCTATTGCTTTTACGATATTTTCAGAACGCATAATATAATCGGTCATCAATGTTTTAGTCTTCATCATCATGAGTGCCGCCGGAATTCCTTTGCCCGAAATATCAGCAATCACGATGGCAAGATGGGTCTTATCAACCATAAAATAATCGTAAAAATCGCCACCGATTTCCCGAGCCGGTTTCATCAATGCGTTAAGATCAAACGCTTTGTTTTGAGGCGGTATTTCCGGCAATGCAGTTTGTTGAATTTTAGCTGCCAAATCAAGTTCAATTCGAATCCGTTCTTTTTCTGCTGTCATTTCTTTAAGATGCTCGGTATATTCTTTTATATCCATTTTCATACCATTAAAAGCATCCACCATTGCTTGAATTTCACCTAATGCACTTATTTCAATTTTTGAATAATCCGGCTTTATTGTGCCTTTATCCGTTACAAATTTCTCCATCCGATCCGATAATGCGATCACCGGTTTGAGTAAAATACGTTTGATTAATAAATCATAAAGAATCACAAATAATGCAAAAATGCCAACAATCACACCTACAACATAGAGTGTATCTCTTTTAATATGCGCCATAATTTTGTCTAATCCAACATCAGCACCGGCAACTGCCACAATTTTTTTATCTTTATAAACCGGTATAATCGCAGTCATCACATTCCCATTGGCATTTTCACTTTGTATTCTAGTGAACGGTATTTCACCTTTATAAACACTTTCTATCTTTTTATAATTTTCACGTTCCTTGGGCGTATTGCCGGTTGTCGTATAATGGTGTCCTCGAGCTGGTGTTTTATCACCGGCGATCATTAAATGTTCTACCGTCGAACCTGAAGCATCACTTCCCAGAGGAACCGAATAATAAATATAAGTAATCTCCGTTTCAATGCAGATTTTAGTTAACATTTCCAAAAGTCTATTGTACTCGGCATTCTCCGCACCATTATTGATGTAATCCTCAAGGTTAATTTGGCTTGCCATCTTTTCTGCCGAATAAGCAATATCTTGTACTTTACTATAATAAATATCGTTTATATGCGCTTTTGATGTTTGATAATAAAACACAACCACAAGCATTAACACAACCATAAGTTGTGCTACACTTAATAATACAAAATACCGTTGTAATACACTTCTTTTTGGTTTTTCTTTCATTTTAACCTCCGCCTACAATTTCTTCCCTTTTCAAAATGTGATTAAATCCTAAAACCCGCGCAATAACAAAAACTTTATACATTTCTTTTTCGATACACATAATTCCCTATGATAAACCGTATTAAAATTTTTGAAATCGGGAAAGCAAACCACAATAATTGTTCACTAATTTTTGACAATTTCGATTCGATATAATAAAAAACTGCATTTAAAAAGAGGAGCTATTTTCAGATCAAACGGTATCATGGATACATTAATACGCCCAATAGCTTCCTCTTTTTTCATGTCCTTCAGTAATCGTAATTGGCATGTTTAAACATACACAACGTATCGGCGGTCACCGCCTTTTTCAGTATAGTACAACTGATAGCTTTCATGATGATTGACCTGTTTCTAAAACGCTCGGATCCATATACCTGCCGTATTCGAGTTGTGTTAGTGGAATCATTGTTATTTTAAAATCTACTTTTCGTTTTTCCCTCTAATTTTTCTATCCTAGTAATAAAATTTTATCAAATCCAGTCATTATAAAAACTGCCATCACTGCGTCACCAATATGAACAATTTCCATTTTTCCATTTTTTTCTTGCATCTTTTGATGACCCACTAAAAGTGATCGTAAGCCTGCACTAGAAATATATGTTACTTTTTCAAAATCGAGAATGAGATGCTCTGTATCTTGAATAATACTTTCAATAGCCACCGTCAATTCAGTCGTTGTTAATGTATCAATTTTACCTTCCAGCCAAAATGTAGTGGTTGTTCCTTGGATTTTTTTTTCAATATTCATTTTATAGTCCCTCATTTCTTATATTGTATAATGTGTTGTTTTTCTTTCTTTTATTATACCGCGTTTTTTCCTAAAAACAATCCTAGTTTTTAAATCTGAAACAATTTTGATGCTTTTATAAAAATAAAGGTGATTGCTTTATTTTTATCCTTCTTATTTCATCGTGACAAATATCCTTTTTTAATGTAAAATGACCTTAAAGGAGATTATTATATGGAACATTTCTATGGTTTATTAAAAAATGAAAATACACGACACTGGACATTTGTGAATCAAATTATTCTCCATTCTGAAAAAGGAGATTCTTTCTATTATCCGGACATTTTAGAGCGTCATCCCTTTAATGAAACGTCTCTGACACTTAATAGCGATACGTTACTCGCCGATACTATCATCGCCATTTTCAAAAAATTTCCACCCCATCAAATTATCCTGCTAAAAGTTAATGATGATCCCCTTGAAGCTCAGATTTTTAAAAATTTTAAGCACTCTCGAGATAATCGTGATGTCCCCTCTTTTTTTACCCTTTCCGAAAAAGAGGCTATGGACGCCATTGGTACAACTCTACACCTTACCGAATCTCAAAAAATAATACTACGAAAAGCTTGCATTGCTAACAAACTTCGATTAAATGCTTTTGATCCATCCCTTTTAACGGCTATTCTAAAATCATTCTCCAACAAGAAAGTCACCAACAAAAATGAAAGGAGATCAGCCTTTAATGCACTTACCGACAACCTCTGGCGCTAAGCCCTTTTCACATATTTACATTGAAAAATCGATTCTGCTCCATCCCAATACGAAACGGATTCTCAGCATACTAAAATCAGATCATCACATTATTATTGAAAATTACGCTCATCTTTTTAATCGGCATAATCAGGATTTCATGGCTCAAAAAAATGCTCAAAATCTTATTCTAGCTGAAAAAAAACAAGACTACTATTATAAAGGTTCGCCTTATTGTGAAAATTTTGGAATAGGTGCTTTTTATTATACCGGAATGATCATGAACTGCCTTTACGATTGTAGCTATTGCTATTTAAAAAGTATTTATCCTTCGGGTCATATGGTTATTTTTGTTAATAATGAGGATTTTATCGATGCGGTGGAGCACGATTTACTCCAAGCAACATCTCCTATTTATCTCGCTATTTCATATGACAGCGATCTTTTAGCCCTTAATAAAATTACCCATTTTCTTGAACCTTGGATGAAACTTGCCGAAAAATATTCGCAATTAACGATTGAAGTAAAAACAAAAATTGGCAGTTTTCCCCTTTCAAAAACACCGCCTCAAAATGTCATTTTTGCCTGGTCACTCCTTCCTAGTGAGGTCATTGCCAATTATGAAAGACGCACTCCCTCTTTAAAAAGCCGACTGCTTGCCATCAAAAAAGCCCTTTCTTATCATGCACAGGTACGACTTTCTATTGAACCGCTAATGCCCATATATAACGCCGAAAGCATTTACAAGAATTTTATAAGAACCATTACCACTACCATTGATCTCTCCCAAATCAGTGATATTAATGTGGGTGGTTTTCGGATCAGTCCCAAACAGTTTAAAACTTTTTATAAAAAAGACCCCTACGCTCCAGTTTTTGCGTACCCCTTTAAACATACCACCGACGGTATTTATTATGAAAATGAAGCTACCTTAATTCATACGGTTGTCACCGCTCTGAAAGACTATGTTCCTAATGAAAAACTGATTGTTTATGAATTTTAAAAGATCTTTTCACGATAGCCTTGAAATATTTCAAACTCCTGTTACAATAGTACTAGTTATCTTATCGATCAAATCTGAAATAAGGATGTACTCATTATGAATTTAAAAAATAAAACTGTCATTTTAGGAATTACTGGCAGTATTGCTGCCTATAAAATGGCCAATGTTGCCAGTACTCTTTCCAAATGGAACTGTGATGTCCACGTTATTATGACGCAAAATGCCACAGAAATTATTACCCCGATGACTTTTTCAACTCTTACCGGCAATAATTGTATTGTCGATACTTTTGATAAAACCATCAATTATAATGTTGCCCATATCGCCCTTGCTAAGAAGGCTGACTTGCTGATGATTGCACCGGCAACAGCTAACATTATTGCAAAACTCGCTCATGGACAAGCGGATGATATGCTCACGACCACCACTTTAGCCTGTCAGTGTAAAAAAATTATCGCACCGGCCATGAATACGGCTATGTTTCATAATCCTATTGTTCAAGATAACCTTGATATTCTCAGAAAATATGATTTTGAAGTGATCACGCCGGATACCGGTATTTTGGCTTGTAAAGATATTGGTGACGGTAAACTACCCAAAGAGGCTGTACTCATCGACTATATTCTACGTGAAGTTGCCTACAAAAAAGATTTAGCCGGTAAAAAAATCTTAATCACCGCCGGTCCAACCTGTGAAGCCATTGATCCGGTGCGTTATATTACCAATCATTCCAGTGGGAAGATGGGCTACTCCCTTGCCAAATGCTGTATGCTCAGAGGTGCCGATGTCACTTTAATCAGTGGTCCAACTGCTCTCAGTGATGTTTTGTTTGTAAAGAATATTCCGGTTTTTTCTGCTAAAGATATGTTTGATGCCGTTACCTCTTATTCTGATGAAAATGATATTATCATCAAAGCCGCCGCCGTTGCAGATTATACACCCATCGATTATTCCGATGAAAAAGTGAAGAAAAAAGATGATAATCTCAGCCTTTCTCTAGAACGTACCGATGATATTTTAGCATGGCTTGGAAATCATCGCCGTGAGGGTCAGTTTCTCTGCGGTTTTTCAATGGAAACTCAGAATCTCGTTGAAAATTCACGCGCAAAATTAATCCGTAAAAATGTAGATATGATGATCGCCAATAATTTAAAAGTTGACGGTGCAGGTTTTTCCGGGGATACCAATGTGGTCACTATTATTACTAAAGAAGGAATTTGTAAATTGCCTAAATTACCAAAAGACCAGGTCGCTTCTGGTGTGATTGATGCCATTTTAAGTAAACTGCCGTGAACACCACCGAACTAATCACCTGTGCCATGGATATTGGCGATATGCTTCTTGAAAATGGTGCTGAAATTTACCGTGTTGAAGAATCTATGAGACGAATTTGTTTAGCTTATGGTGTTGTAACTGCCGAAATTTTTGCCGTTCCTACTACTATTATTATTACTGTTAAAGGTAATCCATCGGAAACACCTATCACCCTAACCAAACGCATTTATAGCCGAGGTATTAACCTCCATAAAGTTGATTTATTAAACTCTCTTTGCCGTGAAATGTGCGCTACTCTGCCAACTTATGAAAAGGTCAATAAACGCCTCGAAACCATCAAAGTTTTTCCGGCTTACTCTTCATTTAAGCAAATACTTGGCTTTTCTTTTATCGCTTTCTTTTTTACCCTACTTTTTAAAGGAAGTATTCAAGACGCTATTGTAGCCTTATTTATAGGTGCTCTTTTAAAAATTGTTTTAGACATCCTCGACCGAGTTCAAACTAATGCTTTTTTTGAAAATGTAATTACTGGCGCAATTACTGCTTTGCTAGCTTTATTAGCTGTAAAAACTGGCCTTGGCAGTAACATGGATAAAATTATTATCGGAACCATTATGAGCCTTGTTCCCGGACTTGCTATCACGAATTCAATGCGAGATATTATCGCCGGTGATTTACTGGCCGGTATCACAAAAGCCACAGAAGCTTTATTGATTGGCACGGGAATTGCTGTTGGTGCCGCAATTCCATTAACCTTTTTAGGTTCCTTTTTGGGAGTATGATGATGACAATTCTATTAGCTTGCTTTTATGCTTTTTCTGCCACCGTTGCCTTTGGTATTGTTTTTAATATCCGTGGAGTCACTCTTATCATTGCCGGAATTGGAGGTTCCCTTGGCTGGCTTGTCTATTCAGAACTTAACGGTGTTTTTATCAACAATATTCCTCAGTATTTTATCGCTACTTTAGCGATTGCTTTCTATGCTGAAATGATGGCCCGTCGTTTTAAAGCTCCGGCCACCATTTATCTGGCTGCATCACTAATTCCACTTGTCCCTGGTGGTGGTATTTATTACACCATGCAGTATTTTATTAATGGTGAACTTGATGCTGCTATTGGTACCGCACTTCATACTTTAGGAATTGCCGGTGCGCTAGCCATGGGCATCATTGTTGTTTCATCCACCCTTCGTATTTGGTTAAATTTAAGACGAGAATTAAAGAAAAAAACAAAAAATAAAAAAATGCTACTCTAAACATTTTTCGATGAAAGAGTAACATCATTGAAAATAAGACAATCATTTTGGCTAATGATACTTTGCCTTATTTCGTAGAATCCATCCTCTGAATTTTAAGGATGGATTTTTTAATATTTTGTTCTTGTTTTATGATCCAATTTTTTGTCCATTTTTAGGCAACCACAAGTCGTTTTTATGCCTTTAAAATCATAGGCCGCTTTATTCTTCATTTTATCTTTTTCTGAATCCATTTAAGTGCCTCCGCTACCAGGACAACCGACACACCAAGACCAATGATTTTAAACCACATCAAAAATGATAAAGGTACTGTATTATATAAAAATCCGCCAAACTGGGTAATGATAACCTGAAGTAAAAACGTTAATCCAAAAACCACTAACATCAGTCGATTTTTTAAAAAATTCTCAAAAACGCTAGTATTTGTCAGTTCCCGACTATTAAAGGCATTAAAGAGATGCATCACAACAAACAGAGTGAATAAAATCGTATATTGCTCGGTTTCTACACCGCCTAAAAAATTAAATAACGCTTGTGCCATAAAAACAATTGAGATAAAAATTCCATTAAAAGCAATTCGTGATAACATCCCTTTATCCACAATATTGGATTCTCTGGAAATCGGTTCTCGTTTTAGCAAATCACCACGAATGGGCTCAAGACCCAATGTCAGCGCTGGCGGACCATCCATAATAATGTTGATCCATAAAAGTTGCAACGCTGTAAAGGGAGATTTTAATCCCATTAGAATACACGTCAGCACCACAATAACCGATGAAAGATTAACAGTCAGCTGAAACTGGATAAAGCGCTGAAAATTCTCATAAATCCCTCTACCCCATTGAACCGCCTTAACAATGGTTGAAAAAGAATCATCTAACAAGACAATATCACTCGCTTCTTTAGAAACTTCGGTTCCTGTGATCCCCATTGCGATACCTACATCAGCATTCTTAATCGCCGGAGCATCGTTGATCCCATCTCCGGTGACCGCTACCACATTTCCCATTTTTTTAAGCGCATTAACTACACGCATTTTGACCACAGGTGTACTTCTGGCAATGACTTTAATTCGCGGTAGTAATTCAATCAACCGTTCTTCACTCAAATCTTCTAATTTATGAGCTTCTGCCGCTGCATCACCGGGTTTTAAAATTCCCAGTTCATCAGCGATTGCTCGGGCAGTAATAATGTTATCACCCGTTAAAATTTTAAGCTCAATTCCTGCTTCACGACAACGCACAACCGCATGATAAACATCCTCACGCAGTGGATCCGTAATTGCCACAAACCCATCATAAATCATCCCTGATTCAATGGGTTTCCGATCTTTCTCATACTCCGAAATGCAACGTTTTACTTTAAGGGGTTTATGAGCAAATGCCAGTACACGACGCGCTTTTTTCTCAAAAGCAATTATTTTTTGTTCCAGTATAGTAAGCCATTCTTCGCTTAATTCAACTATTTCACCATTAAGTACAATATGACTACACTGACTAATAATTTTTTCGGGACTGCCTTTGGAGTATGCCATAATTTCTGTATCGGATTCTACAATTGTCGTCATATTTTTCGTATCCGACGAGAATGGAAAAACAAAACTGACCCGAGCATTTTTACGCCGTTCATCATATCGCTCCGATCCTGATTTTTCATAGGCCATTAAAAGCGCACATTCTGTAGGATTACCGATAAATTTTGATTCTTGTTCAATATCAGCAGTGCTATTGATCGTGAAATTATCGGCCAAAAAAACATTGTTCAGTTTTTCTGGTTTGATCAATTGACCGTTTGTATAAATATCTGTCACTGTCATTCGATTTTCGGTCAACGTTCCTGTTTTATCCGAACAAATAACATTGATGGCACCAATGGTTTCGCAAGCAATCAGCTTTTTCACCAAAGCATTTTGTCTGGCCATTTTAATAATATTAATGGACAATGACACCGCCACAATAGTAGGTAATCCTTCGGGGACGGCCGCCACAATAAGGACAATACTCGTAATAAACGCCTCGGATACTGTATCCAAATTGAACGTTCCTGTTGAAATAAAAATAATAACCTGAATCGCAAAAACAATCGCCGCTGCTGTCGCTCCCATAATAGTGATCAATTTTCCCAAACGATCCATTTTTTCTTGAAGTGGCGTTGAACCTTTTTCTGTTTTTGAAAGTTCTCTGGCGATACTACCGAATTCTGTATTGTCGCCTACTTCGGTTACCACAACGGTCCCACTGCCACCCGTAATAAAACAACCTGAGTACAGCATATTTCCCCGTTCAGCCACCGGCGTTTTAGGGTTTTCATAAATAAGTCTTGCTTCTTTTTTAACCGGCATACTCTCCCCGGTAAGAGAGGACTCATCAACTCGCAAACTAACTGCTTCAATCACCCGGCCATCTGCTGAAATCATGTCTCCTGTAGCTATTGCCATAATATCGCCAACAACCAAATCTTTTTGTGAAATCTGTGTCACATAGCCGTTACGCAGTACTTTTACTAACACATCTTCCTTAATCTTATTAAGTGCATCAAAAGCTTTTTCACTTTTCCCTTCCATGATAACCGTAACGCCGACCGCTAAAAAAATAGCCGCAAAAATACCGATACATTCAATAAATTCAGTTTCACCACCGGTAAAATAACGAATGCAATTAACGCCTAAAGTAATCGCTGCTGCTACTAGCAACATGACAATCATAGGCTCTGTTGCCGCCTCCCAAATCTTTTTGAACATAGACTTAGATTTCCCTTTGGTAAAGCTGTTAACCCCATAAGCTTTACGATTTTTCTCAATCTGAGCATCATCCAAACCCACCTCCGAATCCACACCTAAACGTCTAAGCGTTTCCTCTGCCTTTTCTTGAAATGCCTTCATCTCATGCTCCTTTTCCTTTTGCTGTAGCGGTATATAAAAACAAAAAGAGACCTTTAGCGCATAAATGCGCTAAAAGTCTCATTACCTTCAAGGTCGTAAAGCCAGGTGATTACTCACCAGTCTGTTGACTTTAACGTTTCAACTACTCCCTTTTAACAGGTTTAATTGTACCCAAAATCGCAAAATTTGTCAAGGCAATTTTAGCGACAATTATCCTAAATAATAGAAATAATTTCAGCATCTAATGCACCATTTTTCTGACATATCATCGTTTTAATACCTGTCATTTTCTCTATTACATGACAATTGTCTCGATGAATAATTGATTTGGGATCATAATAATTGAGGATAATACCTCGAACATTTATTTCCTTTTGCTTAGCATAAGCAACTGTTAAAAGAACATCATTAATGGCTCCCAATCCTGCATTGCCGACCAGAAACACATCAAGCTGCAATGCTTTGATCACATCCGTTAGCATAAAATACTCATCTTCTAAATTTAAAGGGCAAATAATTCCCCCACTCCCTTCGACAACAACAAATGAATAACGTTCACATGCTTTGTGATAATCATCTAAAATAGGTGCCAACGTTATGCATTTGTTTTCCAACCGAGCCGATAAATGAGGTGATGCGGGATATTTTAAAATTGTGGTAACCGCTGCATTTGGATCTCCGGTTAAATCTGCTTGTTTAAAGACATAAGCGGCATCACCCGCAATCCATCTTCCCTCTTTTTCTTCGGCACCGCTAAGGGCACACTTATAATATCCGGCGTTAATTCCATTTGTTTTTAACACTTTAATTAATTCTGCAGCAATATAGGTTTTTCCTACATCAGTACCCGTAGCCACGATAAAAATTCCTTTAGTCATCAATTTTCACCTCAAATCCGAGTGCTTTTATCATCTTAATATCATCGACAGTTTTTATTCCTTCAGTCGTAAGCATGTCTCCGGATATAGCGGCATTGACACCTGATTTCATTGCTAAACGTCCTTTATCTCCAAGGAGTGCCCGGCCACCGGCTAGACGAATTTGAGTGCCCGGCAAAATGAATCGAAAAATACTTAACGTTTTAGATACCTCTTCATTAGTCAGTCGTTTATTATTTTCAAGTGCTGTTCCCGGAATTGGATTTAACACATTAACGGGAACAGAATCTACTTCTAACGCACGAAGGCAAAGTGCCAAATCAATGCGATCTTCCATCGTCTCACCTAAACCAATAATACCACCACTGCAAATTTCCATTCCGGCACGTTTTGCATTTTTCAACGTTTCAATCTTTTCGGCGTAGGTATGGGTAGTGCAAATTTTTTTAAAAAACCGTTCTGATGTTTCCAAATTGTTATGATACCGCTTGACACCGGCTTTTTGTAAAGTTTGAAGTTGATCAAACCGAAGTAAACCATGAGATGCACAAAGTCCAATTTTGCAAGTCTCATTGATTTTTTTATAAATACAACTGACTTTTTCTACCTCTTCCTCACTCAATCGTTTGCCCGAAGTTACAATTGAAAACCGATGCACACCTTGCTTTGCATTTGATTTTGCACTGTTTACAATTATTTCTTCCGTTAATAAATTGTAGGTTTGAATGGCTGTTTTAAAATGACTTGACTGCGCACAATAAGCACAATTTTCACTGCATTTTCCACTTTTTCCATTGATAATTGTACATAATTCAAAGGATTGACCGCAAAAATGCGTTCGAATTTTTTCAGCATATTTTGAAAGAGTTGTTGTTGCTTCTTCCATTAATAACAATGCTTCTTCTTTATTTATTCTTTCGCCGGCTAAAACTTTAGCGGCACATTTAGAAATATTCATAACATTCCTCGCAATAAGGGTTTAACTTTTTTAATAAAAGCCGCCCCCAGAAAACAAAGCAAAATATCCCCGGGAAGATCAAGCGGAAAACTTGCTAAAAAGATAAGTGGCCAAGGCGTTGGCGTACCCATATAAAAATTGAGAATAATAAATTTATAAAAATACCCCAAGGAATACGTTGCTACAAGACCGGAAAAAGCCGCCCCCAAATACGTTTTATAAGTCGCTGATTGACTTTTTTCCACAATCAACCCCGAAAGCCAAGCTGCTAAAATAAAACCGATCAAATAGCCAAAAGTAGGTCTGAAAATATAACTGATTCCTCCACCCGCAGCAAAAACAGGAAAACCCACTAATCCAATCAAAACATAAACCCCCGCAGAAATAGCTCCTTTAGACGATCCTAACAGCATACCCGATAAAATTACAAAAATAAATTGCATCGTAAAATAATCCATTGATGGAATTGGAATTTGAATAAATGCCCCAACCGCAATCAACGCTGCAAATAGTCCACATTGCACAAGTGACCGTGTTCGAATAAGCGTTGTTTCCATTTTTCACACGTCTCCTTAAAATTCTTATTTAACTCCATAAAGTATAAATCAAAAAAAAACTATTGTCAACCAATATTAAGTACTATGGTTGACAATAGTTTTTACCAATTCTCATCGATAACGCGTTTTAAATTTTCTTAACGTTCTATAAGCACACCTATCTACAAAACTACTTTTTTTTCTTCTTTTTCTTACGCACTGTATATCCAAAACTTCCCAATTTTTTTCCAAGTTCAAAATATTCACCATGAGAATAAGTTATCAGATTTGCTTTATCTAAATGCAATTTTCCTTTATCATCCAAATAGCGATCATCCACATTAACCGCCAAAATATCAGCCAAAAACATATCATGCGATCCCAAAGGGATGCGATCATAAACACGGCACTCCAGATTAACCGGACTTTCCGCAATCATAGGACATCCCACCTGGGAAGCCATCTCTTTTGTCAGATTCATCATTTCAAACTTATCCAAATTTTCACCAGATCGTACCCCACAAAAATCCGCCACAGGTGTCAGATCTGCCGTCGTCAAATTAATCACAAATTCCTTGTTCTCGCAAATAATCCCATAAGAATAACGTTCAGGTCTTACCGCAATATACGTTTTCGGTGGCACACTGTTGATGATGCCTGTCCAAGCAATGGTAATAATATTTGATGCCTCCATTGATCCACAAGAAACCATTACCGCCGGAACAGGTGCCAATAAAGTGCCACCTTTCCATTGTTGCTTTGTCATATTTTTGCCTCTTTTTTTTCATACTCATCCATTGCCATTCGATCGAAAATTTCAAGATCTCTCATTCCTGCCATTGATTCAAGATGGTGTCTAAATTCATGCTTTAACGTATGTAGCATCTGTTCTTTTAAAGCATCCCGATCCAAATGACCGTAAATCCGTTCAAACGAACCATAATAAATGACGATATAACGCCCCATTTGATCACGATGATATTCACCCATAATGTAAAGATCATTATTTTGAGCTTTAGGGTGATATTTCACTTCTGGAAGAAGGAGAATTCCACCATTTAATTCATCATAAAACACTGCTGGCAGTTCCCTGGCTGTTTCATCCAATAGTTTTTCGAATTCATCAATCGTCATCATTTTACAATTCCTTTCAAACGCTGTTAAGGCTTATTTATTTTCAAAAATAATGGGAATAAGACCACTTTTCGAAAATTTTTTTCTATGCATTTTACATTGGTATTATTCTCCATTTTCAATCACAACTGTAATTTTTTATGATAGACCGTATTCATCAAAGCACTTTTACAACACTCAAATTTAGCCTCGTCAATTGAGTTCGGATAAGTCATCACATAAAGTGGTAATTCCGGCATATCCGGTTTCAATGAGGGTTGATAATACTCATAACTGTTTAAATGAAAACCCAAACGTTTATAAAACTTTATACGCCGTTTAGCATCCTCTTCATTAGGATGTTCAACTTCTAAAAAGATCATTTTTGTACATGTTTTAAAATATTCCTGAAAAATTCGACTTCCGATACCACCGCCACGTGCTTTTTCGGATACTGCCGCATGTTCAATAAAATCAAAATCATCGAGATGCCAAATGCCAAGTAACGCAATAATATGACCCATATCGGTTTTTTTAATCAAAAGTTCGTACTCTGGGATTTCTAAAAGTGCTTTCTGTCCCTCATAGGAACGTTTTTCAGCTTCCGGAAAAGACGCATCCAATATTTTATAGGCCTCATCAAAAGATACTGCATCTGCCTGTTCAAAAAAACTCTCTTCTGCCATTTTAATCTCCCTTAATTGTATTTCAGCTTATCATAACACTTAGTATATAAGGGCTTCATTAAATTCAACTTAAGAAATTATGTTTATATTATACTATAAAAGAGTTAAGGAGGTTTTTTATGAAATTTAACAATAATGCTCTACTTTTTACGCTGGAAAACAGTGATTTAACCGTCAATTATGATACACTTCCAATAAAAAAACGTAACGGACAAGATTTCATTATGATCACACTTACCGATCATAGCATGTTTGATCGGTATTATAAAGACGATATTTTAACCATTCGTCTCCAGAAAACGTGTGAGAACGGAACTGATGCTCTTGTCTTACTTCCGGATAACAGTGTCATTTTAAGACAAGTTTTTTATAAAAACGATCAGATTTTGCTAAAAGCCATTAATAATGAATTCTATGACGAACAACTTTTTCCAAAAAATACTATTCAAATTATTGGTATTGTCATTAAAGCCATTCGTATTAATTAAAAAACGGTTTGTAGACTAAAAATTTTTTAATCTACAAACCGCAATCGTTCTGTTTTTTCTACATTATTTCTTCTTCTATTTTTTTAATCTGGGGAATCGAAAGCTCCGTAATGTTATGAACCTCTAACTCATTATGATTATGCCTAAACAAATATGCTCCAAGGCAACATTTATCTTCATTTGATGCTTTTTGAATATATTCAATCACCGGTGTTGTAATAAAAGCTGCATAACTTTCGTAAGGTATAACTTTTCCTGAGCGAATAATAGCCATCATTTCATCATAATAACGTTTCGGATCAATACAAGCTTTTTTTAAAGGATTCTCAGTACTTCCATATTCTTTTTTATTCATTATTTTCATCCTCCTTTATTTAGAACTATTATAAATTATATCATGATTATTCGTATTTGAAAAGCATTTCATTCTTAATTTTCAGGTAAATTTTAATTCTTATTCTATTATCAAAAAATTAAACCAAACTAAAATGGTAGAATTGAGGAACTTAATAATAAGGTCAAGGTGATTAAACGGATTACTTTTGGTTATAAATCATTCTGCCATTTTAGAAATCGTATTTTGATCACACAAGGCATCTTAAAATTAAAAGCGCCTGATTTTTCAGTCTGCCTTACATACCTTTTATTTATTTTGATTTTTCTTACCAACACTCATTGATATAGAGCCAATAAAAAAACTTATTCAGATCATTATGAGTATGATCCGAATAAGTCTTGTTTGTTTTAAAATAAATGGTGCGAGAAACGGGAGTCGAACCCGTACGTACGAAGTACACACGCCTCTGAAACGTGCTTGTCTGCCTATTCCAACACTCTCGCACAACACTCACGCAGTGAGTGCTAATATATAATAAGCTTTTTTATTGTTTTTGTCAAGAAAAAAAGAGGGATTCCGCGAGTCTCTTTTTTCTTTACAATAAACTTTTTGTCGAAACAGCAGAAAGTACATTGCAAAAAATATTCCAAGATGCTGGATGAATTGTAGTGCCGGTTATTTTTCTTATATCTTCATCAAATTCAATCGTCACCGTCCATATTTCACCATTAATACTTTTAAGATCGTAATATTTTCCCTTCCAATCAAGTAATTCTACCGTTTTAAAATTTTTTAGCAACTGTGACAATTCAACTTTTGATAGCGTTTTGATTTTTTTAGGCTTTTGATAAAAAAGTTGATCATCCGCCCAGTCTACATCACCCGTTTCAAAATTGATGCAAAGCGTATATCCTTTACCTACATACCGTTCTGTATTGACTTTTAATTTTCTAATTTGTTCATAATCGTTCATTTTATTATTTCCTCTCAAAACACTTGATCTTTCACTTTAACCTTTTCTTAAATTCATTATAACAAAGAATCTTCCCTTTACCAATACTCTTTTTTTCGTTACAATGAGAATACAACACTTTTAAGAATGGATGAATCAAAATGAAAAAATGGGATTTAATTTTAATTAGCAGTATTCTCGCCATTGCACTCACTGCTTTAGGATGCTTTTACGGCTTAGGTGCATTGCATCACAACACAGATTCTCTCCTTCGAATCACCGTAAATGGATCTGTCATCCGTGAACTTCCCATTGACCAAAATTATAGTGAAACGATTGTTTCAGATGATGAAAATACAAACCTGATTGTCATTGAAAATGGCAAAGTTTTCGTCAAAAGTTCAAATTGTCAAAACCAAATTTGTGTTAACAGCCGTCCTATTTCAGCCGTTGGTGAAACCATTGCCTGCTTGCCGCATCAATTAATTCTAGAAATTACTCAGGATCATTAAGCCATGAAAAAAACAAAAAAACTCGTTATTATTGCATTATATACAGCATTGGCACTGATTTTAAGTTACCTTGAAGCCCTTATCCCCATTCCGTTACCTATCCCCGGTGCTAAAATCGGATTGCCAAACTGCATAACACTGATGGGTTTTTACACGCTCAGCACACCACTAACCCTCCTTATCCTGATTGCTCGAATTCTGCTTAGTGGCTTTCTTTTTGGAAACTTTAGTATGATTCTCTACGCTCTTACCGGAGGACTCTTAAGTTTTGTTGTTATGTGGAGCCTCATTCGTTTGCCAAAAAACAACTTATCTCCGATAACCATCAGCATTTTTGGCGCATTAACCCACAATTTAGGTCAACTGTGCGTTGCTGCATTAGTTGTTCAAAATAGCCATCTTTTTTTCTATTATTTCCCTTTTTTAATGCTAATCGCCATACCTACGGGTCTTTTTATTGGCATCACAACCGATTTATTATTAAAGGCTCTTAAAAATACTAAATTTTTAGACCAATAATTTTATAACCGAAAAAACAATGAAAGCTACTTTTAATTTAAATTGTAAAAAATACTTTAAACATTGATAATCTTTTAAAGAATCTGCTAATCAGTAACAAACACATAAACCCCCAATTTCGAAGATCTTTCCTTTATTTCAAAAGCAAACAAACGCATCATTTTAAAGTTTTATATGGATTTAACGCCTTATTTTATGATACAATAATTTTATAAAATTCATTCAGGAGATAAGGAGTAAAAAAATGTATTTAAGTGATGAAAACAAAGTTTGGATTGCCCAAGGAAAAGAAAAAATCTGTCTGATTCCAAGAATGGCCAACCGGCACGGATTAATTTCAGGCGCTACTGGCACTGGAAAAACCGTTACTTTAAAAGTACTTTCCGAATCTTTCAGTGATATGGGTGTTCCCGTTTTTCTGGCCGATATTAAAGGCGATTTATCGGGCATCTGTCAAAAGGGTGAAAATAATTCACACATTCAAAAACGTATTGAAAAATTAGGGCTTAAAGATTTCACTTTTAATGCTTATCCCACCCGTTTTTTTGATGTTTACGGAAAAAAAGGTATCCCTGTCCGCACTACTATTTCAGATATGGGTTCAGAGCTCTTATCTCGTCTTTTAAATTTAAATGATACCCAATCCGGTATTTTATCTATGATTTTTAAGATTGCTGACGATCGGAAATTATTGCTCCTTGATTCAAAAGATCTTCGTACTATGATTCAATATGTGGGTGCTCATCGTGCCGATTTTGGATCTGATTATGGAAATATCGCCCCCCAAAGTATTGGTGCCATTCAACGTTCTTTGCTCCAACTTGAGGAACAAGGTGGTGACGTCTTTTTTGGTGAACCCGCACTTGATATTTCAGACTGGATGCAAACTGATAAAAATGGCCGTGGAATCATCAATATTCTTGACTGTGTCGAACTTTTCAATTCTCCTATGTTATATTCCACATTCCTATTATGGATGCTTTCAGAACTTTATGAAAATCTACCTGAATCCGGCGATTTAGATAAACCCAAGATGATTTTCTTTTTTGATGAAGCGCATCTTCTTTTTGATGATGCTCCAAAATCACTTCTTCGGAAAATCGAGCAAGTGGTTCGTCTCATTCGTTCCAAGGGAATTGGTGTTTATTTTGTCTCTCAGCTTCCTTCCGATATTCCGGATGATGTCCTTTCTCAATTGGGTAATAAGATTCAGCACGCTCTGCATGCCTATACCCCAAAAGATCAGAAAGCTTTAAAAGCCGCTGCCCAATCCTTCCGTTCTAATTCTGAATTTGATTGCATGAAAGCCATTAGTGAGCTTGGAACCGGTGAAGCTCTTCTTTCATTTCTTGATGCTGACGGTGTCCCTAGCATCGTACAACAAGGCATTATTCTTCCTCCGATGAGTAGCACTGTTCCTATTGACGATACTACTCGAACACAAATGATCAAAAATGATCCGCTTGCCGAAAAATATACTCAAAGTATTGATCGAAAATCGGCTTTTGAAGATTTAAACGCACAGGAAACTCAGGCTAAAAATGAAACCGCTCAATTAGAAGCAGAAAAAGCACAGGCTAAAGAAAAAAAAGCCGCTACACCACATTCAAACCATGCTGGAAAATCACCTCTTGAAAAAACCCTCGACTCTGCTATGAGTACCATCGGACGTGAACTCGGAAAAAATATTATGCGAGGATTGTTCGGCGGACGAAAACGGTAAATATTGCTCATTAAAAAAAGGATTGCTTCTCGCTAAATAATAATAAGCGATGAAACAATCTCTTTTTTTAGTTTATTAATTTAATCTGATTTAATGATTTTCAATCTATCTTTTTGGGAAGAATGACTTTGAAGGTTGTTCCTAATCCTACAGAACTCGTCACATCAATGGTTCCTTTATTGTTATATACAATATGTTTCACAATTGCAAGTCCTAATCCAGTACCGCCTTTTTCTTTGGAACGACTTTTATCTACCCGATAAAAACGTTCAAAAATACGTGGAATATCTTCTTCCGGAATCCCCGAACCGTTATCTTCCACAATAACAAAAAAATAATTTTCGTCTTCATAAGCCAAAACATCTACTTTTCCATCTTCTTCGGTATATTTAATTGCATTATCGATCAGATTAATCATCATCTGTCTAAAATCATCTGGATTAATATAAATACTGATTTCACCTTCACTTCTAAATTTTAAGCTAATCCGCTTTTTCTCAGCACTCATTTTTAAAATATCAAAAATCCGCATCACTTCTTGATTAACTTTGGTTATTTCCCGTTTATCTTCGGTATTTCGCTGATTATTTTCAAGATGAGAAAGAATTAAAATATCATTCACAAGTCGTGTTAAACGGTCACTTTCATCTTCAATAATTCCATAAAACCGATTAAGTGTTTCCGGATCTTTGATATTATTTTCCCGGATAGTTTCTATAAAACCTTTAATGGTCGTAATAGGCGTTTTAAGTTCATGGGATACATTTGCCACAAAATCGCGCCGTATATTCTCTAGTCCTTTAATCATTGTAATATTTTCTAAAATAATAATATTACCTTTGTATGTTTGATCATACTGATCCATCATTTGAGAACTGGTCACCTTATAAACCTGATCCGAATCGATTCGTGTTTCGTAATTTAAGCGCCCGTCTTTATCATCGGTTAATTTATCCTGAAGCTCATAAACAAAAGGATCTCTATATACCTCTAGTATACTTTTTCCTTTGACCTCTTTCTCCATACCAATCTTAAACGTTTTTCTAGCCGCATCATTAATAAAAATAATCTTATGATTGAGATCCACAGCAATAATACCCTGCTTCATACTTGAAAGTACCGATGAAAGTTCAATATTTCGCCTGTTAAGCCGACTAAAAGATGTATCCAATTGCTCTGCCATTTGGTTAAGTGACCCTACTAGTTCACCAATTTTATCATTTCTGATCATTGTAAGTTTAGTTTTATATTCCCCTTTTGCAATTTTTTTAGCAAACGCACTAACCTCATCAAGAGGTTTAGTTTCGTTATTCAAAAGCAATGCAAAAAGAACAATCGCAACCAAAATACTAGCTAACGCTACAAAAATCAAATTATTGAGAATACTGTAACTTACATCCTCAAGAACATTGAGTGGCACGGCCAACCTGACAATAGCAGTTAATTTATCGCCTTCATAATACGGTGTGGCCAAATAAAACATATTTTTTTGAATCGTATCTGAGTAACGAATTGATGTGGTTGATGCTCCCTTAAGCGCTCCCTTAACTTCCGGGCGGCTTAAATGATTATCTAACGTCCCAATGCCACCTAAAGATTCATAAATTACATTTCCCTCAAGATCAACTATATTAATACGCTGATTGGTACTGAGAGCGTAATGATCCAATTGATTGACGTCTTTATTTCTTTCATAAGACGGCATCAAATATTGTATAATATATTCATTATTACTTTTTAAATTATTTTCGGTAGAAGCATAGTATGCATTTTTAAAAATCACATACGAAAATACGCCGGAAAAAGCTGTAATAAGTACAATTAAAACGGAAAAAACGATGGTGATTCTTTTCTTCATTGCTAACCTTCCCTATTTTCTACAAGACGATAACCAACACCTCTAACTGTTTCGATATATTTTTGATGCTCATCTTCAATTTTTTTTCGTAAGTAACGAATATGCACATCCACTGTTCGCGTTTCACCATAATATTCATACCCCCATATTTCATCAAGTAGTTGATCTCTAGTCAGTACTTTATTCTTATTGATAGCCAGATAAAGGAGCAGTTCATACTCCTTAAGTGTTAACGATATTTTTTTATCCTCTCTGTATACCTCAAAGGCTGTGGGTAAAATCCGCAAATTTCCTACACAAATTTCCTCACAATCACTGCTTTTGATTTGCTCTGTTCGACGCAAAACTGCTTTAATCCGTGCATAGAGTTCTTTAACACTAAAAGGCTTTGTAATATAATCATCAGCTCCCATTTCAAGTCCCAGTACCTTATCAAATTCTTCACTTTTAGCCGTCAGCATCACGATAGGAATATAAGACATCTCTTTATCTGCACGAATTTCACGGCAAATAGTGATCCCGTCTTTTCCGGGAAGCATCAAATCTAAAATAATAAGATCCGGACGAAAATGATTGATTTTTGAAAGAACGCCTAGTCCTTCGTGAATACCTTCTACGGTAAATCCTTGGGCTTCTAAATTAAATTTAATGAGTTCATAAATATTAAGTTCATCTTCTACAATTAAGATTTTTTTCATTTTTCCTCCTAAATTGATCCTACCTGATCATATTTAATTGCATTTATCGGTCATTTAGTTTAAATTATAACACAATCTCTGTTAAGTTTAAGTTAAATCTCTATTAAGATTTAACTTAACTTTCTATACAATATATACCCGCACAAAATTTTTTACACTACAAAAAAATCTACAGACCGTTTGAGTGATCCGTAGATTTCATTGTTAAATTTATTGTTCTTTCTTTTCACGCACAAAAAACCGTATAGGTGTGCCAAAAAAATCAAACGTTTCTCTGATTCTATTCTCAAGATAACGCTGATATGAAAAGTGCATCAAAGATGCATCATTTACAAAAACGACAAACGTTGGTGGATTTGTACCTGCCTGAGATGCAAAATAAATTTTCAGGCGACGACCACTTTTTGAAGGTGGCTGTTTCATCATAACAAATTCAGTCATCGCTTCATTAAATTTCCCGGTGGTAATCCGTTTTTCAGTTTGCTGTTTAACATAATCAATGGTTTCATAAATTTTTTGAACACGTTGCCCTGTTTCTGCTGAAATAAACAAAATTGGTGCATAATCGATAAATGCTAACTCACTCCGGATATCTTTTGTCATTTTATCCATCGTCTTATGGTCTTTATCAACCAAATCCCATTTATTTACGATAATAATCGATGGTTTAGAACGATTGTGCGCAATCCCCGCAATCTTTGTATCTTGTTCGGTTACTCCTAAAGACCCATCAATCAGAATCAAAGTTACATCACTTCGATCGACCGCCGCAATAGCGCGGACAATACTGTAACGTTCAATATCTTCATAAATTTTTTTCTTTTTTCGAAGTCCCGCCGTATCAATCAGCGTATAATCTTTCCCATTAAAACGCACTTCGGTATCCACTGCATCTCGAGTTGTTCCCGGTATATCGCTGACAATAAGACGATCTTGTCCCAACATTTTATTAATAAGGGTTGATTTTCCAGCATTAGGTTTACCGATAACCGCAACTTTCAGATTATCGTTCTCCTGTTCTTTTTCATCATAGACTTTTTTAACTCGATCAATGACTGCATCTAAAAAATCACCAAGACCTAAACCTTGTTCCGCCGAAATAGCGATAGGATCCCCTAATCCTAGATTATAAAATTCAAAAATATTATTTTCGAGTGTACTGGTGTCTACTTTATTGACTGCAAGCAGAACATTTTTACTGTGCTTACGAATCATGTTTGATACTTCAAGATCCGAGGATGTCATCCCTTCCCGTCCATCAACGAGTAAGACAATTAAATCCGCCATATCAATTGCTACTTCAGCCTGAACTCGCATCTGTCTTAAAATATCATCTTTCGTATGAGGCTCGATCCCACCGGTATCAATCAGGGTGAAATGATGATTTTGCCATTCTGCATCTGCAATAATACGATCCCTTGTGACCCCAGGCGTATCTTCAACAATGGCGATACGCTCACCTACTAATTTATTAAACAGGGTAGATTTCCCGACATTTGGGCGACCTACCACCGCTACAATTGGTTTTGCCATAATTTTATTCTCCTTTAATCCAACATCGCATGCAAAAACGCATTTCCATCAACCGGAACAATTCGAATTTCAGCTTGCAATATTTTTTCTAAATCTTTTACCCGATAATCATCCAGTAAATCATAGGTATCTTTTCGAACCATATTTTCAGGCATTAAGTAGTAATCAACTTTATGATTTTTCTCTACCTGATCGATAATATCAGTTCCTGTAATTAAACCGGAAACTGTGATATTTTCACCAAAAAAATGATTTTTTATCGCATAAACATCGATCTCAAGTTTTGGATATTTTATCTTTACCGCCGATGCACATTCATACATAAAATTAGCTGCCAAACAACCTGTGATAATTCCTATTCTTTTTGTGATTTCATTTTTAAAAAATTCTTTTTCAAACGCTTCTTCCAGAGTTTCTTTGAAATCCGTCATCATCCCCACACCATTTTCAATCTGAGGAAAGCCATCATAATAAGAACCCTCCGGTAGTGGTTTTCCCGCTAACAAAAAGAATTCATCACTGGCGTAAATAAAATGTGTTCCGTTCATAACCTGCATTTTTTTCTGAGCAACTTCAATGATTTCCAGCGTTTTTTTCGCACCTTTTTGATCAAATTTATCCAGTTTTATCAATCCTTCACGATATTTTGAAATTCCCACAGGGACGACTGAAACTGAAATAAGTTGTGGATATAAACACATCAAATCCGAAATGGTACGCTTCAATTCTTCGCCATCATTATAACCTGGACACAGTACTATTTGGCCATTCATCTCAATACCGGTCTCTGCAAAATGTTTAAGAGACGCCATAATCGTTCCGGCAAATCGATTGTTAAGCATTTTACATCGCAGTTCCGAATTTGTGGTATGAATTGAAATATTAATTGGCATAATCCGATAGCGGATAATCCGTTCAATTTCTTCCTCCGTCAAATTTGTTAAGGTAATGTAGTTTCCCATTAAAAAGGATAACCGTTCATCATCATCTTTAACGTACAGCGTTTCTCTCATTCCCGGTGGCATTTGATCAATAAAACAAAAAATACAATTATTTTTACACGTTCTAGTTTCAATCATATTTTCTGTGAATTCAACTCCTAAATCTTCCTCAAATTCTTTTTCAATTTCAAGTTCCCATATTTCGCCATTCTGTTTTTCGATTTCAACCAGTAAATTCTCATCTGCGATAAGATAACGGTAGTCCATGAAATCCGCCACGGCTGTTTGGTTAATACTAAGGAGAACATCTCCTTTTTCTATTTTCATTTCTTCGAAAATGCTACCTCTGGCAACACCTTGTATTTTAAATTTATTCACTTTTTTCTCATTTCATCATAATTAAATCAGTTCTTTTAATCGCAGTTTTTTATTATATCATACTTTTACCGAGTTTGTAATGTAAAATTATTACTGTTACTCAAAGATTTTTTCGATAATAAGGACAATTTACAATACATAAGCCACAAACAACCCCTCTACCAATATGTTGATAAGCCACTTTCATATGATCACTGCAACTTTTAGCATCAAAAAGTTCATTTCGTGCCATTCCCGGTGACCAATTATTGCCTTCAATAGCCATAGCTGGACAACTTTTCCGACAAATTTGACAATCACCACATTCACTTAACGGAGTAATCTTTTTCGTTTTAAAAGGAGCGTTTGTAAGCACTGTTCCCAGACGTACCGCCGGTCCAAAATCCCTATGGATAAACAAAGCACTTTTTCCAATAAAGCCCTTTCCACTAAGAACAGCTGCGGTTTTATGCTGAAATATTCCTGTATAAATTCCCTTCGCCGAAGGTAATGATTGCGAAGCCGGTACTGCAAAAGATGGATAACCCCGTTCCTCAAGCCAGAGTAAAATTCGCAAGGTGACCATATCAATATGGCGATTAAGTGTTCGGTAATGGCTAAAATAGGTGATCGTCGGTTCATTTTTTATCTCTTTTAAAATTCCTGTTGACAAACGAATAATCACCGATACAGCCCGCTCGTATCCCAAATTAGTATTATCTTTTAAATCGCTAATATCTGCAAAACCAATATCTGTTGCTCCCATATTTTTTCCGAAAGATACCATTTTAGCATTAATTGTTTCGTTTTGAGTTTCTTTCATAATTACATTTCCTCCTGACTATTTTTCACCAAAATATGTTATAATAGTTTTAAACAAAGAAAGGTGGTGGTTGTGTGCTAAATTCTGAACATCAAGCTGAAGATAAACTCATTATATTATATGTTCTTCTAAAAATCAAAACAGGAATTACCCGTGAACAGGTCGCTTTTATTATTATCGAAAATCTACAGATGAGTTATTTTGATATTCAGCTTTATATTGATGATTTAATTCGAGATAATTTAGTGCGTCTTTATGAGATGGATAACGATAAAAAAATCGTCGTGATTAGCGCAAAAGGCCGGGAAACCCTTGAAATGTTTGTATCTGAAGTCCCTACTTATATCAAAGAAATGCTTGATCTGTACATTTCTCAAAATCGTGACCGCATTTTTAAAGAAGTCAAAATTCTTGGTAATTATACTAAAAATAGTGATAATGACTATCAAGTTCAGCTCAAACTTCATGAAAATAATATTGTTCTGATGGAACTTAGTATTAACACACCTTCACAAAAACAAGCACTCAATATTTGTGATAACTGGAAAAACGATACTCAAAATTTATACGCTTCTGTAATTAAACTTCTGACTAAACAATAATTAATCTTAAAAAAACGATCACCTATCAATGACGGAAAACCGATCTTTGACTTGGCAATCGTTTTTTTTAGGCTCTAAATCGTATCTTTCTTAAAGAGTCGCTGTAATAGTTTCGTGATTTCAACAACAACAAGTGGTGCCAAAGAAGCACCGATAATGATCAGCCATTCTTGCATATTTAAGAAAGTAACATTAAACACTGCGTGTGCTGCCGGTATTAAAATTACAGATAATTGCAATACCATTGAAATCAAAATTGCACCCCACAAATAACGGTTCGTAAACAATTTGCGACTGAAAACCGATTTGCTCTCGGAACGAACATTAAGCACATGGGTTAGCTGGGATAATCCAAGTACTGCAAAAACCATTGTTCTGGCTTCGTCCACGCCAAAATGCGAATAACCATAATTGAAAACAAATAATGAGATCACCGCTAAAACAATCCCTTGGAACACAATACGACCACCAAGTCCATTGGCAAAAATGCTTTCCTTTGGATTTCTGGGTTTTTTCTCCATGATATCATCATCATTTTTTTCAACACCAAGAGCAAGTGCAGGCAAACTATCCGTAATTAAGTTAATCCAAAGAATATGCACCGGTAATAATGGTTGAACCCATCCGATTAAAGTAGCAATAAAAAGAATCAAAATTTCAGCAATATTACAGGATAACAGAAAATGAACTGCTTTTTTGATATTATCATAAATACCACGGCCTTCTTTAACCGCCGATACAATTGTCGAAAAGTTATCATCAGTCAGAATCATTTCTGCTGCTTCCTTAGAAACATCCGTACCGGTAATTCCCATTGCACAACCGATATCTGCTTTTTTAAGTGCCGGTGCATCATTTACACCATCCCCGGTCATGGCTACAACCGCACCACGTTTTTGCCATGCATCAACAATCCGTACTTTATGTTCGGGCGACACTCTTGCATAAACCGCAATTCTATCAATATCTTCTTCCAATTGTTCATCCGATAGTTCGCTTAATTCAGTGCCCGATAATGCCAAATTACCCTCTGTAAAAATATGCAAATCTTTTGCGATAGCAACGGCCGTATTTTTGTGATCCCCGGTGATCATAACGGTTTTAATACCCGCTTGATGACATTCTTCAATAGATGTTTTAACTTCTTCTCTCGGTGGATCAATCATTCCGGTTAAACCGGCAAAAATCATATCATTTTCAAGCTCATCCATCTCAATTGGAGGTTCTTCAAAATATTGTTTAAACGCAAATCCAAGAACACGATAAGCCTTATCTGACATCGCATCATTGGCTTCATCAATTTTCGCTTTAGCCGTACCATCAAGATCTAAAACATCATAGCCTTTCAAATAATCTTTACATTTTCCAAGCAAAACATCCGGTGCACCTTTTGTGAAACTCAAATAGGAATCGCCAAATTTATGAATGGTAGTCATCAATTTTCGACTTGAATCAAATGGAATTTCACCAATTCGCGGACATTGTTCTTGTATTTCATTTTTTTCATACCCTAAACTTGCCGCATAAGCAACCATAGCGATTTCTGTTGGGTCTCCAATTTCTTTTACACCATCTTCTTCGGTCACAATAATAGAATCATTACACAATAAACCTACCCGTACCACTAATTTTTCACTAGAGGTAAATCCATCATTTTTAATGTCCTCGGCATTAACAATCCCTTCGTTGGCATACACTTTTTTGATAGTCATACGATTTTGAGTCAATGTACCTGTTTTATCCGAACAGATTACCGATGCGCAACCAAGGGTCTCAACAGCTGGAAGTTTACGAATAATCGCATGTTTCGAAATTAACTTTTGAGTTCCAAGAGCTAAAACGACCGTCACAATAGCCGGCAAACCTTCCGGAATGGCTGCAACTGCCAAGCTAACCGCCGTTAAGAAAAGTAAAAGTGGATCACCACCACGGATCAAACCAATAATAAAGACCACGGCACATGCTACAAGCGCACCTATAGCAAGAATTTTTCCAAGTTCATCAAGGCGTTTTTGAAGTGGCGTCTGCATGGTTTCAGTGCCTTGAATCATCCCTGCAATTTTACCAATTTCCGACTGCATTCCCGTTTTTGTTACAATAAATTTACCACGTCCATAAGTCACCATGCTACTCATATAAACGGAATTAAGACGATCGCCCAGAGGCGTTTTTCCATCCGCAATATCATCGGTATTTTTTTCAACTGCCAGTGATTCACCCGTTAAGGCAGATTCTTGAATCTGAAGTGATGCAGCCTCAATAAGCCGTCCATCAGCCGGTACATAATCCCCTGCATCTAAAAATACAACATCACCGGGTACCAATTCTTCTGCTTTAATGACCGTTTGTGCACCATTTCTAAAAACTTTTGCTTCCGGTATTGTCAGCTTTTTCAATGCTTCCATGGAGTTTTCAGCTTTATTTTCCTGAATGACACCAATCACTGCATTAATAATAACAATGATCATAATCAATGCTGCATCGCTGAGTTCCCCTAAAAATCCAGAAATCACGGCTGCCACCATCAATACAATGATGAGAAAATCTTTAAACTGTGCAAAGAACATAGCCGCAACCGATTTTCGCTTGCTTTCAGCCATTTTGTTTTTGCCATACTTTTCGTGATTTACACTAATTTGTGCATCGTTTAATCCCGTTGATACATCCGTATCATAAAGCCTCTCTGCCTCCGGAATTGTTAAGAGAAATGATTCTTTCTGCGTTTCTTTTTGTGTTCCTTCTGTTGCCATCCTATTCCTCCTTAAAATTTCTAGTGAAAAAAATAAAAAGACCCTTATTCCTAGTTACCCCTTTTGTTAAAAAACAAACGGTATCCGGAATAAAGGTCTTACTCTCAAGTTAAAAAAATCTTGATGCTTAGCCGGAGTTTTACCTCGAATTGACGACTAAACAGCTCCTCACGGTGAGTTACTCCCCTTTAGTGCTTATTAAATGTTCACTCTTAATGTGCTTCATTCTAACATGCTCATCAAAAGAAGTAAAGCGCTTTTTATGATAATTTTTAATCTACTCGCTTTTTATTCATAGTGTAACGCATCAATCGGATTAAGTTTTGCCGCCTTATTGGCCGGATAATACCCAAAGAAAATACCGATTGCCATTGAAAATAAAACCGCTATCGTAATTGCACCTAAACTTGGTGTCACCGGTGCTTTAATCAATATTCCACCAATCGCACCAAAACCGGTGCCCAAAAGAATCCCGATCACACCACCAATAAAACAAATAATCATAGATTCTACAATAAACTGAATCCGAATAGCACTGTTTTTAGCACCGAGCGCTTTACGAATTCCAATTTCCCGGGTTCTTTCCGTTACCGAAACTAGCATAATATTCATCACACCGATTCCACCCACTAAAAGTGAAATACCTGCAATAATTGCGATCACCAAGGACATCGTCCCCATCATGGTTTTCATCTCACTAACGATACTTTCCATACTTTGAGTTTCAATTTTCATATTACTATTTTTAGGATAAAAATGTGTTAAATATTCACTTACCGTTCCGGAAAATTCACTTGAATTAACATCGTTAGCTGTTTTAACCATAATATTTGAATAGCCACTTGATGTATCACTCACCATTTTTTTAGCAACACTCACCGGAATATACACATTAGAACGGTCACTTCCTCCACCACTAAAATTAATAAAACTATTATTCTGACTCGTCTCTTCTTTAGGATCCAAATAGACACCGACAACATAAAAGCTCTCGGAACCATCTTTTGTTTCAATCTGTATTTCTTTTCCGATCGGGTCTACTTCACTTCCAAAAATGCTATGACTAAAAAGACTTGATATTACAATTACATTTTTCTCACCTTCAACATCATGGTCGTTGATCGTACGTCCCTTTATCATTTTAATGTTCTGCACATCAAAATAATCCGGATTTGTACCTGTAATACTCAAATCATGGGATGGTGCTGTTTTGATTGTTTTCCCTGCGCCAACACTGACACTAAAAGAAACGCCTTTAATATCATTACTGTAACGTTCCTTAAGACGGGTTATCATATCATTCGTGATTAAATCTTCATTTGTCGGCGTGTAAGCCGCATCAACATCTTTTGGCATCAAAAAAACCTGGATATTTTTACCGCCGAGATTCTCCATTGATGATGCCATTGTATTTGACATCGCTCCACCAAGAGACGTAATGGTGATAACCGAAGCAATTCCGATAATAATACCGAGCATTGTTAAAAGTGCCCGCATTTTATTAGCAAGAAGTCCCTCAAAAGCTAGAATAATATTCTCACGCAAATTCATGCTTGTTTCTCCAATCTTCCATTTCCCGGCCGAATATCTACGATATTACCATCTTTTAGGGTAACAATCCGCTCCGTTTCATCTGCTAGCTCTGGATTATGAGTAATCAGCACAATGGTTTTTCCTTGTTCTCGATGAAGTTTATGAAAAATATCCATCACTAACCGTCCAGTTTTACTATCAAGTGCCCCCGTGGGTTCATCCGCCAAAATAATGGATGGATCATTAGCCATTGCACGTGCAATAGCGATCCGCTGTTTCTGACCACCAGATAATTCATTTGGTCTGTGGGTGGCTCTATCACTCATTTCCACCAGTTCTAACAGTTCCGCCGCACGCTGTTTTCGCTCTCCTCGAGGCATTCCACCGTAAAGCATGGGTAATTCAATATTGCTACTAGCTGTTGAGCGTGGAATTAGGTTAAATGTCTGAAAAACAAACCCTATTTTACGGTTTCTAATATCCGACAATTTATTATCTTTTACGGTACTCAACTGCAAGTGATCCAAATAATACTCACCATTTGTTTGTCGATCAAGTGCCCCGATAATATTCATTAACGTTGACTTTCCCGATCCGGAGGCGCCAACAATCGAAAGAAACTCACCCTCGTATATCTCTAAATCAATTCCGTGAAGAATTTCCAGTTCATTAGAAGTTCCAAGATTGTATGTTTTAACAATCTTTTTCATCTCAATGATTTTATTTCTCTCCATTTGTATTTTCCCCTGCTGATTGAAGGCGAACCAAATCGCCTGCTTTAACCTTACCGACATCCGTAATAATTGGCAAATTATCCGTCAATTGATTCCCTGCAATTTCAATAGCAAAATCTGTCTCGATTCCTGTTGTCACTGGAATTGATGTCACCTTATAATCTCCGTCTTTTTCATCGGTGGCTGCTAAAATTGATTTCTCACCATTATTACCCGTAACAAGCACATCATAAGGAACAGTATAAACATTCGTTTTTTCTTCAGTAATGATACTTACCCTAGCTTTCATACCAATAAGCAAACCACCAACATCTGAATCAAGACTGATTTCTGTTTCAAATTCCGGATTTTGGCTACTCGCCGTAGCTGAGCCTTGCATCTTATCCGATACAGCCTTTACTGCCGTTGGTGCAAGACGTGTCACCGAACCGGTATATTCTTTATCCCCTGTTGCATCGGTTTTAATAATAACCGGCATACTCGTTTTAACCACACCAACATCCGCTTCTTTGATTTTAGCCATCACTTTTAAACTGTTTGTATTTTCAATCGTAAATAAAACACCGGCTGCCGGCGCACCGTTCACCGCATTAATTGCTGTAATCGTCCCTGCTACCGGCGCATACACCGATTCCCATTTATTTCCTTCTTCACTGTAAAGACGACAAAGACGATCCCCTTTAGAGACCCAATTTCCCACTTCCACATCTACATCCCAAACAGGTATGTTAGTCGAATTACTTACTTGTTCAACCGATGTACTTTCAATTAATCCACTGGTAGATACCGTTTTTTTCACATTTGTTTTGGTCAAAGCTTCTGTTTTTACTGTTTGTGTCACCGGCTTACTGTTTCGCATACATGTCCAAGTACCAAATCCAATAAGAATAAGGGCTAAAATAATTAGTCCCATAATAATCTTTTTCTTTTTCATTGTCGCCTCCATTATTTGATCTTTTTTCTATTTTAAGTGAAACTTCTTAATTTTTCCATACTAAAATTATTAAATTTTTATAAATTTTTTGGTTCTTTTTAAATTTCAAGACTTTTATTTCTTTTATTTCCTGATTTAATTATTTACTTTATATAATTTTCTATATTAAAGTATAAATCTTAACTTAAACAATCGCATCATAAAAAAAGCCTGCTTCTGTTTAAGTGTCAGAATCAGACTTTTAGGGTTCTAATCAAATATATATAATTCGAATAATGCTTTTTGGTGATGAAACTATAAAAATAATTGCTCGGCAGAATTTTCGTTACCCATAATTTCTTCACCAAAAACATCTCCATTTAGTAATTTTACGATACATACAAAATCTTCATCAACCACAATGGTACTTTTTAATTCCTTTTTGAGTGCTATTAATTTCGATGGTGTGATTTCTCCACGAAAAACAGATTTTTGATAATGAATTAAATATTTTTTACAGATTTTAAAAACTTTTCCAACACGTTTTTCATTGATATCATAAAAAACAAAGGCATAATTATAATTCAAATTTTTCCTCATTTTAACAGATCTTTCTTTTTCTTACTACACTTTTACTTTTATATTGAAAGGAACAAAAGGTTTGTCTTCCAAAATATCTTTAATCAATTTATAGCAATCCATTTTTATTGCTGTCCGATAACTCACTTTTCTTTTAAGTTTAGGATGCACAAAAACACTACTTAGCCGTTCTTCAAATGCAGCAATAAAAATTTTTCGACCTTCTTCATTGAGTATACAATAATTTAGATTTTTTTCAAAGTGCTTTGTTACATTTAATTTTCGATTATTAACGAGATTAAAAATCGTTTTGAACACAATCAATGGTTTGAAAACTTCGCACATATCCAAACTCAATGAAAAACGCCCTTCCGAAGGTTCATGTAAAAAACTAATACGTTGATCAAGATGAGTTTGATAAATAACAGAAATCGTTTTGCTATAAAGTAAACTGTTTCCAAAAGATATTAAGGCATTAATCGGATTATCCGGTGGACGTTTCACACGCTTATTCATCATAAATTCTTCTGGTAAAAAACATTTAAAGTCTGCATAAAAGCGTTGCCATAACTCCCCTTCTATCTGTAAAATCTGTTTTATTGATACATTTTCATTTAAATTTTCAATCATGACTTTTCTAATCCAGTCAATGGTACATTTTACTTCTTTTTTATCGTGTTTATAATAATGATACAGTAGCTCATCAATATTTTCCCCGATTCCCTTAACAATGGATTTTGCAATTATTAAACGTCTTTTTTCATAAGTTTTTATTTGTGCGATCAAAAGTCGTCCACTGATCAACGTATCTTTAGGATAAAAAGTCCCGCTATACCCTTCGTAATAATTAAAAAAATGAACAATCACTTGATTGTTCGATAAAAAATCAAGTAGTTTTGTATTCAAAGATATCTCGGAAAGACAATAAATTTCACTAATTTGTTCTATCGGAATATACACATTTTTTCCGTTTACTCTAAAACAAAGCGAATTGTCTTTACGTGTTAGTTCACCCATAGATGTTAAATATTTTGTACTTCCCATATTTACCCTCTTTAATTTAAATACAACAATAACTATAATAAGCACATTTTTTACATTTTCTCTCTAATTTTACAGTAGGTGGCACCGCACTTTCAATTAAATTTTCAATATGATCGATGATTTCGCTTAATTTATTTTCATTTTCCGATGTCAATTCTTCATAATAAATGTTATGTTCTACTTTATTTTTTTCAATAAATTCAATCTTTCCTTTACGTTCAATGCCTTTATCTTTCAAAATTTTTAAATAAAATAAAACCTGCCACTTCACCGCTTCATAATCGGCATCCGATTTTTTAATTTCAACTAGATAATCCTTTGTTATTTTATCAATACGTATATTTTCAATACTAATTTCAGTATATTTTCCCTCCTCTGCTTTAATTTCATGCAGTGCTTTCCCAATTTTCACATCTTCACTGTTATCCTCTAAATTAATACGATTTCCGTATAACCAACACTGTCTTTTACAATGAAAATAATAGTTTACTAAGGTTCCATTCAAACTGATACCTACTATATAAATAAATCCGTTTTTAATCTTTGACGAATAAATTTACCCTCTTCAAAATATTGTTCTCCATCCTGTAAATAATACAAATCACCTAAAATATCATTAAAAGCAAACCCCAGTGGTAATCGATAACGGTCAATTTCATAGATAAAATAATCCATTTGAGCGCGTACTTCCGACATTTTAACGCATCTTTCCGCATAGGATAGTGTATTGTTTATAAGAAGTATTTTGTACATTGCCCAAATAGCTTCACCTTGCAATTTATTACCATTCACATCTATCACTTCATGATTTAAAAACAGTGAAACTTTCTCTCGCTCATCCTTAATTAAGCTCATTTTTTCACATATTTTCTTAAATTCAAATCTACAAATTACGTCATTTTTGAAATCCTCCAAATTATTATCATTACATTCTTTCGCTTTATCTTCAACCGCTTGGAGTATTTTATGATAAAAAAGCGGAAAATCTTTACTCCTTAAAATATTCTGTGCTATTTGATTTGTGTTTGTTAATCGAACCTCATCTTGTATTCTCAGGTCTCTTTTATAAATAGTTTCAGGATTATCCATATCAAAAAAATACGCTGTCACATCTTTTTTAAAGCAAGACCGATTAATTCGCCCTAAAAATTGCTCTTCCGCATCAAGAATAGAGGTATCTTTAAATCCAGCATCCATATCAATATCAACACCGGATTCAATCACCTGAGTTGCAACTAAAATAAGATTCCGTCCACCCTTCACTAAATCAATAATTCGCTTTCGCTCCGCCTTGTTATCATCACCAGTCATTAAAAGAATCTTACATGCAATTCTTTTTTCTTTTTTCATTTTGCATAATTGTTCAAAAAAATCCAACGCTGATTTTTTTGAAATGAATTCAATTAAAATCTTATTTTCTAAATCTGGTCGCTCCTTCAATTGATTTGAAACCTCTAAAACTTTTTCCATTAATTTTTCATTTATACACTCTTTTTTACAATCAAGTAACGAATAGTCTAAATGGACTCGATCTTTAAATAAAGGATTTTTAAAATACACTTCACGATCGTTAATTAAATAAGTGACCGCTGATTTTTCATGACACAACTGATTAAGATCCGGTAAAGTTGCTGACATAATAATGATTTTCATATTTAATAATTTTGCATACTCTTTCAAAAAAACAATCATTTCTTTCCAGATTTCATTATTGTAACTCTGAATTTCATCTAATATAATTACTGAATTAGCCAGATGTATCAATGGAAAAGCATCCTCACGTTTAAATCCAAACAAACTATTAAAAAGATTCACATGTGTCGTCAGAACAATCGGATAATGTAAAAACTGCCGTGCTAACAACGATTTCTCATAATTGATTTTCTGATGATCTTTCAATTCCCACTCACCATCTTCTGACATTTTTGTTTCATCCAGATAAGTAACAATGGGCGTGATACCATTAACTACTGTAATTGACTCAATCAGTTTTTTATTTTTCTTAAAACACTCTGTTAAAGAATCTTTTGTTTGTTCAACTAATGTATTAAACGGAAAGATATATGTGATTTTATTCAAATGAGCATTCTTTTTCAATAATTGTAATGCTAAATTAATTGATGTCCGTGTTTTTCCACTCCCCGTAGGCGCTTCTATAAAATAAATCGAATCATTTTCATGTTTTAAAAGATTTGTCTCAGTTTCCAAAAATAACATGCTTCTTAATGTATTAATATCAATTTTTGATCGTTGATCAGAAGGTGTTGTCCGAATTTTTTGAGTTATTTCATCTTGATTAAACGCATCCAAATAAGGCGACACATCTCGCAATATACCTAATTCTACTACTGGATGATTATTTACATACTCCGATGTTGCATAAAAATCACATGTGATCAGTAATCCATACATAAATCGCGCATAAATATACCAATCAACACACTTCCATGGTTCTTTTTTTTGCCAATCTCTTGTTATTGTTTCAAAGGTTTCTTTTATGAATGCATTTTCTGCCAGATCTTTCCCGTAATCTTCAATACATGCATTCATTTCTTCTTTTTTATTTTCTAAAAATTCAGACTCTAGTTTTTCTAAAAATTCAGAAAATAAGTTTAAATGACTATGATGTCGACTAATAATAAAACTATTGATAATAAGAACCATAAATAAGCGTTCACATTCTTTGTCATTTAAAGCATATACTTTATCAAAATAATGATTAAAATAAAGTACCGAAGAAAAGAAAGAATGTTTACTATTTCTTGATTCTAATGAACACCAAACCCGATTATTCATTTTTTGAGATTGAAAATTTGGATTTATTTTACCTAAATCGTGACAATATATCATATTCACAATAAGATCTTTCCATAATTCAACAGCTTGTAGAGAACTATTTTTTAGTAAAATTTTTTTCATATTTTCAAATACAGAATCTAAATGTTTCTCTTTTCGTATTTTGTTAAAATATTTTAATGCTAAATCAAGATGACATTCAAGACTTTCTGGTTCTAAAGTATCACTAATATGTGCATAAAAAGGCTTATCCTGCCGAATAAGCCTTTTAAAATCAAATAATGTATATGTATTAAAAAGCATTTTCAACTCCTAAACAAAAACCATTTTCTCATCTTTTATCTGATATAGCACTGCTCTCGTATCTAATGTAACTATTTTATTTGTAAAAACCATTAGTTCTGTCCGATATTGATTACAGTCAGAATCCAACTCTACCGGTAAGCGCTCTTCATATTTCCATTCTTTACCTTTATAACGCAATGCTTTAATACCTGTTTTTTCAGCAATAGTTCCCAATGCCTTAGGATATAAACTCTTAAGAGTGATTTCTTCTCGCATTTCGGGTTCTAAAACATGCAGTATTTCCGATTGATCAATCGTTGCAAAGTGATCATTCTTTCCCAAATAAGGAAGAAATTCAAACCGTTGATGTAATAATCGTTCAGCTAATACTTCATCCTGTTCTTTTTCTATTAAAAAGGCGATTTCCCATATCGGACTCTCTAACCACTGCTCTTTAACGATCAGATTACCGCCTTCTTCTTTAGATGCATAACCAACTGAATTATTAAAAATTTGGATTTTTTTAGGAATATAACCACTTTCATTTAAAGGACAAATCGCTACTTTTAAATCTTTAAGTTTCTCATAAAATTCTGGAAATATCACTTCTTTTTTTTGCTTATTGTACCCCTTATAACCCATAATCGCTCCAAAAATTCCAAGTAACGCAACTCGATGAATATTGTTATAGGTGTAGTAACAATATGTATTGACATCAGGTTGCTTAAAAAAGGCTGTTTTTCCACTAAGTTTAAACTTTAATGCCCTCATTTTAGACCTCTTTTTTTGTAAAAATATTAAAGATTTTAGCCTTATTCATTTCTCCTTCTAAAAGTGTTGTATAAGGATTATAATAAATTTCAACATTCGTAATACAATCTCCAAATTGATTCAGCATTTCAGCAATTTTTAATTGGATTATTCCCTTCTCATCTTCATCATTTTTTTCAAAATTAATATATTGCGCTAAATCAGGTAAGTAAAAATCACTTTTCGTTTCCACAAATAATCCAAATTCATTTTCGCATCCTACTTTAGCATTTGTATTAAATGCTGTTGCCGAAATCAAAGCAGCCTGTTTAAATTTAGCATAATCATTTTCTGTGTAACCATCTGTAACATCCATTTCTACAAAATCTTTATAAACCGTAGGATTAATTGCAAAACCATAAAAATAATGGGCTTCATTACTCACAATTTTTGTACCTAATGTTGATTGTTCCGCATCATCTTTTGTTCCATCTCTAAAGGGAGAAAGGATCTGTTGTTCTTCTACATTATGTCCCTTATATTTATTAAATCCTTGTGTAATCTGAACTGCACCGGTTATCGATATATTATTTTTTTCTTCTGCAAATGTTGCTCCAAAATTTTTAACGTCAATCGCCTGAAATAAATTTTTTAAAATAATTGTACTATCGTTGACCTTTTTTAAATCTTCCACATCAAAAATAAGTTGATAACGCTCCTTTAAAGATCTAGGACGTACTTTTTTCCCATTTTTATCTACTTCCGTTTTAAAAGATTTAATATAAAGTACTTTTTCATCTTGTTCATCCCACATGCGCTTCATCGGATATTTTAAAGCTTTATCACTACCGAAAACTTCCCCTGTGGAAATCGACTTTGGCATTCCACTAAAATCTGCATTCCAATTTGACATAACCGATTTAATTCCAATAACTCCATATATACGTTTATTCAACATCATTATCTTCCTCTTCTTTTACTTTCTTTTCATATATCAAACTACTATATAAATAACCTGCAATAAGCGTTTCCTGATTAATTTTTTTTATTTCAGATTCATAGCTGAAAAACATTGCATAGAGATTAGAAAAACGTTTACTTGGCTGAATTGCATAATTATATTTGATAAATAAATTTTTAATAATTGTCCTTAAATTATCATCAATCTTTCCATTAATGACCGGATTAATGATTGAATAAACTTGCTTACTCGCTTTATTGAAACTCAATAAATACTTTGCCAACTGTCCTGCTATAAAATAATACTCTTCATCTGTTTGAATAACACCTGTAGTTTTACCATTAATTTCATCACTCAGACGATTAAATATTGTTTTAAATCGATCCGCCATTCTTGTACTCCCTTCAAAATACCCCATCAAAGTATCTCTTACATTATATTGTTCGGTTGCCTTAGGAACATATCCAAAACTAATAGAATTTTTAATAAGTTCTAACGTACTTTTTGAAAAAAAAGATTTTACAATACGTTGATCCCCTTTAAAAAACCAATTAAAATAGCCATTTCTGCAATTTAACAATTCTTCTTTTACTCGAAAATCATTTAATCTAATATCTTTAGAATCCGAAAAAAAATTTCCCGATAAAAATTTCTTAAAAAAAGTACTATTAATAATATTTTTTATCATCTCTAGTTGATCAATTTTTTCATAAACAAAATCAGTTGCACCTTTTTCCGGAACAGGAATGACTTGTCTAAACACGATAGGATCAATTTTCGGATTGAATCCTGTTACAATATCAAAATCATGAATTTCAAGTTCCTTACCTTTTTTAATTCTCAAATAATATCCTTCAAAAGGTTTATCCAATATTTCGATATGATCAAGTGCTGTTATTTTATTTTTTTCACTTATGTAAATATTTGTTTTACCCTTATTCGCATAGTTATATAAATAATCAAAAAATTTTTTTTGTAAACTTACTTCATTCGTAGATATCAAATAAGGTAATTTATTTTTTCGTGTTTTATTTTCTAAATAAGGCTTTTTACCGTTTAAACCCATATTATTATTCGGCAACCCAAAAATCTGCTCATCACGAATAATATTATATTCTGTTGCATTATATATATTTGGAATCACATATCGCTCATTTTCAATGCGATAAAGGTTTTCATCTACATCAAAATAAATTTTTAGATAATTTTTATCATCTTTAATATCATTATTTTCGATAAGTGTAAAAATATTCTCTAGAATCCACTGCTTATGAAGTTCTAATTGTTTTACATCTGGTTTACCAATATTTTTTTCAACCGATAAATACAAATCTAATCCCTTGTTCTTATACTTTGTCATTGGATTTTTTAAAATTTCATAATAATGCTTAACTATTTCTTCTGTTAATTTTCTATTTCCATCTTTATCCGCTTTAAGGCTCTCTTTTTTAACCCAAAACGCATGATAATTATTGCTATGGATTACTTTTTTTTGATCAATCGGTTTATTCATATCAAGTAATTTGCTCAAATAATCCTTTACAATAAAATCTTTAAAAGCTATTGCATCAAAATCTCTCTGCTTAGGTGCATCTTTTACAGTCGTAATCATACCATTTTTAACCAAAACATACGTTCCTTCACTCAATATATAGTTATCAGTTATTAATTTTTCGCCCTTTACTGCATATTCTTTATCAAAAATATCCAGGCATTCTTTCAGCATTGTATTACCTCCTAGGCGTATTTATAATTACAGAACCCATATCCTCTTGGATTCATTTCACCAATCCCACAACCTAATGCTATATATGCAATCTCTTGTGCTAAATCATTGTCTGCAATCATCAATGTCAATTTATCACCTAAAAGCTTCTTTCCTTTATAGTGGCACACAATTGGTACTTCATTATCGAATCGTATAAATGTAAAAAGGTCAAAATTTTCGTCAACTTTCATACCTGTAAAAAAATTATATTTTTTAATTAAGTTAATCTTTAATCGATTTTCAAATTCATCAAGTGTTACTTGTCCGCGCCAATAACCCCTTTCATATTTTTGAATCATCGGCGTAAGTGTATATATTTTTTCCAAATGTTTCTTCTGTATTTTTTTTACCGTTACAGTCAATGCTTTTAATTCATTTGTATAACTCTTCGTAAGTTCCTTTTTAAAATAAGAGACCAAATGTTCATTAACTGTACGTATAATAAGTGTATAAATTTTACCCTTTTGATATAACTTGGATAACTCAATAGGATATAAACTATTAAAAGTAAACAATTTAAACCCTTTATTTCTATGAAATTCAGCCATTTCATCATTCACAACTAACGCTTTATCAAGTAAAGCTGCACATTTTTGATAAATATCTTTATGATTAATTGTCTCCAATACATATACTTTTAAACCCAGTTCATATACTTGCATACTATACTCCTAGCGCAATAATGCGAATATTATTATATTAATTAAAAATATAATTATCAAAATATATTTTTTTATTATATAACATTTATATTCTTTATTATATAACATTTATACTTTTTAATCAACACAAGTTTTCTTAAGTTTCCGTACTTTAACTACAAATTGATTGTAAGTGTCAAACCAATCACACTTATTTCATAGATCAAAGATATGATAAACCCGGAAGTTTGACACGGATCTTTGACAGTTAAAACACACAAAAACTTCTGAAAGCTAGATATAGCTCAGAACGAAGACAAAAGCCATCAATCCCCAAAAAGCGATTGATGGCTTTTGTAATTCCGAAAAAAAAGAAAAACTGTAATGTGTGAACCGACCCCCAAAAGTTAGACCTAAAAATCTAAGGAGTAGGAGGTCGGTGTTTTTATGGCAAAATACAGTTATGAATTAAAGAAAGAAGTAGTAGAAGCATATTTAAAAGGGGAGGGAGCTTCCTGTATACTATAAATAGACCAAGAAGTTGACAAAAGAAAATACCTCAA
>JAVXTS010000007.1:45452-59660 GCA_036642535.1 Eubacterium sp. | reverse complement strand
AACAGAAAATTGCTTTCGGAAGGATGTACACATACCGTGTATGTCCTTTTTTTATATGACAGACACGTCACAAAACAGGACCACTCCTCGCCTGCAGCAAAAAATAAAAGAGCCCTGAAACCTCAGTTTCATGGGCTTTTGTTTGTTTTATAATGGTGCGAGGAAAGGGACTTGAACCCTCACTGCAATTAATATGCAACAGGTCCCTCAAACCTGCGTGTCTGCCAATTCCACCATCCTCGCATTTCATCTTGAGCCTGACTGTCTGAAACAGCCCGTCAAGACTACTTGTCTATTATAAACGCTCTAAAAAAATAATACAAGCTTTTTTTACCTATTTACACATTTATTTTTTAATTCGGACATATAGACCCCTAAACTTCTGTGTAAATCTTCAATACTGCCGTTATTATAAATAATGGTATCTGCAAATTTGATTTTTTCTTCATCCTGCATTTGAATGGCCATTTTAGTCGTTGCCAATTCCAGATCAATACCATCTCTTTCAACAATACGTTTTAATCGTTCTTTTTCATCCGCAATGACCAGAAGCACTTCGTCAACCTTTTTATATTGTTCTGCTTCTATCAATAATGGGCAATCATAAACAACAATAGCCTCACCCATCGTTCTATAACGTTCCCGTTTTTCCTCGTACATCGCCTCTATAAGAGGATGTATGATTTCATTAAGCCTTTTTCTCATCTTCTGATTTTTACTCATGCACTCTCCCATAAGTACACGATTCAGGTTACCGTCCTGAAGAACAAATTCACTGCCAAAAGCCGCTTCAATCTGGAGCATACCGAGACTATCCGGTAAAACAGCTTCTCTTGAAAGTTTATCCGCATCAATAATCGGTAAATGATATTCTTCTTTAAGCCATCGGGACACCGTCGATTTTCCGGAGGCGATACCGCCGGTTAGTCCTATTATTTTCATCCCTTCACCTACTTAATATCAAACCAAGAATGACCTGCGTGGGCATCCACCGTCAGGGGTACTCTCAGTTCGGCCGCACTTTCCATTTCTTCAATAATGAGCCGCATCACCTGTTCTTCTTCCGACTTCAACGTGTCAATGATCAGTTCATCATGGACTTGTAAAATAAGTTTTGAATGCAGTTTTTCCTTTTCTAGACGATTATACACTTTAATCATCGCCATCTTGATAATATCCGCCGCCGCTCCCTGTATGGGTGTGTTGAGCGCCATCCGTTCTCCTGACTGTACAAGCATCCGATTACGTGACTGAATTTCCGGAATATAACGACGTCTTCCCCATATAGTGGTCACATAACCATTCATTTTAGCTTCTTCTTTGATGTTTTCCATATATTCCATTACTTTTGGATATCTCGAAAAATACAAATCAATATATGTTTGGGCTTCATTTCGGGTAATTCCTAAATCTTTTCCAAGACTAAAGGCCTGCTTTCCATAAATAAGTCCAAAATTAATAGCTTTTGCATGGCTTCTCTGTTCCCTTGTCACCTCTTCCATCGGTGTGTTAAAAATTTCAGAAGCCGTTCTTGTATGAATATCTTGTTCTTTTACAAAAGTATCGATTAAATTTTCATCTCCCGATAAATGCGCCAGAACACGGAGTTCAATTTGAGAATAATCCGCATCCACCAACAGATGTGTATCATCCGACGGCACAAATACTTTTCTGATCTCCCGACCCATTTCCGTTTTAACCGGTATATTCTGCAAATTCGGATCAGAGGAACTCAATCGTCCCGTAGCCGCTACCGTCTGATTAAATGTGGAATAAATTTTATGGGTTTTCGGATTGACTAGTTTAATCAGCCCTTTTCCATAAGTCGAATCTAATTTTGAAATCATGCGATAATCAATGATTTTTTGAATGATCGGATGAAACAGAACCAGTTGATCAAGGACTTCGGCATTGGTCGAATAGCCCGTTTTTGTTTTTTTAATCACCGGTAATTTTAGTTTATCAAATAAAATGACTCCTAATTGTTTCGTTGAATTAATATTAAAATCACTTTCCTCAGCCATTTGATAAATTGCGCAAGTTAAAGTGACCAATTTTTCTTCGAATTCTAAAGACAATGTTTCAAGCTGGTGAAGATCCACCGTAAACCCAAGTTCTTCCATCGAAGCCATCACCTTTAAAAGTGGTAATTCAATTTTTTCAAATAATTCCATCATTCCTAATTTTTTAATTTCAGCTAAAAGGACTTCTTCTAGTTTATGGATAATCTGGCAATTTTTAACCATATAATGCGCCATATTTTTAGCATCCATTGTTTCTGCTTTAACCTGTTTTTTACCGGTACCAAAAAAATCATCCTTATTTAAAATACTTTCATCCAGATATTTTGCCGCAATAACTTGTAAATCGTAACGCTGGTCAGCCGGGCTCAATAAATAAGCCGCAATATAACTGTCAAATGTATAATTGACCAAAACGCTCCCTTGACGATGATAAATATGCGTGAGGTTTTTGAGATCATGACCCACTGTTTGTAATTGATCCGCTTGCGGAATTTCAGATAGATTTCTAAAGAAAGCATGCACCATATCGGGTTCTTTAATATAGTAATAAATACCATCAATATAAGCCGCTACCCAAACACGTTCATCTTCCTGATGTGCATAAAGTGTTAATTTCGGTTTTCGAGCAAGACGATTCATTGTAGTAATCATTTCCGTCAGGTTATCAATCGTTGTGAACTCAACATCAGCGATAATGCTCTTTTCATTATTGGTATCAGCCGTCATTTTGCTGAGGACTGAACGAAACTCCAATTCTTTTAACATCTCAATGCTTTCTTCATTAAAAATCGATTCGAATTTAATGTCTTCCAGCTCAATCCCCACCGGTGCATCTAAACAAACGGTTCCTAAAAAACGGCTTGAAAAAGCAGACTCTTTTCCTATTTCGAGTTTTTCCTTTTGTTTTCCCTTGAGATCATCAATATTTTCATATAAAGTATCAATATTATGATATTCTTTGATCAATTTAAGCGCTGTTTTTTCCCCTATACCCGCCACTCCGGGTATATTATCCGATGGATCACCCATCAATGCTTTAACATCAATCAATTCTTTCGGTATTACGCCATAACGTTCCATAATATACGTATGATCAACATTTACAAACTGAGATCCACTTCTGGTCGCCGTATAGAGTATATTAATATAATCATCAACCAGTTGAAAAGAATCCTTATCCCCGGTGATAATCTGTGTTTTGATATTTTCCGCTTCCCCTTTTTTCGCCAGTGTTCCAATGATATCATCCGCTTCATACCCTTCAAGCGTGATCATTGGGACGTTCATTTTTTCTAAAAGTTCTTTGAGTAACACCATTTGAACTTCTAGATCTTCGGGCATTTTATCTCTGCCACCTTTGTACGCATCGTAAACCTCATGTCTGAACGTCGGTGTTTTTAAATCAAAAGCAACCGCAAAATAATCCGGTTTATAGTCACTTTGAATTTTAACCAGTACATTCACAAAGCCATAAACTGCGTTAGTCGGGATTCCTTTTGAATTTGACATTTCATGGATGCCGTAAAACATACGGTAAACTAAACTATTACCATCAATTAATATATTCTTTTTATTCACATTCATCCTCCGGGAAATTACTGCATTTTAGATCTATTCATTATAGCAAAACATTCTTTAAAATTATAGCACTAATCATTCTTTCAAAAAATAAAAAAACAGCCTAATCGCTGTTACCTTTAAAGTGGTGCCCAGAGGCGGAATCGAACCACCGACACGAGGATTTTCAGTCCTCTGCTCTACCGACTGAGCTATCTGGGCTTATCATTTATCTTTTAGTTCATCTCCTAGTGAGTCTTTAGAAACAACCATGCTTCAGATTGATTCTCTCATCGATTTTCACTAAAACTTATCATATATGGTGGGCCTTCAGGGGCTCGAACCCCGGACCTACCGGTTATGAGCCGGCCGCTCTAACCAACTGAGCTAAAGGCCCTCAATTATTTATAAAAAAAAATGGTCGAGGTGAAAGGATTCGAACCTTCGGCCCCATGGTCCCAAACCATGTGCGCTACCAAACTGCGCTACACCTCGAAAGCAACTTCATTAGTATACATCTTTATTAACTTGTTGTCAAGCCTTTTTTATTATTTTTTTATGCTCATAATTTTGTATCTTCTCGCTTGACGACTTGCTTATTTTAGCACGATTACTTCATATAAGTCAAGCTGTTTTATCAAAAAAAAGTTATTTTTTTAAAAAAGCGTTAAATCCTTCTTTTCGTGCTGTTTTTTAGAAGGATTTAATCTTACTTATTTATTATTTTTACTCCATAAAATAACCTTTTACAAAAACAACCTTTTACAACGTATGTTTTTTTAAATTCAAAATTTTATGTGTTATTAAAAAACGCTCTGCAACTGTAATAAACTTTCTAAACAAAAGCATTACCGGATAAATAAGAAACATCATTGGCAATAAAACTAAAATCAAATCTAAATTTGACGTTAAATTCATACTAAAGAAGGGAATCACATAGAAAAATTCAGGGAAAAACACAATGGCAATCGCAAAAATAATCGTCATCGACCAAAATAAAATATTGCGTTGAATATTCATCGGCTGGCATACCCCATAAAGTATAATTAAACCGGCAACACCCGTCAGTAAACAAGCCATTGTTGATATTTCTTCATTTGATAACTGAATTAATCCACCAATAATCATCGCAACCACAATATTAAGAACAATCGTCAAAGCACCGGGCAATGCCTTTCGCAATACTTTTTCCAAAAAATTTCCTGACATTCGACTTTTATTCGGCTCAAGCGCCAAGAAAAAAGAGGGAATTCCAATCGATACCGTACTGATCAATGTTAATTGAATAGGAATAAACGGATACCCCTCGTTGGCCATAATAACGATCACCGCCAGTAAAAACGAAAAAATAGTCTTTACTAAAAAGAGTGACGCCGCACGACTGATATTATTGATTACACGCCGACCTTCCATTAATACTTTGGTCAAACTGGAAAAGTTCGAATCTAAAAGCACCAATTGTGACACCTGACGTGCCGCATCACTTCCGCTAGCCATCGCAATACTACAATCCGAATCTCTGAGCGCCAGAACATCATTCACACCGTCACCGGTCATGGCCACCGTATGACCGGCGCTTTTAAGCGCATTAACAAGCACACGTTTCTGCCCCGGTGTAACCCGACCAAATACCGTGTATTTTCCCGAAGCCTCGATCACATCATCATCCGTTTTAAGTGTTGTGGCATCCACAAAGTGGCTTGCATTATTAAGACCTGCACGCCCGGCTACTTCAGCAACCGTTAAGGGATTATCACCGGATATTACTTTAATTTCAACCCCCTGACTCGCAAAATATTCAAGGGTTTTTTTAGCTTCTTTCCTAATTTTATCGGCTAAAAGAAGTAAGGCAATCACGGTAATCTTTTGAGGTAATTCATTTTCCCCTTCAAACGTTTCATCCGAATACCCTAGCATTAAAACACGATTTCCCTGGGACGCATAACCTTCAATTTTATCTTTATACTGATCATAATCATCACCCAAAATAAACTCAGGCGCACCCATAATATAAGTGCCTTCTGAGCCAAAATTAGCACCACTCCATTTTCTTGCTGACGAAAAAGGGACTATTTTAGTGGCGTTCCATTTTGGTCTTTCACCGCTAAAACTATCTTTGATCGCCAAAAATGTTGAATTATCATCTTTTAACGTATTAACGAGCGCTCGGAGTGCTTTAGCCGGATCTTTAATATTATTAATCAAATCAATCGATTTTACTTCCATGACCCCTTCGGTAATAGTGCCCGTTTTATCAAGACAAAGCACATCCACACGTGCTAAAGTCTCAATACAATATAATTCTTGGACAAGGGTTTTATAACGTCCTAAACGGATAACACCAACCGCCAGCGCAATACTCGTCAGTAAAACAAGCCCCTCCGGAATCATCCCGATAAGTGCTGCTACGGTAGAAATAACAGACTGATAAAATGATGAATTTTCAATCGTCATCTGACCAATCAGTAAAAATACACCGATTGGCAGAATGGTAAAACCGATGACTTTCATAATCAGATTCATGGCGCGCATAATTTCAGAATTCGGTTTACGTGCCTTTTTCGCATCTAATGTAATTTTTGAAGCATAATTATCATTGCCTATTTTATCAACCCGCACATAAGCTTGACCCGCAACAACAAAACTTCCGGATAAAAGTGTGTCCCCTACTTTTTTGATAATCGAATCCGCTTCACCCGTTAAAAGTGATTCATTGACTTCGATTTCTCCAGAAACAACCCTTGCATCAGATGGAATTTGTTTACCCGCCGTCAGTATCAAAATATCACTTAATACAATTTTATCAATTTCAATTTCTTCTTCTTTTCCATCACGTATCACCTGCGTATGAGGCTGAGAAATAAGCGACAGCTGATCAATGATTTTTTTTGCTTTTATTTCCTGTATAATCCCAATAACCGTATTAATAATCACAATATTAATAAACAAAGCATTTTTATAAGAGCCAACCGCAATGACCATAATCGCCAATATAATATTCAGAAAATTAAAAAGGGTCAACGTATTATCTTTAATAATTTGACCAACCGTTTTTGTTTGAGACTTCGGCTGTTTGTTATACAAACCTCTTTCAAACTGTTTTTCGACCTGAGCACTGGTTAAACCCACATCCACCGATGGATTAAATGTGTTATTGTCCATTCTGAACCTCGCTTATTTTAAAGTGTTATCATCATAGCATTTTTTTCTTAAAAAAAAGGTTGGAACCCTAAAAAAAACTGCCATTCTTCCTTTTTAGAAGAACAGCAGCATTTTATTATTGTAATTTTTCTCTAACGATTTGATTAACAAGCTTTCCATCTGCCAAACCTTTTACTTTCGGCATCAAAGCACCCATAATTTTACCCATGTCATTCATACTTTTAGCTCCGGTTTCTTGAATGGTTTCGTCAACAATGATCGCAATTTCTTCTGGCGATAATTGTTTAGGAAGGTAAGCTTCGATAACCTTCATTTCAGCTTCGGTTTGCTCAATTAAATCATGACGTTCAGCTTTTTTAAATTCAGCCAAGGAATCTCGGCGCTGTTTTAACTGTTTAGAAATGATATCCAGTATTTCCGGGTCACCCAGTTCAACTTTATTATCTTTTTCCAATTGTAAAATCGCAGCACGGATTAAAGTCACCGTCGATTTTTTAACGGTATCCTTTGCCTTCATGGCAGCTTTTAAATCAGCAAGCAATTGTTCTTTTAATGCCAACTATTGCCACATCCTATCTTTTTTTCATTTTTCTTTTTCTTGCAGCTTCTGATTTTCTTTTACGTTTAACACTAGGCTTTTCATAGTGTTCTCTCTTGCGAATTTCAGACATAACACCCGCCATCGCCGTTTTTCTTTTAAATCTGCGTAATGCACTTTCAAGTGTTTCATTTTCTTTGATTTTTACTTCAGACATCTTTAACCCCCCCCTCTAATCCATAACTTTTTCTCACGGAACTAATTTAAACATGGTATGAGCTAACCTATATTATATTTAAAAACGGTCACAATGTCAATATAAAAAGAAGAATTGTCCCTTTTTATTTTTTAAAAGGCCGTTTTCGCAATAACGCTGTACTTTATTTCATCAACATATCGTTTTGGTTCAACAAGAATAGTCCCCTGATTACAAAGGATACATTCCGGATTAACACACATCATTGCATTCCATTTTTCAACACCAATCAAGTCTATCCCTAATTTTTCCGCCTGTGGGTATAAAGCATACCCCTCAATCTGATGCGCATCACTCCCCATAAGCTGTACCATATCGTGGGTCAATAATGTTTCTAACGTCCTTTTTGACGGCTCACCATAATATCCCGTTAAACTTAAATAATTACTTTGAATTAAACAACCACGATTCATGAACTCCATTAGAATATTAGGATCTTCTTGTACAAAATCATACCGTTCAGGATGAGCGAAAATCGTTTTATACCCTTTTGATTGCAAATTTAACATGAAATTTTCGATCCCAATCGCCGTTCCCCCATGACGAATCGTTTCCACCAAAAAATAAGGACTCTCCCCAAGCGTTTTAAAAGCACCCGTATCAATAAGAGCATTCAGCTTATACTCATACAAAAGTTCACTCCCCAAGTATAAATCCATATTCAGTCCAATCCGTTCTATTTCAGCCTTTAAAGCATTGAAACGCACTTCATTTTCAGCAACAGTCGATGTAAAATGATGATAGCACATATAGTGAGGTGTTAAAACAACACCTGAAAAGCCAACATCTTTTGCCTTTTTGAGCATCTCTATGCTATCTTCCATTGTTTTCGCACCATCGTCAACACCGTATAAAACATGGTTATGCATATCAATCATTTATCATTCCTCCAAATTATTTTTTAGCTACCTCTATTATATAAAATAATCGTTTTTTTAGCAATTCATTTTTACTGAACACCCGCACAAGTTGCCACAAAAACAGCCCTAGCTCCTGCTTTTTTTAACGTATCCGCACACGCCCTCAATGTTGTTCCAGTCGTATTCACATCGTCCACCAATAACAGCTTTTTTCCCCTAATCGCATCCGGCTCAGCTACGACAAAAGCCCCTTTCAGATTTTCAAAACGTTCTTTACGGTTTAACCCCATTTGATGTGGTGTATCACGACAGCGCATGACTGTATCACACCATACCGGAAGATCAATCGACACACTCCGAAGTCCCTCCTGTATGCCCTTTGCTAATTTTTCACTCTGATTATAGCCTCGTTCCTCTTGACGCTTAAAATAGAGCGGCACCGGAATAATCGCATCGATTTCCCAAATCCATTCAAATTGCCCCAGTCGTACCGCCATTTCTTGACCCATCCAAATACCCAAATGTGGTTTATTTCCAAATTTAAGCCCATGGACTAATTGTTTACCCGCATCATTATAATGAAGCCACGCAAATCCACCGGAAAAAATAGGATCTTCTAACTTTCCGCAATCACCACAAAATGGTAACGTTTCTGTAAAAAGTGGTTTGCCACAATATCTACACGTTTGCATTTCAATTGTCAGCAAATCTTCAAAACAAAGCGCACATAAAAAAGAGTGCGTTCTAAAAAGCACTTTTCCACAAATCGGACAAACGCCATTTGGCAAAAAAAAGCAAGACCAAAAAAATTCCCGCACTTTTTTCTGCCACATATCAAACCCCCAATTCACGATACATTTGAATACGCTGCTTAAGTGCCGTTTTTCGTTCATTCATATCACCGGACTTCACCATCCGATAAAAATAATTTTGGCCACCAATCAACATCAACATTTTTTTCGCACGGGTCACCGCTGTATAAAGTAGCTTCCGATTAAGAAACATCGGTGGTCCACCCACCATCGGCATTATCACGACCGGAAACTCACTCCCTTGGCTTTTATGCACCGTCATCGCATAAGCATGCGTTAATTCATCTAAATGATCGAATTCATAAATGACTTTTTTATCATCCGTAAACAAAATCTGAAAGGTTTTATCCCGATCATCAATCTTAATGATATTGCCGATATCCCCATTATAAACCCCTTCACCCGTTTCAAGACTATAAATATCTTCCCATTTAAGCTTATAATTATTTTTAATCTGCATGACTTTATCGCCTTCACGAAAGATAATCGTCCCAAATTCTTTTTCCTTTTTATAGTCCGCCGCCGGATTTAACACCTCCTGTAATTCTTTGTTTAACGAAATAACCCCTAGTTTTCCTTTTTTGATCGGTGAGATCACCTGAATATCCTTCATCGCATCAAAGCCTTTTTTCTCAGGAATCCGCCACGCCACTAGTTCTAAAATGGTTTGAAGCACTGTTTCTTGCTCCATCTTTCGAATAAACATAAAATCGGAATAATTATTGATTTCAGGAACAATCCCCTCGTTAATCGCATGAGCATTGATCGAGATCATACTCTCTTCCGATTGACGGTAAATCCGATCTAATCGCACCACTTTCACCGTGTCACTGTCAATAAGATCTTTCAGGACATTCCCCGGCCCTACCGATGGTAGCTGATCCGCATCCCCCACAAGAATTAGACGTGTTCCCGGCTTAATCGCTTCAAGAAGGCTGTTCATCAGGACAATATCAATCATTGATGCCTCATCTAAAATAATCGCATCGACATCCAGTGGATTTTCTTCGTTACGATTAAAACTCGGATAATCATCATCAACCGAATAATCATATTCCAAAAGACGATGAATCGTCTTCGCCGTCTCCCCGGTCGTTTCTGTAATCCGTTTAGCCGCACGCCCCGTCGGCGCCGCCAAAACAGTTTTCATGCCAAGGCTTTTAAAAATATAAACCACACCATTGATAATCGTCGTTTTCCCCGTTCCCGGTCCCCCGGTGATAATGACAATTCCATTTTCAATCGCCGCCGTAATCGCCTCGGATTGCCGTTCATCCAAACGAATCGACATATCGGCCTCGTATGCCTCTATTTTAGCCGGAATATCAACGGTTTTCATTTCAAACGTTGAATTAGCCAAACGCACCATGGATAATGCCGCATTATCCTCCGCTTCAAAAAGAGCCGTTGGATAATAAGCCGGTTCATCGTCAATAAATTCTAATTTTATATCCCCTTTAAGCGCCAGTTCTTGCAATTGAAGTTCCACATCTTCCATCGGAACACCCAAGATAGAGGCACTATAAGCAATCAAATCTTTTTCAGTCATATACGTATTACCCCGGGAATAACAATCTTGTAGACAAAAAGAAATACCCGATAAAATACGTTTAGGATTCATCGCTTCAAACCCCAATTGAGCCGCAATCTGATCGGCAATTTTAAACCCAATTCCCCGAATATCTTTAATGATCTGATAGGGATTATCAAGAAGAACTCTCACCGTATCCCCTTTATAGGTTTTATATAATTTCATGGCGTAAGTCGAAGAAATGCCATATTCCTGAATTTGAATCATCACATCCCGAATTTCTTTTTGCTCACTGTAAACTTCTTTGATATTTGCCAGTGTCTTTTTTCCAACGCCTTTCACTTCTTTAAGTCGATCCGGAGTATTATCAAGCACCTCTAATGTTTCTGTTCCAAAATGATTCACAATCTCAATTGCCGTTTTTTCACCGATTCCCGGCAATAATCCTGAACTCAGATAACGAATAATACCTTCTTCCGAAGTCGGGAGATCGAGGACATAAGTTTCCATTTGAAATTGTTCGCCATAATTTTGATGTTCTTTCCAAAAGCCCGTCAATTTCAAAAATTCACCCTCTTTTAATTCTTCAAAACAGCCCACCACTGTTGCTAATTGCCCATGCACATCAAAATCGGCTACTGTGTAACCATTTTTGTCATTATGGAAAATAATGTGCTCAACTGTTCCCTTTAATGTTTCCATAAAATTCCCCCTCAACGTTCTTAAAAATATTATACACTAAAGCACACCTGTCCACAATTGCTTTTACTAAGATCTTGATATCGGTTTACATCCAAAATAGGCTGAAAATTAGCCTTTGCGCCTTGACAGTTCCGCTTAAAAAACATATACTATTTGAAACAAACAAATCGTACTGGCATGAATACTTAAAGAGCCAAAAGCAATAGCCTTTACCGATGGTTATTGCTTTTCTTGTTCTTAAATGCCGATCCCATTATTTAAAACAGAAAAGGAGAATTATTACACATGGCTTACTATTTTAAAGAACCTTCACGTACCTTCAGTGAATATTTACTCGTTCCGGGTTATTCTTCAGCAGAATGCATCCCAGCAAGCGTCAATTTAAAAACGCCTGTTGTTAAATTCAAAAAAGGTGAAGAACCTGAATTATTAATGAACGTCCCCATGACCTCTGCCATCATGCAATCTGTTTCCGGTGAAAAAATGGCCATCGCCCTTGCCACCGAAGGCGGTATCTCATTCATCTACGGCTCACAGTCCATCGAGAATGAAGCGGCCATGATCGCCCGTGTCAAAGCTTATAAAGCCGGATTTGTTCCCAGTGATTCGAACATTACGCCCGAAAGTACGTTACGGGATATTCTCGATTTAAAAGGGAGAACCGGACACGCCACCGTTGCTGTAACCAGTGATGGTACCGCCAATGGTAAATTTGTCGGCATTGTCACCAGCCGTGACTATCGTGTCAGCCGATTATCCCCCGATACTAAAGTAAAAGAATTTATGACCCCTTTTGAAAAAATCATTTATGCCCCTGAGGGCACAACTTTAAAAGAAGCTAATGACATTATTTGGGAACACAAACTTAATACCTTACCCATTGTCGCCAATGATGGCAAACTCCTTTATTTTGTCTTTCGAAAAGATTATTCCTCCCATAAAGAAAACCCACTTGAACTGCTAGACGCTCAAAAACGCTATATCGTCGGTGCCGGTATTAACACCCGTGATTACGAAGAACGCATTCCGGCACTCATCAAAGCAGGTGCGGATATCCTATGCATCGATTCTTCCGAAGGTTTTTCGGAATGGCAAAAACGAACCCTTGAATGGGTGCGTGAAAATTATGGTTCTAGCGTTAAAGTGGGTGCCGGTAATGTTGTCGATCGTGAAGGATTCCGTTTTCTCGCGGAAGCTGGCGCAGACTTTATCAAAATCGGAATCGGTGGTGGTTCCATTTGTATCACCCGTGAACAAAAGGGCATCGGTCGTGGACAAGCCACCTCTATTATCGAAGTCGCTGAAGCCCGTGATGAATATTTTGAAGAAACCGGTGTTTATATTCCCCTTTGTTCGGATGGTGGGATTGTCTATGATCATCATATCTCTTTATCACTTGCAATGGGCGCCGATTTTGTCATGCTTGGTCGTTATTTCTCTCGTTTTGATGAAAGCCCGACCAACAAAGTGAACATTAATGGCAGCTACATGAAAGAATATTGGGGCGAAGGTTCAAGCCGTGCCCGTAACTGGCAGCGTTATGATATGGGTGGCGATAAGAAATTATCCTTTGAAGAAGGCGTCGATTCCTACGTTCCTTACGCCGGTTCACTACGGGATAATGTCCGTCTAACCCTCAGTAAAGTACGCTCCACCATGTGTAACTGTGGCGCTCTGAGCATTCCGGAATTTCAACAGAAAGCAAAACTGACCCTTGTGTCCTCAACCAGTATTACAGAAGGTGGCGCACACGATGTCATGCTGAAAGATAATAATGTTTCACCCGTCAAATAAAAATTGAACCTAAAAAATGCAGGGAAGGCTTTATTTTAACCTTCCCTGCATTTTTATATTTATTTTCAAATCACGCCGACATGCCGATAAAAGCACCTAATAAATATGGAATCAGCCAAATGGCCCAAACCACATGAAACCCTTTCCCTAAAACATTTGATGATCGACTTTAAGGTGCCTTTATGGTATTGTTATCCTAAACAAATTTTATAAGCATAAGGAGTTCAAAATGATTAACGCCATCTATAATCGACGAAGCATTAGAAAATATAAGAACAAAGCGGTTTCAAAGGACATGATTGAAGCAATACTACAGGCTGCAATGGTCGCACCCTCCTCTAAAAACAGGCAACCTTGGAAATTTATCGTTTCCACCGACACCTGTAAAGAAGAAATGCTTTTAACCATGGCTAAAGGCCTAGCGCGCGAAAAAGATACAGATGCTTTACTTCCTGGTAGTAAGCGTCATCTAAAAGCCGCGGAATACACCTTAAAGATCATGACGCAAGCTCCTGTGACGATCTTTGTCGTGAATCCTCTCGGCATCAGTCTATCACAATTTCTAACACCAGAAGAACGCATTTACGAAATTTGCAATTCTCAGTCAATTGGTGCTGCCATTGAAAATATGACCCTTACCGCCACTGAATTAGGATTAGGTAGTTTATGGATATGTGACATCTTCTTCGCTCATAAAGAACTCAGTGAATGGCTAAAAACAGAGGGCGAACTCATTGCCGCCATGTCATTCGGCTATGCCGACGAGTTTCCAGCACCCCGCCCACGCAAAAAGATAGCTGATGTGATCGAGTGGAAATAATCGGCGCTTCTGAAACGTCGATTCTTCCATAATACGGATCTCTTTATCCTAAACGTAATTTCGAGGTATCTCGAACGATCAAAGGTGTACTAATTCTAAAAAAGAAAAAAGAGCGAAAACCCTTATTTCAATAAAAGTTTTCGCTCTAGTAG
>JAVXTS010000007.1:6804-45352 GCA_036642535.1 Eubacterium sp. | reverse complement strand
AAAAAAGAAAAAAGAGCGAAAACCCTTATTTCAATAAAAGTTTTCGCTCTAGTAGGGTTATTCCCACTCAATCGTTGATGGTGGCTTACTCGTGATATCATACACAATACGATTCACATGAGGGACTTCATTTACAATTCTGGTTGAAATGTTTTCCATCACGTCAAACGGGATTCTTGCCCAGTCGGAGGTCATGCCGTCAACCGAGGTTACGGCTCTCAAACCAATTGTATAATCATAAGTTCTTTCATCGCCCATGACACCAACACTACGATTGCCGGGAAGTACGGCAAAATACTGCCAGATTTCTTCATCAAGACCGGCTTTCGCAATTTCATCACGGAAAACAAAATCGGCTTCTCTCAAAATATCAAGTTTATCTTTATCAACAGCGCCGATCACACGAATCGCCAGTCCCGGACCTGGGAACGGTTGACGCCAGACGAGATCATGATCAAGCCCCAGTTCTTCACCCAGTTCACGCACTTCATCTTTAAAAAGATTTCTCAGTGGTTCGATGAGTTCAAAATCAACATCATCCGGAAGCCCTCCAACATTATGATGGCTTTTAATAACAGCGGCATCTTTAGTGCCACTTTCAATAACATCCGGATAGATTGTGCCCTGAAGCAAATAATCGATAGCGTTAAGTTTACCGGATTCTTCTTCAAAAACACGGATAAATTCTTCACCGATAATTTTACGTTTGCGTTCCGGATCGCTGACACCCGCTAATTTACTAAGGAAACGCTCTTCACAATTGACACGGATAAAATTCATATTAAAGCGATCTTTAAAAATCTTTTCAACTTGATCGCCTTCATTTTTACGTAACAGACCATGATCGACAAAAATACACGTCAGCTGATCGCCGATAGCACGATGCATCAATGTAGATGCGACGGATGAATCAACGCCTCCACTGAGGGCACATAGTACTTTTTTATCCCCCACTTTTTCACGAATCGCTTTGATTTGTTCATCCACAAAATTTTCCATTGTCCACAAACCTTCACACTGACAAACGCCATAAATGAAATTGCGTAAAATTTCTTTACCACATTGTGTATGCTCAACTTCCGGATGAAACTGAACAGCGTATAATTTTGCATCACTGTTTTCAAGTGCCGCTACCGGACAGGTTTCTGTGACGGCGGTTATTTCAAATCCCTCGGGCACTTCGGCAATATAATTGGTATGGCTCATCCAACCGATTGAACCCTCTGCAACATCCTTCAATAAAAGACTATCTTTTTTATTGATTTTTAACGCTTTTTTACCATACTCACGGATCGCTGCTGAGTTCGTATTGCCGCCTAACTGTTCTGCCATAAGCTGTGCGCCATAACAGATCCCCAATACCGGAATCCCTAAATTATAAATTTCAGGATTACAACGTGGTGCACCGTCCTGATGAACACTTGAGGGGCCGCCTGTGAAAATAATCCCCTTGGGGGCAATTCCTTTAATTCTTTCAATTGAAACATCGTATGGTACGACTTCGGAATAAACTTTTGATTCACGTACACGACGGGCGATCAGTTGGTTATACTGAGCACCAAAGTCAATAATTAAGATGGTTTCTTGTTTTACCATTTTTCCTCCTCGATGGGTTAATGTATATAGTGTATCGGTTAATTTTACTTTGTCAAGAATTTTTTACGTTTATCGTTCTTTTTTTGGCAAATGAATCGATGTGCCAAACACATCCATTGCGGCTTCAAAAAGTGCTTCTGATATGGTTGGATGTGGGTAAATAATCCGGCACATATCCTCCACTGTCCCTTCGAGTGCCATAATCGTTTCACCCTGGGTAATCAGCTCTGTCGCACCCGGTCCGGCGACATGAATTCCTAAAATTTCGCCATATTTATCTTCCGTGATTACCTTCACAAATCCCTGATTTTCATCACGAATAACAGCTCTGCCACTAGCGCTCATTGGAAAATTTCCGACCTTAACATTGGGATAGAGCGAACGTGCTTTTTCTTCACTCATTCCCACAGAGGCCACTTCCGGCAACGTATAAACACACGTTGGGATGAACCGATAATCCATTGCTTTCGGTTTTCTAGAAAACATATTTTCTACCGCACGCAGTGCCATCGCCGATGCACCATGTGCCATATGTGATTTTGCCGTGACATCACCGATGGCATAAATACCGGAAATGGATGTTTCGAGATATTCATTAACATCAATCCATCCACGATCTAATACCAGTCCGAGTGTCTCTAATCCCATACGATTCGCACAACGTCCGGCTGCGAGAAGAACATCACTACTACAAATACTCAGCGATTGTTCTTCATCTTTTATACCCACTTCCAAATGATAATTACTGGCTGAATCTTTATAAATATCAATCACCGAAGCATTATAATGGATCGTCACACCATTTTTTATGAGACTTTCCTCAACACAATCTATTCCTTCTTGATCAAAACCATTAATCAGCTGACTTCCATTTTGAAGCATGGTCACTTTTGAGCCGAGAATACTAAAGATGGTCGCAAACTCACAACCGACAACACCGCCACCGACAATGACTAATTCTTCTGGTAATTTTTCTAAACTAAGGGCTTCCCGATTCGTCAAAATTCCAGAAATAGCTCCAAATTTATCCGGAATTATCGGATTTGATCCGGTAGCGATAATCAGTTTATCCCATGAAATAATTTTCGCTATTCCCTCTTTATCCGTAATTCTCAAGGTGTGGTCAATATGTGGTTCTCCCTCACCTTGATAAACCTTCACTCGATTACTTTTGAGCAATAATTTGATCCCGCCACTAAGACGTTTTACTTTTTCATCTTTATTTTGAATCATCTGCTTCATATTAATGACCGGTTTTGAGATACCAATACCTCTCTTTGATGCGCCGGCATAAGTCTTTATGATTTTTGCATTTTGAAGCAAATATTTAGTAGGTATACACCCAATATTAAGACAGGTTCCGCCCAAACGGTCTTTTTCAATCAATGCGGTCTTTTTTCCTAGCTGCGAAGCCCGAATAGCAGCTGTATAACCACCAAAGCCACCACCTAAAACAACCAGATCGTAATGTTCGAACATACTCTTTATCTCTTTCATCTTTTTTTCTCTAATCTTTTTTTATTTTTAAAAAAGCAGTAATGCCGGATTTTCCATATAACTTTTAACCGCCTGAAGGAATTTTGCCCCTACCATACCATCCGCAATACGATGATCCAGATTAATACTCACTTTCATAACAGACCTCGGTGTTGGCTCTCCTTTAAATAAACGAATGCGATCAACCACTTCCCCAACACTTAAAATCGCACTGTTCGGTTGATTAATAATCGCTGAAAACTCAAGAATACCATACATTCCAAGATTTGTCACCGTAAAGGTACTTCCTTGAAAATAATCCCCTGTCAACTTTTTACTTTTGACTGCTTTTAAAAGTTCAGTTCTTTTTTGAACGGTTTCCGAAAAACTTAATGCATCGATACCATGAATAACCGGAACAATTAATCCATCTTCCATTCCTACAGCCAATCCCAAGTTAACATAATGATGGAAAATGATCTCATCCTCTTGAATACTACCATTAATATAAGGGTGTTCCATCAGTGCTTTTGAAACAGATACTAACAGAAAATCTGTATATGTACAACGACATCCCGTTTCATTTTCAACTTTTTTACTAATTTTTTTACGCAACTCTTTGACTTCAGTCATATCAATTTCAGTTGTCAATGTGATCACGGCTGTTTCAAGATTACTTTTCACCATATGGTCTGCGATAATTTTGCGTTTTTGACTGATTGTCTCAATTTCAGTATTCAATTCATGGGATTTTTCCGTTATTTGAACTTCCGCATGATCCAATTCAGGTTGAACCGATTGCTTTTCCGGTGTTTGTTTTGCTTCTGGAATTTCTTCAATCGTTTCCTCTAATGGTACCATTTTCTGCGTTTCTTCTCTCACCGTTTCTTCTCCCACCGTTTCAACTTCGGTGTTTGCTTTGACCTTTATGGGTGACGGTATCACTTCAACATGTTCAATTTTACTTTTTGAATGCATCGCCGCTTTTTCCATTGCCTGTAGAACATCTTCCTTCATAATACGTCCATCAGGACCGCTCCCGTCACCAATAGAAAGGATATCAATCTTTTCAACATCGGCTATTTTTTCCGCAAGTGGTGATGCCGTTGTCTTTTTTAAAACAATTTCAGATTTTTCAATGGGTGTTGCTTCAAACCTTTCTGAAAAGGTTTCTTCTTTTGTCTCTGAACCAAGTTCAGCCTCTAAATCACTCATCCCACAAACTAAATTTTCCAATGTTTCATCCAAAGAATTTTCCATTCCCGGATTAAGAATGACATCATCGACTTCATTAACCGCTGGGGTTCTTTCAATTTCCTTTGGTTCTGTATCAAAAACTTTTTTCTGGGGTATTTCTGTTTTTTCTACTTTTTTAGATTCATTCATGACAGCTTCCACATCTTCAACCTGAATACGGCCTTTTGGTCCGCTTCCTTCTATTTTACTTAAATCAATCTTATTTTGAGAGGCTAATCTTCTAGCTGACGGTGTTGCCCGGAGTGTTTTTATACCCGAAGAAAAACCATCACCGCTTTTACTACGAATTGACCTTAATTGTGCCCGTTCTTCTGCCGATACCTGACTTTCAGATGATGCGCCGACGATTGGCTTTCGCCCCTCGGGAACTTGTTCACCTACTTGACCAATACAACCGATTGCCGTAAACACGGGCAATTCAACACCGGTTTCATAATATCTTTTTAATAAAACTCCGGAATCGTCTGCTTCCACTTCGATATTTACTTTATCCGTCATTAATTCAAAAAGAGGTTCTCCCTTTTGAACAGTATCACCCTCATTTTTATACCAGGTCATAATTGTTCCGGACTGCATATCCATGCCCAATTTTGGTAATATTATTTCTACTGCCATATCCTTTTCCCTTCTTCGTTTTTTATAATTCGATTCCTAACAGTTGGTAAACAGCATCGATAATATCTTCTACTTGCGGTACAACAGCTGCTTCAAGATGACGGTTGTACGGAATAGGTACATCCAATCCACCAAGACGAATAATCGGTGCATCCATATAATCAAAACAGTCGCTCTCTGCAATACGAGCGGCTATTTCTCCACCTAAACCACCTGTTTTTGCTGCTTCATGCGCAATAATCAGCCGTCCTGTTTTTTTAACGGATTCTTCGATTGGTTTCATATCCATTGGATATAAGGTCATCGGATTAACAATTTCAACTTCTATACCATCCTCTATTGAAAGCTTTTTCGCTGCTTTCATCGCTCTAATCAAAAGGGTGCCCCATGCAACAATGGTCACATCATCCCCTTTTCGTTCTAGAAAACTCCGTCCGATTTCGATCGTATACTGATCATCTACCGGAACGAATCCTTTCATTTTATAAAGCAATTTATGCTCAATAAAGCAAACCGGATTATTGTCCCGAATGGCTGCTTTTAACAAGCCTTTTGCTTGTGCGGGACTAGAAGGCGTCACTACCTTTAACCCCGGCACATGGCACAACCACGCTTCTAAACTCTGGCAATGTTGTGCTGCCGCTCCCGTTCCTGAACCGGAAGGTAGACGAATAACCATCGGTACCTGTGCTTCACCACCAAACATATAGCGTAATTTTGCCGCCTGATTCACCAGTGAGTCCATACCAAAGGAGATAAAATCCATAAACATCATTTCGCAAATAGGTCGAAGCCCAGTAACTGCGGCACCTGCCGCTGTCCCAACGATAACCGATTCCGAAATAGGTGTATCCATAACACGTTCTTCACCAAATTCTTCAATCATCCCTGCCGAAACACCAAAACCGCCACCGTAAACACCAATATCCTCACCTAAAAAGATAACATTTTCATCTTTACGCATTTCTTCGGTCATCGCCAGTCGAATCGCTTCACGATAAGTCATTTTTTGCATTTTCAACTTTTTTCACCTCCTATGCGTAAACATCTTCCAAAACGGCTGATAATTCAGGTTCCGGACTGTTTTGTGCAAATTCTACCGCTTTTTCAATACTTTCAAAAGCGTCCTTTTTAATAACCTCAATCTGCTCTTTGGACCATAAATCATTATCCATGAGATATTTTTCAAAGCGTAAAATAGGATCTTTTTTCTTCCAGATTTCCACTTCTTCTTTTGTTCGATAAACTTGTGCATCACTCTTAGAATGTCCATTATAACGATAGGTTTTGCTTTCTACCAAAACCGGACCTTTACCGGAACGGGTATATTGCAATGCTTTTTTTGTGATTTTATAAACTTCAATTACATCGTTCCCATCAATCGTCAGCCCCGGAATGCCATAAGCCGCCGCACGATCAGATATATTTTTAATATTCATATGTTTTTCAATCGGTGTCGACATACCATATAGATTGTTTTCAACGAAAAATACGACCGGTAATTTCCAAACAGATGCCAAATTTAACGCTTCATGAAAATTACCCTCATTGGTTGATCCATCTCCTGAAAAACACAAAACAATTTTATCGGTTTTTTTATATTTTTGAGTCAATGCCGCACCGCATGACAAAGGATATCCTCCACCAACAACCCCATTTGCACCAATATTTCCGGCTTTTAAATCCGCAATGTGCATTGAGCCACCTTTTCCCTTACAGTATCCGGTTGACTTTCCTAAAAATTCGGCCATCATTTTATTCACATCCAAGCCAAATCCAATCGCTTGAGAATGCCCTCTATGGGTCAGCGAAACGAAGTCTCCTTCGTTTAACGCCAGACAAGCACCAATTGCTGAACCCTCTTGTCCCATAGAAAGATGCGTTGTTCCGTGTACCTGACCACGGGCAAAAAGCCATGCGACTTTTTCTTCAAAAAAACGTGCCTGATTCATTCTAAAGTACATCTTTGTTAATAATTCTTCATTTAGTTCCATTGTCGATAATCCTCCAAATCTTTGGTTTTATCTTTTGACTAATAGTCCTATCCTTATATTTTAAAACATATTTTGATACCATTATACCCATTATATCTTTTTTTTGCTTAAAAATAAAGAGGGGAATGCTCCCCTCTTGGTATTTCTTTCATTATTTTGTTTTACCTGAAGCATAAAGATCAATAATTGACTCTGCGATAATCAAATCTTCCGGCGTTGTTATCTTTATATTATTGTAAGTTCCTTTAACAATTTTTACCGGCACACACATTCTTTCGACTAAAGAAGCATCATCTGTTCCTTCAACATCTTCTTGAATTGCTTTTTCATGAGCATCCAAAATCAAATCATATGTAAAAGTTTGGGGCGTTTGAACCTCATAAAGAAAATCTCGGTTGGGTGTATATTCCACAAATCCATCCCGCTCAACGACTTTAATTGTATTTTTAGCCGGTACCGCAACAATGGTCGCTTTATACTGGATTGTTTCATAAATACTGCGTAAAATAATTTCTTCTTTAATCAAAGGACGTGCGCCATCATGAATAAGGACAATACCCATTTTATGCTTAATTTCTTTAAGCCCCCGATAAACCGATTTTTGTCTTGTACTGCCGCCTTCCACTAATTTAATTTTTGTATAATGATGAGGATTCAAAACCTGCTGTTTACATATTTTAAACTCATTTTTGTTAATCACCAGAATAATCTCATCAATTAATGAACATTTTTCAAAAACATCTAACGTATATGATAATATCGGTTTACCATGAAGCGTAAGATATTGTTTATTAATGGGTGCGTTCATTCGTGTTCCTTGTCCTGCTGCCGGAATAATCACACTGGTAAATATTTTTTCCATCCTATCACCATCCAAGCTTTTTAAGTCCTGATAAAATAGTTTCTTCTTCCGTTTCGATAATAATTTCCCGTTTTTCAGAAATATCATTTTGTCTGAGCTCAATTATAATTTTTGATTCAAAAGGATAATTTTCCGCAATTTGTGGCCATTCTATAATTAATGTATCCCCTTCATTAAGATAATCCTCAAATCCCATTTCATAAAGCTCATTGGCATCATTAAGACGGTAAAGATCAAAATGATAAACGGACATCGCCTCACCGATATACTCATTTACAAGGGTATACGTCGGACTACTGACATCATCATCAATATTCATTCCTTTAACAATACCTTTTGTAATAGCCGTTTTACCTGCACCCATTCCTCCCAAAAGCAGCACTGTGTAAGGTTTTTCTAAAAGATTGCCAAAATCACGTCCTAACCAAAAAGTACTCTCCGGGGAATCCGTTGTTATTTTATATTTCATTCTGGATCCTTATTTTCATTGTCATCTTTTTCATCATCAATAATTTCATATTCTACTTCAACCACATTATCATCTTCTTTAATTGTTTTTTTATCTTTCAGAACGACACTTAATAAAATATAAACACCGACACTGATTACTCCCGATAGAAAAGAAAAGGGCACCGGTAAAACAGGAATAACAAAAATAGCTCTTATAATCCAGGGTGAAATATGAAAAAATGATCCCAACCCTTGACAAACACCGGTAATAATACCTGATTGCTTATCTTTACAAAGATAATTTTTTTTCTTTTCCATCGCCTTAACCTTGTATATAGCTACCCATAAAACGTTGGAGACGATCCATTGTCTCCGTCAATTCCACCGGTGCCGGCAAAAATACAACCCTAAAATGATCCGGTTCAGCCCAATTAAAACCGGTTCCTTGAACAATCAGCACTCTTTCACGCTTGAGAAAATCAAGGGCGAATTGAACATCATTTGTAATATTGAATTTTTTAATATCAATCTTAGGAAAAGCATACAGCGCCCCTTCCGTTTTTTTACATGAAATTCCGGGAATTTCATTTAAACGTTGATAAGTAATATTGCGTTGTTCATAAAGACGACCACCGGGGCGCACAAGATCATCAATACTTTGATAGCCACCAAGCGCCGTTTGAATCGCATGCTGTGCCGGTACATTTGCACAAAGTCGCATTGTTGCCAGCATATTAATACCTTCAATATAATCGGCAGCATCTTTTTTATTCCCGCTAAGCACCATCCATCCCACACGAAATCCCGGAATACGATGCGATTTTGAAAGACCGTTAATCGTCACCACCAATGTTTCCTCTGTAAGAGTTCCCATTGGGATATGTTTTTTTTCACCGTAAATAATTTGCGCATAAATTTCGTCAGCAAAAATAATTAAATCATTTTCGACTGCAATTTTGACAATCCCCTCCAGAATCTCAATCGGGTATACCGCTCCCGTAGGATTATTGGGATTGATCACAACAATACCAACCGTATTGGGTGTAATTTTACTGCGAATATCATCTAGATCCGGATACCAGTCCGATTCTTCATCGCAGATATAATGGACTGCTTTCCCACCGGATAAATTGACACTCGCTGTCCATAAAGGATAATCCGGTGCAGGAATAAGCACTTCATCTCCATCATCAAGAAGTGCCTGCGTACAAAAAGAAATCAATTCACTAGCGCCGTTACCAATATAGACATCTTCTTCAGAAAGACCCATAAGCCCCTTTGTCTGATAATATTGAACAATGGCTTTACGTGCGGGAAAAATGCCTTTAGAATGACAATACGCTTCTGATGTACGCAAATTATAACGAATATCACGGATTACTTCATCGGGAGCATTTAAATTAAAATGGGGTGGATTTCCGGTATTCAACATTATAATATCAATACCTTCATCAATCATACGGTTCGCTTCTTCAACAACCGGACCGCGAATATCGTAACAAACATTATTTAATTTATGCGATTTTTTAATATGCTTCATGCCTCTTTCCCTTCTGCCTCTTCAATCATGCGTTCAATAATTTGGCGATAACCCTTTCCATGTTTCAAGCAACGGTTCACACGACTGATTGTTGCCGAACTTGCCCCTGTTTGATTTTCAACATCAATAAACGTTTTTCCTTCATATAATAACAGCGCAATCTGAAAACGATTCGCCATATCATCCACTTCTTTAATGGTGCAAATATCTTCCAGTAATTCAAAACATTCGGTTTCATCTTTAATTGACAAAATCGCCTGTGCCAGTACTTTTCGCTTATCATTCATATTCATTGATATACCCCTGTTTTCTTTTACGTCTATGTAAATTATCATTTATAATCCTTAATTTTTTCTTACAATATCCTAAAATACATGCATTTATTATAACACGCTAATCTACTAAATCATAGCATTATGATCAATATTAGGTCGGAGTTTTTTTATTTCCTTCTGTATGAAAACAAATGGGACTATGTTATAATATGGATAATTATGTAAAAAACGCATTGTAAAGGAGACAGATATTGAAATTATATAATACACTCACACATTCAAAAGAAGAATTTATTCCGATCGAACAAGGTAAAGTACGGATGTATTCTTGCGGACCAACCGTCTATAACTACTTTCATATTGGCAATGCTCGTCCTTTTATTGTTTTTGATGTTCTTAGACGTTATCTGGAATATATTGGGTATGATGTAAAATTTGTACAGAATTTTACAGATGTTGACGATAAAATCATCAATCGCAGTATTGAAGAAGGCATCACTGCCGCAGAAGTCGCCGATAAATATATTAAAGAATATTTTATTGATGCTGATGCCCTTGGTATTCATCGTGCCGATGTACACCCCAGAGTCAGCGATCACATGCGAGAAATTATTGAAATGATTAAAACCCTCGAAGAAAAAGGGCTTGCTTACAATGTCAATGGCAATGTCTATTATCAAGTGGAACATTTCCACGATTACGGTAAATTATCCAAACAATCTATTGAGGATCTTAAATCAGGTGCACGCATTGATATTAACGACGAAAAACACAGCCCTCTAGACTTTGCCCTTTGGAAAAAGAAAAAAGACGGTGAACCTTATTGGGAAAGCCCATGGGGTCAAGGCCGACCCGGTTGGCATATTGAATGTTCAGCCATGTCCCGTAAACATTTAGGAGATAGCATTGATATTCATGGCGGTGGTCAAGATTTAATCTTCCCACATCATGAAAATGAAATTGCACAATCCGAAGGTTCATGCGGATGCAATTTTGCAAATTACTGGGTTCATAACGGCTACATCAATATTAATAATGAAAAAATGTCAAAATCAAAAGGGAACTTTTTTACTGTTCGTGATATTGCAAAACACTACGATCTAGAAGTGGTACGTATGTTCATGCTTATGGCCCATTACAGAAGCCCCGTTAATTTCAGTGATGAACTTTTAGGACAGGCACAAAATGCCCTTGAACGCCTTTATAACGCAAAATTTCAAATGGAATTTTTATTAGAAAACACTAAAACCGAGACTGCCACAAACGAAGAAAAAATATGGATTAACCATCTCAAACACTATAAAAACAGCTTCATTGCCGCAATGGACGATGATCTTAACACTGCCGATGCCATTTCTTCTATTTTTGAATTAGTTCGGGATGCGAACAGCACTTTAAAGGATACTTCCTCCAAAGAATGTGTCAACGCCGCCCTTTCTCTTTTTAAAGAATTAACCGATGTGATCGGTTTAGTGGTTAAAAACAAAGAAAATGATCTCGAATCCGAAGTAGAAGATTTGATTGCCAAACGTCAGGAAGCCCGAAAAAATAAAAATTTTGCTCTTTCCGATCAAATTAGAGATGATTTACTGGCTAGGGGAATTATTCTTGAAGATACCCGTGAAGGTGTTAAATGGAAAAAAGCATAGCGTCTTGTCTTCAGAAAACATACACACTTTCTGAAGCTAAAATGTTAAACCCTCTTACCCTTGCTTATATTGGTGACGGTGTATTTTCGGAATTTATTCGAAAATACCTTGTCGCTAAAGGACTTTCAAATGTGAATCACTTAACCAAAGAATCTATTAAATATGTTAAAGCCGATGCACAATCAAAAATCATTCTAGGTCTGATGGATACACTGACCGATGAGGAACAAACCCTTGTTAAACGAGGTCGAAATACTCATTCTCATCCACCGAAAAACGCAAAAACATCTGATTATCGTTATGCAACCGGTTTTGAAACACTTCTTGGTTTTTTAAATCTTACCGGACAAAATGAACGTTTGGAAGCATTGATCATTAAAGGTATTCTGCTGATTGAAACTTAATTCTGACTATAAAAAATACCCTGCCTTAAAAGGGCAGGGTTATTTTATTCATTATTGTTTTTCAAACTCTCAAGTTTTTCATACCACTCCTTATAAAATAACCGTGCATGTTTTACCGCATTATCGATACACTCCACAGATGCGTTGACCCTTGTTTCACCAAGTGCCGTAAGATGAATTTTTTCAATTACAGGATGGTACCAATCAAAAATATAAGATCCAAAATACTTCTTTTTATGAATCTTTTCATACTCAATTCTTACAAAACTTTTTAATTCTTTAAATGCAGAACGAACCGTCAATTTATCAGCATTATCAGTAACTAATTTCTCTACCATAGAAATCAATTCATCTACTTTTTGATAATTTTCTTCAACATATTCGTGCTGTGACATGTTTTCTAACATCCCCTCAACCTCCAAACATTTTCTTCATTTTATCATAAAATTTCTTAATTTGATAGTTTAAATATATACTTTTTTCTTTTTTTTATTCAAAGCTATAAAATATAACTTAAAAAAAAGAAACCGGATAACACACGAAGTGCCTTTCGATTTCTTTAAATTATTCTTAAACTTCTTCTTTATTGTCTCCAACTTCTTCTATTTCTTCTGATACTTCCACTTCTTCTATTTTCTTTGCTTCTTCAGACACTACTTCAGCTGTTGATTTATCTTCAGATTCATTTAAATCCGTTGATACCATTTCATCTGCTTTTTCCAGTTCCATCGCTACGTTATCCTTCGTTTCTATTGCATCTTTACCGTCATCAAAAGAATGGTGCATTTTTGAAATTTCATAGCCCATGACCCCTAAAACAATGGTGTAGAATAAATACGGAGCACATGCTGTCATAAAATAGCTCACAATATTTGAAATATTCGACCCTATATCAAGCCCTTGAATCGTTACTAGATCAGAAATATACAAACTTGTATTGATGATTGTAAAAATTGTATAAACTCCAAAAATTGCCGCAACCACATATAAACCAATACAAATTTTATCTAACTTCTTTTTTTCTTTCATTAAATGAACTCCTTTGTATTTTAATGTTTTTAGTTTACCCTAAGATTATGTTGTTTGTCTGTCCGCTATGTGATTGTTGTGTGAAAAATGACTATCATTTATATTTTTTTATGTTCCCTTTTTACTAACTCCAAAAAGATGTTTTTCCTTCTTGATCAAACCGTTTAACCATGGCACTTAATTTTTCGGCACTTCTGGGGAAAAGTCCCCCACGGTTGCCTGCATAATTACGAACCGCATTTCCCGAACGTGTTCCGGCACAGATCTTAAATAAATCAGTCAATACCGATTCAACCGAAGAACCGCCCCCTTGAATACGAGGGAGTATTTTTTGAAGAATCGCATGATCAAGAGCATCCTCTTGACTCATCAGACCATATTCCGCATTATATAAAAGATAAAAGCAAATTTCATCTCGTACTCTAAATCCAATCTGCGCACTCGCTTTAATCAGAATACCATTCATCGCTTCCAAAAGCGTCACTACTTCCTGAATCATATCACGTTGGCGAGTACAACTTGCCAGAACCAGTACATCACTTTTGAGGAAATTACTGCTCAGTTTTATTTCTTCCGGCATTATTTTAGGCAGTTGTTGCAAATGTAAACTCACCTGTCCAATCTCAATTAAACTAGCACGATCCAGTACTTTACGGCTTAAATTAAATGCGGTATCTTCACTGCTAACCGTTCCGATAATATAGAGATTTTCAGGCAAATACAATTCGCCATACCGTTCTCTTGCCACCTCATCTCTGCCAAAAGCTTCATCGCCCAAAAGTGGATCGGTAATCGTTTTGCCGTTTCGATCTCTCCGGGTTTCCATCACCGACAAAATTTCACTAAAATAATATTCGACCCGAGCAAGATTCATTTCATCCAAACATAAGAAATAAGGTTTTCTCGGATTATCAACAGCATCTTTAATAAAATCATTCAATGCGCCAACAACATAACGCCCATTAAGATCTAAATAACCAAGAAGCCCCCTTGAATCTTTCCAATCGGGACGAATCGGCACTTGTTTATAACGCCCATTTTCAGTGTTGGCACCAATAGCTTCAGCAAACAGACGTGCCAAACTGGTCTTACCAATACCAGCAATTCCGGTTAAAATGACAAAGGGTTTTGCTTTCAATGAAAGATAAAGATTTTCAACAATACCCGCTTCACACGTAAACCCGTTAGTTGTAACATAGGCAACTATCTGACGAAGCGTTCCGGGAATATCGGTTGTTTCCTCCACAAGATTTTCAACACGCTCTAAAATACGTTCAACTGCATTTGTCTCTTCCGCTTCATTAGATTCTTCTAAAACTTTTTTTGTTTGGAAATAAGCCGCTTTACTGACACTATTTTTCGAAACTTTTGCCGGTGGCGTTTCTTCAATTTTATCTTCAACTTGTTCCCATTCAATGGTTTCTGCTTCTTCTTGATCCTGCTCTTGAACAGATTCTTCTTTAGTTATTTTTTCAACCGTTTCTTTAGCGACTTCTTTTGATTTTTCACTTTCAGATACTTGAAGCTCTTCTTGATCTAAGATCTGATTTTCTTGAGCTTCAGCGATGCTCTCGGGCGTATCCAATTGTTCTTCTTGATCCCCCATTACTTCTACCGTATCTTCAGCTTCTAGCACGGCTTCTTCTTGAATCTCGTCATCCGGTTCCTCTATAATTTCTTCCTCCGGATAAAGTTTTAAAATACAGCGTTCATAATAATCATTATAAACCACCAGCATTTCTTCTAGATCACTTTCCAGTTCTCCGTCATCAGGAACGGTGCCGGCATATTCACGATAGAAAATAACCCCTTCTCTATAACGGTCATCATACAAATCGACTTCTTTATTTCCCACGCTGAAACTTCCAGAATCGACCTTACTTTGAATTTCTGACACAAAGGGCTGTAACGCAGTTGCTACGGCCAATTTTACACCTTCGCCCTCTTGCCCTGTTTTCAAAACAGCTTCTTCAATCTCTTGAAATCCGTGAAAAAGAGTCAGATAGAGTTTCTGCGTATCCTTATTAAGTAGATATTCAATAAAAACACCGGTATTGGGCACTCTAGTAATACTGCGATCCATAACAGCCACCCATGGAATTTCCGCCCATTCCTCATCGCCCGCAAAACCGGTCACTTTGTACCGATCACCCTTGACACATTTCATACTTTCAATACATCCGGGAATACCATCTGTCAGAATATCTTTAAATGAATATCTAAAATCTCTTGTAAAATAACGACTATACTCTGTCATCAGGTTTGTCAAATTCTCCTGAAGACCCGGTCCGTCAAGACGATCAAAATAGTGGATAATTTTTTCTTCAAGCATTTCTATAATCAAGCGTTTATCATCCGTACTTAACTCATCAATCATATTCGTTGAAAGAGCAAAATAAAAATGTTCATCGATCGTTTCCAAGGTCATATATCCTTTTTCGACCAGAATGGCATAAGGTCCATCCATCAGAAATGCTAAAACATCATCAAGTCCGGCATTTTTGACATCTTCAATAGTCTTTTCAGCATTTTTATCCTGACTTTTTCCTTCATTTACACGACCTTCATAGAATTTTTTAACACCAGCAGAAACCATAAAAACATCTGATTTCCAGCGATTATCCGTCTGTTCTAAAAAATTTTTCAAAAATACCATTTCATATGAACTTTTAAAGGAAACAACCGTTTTTCCAGGTCCCAAATAATCAAATAAACCTTGTTTAATGCTTAACGCTTCATCTGTAGGAAGAATCATTTTAACTAAAAATTCATTCGCTTCTAATTTTTCAATTTGAAGAATTGGACGTTCATCTTTTTGTACTTCGGTTATATTTTCAAAAAAACGATCATAATCCGGAAATAAACCAATAAACTTACTGCTCAGTGCTTTACTCCATGATAATTTTGTATTATTTTGGTTATTGTCGCTATAAGTGTTTTCAATATAAGAAGGAAATTCTCGACCTTCAAATAAAAAAACAACCCGAGTTTCGCCTTTTTCTGCTCCAAAAAATTTATTAAGCTCTATTGGGATTGTCATACCACCATCACGAAAAATAAATTGATCTGTTATACATGTTACCGTATAATCATTTAACATTTTCCATGCATTATTAAGTCCAAAGCTTTGTTCTAACATTATATGTCACCTCTATCATCATCAAACTCATTTTGTTTATTGTACCATTTCTATGTCTTAAACGGTACTCAAAAACCAAAAATTGCTTGATGAATACAAAAAAACGACACTCCCTTTAATGGGAACATGTCGCTTTCTGCATAATATAGCTCTTGAAATCTATAAATTTTCTTTAAAAAAAGCTTCTAATTCTACAATGGCAGTATCTTCATCCGCACCCTCTGCTTGAACGATAATCGTTTCTCCGTTTTTAGCCCCTAGGCCCATCACACTGAGCATACTTTTTCCGTTTGCTGTTCTATCTTCTTTAACTAAGCTCACTTCTGATGTATAAGGCTGTGTCTTTTTTACCAATAAACCTGCAGGTCTTGCGTGAATACCAGCCGGATCTGAAATAGTATACGTAAATTCTTTCATTTTGAATCTCCTTTAACTTATAAATTATAGTTCTATCTTACCATTTTTGTTCATCATTGCATAGTAAATATTTATTTTTTTATGAAACTATTATAAATTGGCACAAATTTTGCACATTATTTTTGCATTAACAATCCTTGATATCCCCCGTACTTTATAGGTCAAACGTACAGGGTATGATGACCTCTAAAGTCATGAGGAACACATCCATATCTTTTTATCTTGTGAAAAATAATAACCGTTCAATAATAAAAAAAGAACCTCCTAAGAGATTCTTTTCTTTATTAAATCAAATTTGATTTTTAGTTTAAACGTTCATACCTTCTCTGATATCAAAATAATCGAGCAAAAATTGTTGCGCACCATTAACTCGAATTTCAAAGTGGGAATGTGGTCCGCTTGAATTACCGGTACTTCCCATTAACGCAATGACCTGACCTTTTTGAACACGGTCACCAACGTTAGCTTTAAATTCTGAATTGTGTCCCATTAAAAAGACAACGCCGTTGTCCATTTGAACCTGAATACACAATCCATAACCACCGTAGCTACTGGCCATAGTTACCGTACCGCTTTCCGGTGCATAAATTGGCGTACCCATTGGTCCGGCAATATCTACAGCAAAGCATCCGGCATGACTGCCCGGTTTATCCAGTGCAGAAATATTACCATTGGCAGGTAATAGGTAATTATCTTTTTTCGACAACATTGTTGGATAAGATTTTGTTCCTTTTGCAATAATCTGCTGTACAGGTTCTTGAGAAACTGTTTCAGATAATGCTTTTTCACTTACAACTTTACCGTTTTCGTAGACATACTCTACTTCTTTATCAAGTTTTCCATTCGTACCTTGTTGTTTAACTACAGTTTGATCTACATATATATCAGGATCTTCCTGCGAAACGGTCTGGAAAGGTATGTCTTCTTGTTTAATTGATGTTTTTGTCAGATTAATCTTTAAGTAACCGGAGCTTGTCACGGTCTCATTATTCTGTTCATTTACATTTTCTTCAACGGTACCTTCACCGTTTGTAGCGCCCTCTTGGGTCGATTCAACGGCTTGGTCTCTTGCCACCTCTACTCCTCCACGGCTTGCTACCTGAAGTGAAGCAGAATTATCGGTTGTTTGATTGTTTTCTACAATTGTATTACTTGAATTTGTTTTTACGGGTTCTTTACCGGTCAATAAAACGTCTGACCAAGTATTAACGTCTTTTATTTCATCAATTTTAAAGTCTTTTGTGACGGTTTTAACATCACCATCGATTTTGTAATCGACGATTTTATCGGTATCTTTATTGAAATTTGCACTCTTTTTGACCGCATTTGTAATGGCGGATTGTGCTTCATCTTCAGATACAAAATTACCGACTTTTTGACCATTAATATCTAACGTTATACCATGGATACTTGCTTCTAAGTCTCTATTTTCTAATGCATTTTTAAATTCTTCTTTACTTAACGTCGGTTGATTAAAGATAATACTCTTTTTAATTTGAATATCATCGCTTATATAGGCAGTCTCTATCGAATATTTCGATTGAAGTTCCTGTTCAACCTGATTTAAGCTTTCTGTAAATGCGGAAGACTCTTTTGTGTATCCAACAACTTCTCCATTCACGCAAACCTTGTAACCAAGGCAAGTTGAGGAAAAGAATCCAAGAATAAGTGCTACGCAAAACCCTGCGAAAACAACTTTTTCTCTATTGCTCAAGCGTCTAGCATAATGCGCAAACTTCTGAAAAAATGACTGAAGTTTGGCGCTTGAGCGATGGCTCTCGTCGTTAATTCCTAATCACCACCCTCCTATATATTTTAACCAAATTGTAAAGTTATTTACAATTTAGATATATTTTAACACATTATGTCTAAATTGCCAAGTATTTCGTCCCTAATCTTTAAGATTTCTTCATTTTTAAAATATTTCTTGCTGTATTTTCATCAATAATTAAATGCTTGATATAACCTGTATTTAGACAACTGCTAATTGAATATATATTTCCTTCTGCCGGAACAATACCAATTAAATTCTTGATTTTTCCTAAATAAGGGAGTGGTATTTGTATTGCAAAATCATCTTCCCCTTTTATTTGTTCGCCCTCCAAATTAAAAAAGTAAGATAACAAATTTCCAACCGCTTTTTTTTCAATCAGATTTCGCCCAAAACGGAAAGCCGTCGCATGATCAGGCACACAAGGATAACTTCCTAATGTAATCAGCGCTGTGTCTGTTTTTTTCCAATGCGCTAAAATATTATTATAATTATCGGTTGTTTTAAAAAGATCATGTTCTTGTTTTGTGGTTGGAAAAGCGGGTGAAATGAGAAAATCAGTTTCAAAGCCTGTTTTTCTTGAAAAATCAGTTGCCAATTCATTGGGATGATATCCTTTATGAGGAACCGTAGCCGTTCCGATTAACGGACATACCTTTCCACTATAAACATTATCTAATTCTCTTTCCATCAATATATCAATGACACGACTAATATTATAGCCCCATCCCAAACCCATTATTCGAGTTTTTGGCAATATCTCCAATAAAAAATCAACAGCCGCCTGATAAAGACGATCCTGGGTTTCATTTTTATCTTCTGTACCCGTAATGACCTGACACGTCTTTAAACCAAATTTATGGCATAATTCATGACTTTTTCCAATACTTGTATTATCAAAAGACTGTATTTCGATTTTTACAATCCCTTCGTTTCGCGCTTTATTTAATAAATTACTAACGGACGGTCTTGAAATATTCATCACTTTCGCAATGTCTGCCTGAGTCATATTTTGTTCGTAATACATTTGAGCTATTGTGATCAAACGTATGAATTCTTTTTCTTTCATGATGTATTTCCTTTACAAATGTCAAATTTTAAGTTATCACAAATATAACGTATTTATTTAATAATGTCAATTTTTCTTTTTTAAGATTCAATGCTCCTCTTTTTTAACAAATGTTAGTATTTACGTTTTATAACGGTCTTTTTTTCATTTTAATGCCTCATTTATAAAAATATTCGAATTATTAATTGACAAATGTCAGCTAACTTGATAAACTATAACCAAGTTGAAACCGTTATCGGAGGAAAATCAATGTCAGTAAATAGTCTTAAAATTAAAACGATGTTGTTGACATCTGCTCAAAATATTTTGAGTCATGTTAACGAATTAACAAAATTGGATTGTGAATTAGGCGATGGTGACCATGGTAATACAATGGAAAAAATTGCCAATACTATCGTCAAAGAAGTTAGCCCTTGGACAGAAGAAACCAATGCTAAAGAAGGTTTAGAATCTTTAAATGATACACTTGAGGATATTAGCGGTGGTTCTGCTGCTCCATTATTTGGGGCTTTTATTTGTGGAATGGCTGATGCCGCCAATGTTGAAGAAGATACCGAAGTATTTATCCGTTCTATTTTATTAGGTGCATACGATGAATTTTTAGATACATCCGGTGCAAAACCCGGCGGTAAATCAATGATGGATGCTATTTATCCTGCCACAAGCGTAATCCGTAACGCAAAATCCGCAACAGCAGAGATCCTTGCCGAAGCTGCTAAAGCAGCCCGTAAGGGATCGGATGATACAACCGAGATGCTTGGCAAATATGGGCGTGCCCGTTATATCGGCGAACGTAGTTTAGGTCACATTGATCCCGGATCAGTTTCTTTTGCATTATTTTATGAAGGACTGTCCGAAGGATACAGCAAATAAGTTTATTAAATTTATTAACGAGGAGGAGTTTAAAATGTATGAATTAATGCACGTTGGTGTTCCTGTAAAGGAAACCGTTTTACCGGAGGATTATGCGGAAGGTTTAAAAGTTTATATTTCAGGTCCTGATAACAACCCTTTAAAATTCGAATATCTTCGTTTCGAAAAAGACACTCCATTACACCCGGATGTTGTCAACAAGACACATGTTGCTTATAAAGTACCCAACATAGATCAATTTATCAAAGATGAAGGGGCAACCGTCTTAAACGGCAGAATGACCGTCGATGAAACCTTGGATATCGCCTTCGTAAGTGTTCATGACACGGTATTAGAACTTATGGAAATGAAATAAATTTTAAATGTCTTAAAATTTAGTCATTCGTAAGCAACAGAAACTATTTTATATTTCAAAGGAGAAATAAATTATGACAATGAAAAAATTTTTAAACAAATCGGAAAATATTGTATCTGAATTATTAGAAGGTCTTCAATTATCAAATCCTGATACCATTGAAATCACCGGCAATAATCTCGTTGTTAATAAAAAATTAAAAGATGCAGATCGTGTTACTATTGTTACCATCGGTGGTGCAGGACATGAACCGGCAATTGAAGGATTTGTTGGCGAAGGTATGGTCGATATCTGTGTTATTGGTGATATTTTTGCCGCTCCAGGTTACAAAGCTTGTCTTGAAGCCGTAAAAATGGCAGATAAAGGTCATGGCGTTTTACTTGTTATTTTAAACCATGCAGGCGATATGTTAACCGGTAATAAAACAATGAAAGAAGCTGCAAAACTAGGTTTAAATGTTAAAAAAGTAGTCACACAAGATGATATTGCCAATGCGCCAAGATCTAACGCTGATGATCGTCGTGGTTTAGTAGGTTGTGTACCTGTTTATAAATTAGCTGCCGCAGCCGCCGCAGAAGGAAAATCTTTAGATGAAGTCGCCGCTGTTGCTCAGAAATTTGCTGACAATATGGCAACCATCGCCGTTGCTGCCAAAGGTGCTACTCACCCGGCAAACGGAGAAGTTATCTCAACTTTAAGCGATGATGAAATGGAAGTTGGTATGGGACAACACGGCGAAGGTGGCGGTGGACGTCAGCCAATGAAAACAGCCGATGAAACCGCAGTAATTATGGCTGATGCTTTAATCGCTGACCTTGATCTTAAAGCTGGCGAAGACGTTATGGTTTTCATCAACGGCAGTGGTTCCACAACATTAATGGAATTGCTCATTGTTTTCCGCAAAGTTTCACATCATCTTGCTGAAAAAAATATTCATATTGTTGCAAACTGGGTTGGCGAAATCTTAACCGTTCAGGAAACAGCAGGCTTCCAAATGTTTATGGCACGTACCGATGCAGAAGAACTAAAATATTGGAACGCTCCCTGTAAAACACCTTACAAAGTCGTATAATTTATTGAACCTTTTGGGTGGAGTCAACCTCTGCCCTTTCTTTTTCTAAAAAACAATTCAAATTAAAAGGAGATTTATTCATGGCAGATAAAGATGGCCTTAAACACGCTAAAAATTTTGGGTTTGACACCCCCGCTGTTAACAAAAGTTTTCACGTCAAAGGAATGGAAAATGTAGACTGGGGAATGAAAACCCGTTTATCACAGATTTTTGATCCCAAAAGTGGCAACACGATCATGCTCGCATTTGACCATGGTTATATCATGGGACCTACACAGGGGTTAGAAAGACTGGATCTTGCTATTCCACCACTCATGGATTATGCAGATGTTCTGATGGGCACAAGAGGAGCACTGCGCACATCCATCCCACCGGATTGTAAAAAAGCCATTGCACTACGTTGTTCTGCCGGAAGTTCTGTCTTAAAAGATGACATGAGCCATGAAGTGATCGGTGTTGATATCGAAGATGCCATCCGTATGAATGCCACCTGTATGGCCATCCAAAGTTTTATCGGTTCTGAAGGCGAATGCAAAAGTATCGAAAATATTGTGAGAACCATTGACGCCGGCAACCGTTATGGTATCCCTACTTTAGGTGTTGTCGCAGTAGGCAAAGAAATGGAACGTACCACTAAATATTTTTCACTGGCAACCCGTATGTTAGCTGAATTTGGTGCTCAAATCGTTAAAGTTTATTACTGCGATAATTTTGAAGAAGTGGCTGCCGCTTGTCCTGTTCCACTGGTCATTGCCGGCGGTAAAAAAATACCCGAAGCCGAAGCCTTGGAAATGGCATATAAAGCACTTCAATGCGGTGCCCATGGCGTTGATATGGGGCGTAATGTATTCCAAGCTGACGATCCGATCGCTATGATCCAAGCGATTCGTCAAGTTGTTCATGAAAAACGTACCGGTAAAGAAGCTTACGAATGCTATCTTGATATAAAAAAATAAGATAAAAAATAAGGATGCCCTAAAAATCGCATCCTTATTTTTTATGGTCGAAAGCACCATTAGTTTGTTACTTCTTTTCGGATGATATCCATGAATCGTACCGGCTGATCCATGACCATGGTATAAATCATCTTTGCATGGGGGGTCGATACGATCGGATTACCCTTTTCATCCATCATCTCACCGGCCACTTGGGTATAATAACCCTCTTTTGTACCCGCTAACATGACTTCAATTGTTTCACCTTCCACTATTTTGTTGCGTTGTTCAATAACAGCTCTGCACGTTTCAGGATCATAGGACTGAACAACACCTACAAAATCATATAAGCGTGTATAACTGCTTGTTCCATAATTTTGATCATCTGATACGGTTTTGTGCTCAAAAAAACCGGTGGTATAGTTTCGATGACTCACTTTTCTAAGTTCTTCAAAATAACGCGGATCAATCATTTCCGATTTTGGGTTTTCAAAGCAATAATCAATCACTTGACGATATACCGATACTACCGTTGAAACATAATATAAACTTTTCATGCGTCCTTCAATTTTAAAACTGCTGACACCCGCTTTCATCAAATCGGAAATACCATTAATCAGGCATAAATCCTTTGAATTAAAAATAAACGAACCGGTTTCGTCTTCTTCTATTCTAAAATCTTCATCTGGTCTGGTTTCTTCAATTAAATGGTATTTCCAACGACAAGGATGTGCACAATCACCTTGGTTTGAATTCCGTCCGGTCATATAATGACTTAATAAACAACGTCCCGAATATGAAATACACATGGCACCGTGAACAAAGGTTTCGATCTCCAATGCTTTCGGTGTTTTTTCAACAATTGTTTTAATTTCTTCCAGTCCCAGTTCTCTGGCAAGCACAATCCGTTTTGCTCCTTGATGATACCAGAATTCCGCAGATTTCCAGTTTGTATTATTCGCCTGGGTACTGATCGAAATTTTCAAATGAGGTGCCGTTTCACGGACAATCGCAAAAACGCCAGGATCTGCTACTAAAACCGCATCAACGCCCATCTCATCGAGTTCACGTACTACTTCCGGCAAATCTGCCAGATCATCATTATGTGGAATCATATTAAGGGTGACATAAATGCGTTTTCCCCGTTCATGTACATACTGAACCGCTTCTTTTAATTCTTCCGAGTCAAAATTATCCGCTTTTGCCCGAAGCCCAAATTTCTTTCCGGCACAATAAACAGCATCCGCACCATAGTGCAAGGCATATTTTAATTTTTCAAAATTACCCGCAGGTGCGAGTAACTCAGGCTTTTCTCTCATTTTTTTTATTCCCTTCTTAAAAATAAATCAATGCAAAAAACGATAGGGAACTGCGTTTTCGCAGTTCCCCTTTATTTATAATTCTCTCTTCTTATAACTGACTGCCAAACCATCACCTAAAGGTAAAATGGTTGTCATTAACTGCGGATGATTCGAAATAGATTCGAGATATTTACGCATCCGTTTAACAATGGTAATTTTTCTGCGAATGACCAGTTCATTGGTTGCAATCATCCCTTTATAAAGAACATTATCCGATACAATTAGTCCACCAGGATTAAGCAAGCGCAAACAATCATCTAGTAAATGAATATAGTGCCCTTTTCCACCATCTAAAAAGATCATATCAAAAGTACCCTTTTGAGCAGATGCTTGTTCTTGCGCATCTCCTTCCAAAATGGTTATACGATTTTCATAACCCATTTGAGCGATATTCATTTTGGCTTGGGTTATCATCCGTTCATCACGTTCAACCGTGACAACCCGACCCTTCTTCCCCATTGCGTGGGCAAAAACACCTGCTGAATAACCGACGGCGGTTCCAATTTCAAATACACTCGTGATATTATGGGCTTTGATAAGAATTTCGATATAATTGCGAACTTCCGGAAAAATAATTGGTACATGGTTAGTTTCGGCAATTAAACGAAGTCGTTCTAAATAAGACGTTTCTTCAGGCAATAAACCGCGAATATAGTCTTCTATGTAAGATTGTACAATATCACTCAAAATTAGCACTCATTTCTATTGACCCATATATTTTAGGACATCTTGATCATGCCCTTCAAGGGTTTCATTAAAATAAAGTTTTCCACTTGCCATATCCGCAACAAAGAAAAGATATTTTGTTGATGCCGGATGAATAGCCGCTTCAATAGAAGTTATTCCCGGAGAACAGATTGGCCCGACAGGAAGACCTAAATTAATATATGTATTATAGGGTGATTCAAATTTTGTTTGTTCTTCGGTTAGAACCGGTGTTTTTTCACCTCTTGCATAATCGACTGTAATATCGGATTGAAGAGGCATACCTTCTGCAATGCGGTTATAAAATACGCTGGATGCATTTGCTTTATCTTCCGGTAATTTTGTTTCCAATTCAATGATAGAACCCATTATTACAATTTCATCAACTGTTTTTCCGACACTTTTAGTATCTTGCTGATACTTTTTATCATATACTTCTACAAAGCGATCAAGCATTGCTTTAACAATATCCGATGCTTTACTCTTTTCTTTTAAATGATACGTATCCGGAAAAAGATAACCTTCCAATGTACGGTCTTTATCGTCTGGAATGCTCCCTAATATCGCATATTTAGCTTTATATTTACTTAAATTCTTTGTTTCTGCTATAAAATCTGCTGCACTACAAATACCACTTTGTTCGACGAGTGGCGCCATTTCATTAATATTTCTTCCTTCGGGTATGATAAGCGTTGTCAATGGTCCATGATAAGAATCACCATTGACCAATTTTGTAAAAATTTCTTCCACTGACATTGCTTTATTGAGGTCGTATTCTGCCGCCTGAACACCACTGACACCACGGCTGTGTCGACCTGCATAGCTCTCAAAAATCATGGTATTTTTAATCAATCCTTCATTATAAAGAATACCACTGACATCTTTAATGGTTGATCCTTCCGGTATTTCTACAATCGTACTTTCCGAATTTGTTCCAACAGGCTGTAACATTGCATTATAAAAACTACGCCCTCCAAAAATCATGATAAAAATAAGTACTATACTACCGGCAACAATCAATATCCATTTATTTTTTATTCCGTTTTTCTTCTTTGGTGACGCTTTTTTCGGTTGATTATTTTGTCTATTTTGACGACTTTGAGCCGATTGTTCTTTCCGTTTTGATGTTCCTGAATTATTTTCCTGTACAAATTTCTCTAAATCTTCAATCGAACGTTTTTTTCGTGTCGGTTGATTTAGACTCTCCTGATCTGTGTGTACCTGTCGTTGATGATGTCCCTTTAACTCTATATCTGACGGACGCACTTTAGCCGATTTATTATGCGTTTTGTTTTGAGGTTGTTCCGTTTTTTTTGAGCCTTCTTTTTTTAGTGCTTCTTTTTTGGCTTCACCTTTCGTTAATCTAACCTTCATTCATTCTCCTTTTACGGGAATTAACCCAAAATAGGCATTGATTAAAATACCTATTAAATGCGTTTATTCCTCTTCAGAATCGAGCATTCCCATATCAAGATCAACTGCTTTACTAATAATATTCATTACATCTTGAAAAACAATGCCAAAATACATTTGAGCCTGGAAATACTCTGAAATTTCCGGTATTCCCAACACTGAAGTGGTCAATGTATTGTACGCTTCTATTTCTTCTTCTGACAATTCTTGACCTAGCATTTGTTTGGTCTGAATTCCCATTTGTTTAGCCGCATAATCTTTGGCAATTTGAAAATGCTCTCCATTTTCTTTAAGTTTTTGCTCAACGTCTTTAAATGTTCTATATTCTTTTGATTCTTTCAACGCTTGCGCAAGATTATTTGCTTCATCATATACATTCATTGTATTTATCCTTTCATATTGGAATTTATATTTTACTATTATAACATATCATGCATTAAATTGTTACTTTTTTTTTACATTTAGTGAAACGATCTAAAAAAGCTTCAAATATAAGGCATACAATTCATACCTTTATACTTGAAGCTTCATATTTTTTATACTTCCATTAAAATAGGTAAAATCATTGGTTTACGTTTTGTCTGATCATAAAGATATCTGAATAAAGATTCGCGAATTTCATTTTTAATCGAACCCCAATCAATAACACCTTTTTCTTCACACGATAAAAGTGCTTTTTTGACCTGATCTCGAGCATTATTAATCAGCTCCTCAGATTCTCTTACATAAACAAAACCTCTTGAAATAATATCCGGTCCGGAAATGGCTTTTCCTTTGTGCATTGTTACAACAACAATAAACAAACCATCTTCTGACAAACGCTTACGATCATTAAGCACAATATTACCAATATCACCAACACCCAAACCATCGACAAGTATGGCTTCAGCTTGTACTTTTCCTACAACTTTACAACTGCGATGATCAAGTTCAAGAATAGCACCATTTTCAGCAACAATAATATTACGTTTATCCGTACCCACTGATTCTGCTAAAGCCGCATGTCGAACGAGCATTCTCGCTTCACCATGAACCGGTACGAAAAATTTTGGTTTAACCAATGTTTGAACGAGTTTCAATTCTTCTTGACGTGCATGTCCGGAAACATGAATATCGGCAAATTTTTTATAAACAACTTCTGAACCTAAGTCCACTAATTTATTAATCACTTCAGCAACCATTTTTTCATTCCCCGGTACCGGCGATGCTGAAATAATGACCATATCCTCTTTTTTAATATTTAAGAAACGATGTTCGCCAAGAGCCATACGACCAAGTGCCGCCATTGGTTCTCCTTGACTTCCTGTCGTAATAATAACCAATTCGCTGTCTTTGTAACTTTTCATATCTTTAATATCAATCAAGGTATTTTTAGGTATTTTTAAATAACCCAAATCACCGGCCACTTCAACCATATTTTCCATGCTTCGGCCATTGATAATAACTTTACGATTGTAACTAACTGCTGCATCAATAATCTGCTGTACACGGTGCACATTGGATGCAAAGGTTGTAACAATAATTCTATTTTTACAACCTCTAAAAAGGTTATAAAAAGTGGCGCCAACTGAGCTTTCCGATGCGGTAAATCCGCCTTCTTCTACATTGGTACTATCGGCCAGTAATAAATCAATCCCCTGACTTCCCAATTTAGCAATCCGTTGTAAATCCATTACTTCCCCATCAATCGGATGATAATCAATCTTAAAATCACCGGTATGAAATACAGATGCAGCGGCACATTTAATATACAACGCCACAGAATCGGCAATACTGTGATTGACACGAATGAATTCTACTTCAAACGCTCCAATATTAATGCGATCTCCTGCTTTCACAATATTACGAACTGCTTTTGTTAAAAGACGATGTTCGTTCAGCTTTTTATCGATTAAACCCATGGTAAATTTCGTTGCATAAATAGGTACATTAATCTGCTTTAAAAGATAAACAATACCTCCTATATGATCTTCATGACCATGCGTAATAACTAGTCCTTTGATTTTATCGGCATTTTCGATAAGATAACTAAAATCCGGTAATACAATATCAATGCCATACATTTCATCATCCGGGAATTTTAAGCCACAATCAACAATAATGATTTCATCTTTATATTCAAAGACAGTCATATTTTTGCCAATCTCACCTAATCCTCCAATCGGAATAACTTTTAGCTTATCTCTTTGCTTCTGAGAATAGTTTCTTTTTCTCGATTTGCTGTGATTTGGACGGTTTTCTTCTTTATTCGGTTGTTGTGTTTCAGTCAAAATATTCTCCTTTCAATTTTTAGTGCTAACCGATATTTTCTTCAAACTTTATCGGTATTTCTGAATCAATGACGATCGTATTTCCATCTATTAAGCATCGAAGTGCATGGATATCTAAACCCAAGTCAAAACTCTTTTTAAGCAAATTTGAAAATTTAGGATCCGTTTTTTTATTCGGCATAAAAAATTCAGCGTCCTCTCTTTGAATAACAAAGAGAACGCCTGCCATGTGACCGCTTTCATATGCCTTCATGAGTTCCTCAAGATGTTTACTTCCCCGTTCGGTTGGGGCATCCGGAAACATTGCCGTACTGCCAATCACTAAATTGGCGCTTTTAACTTCATATAAACAGGAATAGCCTTCTTTTTCAAATGCTAGATCAAACCGGCTATTTCCATAGGTAACTTCTCGTTTTAAGGCGTTTACACCCGGTTGTGCTTTCATATATTCAAACGCCAAAGCATTCGCAATGGTCGAATGAACGCACACCCAGATTTCATTAAATTTAACCGTTAAAAGGGTATAATCCGTTTTGCGATACGGCGCAGGATTATAGGCCATTTTAACCCGGGCACCGGAAACAAGTAATTCACTCATTCGACCGGTATTCGGAACATGAGCCGTAATTTCACGTTCAACGTCTCCATCCACTATCATTACCCGGGCAATAAATCGGTTAGGTCTTGAGATAAAATTCCCCTCAACAATGGGAAAATCACTCAGATTCATTGATTATTCATGATGATGTTCATCGCAACCACAGTTGCAGTTGCATTCGCCATCTTCTATATCATCGTCTTCTTCCATTAATTGTTCATATGTTTCTTCAATTAAAGCAAATTCTGCTTCACTTTCAACCGGGTATAATGTTTCTTCGCCATTTTCATCTTCTTTGATGACAAATGGGAATACATCATCACTTTCTTCATTTTCAGATAATAAGACATACGTTTTATCTTCAATGTCAAAACTGATCACCAATTCAAATTCTTTTTCTACGCCTTCATCGTCTAATAATGTAATTTTATTTTCATCCATTTTATTACCTCTTTTCTTTAATTAATTTATATTATAATGCTTTACTCAGCTTTAATATCTTTGTTTGACAAACTATCTAAATGAATCTGAAGAATCATTTGTGCTGCTAATGTGTCAATAAATTGTTTGCGTTTTTCACGTCTTACATTGCCTTCAATCAGAACTTGTTCTGAAGCTCTTGATGTTAAGCGTTCATCTATATAAATCATTTCTACATTAAGTCGTTTTTTCAAAAACTGGCAAAAATTGACCGTTTTTCGAGTTTGCGCCGATTCGGATCCATCCATACTTTTAGGCAATCCTGTCACAATTTGCTCAACTCGAAATTGTTCAACAACATCTTCAAAAAATGTCAGATCATCTTCACGTGTCCCTCTTTTATAGGTTCTATACCCTTGAGCTGTTATCTGAAGAGGATCACTGACTGCAATACCTATGTATTTATCGCCCACATCTAATCCTAATATTCTATTCATTTTACTCCTAGTTTAAATTACTTTTATACAAAAAAGGGGACAATAAGCAGCACAATAACAACATGTCAGACATTTTTTCTGATCGACTTGTGCCATCCCATTTACAATTTTCAATGCATTTTGATTACAATGCTCCACACACGTGCCACATCCCACACACCAATCACTGATGTGCAGTTCTTTTGGTGCAGCATTTACCCGTTCTTCAAGCGCTTCTTCAATTAAATCGCCATTAATTTTAGCAACATTATAATTGACTTCATCTACAGACTGCATCCCAAACGCAATGGAATCCAGCGTTTTTAAGCTTAAGATATACTCAAAACAAGCTGCTTTATTTGAAAGAAGATTGCCACCACCTAGGGGTTTCATACCGAAAACGCCCTTTCCTGCTTTTTTGGCTTTTTCAATGGCAACTTCCATTTCTTGTCTATTGCCATCTTCAATACCAATTCCCGTTAAATTAATTAATGGAAAAACCACGTCAATTTCATTAAAATCGGCTGCGTCACGTACACCTTCTACACGGTGTGTCGAAATACCAAAAGCGCGAATAACACCTTTTTCTTTCATTTTCAACAGATATTCAATAGCTTCCCAATGACCTTCAAATGTTTTACGGCTTTCTTGTTCGTGTAACATATAGATATCAACATAGTCACGTCCAAGTTCTCTAAGCGCACGGTCTAAGCTCTTTGCCACACCCTCTGCTGTATAGTCATAAGATTTTGTACAAATAACCAAATCTTTTTTAATTTGCAACGCCTGATGTAAATAGCCGTAACAATTATATAAATCAGCTGTATCAAAAAAATTAATCCCGGCATCTAAAGCTGCCTCAAGGATTGGTTTACTTTCTGCAAGTGTTTTGTTTTTTTGAAGAGGACCAATGGTTAAGCTGCCAAAGCATAGACGTGACACTTTAATTCCGGTGGCTCCTAAATTATTATAGTTCATATTTTTACCATTTTATTATTTCTATTGTATAAAAGACCACAACCCGTTGTCACTTATAGAATAGAAATAAAAAGCCTTAGGCAAACTTTATATTCACCTAAGACTAAAAGTTTATGTCGTTCAATTATACTGAATTATACTTGAAGATTGTTTAAATAGCGTTTTACAAGCTCTTCCAAGAGTTCATCCCGTTCGATCTTTTGAATAAGATTTCTAGCTTCGTTATGGCTTGTAATATAAGTCGGATCACCTGACATAACATACCCTACAATTTGATTAACCGGATTATATCCTTTTTCAATCAAGGCTTTATTGACCTGATCCATAACCTTATCAATTTTTTGGGCTTTTTCGTTGTTGACATCAAACAAAATAGTTCCATGATCAAATACTGTGTTACTGTCCATTGTGCCATTCCTCCTCCTACATTCGTCTAGGCTTATTTTAACGCAATCCCTCTAAAAAAACAAGCTTTTTTTATCGAAACAATTCTAGTTTAGCTGATTCTTGATGAATTCTTTAGCTTTTTCCAATGCTTCACCCAATTTTTCAGGTTTTTTTCCACCGGCTTGTGCCATATCCGGACGGCCGCCACCACCACCGCCTGCTACCGATGCTACCTCTTTAATCAGTTTACCGGCGTGAAAACCTTTTTTTAGGATATCCTTAGTCGCCGTCGCAATAAAGTTTACTTTATCCTCCGTTTTTGTCCCTAAAAGAACAATACCTGAACCCATACGATCTTTAAGCATATCGCTAATATTACGTAATTCTTCCATATCAACATCATCAACTTCTGCAATACTCGTCTGAACACCATTGATCACTAATACTTTTTGGTGGATATCCATGATCATGTTGCCTGCGAATTTATGTTTTAATTCTGAAATGATTTTTTCTTTATGTTTGCTCTGTTCTGCCATCTCATTGACTTTTTCAAGTAAATGATCCGGATTTGTTTTCATCACTTCCGATACCTCAAGTAAGGTGTCGTCCATTTCTTCCACATGATGCACCGCATTCATACCAGTTGCTGCTTCAATTCTACGAATACCTGCCGCTACGCCGGTTTCACTGAGTATTTTAAAAGACCCTACTTTAGCGGAATTGTCAATATGGCAACCACCGCAAAGTTCAATACTGAAATCACCAACTTTAATAACACGAACAATTTCGCCATATTTTTCACCAAATAAGGCCATAGCACCCAGTGAACGTGCTTCATCAATACTTGTTTCAAAAATACTGACATCATAAGCTGCTAAAATAGCCTGATTGACAATTTCTTCTACACGGCGTTTCTCGTCATGGGTCATTGGCTGAAAATGGTTAAAATCAAAACGTAAACGTTCCGGTGAAACAAACGATCCGGCCTGTTCAACATGGTCGCCCAATACATCTTTCAGTGCTCTTTGGAGAAGATGTGTTGACGTATGATTTCTTTGGGTTGCTGCCCGAAGTTCTTTATTAATTTTTGATGTGACGATTTCATCACACTTAAATGTTCCGGAAAGAACTTTTCCCTCATGAATATGACGACCCAAACTTCCTTTTTTACAGTTGGTGATATCAATGACCGCATCCTCTTTTACAATTTGCCCCTTATCACCGACCTGTCCGCCGCTTTCTGCATAAAATGATGTTTTATTAAGTAATACCAAAACCTCATCTCCTGCTTTAACTTCATTCACCAATTCGCCATCTTTGATCAATCCGATAATTTTACCATCACTTTCATATTGATCATATCCGACAAAAGTCACCAGTGCTTCCGCACCTAACGGATTAAATGGATCATCCGCCCAAACAGCTAAATCACTCTCAGCCCTTGCTTTTCGCGCACGATCTCTTTGAATTTGCATCTCTGCTTCAAATTCTTCAGCAATAATCGTCATACCACGTTCTTCAACAATTTCCTTGGTTAAATCATAAGGGAAACCATAGGTATCGTATAATTTAAAGGCGCCTTGTCCAGGGAATACTTTTTCTTCTTGTTCAATCATTTCATCTAATTGTTTTTCGAGAAGATTCAACCCTTGATCAATGGTTTCTTTAAAACGTTCTTCTTCGATTTTAATCAATTTTTGAATATAATCTTGTTTTTCAGCTAATTCCGGATAAGCACCCGAAGAGACACGAATCACTTCTTTTGCCACATCATAGAGAAAAAGATCTTTCATTCCCAACAATTTTCCATGTCTTACCGCACGTCTCAATAATCGTCTGAGAACATATCCACGTCCCTCATTGCCCGGCATCACACCATCTGCCATCATAAAAGTAACACTTCTAACATGATCGGTTATGACTCGAATTGAAACATCATCTTGATCATTGTCGCCATATTTCACACCGGATATTTTACAAATATAGTTGAGAACATGGCCAATTGTATCTACTTCAAAAATATTGTCAACCCCTTGCATAATGGTTGCCAAACGTTCAAGACCCATGCCTGTATCAATATTTGGATGTGCCAATGGTGTATAATTACCGTCTTCACCTTTATCAAACTGGGTAAATACCAAATTCCAAAATTCAACATAACGGTCACAATCACAACCCGGACCACAATTCGGATTATCACAGCCATACGCTTCACCACGGTCATAATGCAGTTCAGAGCAGGGACCACATGGGCCGACACCATGTTCCCAAAAATTATCTTCTTTTCCTAAACGAACAATGCGTTCTTCCGGCACACCAATTTCATCATGCCAGATATCATGAGCTTCATCATCATCTAGATAAATGGTCACATAAATCTTTTCCGGATCCATTTTCATTACTTCTGTACAAAATTCCCATGACCAAGGAATAACTTCTTTTTTAAAATAATCACCAAATGAAAAATTTCCCATCATTTCAAAAAATGTTCCGTGACGTGCTGTTTTACCGACATTTTCAATATCCGGTGTACGAATACATTTCTGGCAGGTTGTCACTCTTTTTCTCGGAGGGATTTCATCGCCTGTAAAATAAGGTTTCATCGGTGCCATCCCTGAATTGATGAGTAGTAAACTCTTATCATTAATCGGAACAAGTGGGAAACTTTTCAACCTCAAATGTCCTTTACCCTCAAAAAACTCTAAAAACTTTTCACGAATCTCATTTAAACCCAGTGGTTTCATTTATTTTCTCCTTTAAAATTATGTTTTAATAAACAAAAACTCCGCCCCTTGCATCGCAAGGGACGGAGTTATATTCCGCGGTACCACCCAAATTAGTAATCTTTTAATAAAATTATTACTCACTTTGAACAAAATAACGGTTTGTTTCCGTCAGTTACTACTCTCATTATTGATTTAATAACTGAAGCTCGAATGGGGCGGCCTTATTACTTCCATAGAAACTCACACCAACCGTTTCTTCTCTGAATGGTCTGTTATAAGGTTGTCATTCTCATTGCATTTATACTGAATAGCGTTATTATAATCAATATAAACCCAAAAGTCAAGCACTCTCTATTTTTCTTTTGGTGCTTTCGCTGTTTTTGCCGCTAACGCTTCCGCTACAACTTTTTCTGAAATATTAGCCGGTGCTTCTTCATAACGGACAAATTCCATTTCAAATTCACCCCTCGCTTGAGTCATTGAGCGTAATTCTGTAGCGTATTTAAACATTTCCGCAAGAGGTGCTTCAGCAATAATAACTTGCTTGCCACCATCAGATGGTTCCATCCCCATAATACGTCCACGTTTTTTATTTAAATCACCCATGATATCACCCATATATTCTTCCGGAATGGTGATGATCATCTTATAAATCGGTTCAAGTAAAACGGGCACTGCTTCTTTCATGCCTTTACGGTATGCAGCTGATGCTGCCATTTTAAAGGACATTTCATCTGAGTCAACCGCATGATACGATCCATCATATAAAGTTGCCTTAACGCCGGTTACCGGATAACCCGCAAGAACCCCTTCAATCATACAATCATGCAGTCCTTTTTCAACCGCCGGAATAAAGTTTCTCGGTACAGAACCACCAACGACTTTATCAATAAATAAGAAATCATCGTTAACGCTATCGCCCGGATCAAATTTCACCCAAACATCACCATACTGTCCATTACCACCGGATTGTTTTTTATGTTTTCCTTGAGCACTGGCTGATTTACGAATTGTTTCACGATAAGGTACTTTCATTGGTACCAGATTTACTTCCACACCAAATTTTTGTTTCAATTTTCCTGAAATAATTTCAAGATGCATTTCACCTAATCCGGATAAAAGTGTCTGTTTTGTTTCACTGTTACGATAGAAATTCATTGTTGGATCTTCTTCAACCAACCGATGAAGTCCTGTGGATAATTTATCAATATCAGCCTTTGTTTTCGGTTCAATCGCTACCGAGATAATAGGCTTCGGTAATTCAATTTTATCATAAATAATGGGTGATTTTAAGACACAAAGAGTATCTCCAGTCACTGTTTCTGTTAATTTTGAAAAAGCACCGATATCACCTGCCGTTAGAGAATCTACTTCTATTTGTTTATTCCCTCTTAAAACATAAATATGATTTGTTTTTTCTTTTACTTCACGGGTTGAATTATAGACTTCAGTATTACCGTCAAGTACCCCTGACATCACTTTAAAGATCGATAGTTTTCCGACAAATGGATCGACAACCGTTTTGAATACAAGCGCTGAAAATGGTTCTTTTTCGCTACATTCTCGTTCGATTTCCTTGCCGTCTCTCGTATCTTTTCCTAACACAGCTTTGGTATCACTCGGTGCCGGCAAATATTCAATAATCATATTTTCAACCGTTTCAACACCAATATTTTGTACCGCAGATGTGCAGAGAACCGGGATCAAATCCCCTTCTAACACGCCGGTACGAATACCTTGATGAATTTCTTCTTCTGTCAGTTCTTCACCATCAAAATATTTTTCCATCAATTCTTCACTTGTTTGTGCCACAGATTCCATAATCATTTCACGAAATGGTGCCAGTTCTTCTTTCATTTCTTCGGGAACAGGTGCATCAAAGCAGCGATTATCTTTTCTTTCTCTACCGGTCATGTCAACAATATTAACAACACCGTGCATTTCCTCACCTTCACCCATCGGTAATTCAACAGGAATAACTTTATTTCCAAAAACTTCTTTCAGATTATCCATTACTTTTGCGAAGGTTGCGTTTTCACGATCCATCTTATTCACTACAATAAGTGCAGGTATATCAACTTTTGCTAATAATTCAATGGCTTTTTCTGTTCCTACCTGAACGCCAGCTAAAGCATCAACGACAATAATAAACGCATCTGCCACTCTTAACGCTGCATAGGCATCACCGATAAAATCAAAATAACCGGGTACATCAATTAAATTAATTTTATGACCACCATATTCTACCGGAATAATAGCTGACGAAATCGAAAACATTCTTCTTTTTTCTTCAGGATCAAAATCTGACAGAGTATTTCCCTCATCTATTTTACCCATACGATCGATAACTCCTGCGTTAAAAGCTAAAGCCTCGGTCAATGTTGTTTTACCACTTCCTCCATGTCCTAAAATAAGGACGTTTCTGATGTTTTTAGTTGGATACGTTTTCATGCTTCTTCCCCCTTGCTAGATTCTTAATGTCTATTTCCATAGAGCTTTTTTAGTTATGCTCCTATTTTATAATACTTTGCAGAAATTATCCACTAAAAAATGTAAAGAATTACAAAAAAAATAAAATAGACCTTAAAAAAACTAAAAAGCACCCTATAATTTCAATTTACGGTGCTTAAATCCCTTATTCGATCAAAGAAAATCATCTTTTAATTTTTCCATTACTTTCTTTTCCAGACGTGAAACAGTCATCTGCGATTTTCCGATCATAAGTGCCACTTCTTTTTGTGTTTTTCCCTGATAATAACGTTGCTCAATAATGATACGTTCAACAGGATTTAATGTTGCCAACCGTTGTCTCAAATCTTCCACATTTCCAATATTTTCAATACGTTCATCTTCTTCACCAATGAGATCCATCAGTGTTGCTTCTTGTCCATCGGAATTGCTTTCAAATTCCATCGACAGTGATTTTGGATAGAATACATTATTCCCTTCCATCGCTTCAATCACTTGTTCTTCTGTCACTTCCAAATAATTCGCAATATCTGAAATTTTGGGTGTTTTCATCAATTTATGTTCTAAAGTTGTACGTGCCCGATTAATTTCACGATTAAGTTCCTGTATTCTCCGAGGTACTCGTATAATCCACTGTTTATCACGATAGTATTTTTTTATTTCACCAATGATGGTTGGTGATGCAAAGGTATCAAATTCAAATCCTTTGTCCGGATCATACCGCTCTACGGCGTACATCAATCCTAAACAGGCAACCTGATAAATATCCTCTACATCGTTACTGCGATAGACATACTTCTTAACCAGCAGTTTGGGAATATAGAGAAAATTTTCGATGAGACAATCCCGAATCTCTTTATTTCCTGTTTCTTTATACTTGATAAAAAGCGCTTTTGAGTCCTTCTTTGTCATTTGATTTGGGTATTCCATATCAATTCCTCAAGTACTTCACCATCGTAATATTGGTCCCTACTCCTTTGTTACTGATTACCTCTACCTCATCCATCAACGATTTAATGATAAACAATCCAAAACCTCCGGCTTGATCTCCCGGTAATTCCGGCTCTGATACCAATTCAGGTTCATAGCCATCACCTTTATCCTCTACACTTATAGTCAATTTATCTTTTTCCAATGTATAATATAAATCATAACATTCATCTTTTGTGCATCCATGACGAAGGGCGTTTGTGCAAGCCTCGGATACCGCCACTTGTAAATCTTCTACTTCTTCAATTGAAAAACCAATTAAATTGCTGACTGCCGCTACCGTCAAGCGCGCTAAACTCACGAATTCCGGAAGACCAGGCAAACTCATTCGCACCGTTTCTCCTTGAAGACATTCGCAACTCCTCATATTTTTCATACTTAATTTTCCTCCCTAATGTTAAATATTTTATCAACGCCGGTTAACTGTAAAAGCTTCATCACATTTTTTTGAGGATTAATAAGAATTATTTCTTGTTTTTTCACGATACTCTCTTTTCGAAGTTCAATCAAAATGCCAATGCCTGTACTATCAATATATTTTAAATCTGTTACATCTAAATAAATTTGTTTATCATCGCCTTCAATCATTTCTTGGATGGGATTTTGAAATACCTCCACCGTGGATATATCAATTTCACCTATTATTTTCACACCTGTTCTATCATCTTCTAATTTATAAATTTCAAACATTTTACCCTCCTAAAGTAACCAATTGTTTTCTTTCATCTTTTAAATTGCACTCAGTGTTTATTATAATACCCATTTTTCTTTTAAACAACCAAATTTGAAAGAGAACTAAAAAAATCTACCGCTAATCACGATAGATTTTTTTAGTCTTATACTTTTTTAATCTTTTTTTCTTTTTTCTTTTTGTTTAAAACTTTTGCAACTTTCACCACTTTTGATAAAGAGTCCATTAATGGATCAATCACATCTTTTTTCATGCTATTCACAGTATCTTGAATTTCTACTGTCAT
>JAVXTS010000007.1:0-6704 GCA_036642535.1 Eubacterium sp. | reverse complement strand
GATCAATCACATCTTTTTTCATGCTATTCACAGTATCTTGAATTTCTACTGTCATATCATTTGCACGTTCTGCCATTTCCTCGGCATCACCTACAATACTTTTAATCGATTCTCTGTTATCTTCCATCAGTTTATTAGTTGTGTGTAATGTATCTGCTAAATTTTTAAATACTTTAATCAGATAAACCGTTCCAAATACAAAAGCGATTGCAACAATTAAAATTGCCAATTCCCATACACTAAAACTTAATGTAATCATATTATCCATATTATTCCCCCGATATTAACTTATTCTGTAACTTCTTTTTTAATTTCTTCTTCGTTATCAGCAACATCTTTTTTGACAGCTTCTGTTACTTCATCGTCACTGTCATTTTCTTGATTTTGAAGTGATTCCAGTTCTTCATTAAGTTCAGCAATATCATCATTAACTTCATCTTGAATTTCTTGGATTTTATTTTCGATTTGATTTTTATACTGATTAACTTTATCTGTAATCGAATCGGTCATATCTTCTACTTGCTCTTTAAGACTTTCTCCATACTCTAAAGCCTGGTCATAAGCATTTCCAAATACTTCTTCTGCGCCATTTTTCATTTTATTGCGTGTTTCTTCACCTGAATTAGGTGCAAATAAAATGCCTAATGCGCCACCAACAATCGTTCCAATAAATAATCCCCCTACAAAATAACCTTTGTTACAACTCATATTCTTATCCTCCTTAAATTTTATACGTTTTATTGAATGCTTCTATGATACACTAAAAATCTTAATTTAAACAACTGTTTTGATGTATAGATTTAAACTTTATGGGTAATTAAACTAATTATTTCAATTTTTTTCACCAAATTTATTTTCAATTAATGTTACCAATGCATTTAAAGCTTCTTTTTCATCTTCACCATCTGCTTCTATCGTTATCAGCGCACCTTGGGTAATTCCACCTGACATAATACCCATAATACTTTTGGCATTAAGTCTTGCATTACCTTTGATCACTTCAATTTTAGCTTTATATTTTCCGGCTGTTTGAACAAACATTGATGCCGGTCTTGCATGTAATCCTGTAGCATTAAGAATAGAAACTTCTTTACTGACCATTTTAATCCTCCGTTATTTATACGATTTTTAATCCTAGTGACTGTACTTTTTCCTTTATCATTGCTTCTACTTCTTCGCCCGTTTCCAAAGTAAGTGCCTTTTGCGCAATTGCTTGCGCTTCTTCAAACTTTATACTGCGAATAATTTTTTTAACTTGTGGAATAGATGATGCACTCATTGAGAATTCATCCATCCCTAAGCCTAGAAGAATTAATGTTGCTTTCGGATCACCAGCCATCTCACCACACATTCCTGTAAATAAACCTTTTTTAGCGTGAGAAGCATCAATAACAGTCTTTACCAAACGTAAAATTGCCGGATGCAAAGGATTATAAAGATATGAAACATCCTGATTCATACGGTCAACAGCCAAAGTATATTGACATAAATCATTAGTACCGATACTAAAGAAATCAACTTCTTTTGAAATGATATCAGATGTAACCGCCGCAGACGGAATTTCAATCATTACACCAACTTTGATATCTTTATCATAAGCAATACCTTTTTCATCCAATTCTTTCATACATTCCGCTAAGATCCCCTTTGCTTTCCGTACTTCAGATACATTTGAAATCATCGGAAACATGATCATCGCCTGACCAAAAACAGAAGCTCTTAAGATTGCTCTCAGTTGGGTTTTAAAAAGTTCAACTTCTTTAAAGCACAAACGTATAGCACGTAACCCTAAGAAAGGATTCATTTCCTCTTCTAAAGGCAAATACGGTAATTTTTTATCGCCACCAATATCCAATGTACGAATAATGACTGATCCTTTTTTAAAAGATTCAATAACGGCTTTATAAGCCATGAATTGTTTTTCTTCATCCGGCATGGTATCACTGTCCATATAAAGAAATTCTGTCCGATACAATCCTACGCCTTTTCCACCATTTTTAATCACACCTTCCGCATCTGCAGGTGAACCAACATTACCGGCCAACTCAACTACATGACCATCAATGGTTTCAGCTTCAAGATCTTTTAGTTCACTCAGTTCTTTAACATAAGCAATATAATCAGCCTGTTGTTTTTGATAATCGGCCAACTCATCTTCTGTTGGATTAATCACAGTAACACCATTCAATCCATCAACGACAATGACATCACCATTTTTCGCACTTTCGGTAATATCGCCAAGACCTAAAACAGCCGGAATTTCAAGACTTCTTGCCATAATAGCCGTGTGCGATGTTCGACTACCAATATTAGTAGCAAATCCTTTAACCTTTGCTTTATCCATCTGTGCTGTATCTGAAGGAGCTAAATCTTCTGCAATAATAATAGTATCTTCAGTCAAACTTGAAAGATCAACATTTTCAATACCCATTACATTATTCAACACACGTGTTCCAACATCACGAATATCTGCGGCACGAGCACTGAAATAAGGATCATCCATAGCATCAAACATATCAAAAAAACGGTCTGTAACCACTTTAATGGCAAATTCTACGTTAAAGTGATTTGAATTAATTTCGCTTTCAATACTGCCCACAAATTCCGGATCATCTAAAACCATTGCATGTGCTTCAAAAATTTCAGCTTCTTCTGCACCAAGATCATGCACTGCCTTTTCTTTAATCGCAATAAGTTGCTCTTTACTTTGATCGAGTGCTTTTTTTAAACGAAGAATCTCTGCCTCTGTATCATCGATTTTCTTTTGATTAACCTCAGCCTCAACTTTTTCATAAACAAGTGCTTTCGCTATAGCAATACCCGGGGACGCAATAATTCCTTTTTTCAACATGCAATTATCCTCCAATTTTTGTTTTTTAAATGATACTTCTACCTTCAAACGCTTTAATCAACGTAATTTCATCAATATATTCTACATCAGCACCAATCGGGATTCCTTTGGCAAGTCTCGTTACTTTAATACCCAAAGGTGTGATCAAATTACCAAGATACATGGCCGTCGCTTCTCCCTCCGGAGTCGGATTTGTCGCCATAATCACTTCTTCGATTTCATTGGCACCAAGTCTCAGCAACAGTTCTTTCGCTTTAATATCTTGGGGTCCAATACCCTCGAGCGGTGAAATTACACCATGCAGAACATGATAAAGGCCATTATATTCTCGCGTTTTTTCAATTGCAAAAATATCTTTTGTACTTTGTACCACACAGATCAATTGTTGATTACGATTAGGATCACTGCACACATCACACATTTCACCATCCGTAATACTAAAACATCGGGGACAAAGTTTGATTTTATCTTTTACATTTAATAATGCATTCGATAAATCCATAATTTCATTTGACGGTGCGTCAATCAAATGAAAAGCCAATCGCTGAGCGGTTTTTTCTCCAATTCCCGGAAGCTTACCAAGTTCAATAACCAATCTTTCAATGGCTTTTGGATAAAAACCCATCCTCTACCTCACTTAAGCGCCATACGGCTTTTTTCTCTTAAAATAATCCTGGTATATTCATACCACCCGTCAGTTTACCCATTTCAGCATTCGATAATTCATCCACTTTTGAAAGCGCTTCATTCGTTGCTGCTATAATCAAATCTTCCAACATTTCAACATCATCTTCGTCAATAACATCAGGATCTATTTTTACAGATTTAATAACTTTTTTTCCGGTTACCACTACTTTAACCGCACCACCGCCGGCTGCCGCTTCAACTTCTTTTTCTTCAAGTTCCGACTGTGTTTTTAGCATTTCATCCTGCATTTTTTGGATTTGTTTCATCATATTATTTTTGCCACCTGGCATGCCTCCCGGCATTCCACTCGGCATTCTTCTCTTCGCCATCATAAACCTCCTGCGTATTTTTTTATCCTATACAACTAAAATATTATATCATTTATTTTTTAGATTTCCATATAAATTTGATGATTTATACAGAAATTAAAGATATCTTACATAATTTCTATGACTTCCACTCGTTCATCATTGATGATTGATTTTGTCTTTTCAAAATCAGTCATTTCTTCATATGTTTTCTCAACTGTTTCTACTTCCAAAGTATATTCAGAATCTTTTACAAATGTCTGAATCGTCTTCTGAAGATAATCCATCATTCCCGGAATTTTAAGCATTCCTACCGCCGCCTGACCCTCGCTGTCGGGGTTAAATCGGAGCACTAATTTTTTATTATTTTTCTGTCCCAGTTTTCCTTGTTCCAAAACCCGTACCAACATTTTTTTCTCTCGTTGGCACGTTTGAACAAGCGTCCTATATATTTCATCGGTATTTAAGGATTTAACGCTTGTCTGCGTTTTTTCTGATGTTTTAGAAGCCGGTGGTCTATCGACCGCTTGAAAGGATTCTACCGGTGGTTTTGACGATACTTGTTTTTGTGTTTCCGGAACAACCTGAAGTTTTTTCTGAGGTATTATTGGTTTTTGAACCATTGTTTTTTGTTCAAAACTTTCAGGATTGCACAATTTAAGTAAACTCATTTCCACAATAATCGGTGCTAATCCACTATATCTTAATTTACTTTTTTCTTCAACTAGAAAATCGATCATTCCATAAAAACGTTTGTCGCTCGCAAGCTCTCCAAGCGCTTTATAGCGATTAAAAAGACTCTCTGTAATCCCCAAAATATCCTTACTTGTTTCACCTGTCATTTTGACAATCAATACCTGTCTCAAAAATTCAATAATCTGGCCAAAAACAAGGCTACTGTCCTTACCCGCTTCACGCATTTCTTTAAATTTTAGAAGAACTGCTGCTTTATTATCTCCAAGAACACCCTCTACAATCTCTCGTATTTGATCCTCATTCACCATGCCGATAAAATCAAGAACATCGTCATACGCAATGCTTTTATCCCCTTCTTTAATATCAATGACTTGATCTAAAAGACTGAGTGCATCACGCATTGAGCTATCCCCACGATAAGCAATAAAAGACAAAGCTTCTCGATCCATTTTAATGCCCATGTCCTCCAAAATTTTTTCCATTTGCTGGACAATAAGTTCCTGGGGAATCGGTTTAATATCAAAACGCTGACAACGTGATAAAATTGTCATCGGTAACTTATTGGGTTCAGTTGTCGCAAGAATAAAAACAACGTGTTCCGGCGGTTCCTCTAATGTTTTAAGTAATGCATTAAACGCTTCTTTCGTCAGCATATGCACTTCATCAATAATATAAACTTTGTATTTTCCCATTGTCGGCGGATACTTAACCTTTTCACGTATCTCACGGATTTCATCAACTCCACGATTAGACGCACCATCAATTTCAATAATATCCATCACACCCGGACGTTCAATATTTAGGCAAATTTCGCAAGCATTGCAAGGATTCCCATCTTTATTATTTTCACAGTTAATAGCACGTGCAAAGATTTTGGCCACCGATGTTTTTCCGGTACCACGAATCCCCGAAAAAAGATAAGCGTGTCCCACACGCCCCGATAAAATTTGATTTTTTAAAATGCGCGTTATGTACTCCTGCCCCACAACATGATTAAAATCCCGGGGGCGGTATTTTCTATATAAAGCTAAATATGCCATGATACTCTCCTGTTTTACTTAATACTTCTATTATAATATACACAATGTTTCTTGTATAGAGCTGTACTGATTCTTCTCAAATATAAACACTCTAAAACGACCTTACAAATTTGTCAAATTTATAATCATTTTTTAATGTTCTTGCCCCTATTATTGTGGTAAAATAATACACAGTTAAAAAATTAAATAATGTAAGGAGCAATTTTTATGTTTTTAGAACTGCTAAAAGCGGCTTTTTTCGGTGTTGTTCAAGGGATCACCGAATGGCTGCCTATCAGTAGTACCGGTCATATGATTTTGTTCGAACAGTTTATACACATGAATGTTTCTCAAAATTTTTGGGATATGTTCTTAGTGGTTATTCAGTTTGGCTCTATTTTAGCCGTTGTACTGCTTTATTTTCATAAACTCAACCCTTTTTCTTCTAAAAAAACACCCCTTCAAAAAAAGGAAACTTTTTCACTCTGGGGTAAAGTCCTTGTTGCTGTGGTTCCGGCAGGCATTATCGGTCTTTTGTTTGATGATTTAATCACTGAAAAACTGTATGGTTTTCAGGTTGTTGCCTGTACTTTAATTATTTATGGGATTTTATTTATTGTTGTCGAAAATATGGAGCGTACCAAGCATCCTACCATTCGTACTTTAAACAAACTCAATTACAAAACAGCCCTGTTCATCGGTGTTTTTCAAATTTTAGCATTGATCCCCGGTACATCACGTTCCGGTTCAACCATTATCGGTGCTTCTCTTTTAGGTTGTTCCCGTCATGTTGCCGCTGAATTTTCATTCTTTTTAGCCATTCCGGTCATGCTCGGTGCCAGCCTTTTGAAAATTGTTAAGTTTTTCATCAAAACCGGTTTTGGATTTACCGGTATTGAAGCCGCACTTTTATTAACCGGTATGATCGTCGCCTTTGTTGTTTCTGTTTTTGCCATCAAGTTCTTAATGGGCTATATCCGCAAACACGATTTCAAAGCATTCGGTTACTACCGCATCGTTTTAGGGATTATCGTCATTATTTATGCCGTATTATTTGCTTAAAATTAAAGGGTCAACCTCTAGTTGGCTCTTTTTTTATAAAAATATCTTGACAAAAATTGTTAAAATGATTATGATAATCAC
>JAVXTS010000006.1:0-60841 GCA_036642535.1 Eubacterium sp. | reverse complement strand
AACCCGCGGTCCCCGGCTTGGGAAGCCAGTGCTCTACCACTGAGCCACTTCCGCAAAAAAATATAAAGCTGTTTTTGTGTAATACTACGTGAACAATAGAAGTTTCCCGACTAAGTGATTCACACCAAATCAAAGATTTGGGTTCACTACTTATACCACTGAGCCACTTCCGCATAAAAGAGTACATAAAATTGAATGCTTATCTATTATAGTTCAAGCGATTCAATTATTCAAGCTCTTTTTTCAAAAATGAATAATTTTGTCAATGAAAAAAAGTTAGAGATGATTTTCTAATGACAAAAAGACAAAAAAAGTGTATATTTAAAGGAACTTTAGTGGTGAGGAGAATGAAAATATATGCTTTATGTTATGGAACATGGGAAAATCACATCAATTAAAGAAAATAAAGAGGCGTGGCTAAAAAGTAAAACATATATTGGTGTTTATTCTTATAAAGAAGCAGAATCATACGCCGGATACTTTGGAATTAATGAACGCATTTTACATCGGGTGATTCAAAATGCATCGATTAGGTTTGAAAGTTATGATAAAATGGATTTTTTATGTCTCGATATTATTGATATAAAAGAACCTGAGCCGGATGTTCCAACTATGCACATCTTTATTCGAGAAAATCGTTTTTTTATTGTTTGTGAAGATTTGTTTTTTGTTGAGAAAATTTTAAAAAATATTTCAGATTATGATGAAATAGAAGTGACCTTCGGACGCTTGCTTTTTAATTTTTTCGATAAATTACTGGAAAATGACAATGCTTATTTAGAAGATTTAGAAGAAAAAATCATGATACTTGAAAAAGAAGTGATTGGTTCTAAAGAAAAGAGCGATGATGTCAATACGATTATTGATTGTAGAAAGCATTTGGTACTTTTGAAACGGTATTATGAACAGATTTCAATCATTTTTAAATATATCGATTTGAATGAGAATAAGATTTTAGATCATCAATCTTTGAAACTTTTGAGGATTTTAGGTGGTAAAGTAGAGCGACTTCGTGGCAATGTTTTGTCATTGATCGAGTATGTTGCTCAAATCAGAGAAGCTTATCAGGCGGAAGTTGATATTAAATTGAATTCAACGATGAAACTTTTTACAGTAATTACAACTATTTTTTTTCCGTTAAGTTTGATTGCAGCTTGGTATGGAATGAATTTTAATATGCCGGAATACAAAAGTGTGATTGGCTATCCGTTAGTTATTATTTTAAGTGCGGCTGTTGTGGTGATATCTATCATTTATTTTAAAAAGAATAAGTGGTTTTAAAGGTATAAAAAGAAAAGGAACAATAAAATTAAGAGGGGCATTTTATAAATGAGCACATTGCTAAAAAAAATTGATGAATTTTATGAACGCTATGATTATGTCAAAAATAAGGACGAATTATTGTTGTTTGTAATTAAAATGATCTTACTTAAATTTTTAGTGGATAAAAAACACCTACAATTGGATGGGTCAAACAGTCGATGCTTGAAGAATAATTTTACAGTAAACCAGATGATGTTATTGTGGAAAAAAAGTTCATTGGCAGAAGATTTTTGGTATGATGAAAATAAGTTACCGCTGAGTACGGTTATCTGGAATGATGTCTTGTCTTTTATCGATGGTGAATCTTTTCTTGAAATTGAGACGAATCTTTTCGGAATGATTTATGAAGAATGCCTTCATAGAAGTCATCAAAAGAGTCAGGGGATTTTTTATACACCGGTAGAATTATCCGATTATATGGCAGAAATTTGTATCAGTACTGATAAGCAGGAGCGAATTTTAGATCCGGCATGTGGTAGCGGATCTCTTTTGAGTGCTGTTTATGATTATATTCTTAATAATACAAAAGCTATGGATAAAGAAATCATCCATATGCTTTTACTTAAAAAATTGATTTATGGAGTTGATAAAGATCCCCTTGCTGTACTGGTAACAAAGTTAACTTTAATACTTAAAGGGGAGCACTACGTTTTTCCGGCGAACATTCATGATGGGGATAGTCTACAAAAAGAAACCGATCTTTTTGGGGAAATACGTTTTGATGTGATTATCGGCAATCCACCTTATGTGGGACATAAAGAAATTGATTCGGACTATATGAAAGCTCTTAAAATCGATTATCAGACCGTCTATCAAAATAAAAGTGACTTGTCCTATTGCTTTTTTGAGCGAGGCTACACGTTGTTGACAGAGGGAGGACGGCTTTTATTTTTAACGTCACGTTATTTTATGGAGGCTTATAATGCACGGGGATTGCGTCGCTTTATTCAAGATCATTTTAAAATAGCAGCGATTATTGATTTTAACGGTCTTCGTGTTATTGAAGGAGTTGGGATTGATCCGGCGCTAACGTTATTAATTAAAGAGCAATCGGAAAATCATAAGATCTGTGTTTCAAAATTTCATGTGCAAAAAGGAAAACTGAAAAATAAAGCTGTTTACATTGATGATCTAAAAAATGAAACGCATCGTTACTACGAGACTTTTGAAATTAAGCAGTCAATTTTACAGGATGATCTCTGGCGGCTTTATGGACCTTTAGCAAAGGATATTATCGATAAAATTGATCGAAAAACGCCGTTTACTTTGGATAATGTTGTTGATAGTTTTCAAGGAATTATCACGGGAAACGATAAAGTTTTTATTTTTGATACAGAAACGTTAAGGGGGTCTCCTTTTAATCCGGAGTTTTTACACCCTTGGATAAAAAATAAAGATGTACAACCTTTTTATATTAAACCAGCACAGAAAACAATTCTTTATACCAATGAAATGAAGTGTCTTGAAGAATATCCTTATGAAGAAGTTTATCTAAAGCAATTTAAAGAAAAACTGAATAAACGGCGTGAATGCAAAACGGGAAAACTTCCATGGTATGCTGTTCAATGGGGGAGAAATCCGGAAATTTTTAAAAGAAAAAAGATTGTTTTTCCATACAAAGCGACAAAATCGCGTTTTGCCATTGATGATAATCATTATTTTTTTAGCGCAGATATTTATGGTTTAACCTTGAAAGAAAGAATTTATAATCATATGAATGAAGAATTTTTAGTTCTTTTGTTAAATAGCAAACTTTATAATTTTTATTTTCAATCTTTTGCAAAAAAACTAGGCGTTGATTTATATGAATATTATCCTAATACGCTTTTAAAATTAAGAATTCCGGATGTTGATGTTGAAATTTCTAGCAAATTTAAAGAATTATATGATAGAATTACAAACTTAATTCAGAATAAACAAATAGAGAAATATGAAGCTATTCTGGCCGAAGTTGACCGTTGGTTTTATAATTACTTTGAAATAAACGAAGAAGAAATAAGTCAATTGGAAAATGGTCGATAAGATCAAAAATCTAAGGTTTTAAGGAGCGAGAATGCAAGCGAGTTTTTTTGATATTAATTTTGAAAATCAAGCCGGCGGAAATGCGCCTTTAGCCGTACGAATGCGGCCGGAATCTCTTGATGAATTTATGGGTCAAACACATATTATTGGTAAAGGAAAACTTTTATACCGGTTGATTATGGCGGATAAATTATCGTCCGTTGTTTTTTATGGACCTCCGGGAACAGGAAAAACGACATTGGCGAAGATTATAGCCAATCATACGAAAGCGGCTTTTTACGAACTGAATGCCGTGACCTCCGGTAAAAAAGAAATTACCGAAGTGCTTGAAAAAGCAAAGCAAAATCTGGGGGTTTACAATCGAAAATCGATTTTATTTATTGATGAAATTCATCGGTTTAATAAAGCTCAACAAGATGCACTTTTGCCCAGTGTTGAACGGGGACTAATTGTTCTTATCGGCGCAACTACCGAAAATCCTTATTTTGAAATCAATTCGCCACTTTTATCGCGCTCAACGGTGTTTGAATTTAAGAATCTCAGCAATGATGCCATTAAGGAATTACTTAAACGGGCGGTAGGAGATAAAAAAAGGGGCTACGGTTATTTAAAAACGCAAGTGGATGAGGAGGCATACGAACATTTGACTTCGGTGTCAAATGGTGATGTCAGACGGGCACTGAATGCTTTAGAATTAGGCGTTTTAACCAAAGAGAAAAATGAAGAGGGTATCATTCATATTGATCTTGAAACAGCCCAGGAATGCATTCAGAAAAAAGCGATTCAATATGATAAAAAAGGAGATAATCATTATGATACCATCTCGGCTTTTATCAAAAGTATCCGGGGTTCTGATCCGGATGCGGCATTATACTGGTTGGCGAAAATGCTAGAAGCAGGTGAAGATCCTAAATTTATCGCTCGACGAATTGTTATTTCTGCTTCGGAAGATATTGGAAATGCCGAACCGATGGGGATTGTCGTGGCGACAGCAGCCGCACGAGCCGTTGAAATGATCGGACTGCCGGAAGCACGAATTAATTTGGCACAAGCGGTTGCTTTTTTAGCATCGGCACCTAAAAGCAATGCCTCTTATGTCGGTATTGACGGCGCAATGCAGGCCGTGCGGCATGAATCCAATTCAGAAATACCCATGCATCTTCGAGATACTCATTATTCAGGCAGTGAAAAACTGGGGAGAGGTGTGACGTATCAGTATCCGCACAGTTATCCTGGAAATTATATTTCCCAACAGTATCTGCCAACCGATCTTGTGGGACAAACTTTTTATGATCCTACTGAAAATGGATATGAAAAGCAAATAAAAACATATTTAGACGCTTTAAAAAAGAAAGATGATCCGCATCAAAACAATTAAAAAGGAGAGAAACACTTGAAAATACATGATAAAATACATGGTTTTACTCTGAACAGAGAAGAAATTATTGAAGAAGTTAATGGTGTTGCCAGAGTTTTTGAACACGATCAGACGAGGGCACGTCTTATTTATATATCGAATGATGATGATAACAAAGTTTTTCAGATCGGGTTTAAAACACCCTCGAAAAATAGTACCGGAGTGGCACATATCCTAGAGCATTCAGTTCTTTGCGGTTCACGAAAATATCCGGTAAAGGAACCTTTTGTTGAACTTGCCAAAGGGTCGATGAATACTTTTTTAAATGCCATGACTTATCCGGATAAAACGGTTTATCCCATTGCGAGTACTAATGAAAAAGATTTTATGAATTTGATGGATGTTTATATGGATGCTGTTTTTTATCCTGAAATTTATAACATACCTTATATTTTTCACCAAGAGGGATGGCATTATCATCTTGAAAATAAGGAAGATCCCATCACGTATAATGGTGTTGTTTATAACGAAATGAAGGGTGTTTACTCAAGTCCTGAAGAAATACTGCACCATCATATTTTTGAAACGCTTTATCCCGATACCATTTACGGTGAAGAATCCGGTGGTGATCCGGATTTTATTCCGGATTTGAGCTATGAGGATTTTGTTGGCTTTCATAAAAAATTCTATCATCCATCCAATGCATATATTTATTTGTATGGTGACGGTGACATAGAGGAACATTTAAAATATCTGAATGATTCGTATTTGTCACAATTTGATTATCAAGTCATTGACAATACGATTGAAACCCAACTTCCCTTTGAAGAAACAGCTTACTCCTCCATCAGCTATCCTGTAGCGGGTGAGGATGGTCAAGATGAGAAATCGTATTTGGCTATGGGGTATGTGCTTGAAAACGAACCGACATTTGAAGATCTTTTAGCTTTTGATGTCTTGGGACACATTTTATTAAGTGCCAATTCAGCACCGTTAAAAAAGGCACTTTTAGATTTAAACATATGTAAAGATGTTGATTATTCATATTCCAGTTCTTTAAAACAACCGTATTTTGCCATTGTTTTAAAAAATACAGAAGAAAAGTATCGCGATCTTTTTGTGGAAACCGTCGATAAAACTTTATCGGATCTTGTAAAGAATGGTTTGGATAAACGCAGTGTGGAAGCTGGCATCAATATCAATGAATTTTCATTAATTGAAGGGGAATACGGCTCGTATCCCAAAGGTTTGATGTATGGACTAGAAATGATGGACACCTGGCTTTATGGCGGTGATCCACTCTCGCACCTTAAATATCGCGATGCAATCGAAAAATTACGTCAAAGCAGTGAAAATAGAGGATTTGAAGCATTAATTGCACGGTATTTATTATATAACTCACATCGGGCAGTGGTTAGTATTCATCCTGACGAAAACTTAGCACAAGAAAGAGAACACCTACTGATTGAAAAATTAGATGCCTATAAAAAATCGTTAACGCCACAAGCGTTGGATCATTTAGTTTCAGAAACCCAAGCACTAATCGAACGTCAAAACAGCGAAGATAGTGAAGATGCATTAATGACAATTCCTAAGTTATCCCTTGATGAAATCAATAAAAAAGCACGTCAGTTGGTTCTTGAAGAGGAAATGTATAAGGGACATAAACTCCTTTGGCATCCGGGGTGCAGTGGTGGCATTATTTATACTCGGTTCTATTTTGATACACATACAGTACCTCAGGATGATTTAAAATATTTGTCACTGGTTAATAAAATAATTGGTCGTGTTAGTACAAAGGATTATAATGATGAGCGTTTAAATCAAGAAATTGAAATTAAAACCGGTGGTATTTCTTCCAGCATTGAAACGTATGATGATGTTAAAAAACCAGAAAAATATGAAAGTAAGTTTATTATTAAAGGAAAAGCAATTGGTTCCAATGTTGCAAAAATGATGGAACTAATTGAATCGATGGTATTGAGAAGTTGCTTTGATGAGAAAAATCTAATTGCTGATATTATCAGTGAAATTCGGTTGACTAAAGAAAATCAATTTTTAACTGCTGGACATACAGTGACGGTGCAGAGAATGCAGTCTTATTATTCTCAATCGGCAAGAATGTTTGAAGAACTTAGCGGCATCGAATTTTATAAATTTATTGTTGATTTGGATGAAAATTTGAATGAACGATGGGAATTTTTATCGAGTAAAATGGCAGATGTTGCTAAAGCTGTATTTAATCGGAACGGTTTAATTATCAGTATTACCGGAGATGAAAATTTAAAAGAATTAACCCTTAATGAGGTAGATAGATTTGTTGAAAATTTAGAAAATAGGGAAGCTCAGAATTATAATTATCATTTTGATTTAGAAAAATTAAATGAAGGATTCATGACGGCATCTCAAATTCAATATGTATCTAAAGGTTATAATATTGAAAAATTAGGATACGCATATCACGGGAGTTATCTTGTGCTTAAATCAATTTTGGGAATGGATTACCTATGGAATCGGATTCGAGTTCAAGGTGGTGCTTATGGAGCATTCTTTGGCATTAATCGTGTGGGTGATTTATATTTTGCTTCATACAGAGATCCCAATCTTTTAAAAACAATTGATGCATATAATGAAGCATCCGAATATATTGAAAAGTTAGATATTCCGAGACGTGAAATGGAAAAATATATCATTGGAACTATTAGTAGTAAAGATGTACCATTATCAACGGCGATTAAAGGGGAAGTGGCAGACACCATGTATTTTAATGGTTTGAGTAGTGAAGATGTTCAAAAAGAACGGGACGAAATTTTGGGAACAACCCTTGAAAATTTAAAAGAAGCGGCACAAATGGTTAAAAAAGCGATGGATCAAACTGTTATTTGTGTTATTGGCAGTGAAGAAAGCGTTCGCCAGGCGGAAGCTGTTTTTAAAGAAGTAAAATATATTAAGTAGAATATTTATGAAAAAAATAATTACTTTTTTAAGTGTTTGGATACTTATTTTTAGCTTAAATATTGGGAGTGCTTTTGCTGCAAGTTTACCGTCGTATTTACCCGAGGAAGGGGTCGTTATTAAAGAGCAAAGCAGTGGTGATGTTTTAGCTAAACAAAATGAAAATGAACGCTATTATCCGGCGAGTACAACAAAGCTCATGACGGCACTTGTGACACTAGATATTATGTCTGAGCATTTGGACGAATCCGTTGTTATTGGTGAAGAAGTGACGGTTTTCGATTATGACAGCAGTACAGCAAAATTGGAAGTAGATGAAAAATATACATATCGCCAATTGCTATATGGTTTACTTTTACCATCAGGCAATGATGCAGCCAATACACTTGCAACCAATGTGGGGAAGAGCATAAAAAATGATACAGCACTACCTTATCAGGAAGCCATTGATACATTCGTTGAAAGAATGAATGAAAAAGGGACAGAACTAGGACTTACGAGTACTCATTTTGTAAATCCGCACGGGCTACATGATCCAGATCATTATACAACGCCTGAAGAATTGTTGAAAATTAGTGAAACAGCCCTCAGTAATCCAGAAATTGCAAAAATCACTGGTACGAAAACATATGAAATGAAAACGTCGACCGGAAAAGATCAAAAGTGGCAGAATAGTAACATGTTACTCTATCCGGATTTGAGTGAATTAACATATAAAATTATTGAAGGTTCAAATCAGAATCCATACTACAATTCAAAGGCTACCGGTGGAAAAACCGGAAATACCGATGAAGGCGGTCGGTGTTTGGTTTTTACGGCGAAAGATGGAGATAAAGCGATCATTGGTGTTATTATGAAGGGTCAAAAAAATAAAATCTTTGGGCAAGCAGATGATACGATTAGTGCGTTGTCTAATGATTATACCTTGACAAATTGGACCGACAACAATAATCTTTATCAAAAAATAGAAATTGAAAATGTACGTTTTAAAGATGGATCAGAGCTTACGTTAAAAACGGATACACCGTATCGTTCTATGGTGGAAAAGGATAAAGAGTATGCAGTAGAACCTCATTTTAATGAGGGCCTTTTTGAAGAAAAAGAAGGTGCGTTAACGATTCAACAAAAAATTAACGCCGGTCAGCAGATTGGTGAGTTAGTCGTTTATGATGGTAGCGAAGCCATAAAATCCACGCCACTCTACGCTGAAAATGAGATGAATGTCAGAACAATTCTAGATTATCTGATGAAGTATTGGTATATTGTTACCGCTCTTTTGATACTGATTAGTATCGGAATTTTTGTAATGGCTAATAAAAGAAAACGGGCGAGAAAGAGACGTCGCAGAAATAAAATTCAACACTAAAAAACAGTTCCGGATTATTGAAATTCGGAACTGTTTTTTAAATTAAAAATTAATTTTTTCTTGTATGTAGGCAGTAACCTCGGAAATAGGCATTCTAATTTGTTCCATGGTATCCCGATCGCGAAGGGTGACGGATTGATCATCTAAGGTATCGAAATCCACGGTCACACAAAGCGGTGTGCCAATTTCGTCTTGACGACGGTAGCGTTTTCCGATACTGCCGGCTTCGTCATATTCAACCATAAAGTGTTTTGCCAGTTCGGCATAAACTTCTGTTGCTTTTTCACTTAATTTTTTAGAAAGTGGTAAAACGGCTGCTTTATAAGCAGAAAGTGCCGGATGAATTTTCATGACGTTACGTTCTTCGCCATTTTCTAATGTTTCTTTTTCAACGGCATTACAGAGAAAAGCTAAAAAAACACGGTCGGCACCTAATGACGGTTCGATACAGTATGGAATATATTTTTCGTTGGTCATTGGATCTTGATAGCTCATATCTTTACCGGATACATTTTGATGTTGGGTTAAATCAAAATCGGTACGGTCGGCGATTCCCCAAAGTTCACCCCAGCCAAATGGGAAAAGAAATTCAACATCGGTGGTTGCGTTGGAATAATGTGATAATTCTTCTTTTTCATGATCTCTAAAGCGAATATTATCTTCTTTCATGCCCAGATCAAAAAGCCATTTACGGCAGAAATCTTTCCAGTACGTAAACCATTCAAGATCGGTACCCGGTTCGCAAAAAAATTCGAGTTCCATCTGTTCAAATTCACGCGTTCTAAAAATAAAGTTTCCCGGTGTAATTTCATTTCTAAAGGATTTTCCAATTTGACCGATACCAAAAGGGAGTTTTTTACGTGATGCACGCTGTACATTTTTAAAATTAACAAAAATACCCTGGGCGGTTTCAGGTCTTAAGTAAATTTCTGAAGAATTATCTTCGGTAACCCCTTGAAAAGTTTTAAACATTAAATTAAACTGACGAATATCGGTAAAATCTTTTTTACCACATTCCGGACATTTAATGTCATTTTCTTTAATGAAGGTCATCATCTTTTCATTTGACCATCCATCAACAATGGCATCTTCCCCTTTTTCATGAAAATAATCTTCAATTAGTTTATCTGCACGGAAACGGGCTTTACAAGATTTACAATCCATTAGAGGATCACTGAATCCACCAACATGGCCGGATGCAACCCATGTTTTGGGATTCATTAAAATCGCAGCATCAAGACCGACGTTATAAGGAGATTCCTGGACAAATTTCTTCCACCAGGCGCGTTTAACATTATTTTTCATTTCTACCCCGATGGGGCCGTAATCCCAGCTATTTGCCAGGCCGTCATAGATTTCAGATCCCGGAAAAATGATTCCTCTCATTTTTGCCAGACTGACAATTTCATTCATTGTAAAATTTGACATACAATCCTCCTAAAAAATTTCGATTAACACGATTATTTTACCACAAATCTGTTTCAAAAGCATCGTCTAAAAATAATTTATAAAAAAGTAAAATTTTTGTTAAAAAAAAGCATAATTAGTGTTAGAATATCTTTATATGTGTTTTGAGATGGTATAAAGATAATTAGACTATATTTATTTGTGGAGGATAGTATGGCATTAGAAATGTTTATTGGTCTGTTTGGAGGACTGGGGATGTTCATCTATGGGATGCATCTGATGAGTGAAGGCTTGAAAATTGTAGCCGGTAATAAAATGAAGCGCCTTTTGGAAATTTTGACCAATAATCGCATTAAAGCGATATTGTGTGGTATTGTGGTGACCATCATGGTGCAAAGTTCCAGTACAACAACTGTTATGGTAGTCGGTTTTGTTAATGCATCACTTATGACCTTAACACAAGCTGCGGGAATTATCCTTGGTGCCAATATCGGAACAACTGTTATGGCACAGCTAATCGCCTTTAATGTAACAGCCATTGCGCCGTTATTTATCGGAATTGGAACGTTTTTAGCTCTTTTTGGACGTAAAAAAAGCTCAAAAGATTTAGGAAGTATTATCCTTGGTTTTGGTATTTTGTTTTTTGGTGTTAATTTGATGTCAACAACGATGGAACCGTTGAACGATAGTCCTGAGTTTGTACATTTGTTAACTACTTATGGTAAAAACCCTATTTTTGGTTTGTTGTTAGGAACCATTATTACGGGGATTATGCAGAGCTCCGGTGCAACACTTGGTTTACTTCAGGCATTGGCAATTTCAGGCGTATTTTCAGGAATTGGAGGAACTAATGCTGTTCAGATTTGTATTCCTATTATGATTGGAACGAATATTGGTACCTGTGTTACGGCTTTACTTTCAAGTATTGGTACATCAACTGCGGCTAAAAATGCTGCGTTTATTCATCTTTTTGTGAATATTTTTGGTGCAATTTGGGTAATGATTTTACTAGGTGTTATTGATGGTGTTGCGACGGTTAATCCGATTTACCAGTGGCTTGTCAATATTTCCGGAACTTCTATTTCTGACGCAGGCGTAGTGGTACCGAATGTTGCACGGCAGATTGCGATGTCGCATACATTGTTTAATGTGGCAAACACGATTGTTCTTTTCCCAATTATTGATAAATTTGTATCGCTCATTGAAAAGAAATTTCCAACGATTGAAGAAGAAAGAGGATTACAATTGGATGAACGTTTACTTAATAATCCATCGGTTGCTCTTGGACAAGTAGGAAAAGAAATTGTACGTTTAAGCGAAATGGCAAAGAAGAATTTTACAGCATCTTGTGAAGCGGTGATGACCGGTGATGAAAAATTAATTGATAAAATTGCCGAACGTGAAGAACGTATTGATGAATTTGAACATGGAATTATGGAATATACCGTCAGACTTTCTAATATGAATGTTTCGGAATCGGAAAATGATCGTTTAGCTTTTTATTTAAAAGGGAGTCACGATTTAGAACGTATTGGTGATCATGCTGAAAATATTTCAGAATTAGCAGAAATGAAAAATCGTGAAAAAATTGTTCTCAGTGAAATTGCGACAAAAGATATACGAGATTTGATTGATTTTACAAATAATACAATGAATAACGTTGTTGAAATGATTCGAACTGAAGATGAAAAGATATGCAAAAAAATATTGGAAGATGAAGATGTAATTGACGCAGTCACTGATAAACTTAAAAATGAGCATATTCGGCGTTTAAATAAGGGAGCATGTAATGCGTATGCCGGAGTTGTTTATCTTGATTTATTAGCAAATATTGAACGTGTGGGCGATCATGCATCGAATATTGCGGTTGATATTTTAGATTTAAAAGATCAACGCGGTATTAATAAAATTGAGGAGGTTATTTACTAATGTTATATGATGTAATTATTATCGGAAGTGGTCCGGCAGGTTTAACGGCCGGGTTATACGCCGCAAGAGGAGAAATGAAAACTCTTATTCTTGAAAAAAGTGGTATTGGCGGACAGATTGCAACTAGTTGGGAAGTCGAAAACTACCCGGGTGCACCGGCAGATACAACCGGGCCATCGTTGACAGAAAGAATGAAACAGCAATGTTTGGATTTTGGTGTGGAATTTCAAACAGAAGAATTTAAATATTTTGAAAAAACGGAAAAAACATTTGAGATCACAACGAGCAATACTGTTTATCAAACTAAAACTATCATTGTGGCAACCGGTGCTCAACCTCGGTTATTGGGATGTAAAGGAGAACTTGAATTTAGAGGATTAGGCGTTTCTTATTGCGCAACGTGTGATGCTAATTTTTTTAGAAATTTAGAAATAGCAGTTGTGGGTGGTGGTGATACGGCCATTGAAGAAGCATTGTATCTCACTAAATTTGCTTCTAAAGTAACGGTTATTCATCGCAGAGATCAATTACGTGCGGCTAAAGTACTCCAAAAACGAGCAATGGAAAATGAAAAAATTAATTTTATATGGGACAGTGTTGTTGACGAGATAAAAGGAGACGGACTGGTTCAAAGTATTATCGTAAAAAATATTAAAACAAACGCAATGATCGAATTACCGGTAAGTGGAATATTTGTGTATGTTGGGCAAATTCCAAATACAGGTTGTTTTGCGGGATTGTTAGAAAAAGATGCTCGGGATTATCTCATTGCTGATGAAGAGATGCGTACGAATATCAAAGGGGTATATGCTGTTGGTGATGTAAGACGCAAATCATTAAGACAGGTCATTACCGCAGCAGGAGATGGTGCGATTGCGGCCGTTAATGCCATTAAATATACAGAAAATTTTTTTGAAGAATAAAATTGTAAGCCAAAGATGATATCGTGAAAATAGGTATCATCTTTTTTCGTATAATTTATACTTTAAAATAAAATTTTAGTGATACGTCAAACATAGGATATATTTGAGCAATTATTTTTGCCTTTGAGGCGTTTAATATTGGATTAATCGACAAAATATTGCATTGTAATGTGGAAGTGCATATGGTATTATTAGCGTGTTAATACCTATATATACAAGTATGGACTTTATATGTTAAAATTTTAACAATTACTCGATTTCACTCAATTTTATAAAGAATGAAATTGAAATTTTGATAATTAGGAGGGAATTATGGCTTTTAATATTGCAGTCGCCGGTAAAGGCGGCGTAGGAAAGACAACATTTACAGGTATGCTTGTTGCTTATCTGGTTGAACAGGGAAAAGCCCCAATTCTGGCAGTCGATGCAGATTCCAATGCAAACTTAAACGAAGTATTGGGAGAAGAAGTTGAGATGACAATCGGTCAGATTAAAGAAGAAGTGAACCATGCAGAAATGGATGGTAATCAATTATCACCAGGAATGACAAAAAGTGATTTTTTGACATTACGGTTAAATCAGGCAGTATCCGAAGGAAACGGTTATGATTTGTTGGTGATGGGCAGAAGTCAGGGTGAAGGTTGTTATTGTTTTGTCAATGGTCTTTTAAAAACCCAAGTTGGTCGTTTATCTGAAAATTATAAATATGTTATTATGGATAATGAAGCAGGTATGGAACATATCAGTCGTGGTACAATGGGGAGAATGGATATTCTGTTATTGGTTAGTGATTGTTCACGCCGCGGAATTCAGGCTGTTGCCAGAATAAGAGATTTAGCGGAAGAATTGAATTTGAAAATTCCGGTCATCAAATTGATTGTAAATCGTGCGCCGGATGGCGAATTGAACGAAGGTACAGCAGAAGAGATTAAAAAACAAAATTTGGATCTTTTGGGAGTTATTCCTTTAGATCAACAAGTTTTTGAATATGATGCTTATGGAAAGCCACTGGTTACTTTACCGGAGGATTCAGTAGCAAGAAAAGCAGTAAGATCATTAATTGACAAATTGGAAATAAAATAAAAAGTAAATGTATGCGGGTTATCTATTTGCCCGCATACATCATATAAATTTATCGGATTAAGATTATTAACGAATGTCGGTTGGATTAGTGCTATTGAAATGAAAAGGTTAACAAAGAAGTGGGAGGCACCTATGCATAAAGTATTATTTGTCGTAAAAGGAAAACGTAAAGTAGAGTTCATTGCAGGCGAACAGGAAAATCTGTTAGAAGCGGCAAGAAGAGCTGGAGTAATCATTGATTCACCATGTAGTGGTAATGGCACCTGCGGCAAATGCAAAGTTCGAATCATATCGGGAAAAGTGGACACTTCGATACAAACGCGTTTGTCGGAAGAAGAAATTGCAGAAGGGTATGTTTTAGCATGTTGTTCAAAAATTTTAACAGATATTGAAGTTGAGGTACCGGATTTGGCATCTTCTTTTCAAAATCAGATGCAAATCACCGACCTTTCTGAAAATGAAAGTAAAAATATCAGGTATGTTCGAAAAAAAATGCTCAAAATGGGGATGACTGATTCCAATAGACTTTGTTGTGCTGTTATTGAGTTACCGGAACCAACCAATGATGATAATTTAGCAGATGAAGATCGGTTAAAAAGATATTTTAAACAGAGTCTTGGATTTTCAGATATACAGATAAGTTTAAATATTTTACGTAGTTTTCCGGATGTTTTTAGAATGAACGCTTTTAAAATTGAGGTTATTTATCTGATTCGTGGAGATATTGCAGAAATTATGGATGTTAGACCTGCCAATAATCATAAACGTGTTCTTTATGGCGTAGCACTTGATATCGGGACAACATCTGTTTCGGCCTGTTTGGTTAATATGGATACCAATGAAATTGTCACAAAAGCATCAATGGGTAATGCTCAGGTCAAATATGGAGGTGATGTTATTAACCGCATTGTCTATACAGAAAAACCGGGTGGACTTGTCAAACTTCAGGATGCGATTATTAAAGAAACGATTAATCCGCTTATTGAACAAATGGTTAATGCCACAGGCATTATGGCGAATGATATTTATGAAATGTGCGTTGCCGGTAATACGACGATGACACATTTATTGTTAGGCATTAATCCGGATCATTTACGTCGAGAACCATTTATTCCGGGTGTTAATATAATCCCTGAAATGAAAAGTACGGAAATGGGGATTATGATTAATCCGGAGGGACGTATTTACTTTGCACCGTCTGTTGCCAGCTATGTTGGCGGTGATATTACGGCAGGTGTATTTGCAGTACCCGTATGGCTTCAAGATGAATTTACAATGTTGGTGGATTTAGGAACAAACGGTGAGATTGTTTTTGGCAATAAAGATTTCATGATGACCTGTGCCTGCTCGGCAGGACCAGCTTTTGAGGGTGGTGAAATTAGTTGCGGTACAAGGGCTGTTCCCGGAGCGATTGAAGCCGTTAAAATTGATGATAAAACGTTAAAAGCAACCTATGAAACCATTGGGAATAAAGAACCTGTCGGGGTTTGCGGATCCGGAATTATTGACTTGATTTGCGAAATGAAACGAACCGGAATCGTTGATGGTCGAGGACGTATTAATCGGGATATCAAAAATCCGAGAATTAGTTTTGATGAGTATAATATTGGTGTCTATACAGTATGTTCCAAAGAGATTGATGACAGTAAAAAAGATATTTTTATTACAGAAATTGATATTGATAGTTTTATAAAAGCAAAGGGAGCTGTTTTTTCAGCAATTTACACATTAATGGAAAGTATGGATATGCCCATTGATATTTTAAAAAATGTTTACGTTGCTGGTGGTATTGGCAGTAATCTTGGCATTGAAAATGCCATTGCATTAGGAATGTTGCCAGATATCCCGGTTGATAAATACTATTATATCGGAAATAGTTCAATGCAAGGGTGTTATTTGGCATTGACATTAGCGGAAGGTAAAGAAAAAATTTCGGAAATAGCCCAAAATATGACCTATATGGAACTGAGTGTTCATCCGACTTATATGGATTCATTTATATCGGCCTGCTTTATTCCACATACGGATATGAGTTTATTTCCATCATTGCAAAAAAAATAAAAGAAATAATAAATTGGAACGAATAAACGAGGTAACATAAATGTTAAATGCTGAATTTGAAGCCGCAATTGAAGAAAAACGGAAAGATAAACTACCCTATGATTATTATAAAAGCTTGATAAAAGATCGAGATCCTATGGATATATCAATAAAATCGACATGTCCTTATGATCCTGAAAAACAATTATTTACGATAACATTAATGAGTGAGATTTATTTGGTGAAATACCCAGAGGGTGATGTGTTATTAAGTAATGAAAATACATTTAATGACTATAAATTGATGACCATGATTTTACGTTATTTGCTCAATGCACAAGGCATTCCACCGATGGGTACGACCATAGCTTATCGGGATATTTCGGGTGGAAATCATTATTTTAAAAGTTTTGAAGGCCGATGTCTCAAACGTTTTGCCTTTACCTTTAATAATGATTCCGATGGACTTAAGCGGGCAATGGAGAAAATGAATGCTGAACCCCAAAGATTTGGTGATCTTTCTTATCGTTTTGAATTTATTGATAATATGTATTTGACAGTAATTCTTTGGTTAGGTGATGATGAATTTCCACCGGAATCTCAAATATTGTTTGATAGCAATATTACATCAGGATTTGATGCTGAAGATTTGGCTGTAATGGGTGATATTTTTATTCCGATACTTAAAAAATTGGCTCGAGCATAAATTAATTCTAATCAAAAGGTGGTGACAGTTGGCTATGATAAAAGAAATTGATCCGCATTTCACAGAGAAAAGTTATTGTGTAAATAAAGAAAAATTTAAAAATTTTGATCCTATGAAAATGTCTAAAGCGACAGGCATAAACTATAATACAGAGAAAGAATTGTTTGTTATAACAGTGCTTGGTGAAAAATATTGTGTTTTTTGGCCAAGTGGTGAAATTACACTGATGGATGGTGGTCAAGTGACCAGTTACTCCGTTAAAATTATTATCATGCGTTATATGATGTGTGCACAGGGAAAAGAACCAACCGGAGAATTAATTGGTTATAAAGAATTTCCGGATGGAAATCTTTATTATTCTAATTTTTACAGCCGTTGTATTCAAATATTTGCCGCCCTTTTTAATGAAAAAGGGAATGAGCTCACCGAATATATGCAACAAATTAATGGAAGAATAATGAATAAAGGCGATATTTCGTTTACGTTTACTTTTATGAAAGGCGTAGAAATTGGATGTATTCTTTGGTACGGAGATGATGAATTCGAACCGGAAGGTCAGATTCTGTTTGATAAAAGTCTGATTGATGTTCTAAATATTAAAGATCTTGCTATTTTGGGGGACGTTTTCATTCAGTCATTGAAATCATTTAAACCTACTAAATAACTGGGAATTAAAAGATAAGGAAAGACGGGTAAATTTTTGCTTTTAAGACGAAATTGTTTGACAAACTTATAACAAGGTAGTAGTATATGTGTATACTTATATATACAAGTCAAGAGTAGAACCGGTTTTTTTTCAATTGAAATTTTAAAGCAACCGGAATTTGTCATGTCTACATGCAGATTTTGGGCTTTGAAATATAAAAAATACTAACAAGAACGAGTTAGGAGGTAACGAGGAATGCCATACAAGAAAACAGAACAAAAATTTAGTGGCAAGATCAACGAATGTGTAATTGGTGTTGGAGATGCAGCTCTTACCATCGGAGGTGAAAAAGGTTTACCATTTTTAAGTGGTGAAGGCAATGCGCCGGCAGTGGGCATTGAAATTTTGGACACCTACCCGAATGATTGGGAACAATGTTTAAAAGATTTTTATGGTGATGCAGCAAAGGACCCGGCAGCATGGGCAAAATTTGTTCAGGATAATACAGATGCTCAGTTTATCCAGTTGAAATTAGCAAGTGCCGATCCTAATGGTGCCAATAACTCAGTTGATAACTGTGTTGAAATTGCTAAAGCGGTTGCAGAAGCAATTGATTTACCACTGATTATCGGTGGTTGCAAAAATGCAGAAAAAGATGGCGAATTATTAGTAAAAGTTTCACAAGCATTAGAAGGAAAAAATGTTATTTTATTCTCCGCAGTGGAAGATAATTACAAAGCTATTGGTGTTGCTGGCAACGCTGATGGGCACAAAATTTCTGGTGAATCTGCCGTTGATATTAACTTGGCAAAACAATTGAACATCTTAATGACACAGTTAGGCGTTGACGGTCATAAATTGATCATGGACGTTGGAACCGCAGCCGTTGGTTATGGTTTTGAATATGTTGCGTCTACAATGGATAGAATCCGTTTAGCAGCACTGGGTCAGAATGATGATACATTACAAATGCCAATTTTGACCGGCGTTGGTGATGAAGCATGGGGTGTTAAGGAAGCTGTATTTACAGAAGCAGAAGCGCCTGAATGGGGAAATCAGGAAGAACGTGGAATCGGTATGGAAGTTTCAACAGCAGCATCCTGTATTATTGGCGGATCAAATGCAGTAATTGTTAAACATCCGGCATCAGCAAAAGTTATTAAAAACTTTATTAACAAGTTAGTAGGTTAGGAAAGGTAGGCGGAATAAAATGGCAGTAAAAGGTTTAGATATTTTTAAACTGACTCCCAAGAAAAACTGTAAGGAATGTGGATTTCCTACATGTATGGCATTCTCTATGAAAGTAGCTGCTGGTGCAGCGGAAATTGAAAAATGTCCATATATTACGGACGAAGCGAAAGCAAAATTATCAGAAGCAACCGCTCCACCGATGAAAACAATCAAAATCGGTACTGGGGACACAGAATGTTCATTAGGCGGCGAAACTGTATTATTTAGACATGAAAAAACATATGTCAGCAAAACTTTATTTGCAGTTGAATTTTCGGATGCAGATACAGATGATGAAATCGCTCAAAAAGTTGCTAATTTGGAAAAAGTAAGCTACGATCGTATCGGCGAAACAATGACAGTTGAAATTGCTTCAGTTCGTTACGTAGCTGACAAAGCTAAATTTTTAGCTTTAATCGCAAAAGCAATCGAATTAGGTCGTGTTCCAATGGCAGTTGTTGAAGATGTTGATGTAGCAAAAGAAGCAGCTGAAGCAATTAAAGTAGCTAAAGGTATTTTGATGGGCGCTAACGCAACTAATGTCGATGCAATGGTAGAAATTGCAAAAGCAGCTGACGTTGTACTTGGTGTTTCAGGCGAAAACATTGAAGAATTACATGATACAGTTGAAAAAATTGAAGCAGCAGGATATAAAAATCTTGTTCTCAATGTTGGCGAAGCATCGATTAAAGATGCATTTGCAAATGCTGTTGCAATTAGAACAAATGCATTAAAGGGCGATGACAGAACTTTCGGTTATCCTTCTGTTGTATTTGTTAATAAGATTGCTTGCTGTGGTCGTATGGAAATTGCATTAGCATCTGCTTTCATATTACGTTATGGCTCTATCGTTGTTATGAGTGATATGGATTATGCTCAAGCATTACCATTATTTGGTCTAAGACAAAACATCTTTACAGATCCTCAAAAACCAATGCGTGTTGAACCTAAGATTTATGATTTCAATAAAGCAGATGATAATGCACCTGTACTGGTTACAGTTGACTTTGCTCTGTCTTATTTCGTTGTCTCAGGTGAAATTGAACGTTCTAAAGTACCGGCATATTTAGCTATTCCTGATGCTGGTGGTTACTCTGTACTGACCGCTTGGGCTGCCGGTAAATTCGGCGCCGGTGTTATCTCTGATTTCATCAAGGAAAGCGGTATTGCAGACAAAACAAAATGTAGAAAACTTATTCTTCCGGGTAAAGTTGCCGTATTACAGGGTGATGTTGCAGAAGCACTTCCGGATTGGGAAATTATCGTTGGACCAACAGAAGCAATGCAAATTCCAAAATTCTTACGTGATTTAATGGGTATTTCCTAATAATAACAGATTGTTAAGACGTTATATTGCGATTGAAACCTTTAAGTTTCAATCGCATAAACTATGATAAAAATTTTAAAATCCGAAAGGGGAATAATATGTCAAAATTTATCGTTATCGGTGAAAGAATTCACTGTATTTCTCCGGCAATGCGTGAAGCATTTGCAACACGTACACCTGAACCTATTATTAAAAGAGCTCAAGAACAATTGGATGCAGGGGCTAATTACCTTGATTTAAATATCGGGCCTGCTGAAAAAGATGGTGAAGAGTTAATGCAATGGGGAGTTAAATTATTACAAGAAAATTTTAATAATGTTCCACTAGCATTAGATACTGCTAACATGAAGGCGATTGAAGCCGGAATCCAGGTTTATAACCGTGAAAAAGGTAAACCAATTGTTAATTCGGCTGATGCTGGCGATCGTATTGGATATCTTGACTTAGCTGCTGCTAATGATGCTATGTGTATCTGTCTTTGCTCTAAAGAGGGCGTACCGGCAGATAATGACGAACGTATTGCATATTGTTCAGAACTTCTGGAAAGAGGAATGGAACATGGAATGGAACCAACCGATATGTTTTTTGATCCATTAGCATTAGTTATCAAAGGAATGCAAGATAAACAAGAAGAAATGCTTGAAGCTATTCAAATGATTACAGATATGGGTTTAATGACAACTTGTGGTTTAAGTAACGTTTCTAACGGTGCGCCTAAAGAAATTAGACCATTATTAGATGCTGCAATGATGGCAATGGCTATGCAATGTGGTTTGTCAAGTGCAATTATCAATCCTTGCGACAAACGCTTAATGGAAACTGTAATTGCTTGTGATATTATCAAAAATAATATCTTATACGCTGATTCGGTTCTTGAAATTAAATAGATTCCTAAACGTTTAAAAAATATAAAAAAAGCCCCTCAAGTAATATTCATCTCGCGGTTGCAGATTAGAATATTATTTGAGGAGCTAGTGTAATATATGACTAATTGTATTACTACCTTTACTATTCTACAATAACAAAGCGTTTTTGTAAAGTATAAATTTTTACTAGAGTGAAGATAAGGGTAGGATAAGAAATTTGTTAAGAGAGGTATTAAAATATGAGCAATGAATTGTTAGAATTTGATGTTATAGCTGAAGCTTTAGTCGAAAAAGCTCAAAGAGACGGCGCTGAAACCATGTGGGACAGAAAAGCAGCCTTAAAAACACAATGTGGTTTTGGGGAAGCCGGTATCTGTTGTAGAATTTGTGCTATGGGGCCATGTCGTGTGAGTCCATCACCGGATAAAGGCGCACAAAGAGGTATTTGTGGGGCTGATCGAGATACCATCGTCGCTAGAAATTTTGCAAGAATGGCAGCAGCGGGTACGTCTGCTCACTCTGACCATGCACGTGACATTGTACATGCAATGCATTTATCTTGTGAAGAAGGTCCTTTCAGAATCAGGGATGAAGAAAAATTAAGAAGAATCTCTGCTGAATGGGGCGTTGAAGATGCTGATACAAAAGAAACATATGCTTTAGCACATGAGTTATCTGAAATGGCATTAATGGAATTCGGTAAACCTTTTGGTACTCAAAATTTCTTAAAGAGAGCACCTAAAGTACGTCAGGAATTATGGGAAAGAGAAGAACTTGCACCAAGAGCGATTGATCAAGAAGTTGTTACATTACTTCACTCCACACATATGGGTTGCGCAAGTGATGCAGAATCAATCTTAAGACGTTCAATTAGAACCAGTTTATCTGATGGATGGGGCGGATCTATGATCGGTACAGAATTCTCAGATATTATGTACGGTGTGCCAAAAGAAAGAGCATCTGAATCAAACTTAGGTGTTATTGATCCTGATCAAGTAAACATTGTATTACACGGACATGATCCTAACTTAGCTGAAATGGTTGTTGTTGCTTCTAAAGATCCTGAAATGATCGAAAGAGCAAAAGCACTTGGCGCTAAAGGTATTAATGTTGTTGGTATGTGTTGTACAGGTAATGAAGTCACTATGCGTCACGGCGTTAAAATTGCTGGTAACTTCTATCAGCAGGAAATGGCTGTTATCACCGGTGCTGTTGAAGCAGTAATCGTGGATGTTCAGTGTATTTTCCCAGCATTACCAAAATTAGCTAAAAGCTACCACACACGTTTTATCAGTACATCCCCAAAAGCTAAAATTGCGGGCGATTTATACATTGAATTTAAAGAAAGTGATCCAATTGCCTGTGCACATGAAGTTATTATGACGGCTGTTGATAACTTTAAAAATAGAGATGCTTCTAAAGTCGAAGTACCTGAATTAAAACAAGAAACAATGATCGGTTATTCTGTAGAAACAACAATTAGTTGTTTAGACCGTGTTGTTAACTCTCAGATAGATGTTACCGGAACCGTTAAACCACTGGGTGATTTAATTTGGGCCGGCGTTTTAAGAGGTGCTGCAGGAATCGTTGGTTGTAACAATCCAAAAGTTGAACATGACTATAGTCACATCACTGTAATGAAAGAACTGATTAAAAATGACGTTATCTGTGTTGTTACAGGTTGTGCTGCACAAGCTGCTGCTAAAGCTGGTTTATTACAGTTAGAAGCAAAAGAACTTTGTGGCAGGGGCTTGAAAGAAGCATGTGAAAGAGCTAATATTCCACCGGTATTACACATGGGTTCGTGTGTAGATATCAGTCGTATTCTTCACTTAGTCAGCTTAGTTGCGAACGAACGTGGTGTTGATATGGCAGAACTTCCAGTTGTTGGTGTTGCACCTGAATGGATGTCAGAAAAAGCAGTTGCTATTGCATCTTATGTTGTTGGTTCTGGTCTTAATACTTATTTGGGAATTATTCCTTATGTTGATGGTAGCCCGAACTTTGTTAAATTAATGACTGAAGATCTTGTAGAAATGACTGGCGCTACTTATGTATTTGAAAAAGACCCCACTGTTATGGCTGAAAAAATCATGGTTGATATTGAAGATAAGAGAACTAAATTAGGAATCTAATTTTTAATTGTATATAGAGAATGATAAGAATGGACAGGTGATAAAAAAATGAAAATAGCATTAACTGGAAAGGGCGGCGTTGGAAAAACGACCATAACAGCAAGTTTATGCCGCTATTACGCTGAAAAAGGTTTTAACGTATTAGCCGTTGATGCTGACCCCGATGCAAATTTAGGTCTTGCTCTTGGCATGAGCGAAGAAATGATCGATAGTATAGTTCCTATTTCCGAGATGAAAAATCTTGTGGAAGAGCGTACAAATGCTCAAAAAGGAACATACGGTTCTCTTTTCAGAATGAACCCAGATGTTGCGGATATTCCTGAAAAATTTAGTAAAAGTTATAATGGCGTAAAATTGTTAACCATGGGTACGGTTGATACAGGCGGTTCTGGTTGCGTTTGTCCCGAACATGTTCTTCTAAAAATGTTGATGACACATTTGGTATTGTACCAACAAGATATTGTTGTCATGGATATGGAAGCTGGGATTGAACATTTGGGACGTGGAACGGCATCAGCAGTTGACGCATTTATCGTTATTGTTGAACCGGGTGTCAGAAGTATTCAGACTTTCAAAAAAATCAGTAAAATGGCTGGTGATATTGGGGTCAAACAAGTCTATGTTATTGGCAATAAAATTACAAAACAGGAAGATAAAGATTTTCTAACTGATCGTATTGGTGCGGAAAATATTATTGGTTTTGTGGATTATCGCGATGAAATATCCGCATCTGATCGAAATAACCAATCACCATATGATGATCCGGGAACAAAAGCGTGTATTGCTGAATTGGGAGAAAAGATCGAAGCGATTGTCAAAGATAAGAAAAATTGAGGGGATCACCCCACTCATTCATAATTTTATATTGAAATATAAATACGGAGGAAAAAATTCACATGGAACATAAGACATATAATCTTTTTGATATAATTTATAGTGGCACAGCTAAATATCTTGAACGTGCTGAACGCATGGTAGCAAAAGCCATTGAAGAAAAGGGCAGAGAAGCCGAAGCTAAATTGCCGGATACCGCATATGGTTTAGCATGTATTTACGCAATCACCGGCGAAAAATTATTAACAGTTGGTGATCTTGAACATGGTATTGAATTAGCTAAAGAAAGAATTAACCGTACAAATATGTTACAAAATGCTTTGGATGCAGGTGTTGCAGCAGCAATGTTATGCGAAATTATTCAAGCATGTAAATATTTAGACGGAAACCCACATGAAGAATGGGTAGACGGCGCTTTAAAAGATGCTGTTGTTCGTTCTTTCGGTGTTGCATTAGTTACTCAGGATATCCCGGGTGTTGCGGTTATTATCGGCGAACATCAGGATGCTGAACAATTAGCAAAAACAATTAAATCATACCAGAATAAAGGTCTTCAAACTTATCTTGTTGGTAAATGTATTGACCAAGCAAGAGAACAAAAAATCAAAATGGGTGTTGAACTACGTGTTATCCCATGCGGTTATGAAATTGAAGATGTTATTAATGTTGTATCTGTTGCTGTTCGTGCGTCTATCATGTTTGGTAACACACCAGCAGGCGAATGGGAAAAACATAGAATTTACACCAGAGACCGTGTCATGGCATTTGTTAATGTATTTGGCGATTGGGATGATAAGATCATCGCAGCCGGCGCAGGCGCTATTGATATGGGATTCCCGGCAATTACAGAAACTTATATTAATGAAGTACCAACTTTATTATTGAATCAACCGGATCTTACAAAAACAGATGCGACTTCTTTAGAAGCACGTGGTATCAAAATTAAAATAACTGAAATTGATTGTCCAGTATCTGTATCATCAGCATTTGAAGGCGAACGTGTTCGTAAAGATAACATGAAAGCTGAATTCGGTGGAAACCGTACAAAAGCTTGGGAACTTGTTCATACTGTTGAATTAGGCGATATTGAAGATCATAAGATTACCATTATCGGACCTGACATTGACGATCCTCAATTTGCAGGTGATAAAGTTGTTCGTATTCCATTCGGTCTTGAAATTAAAGTAGCCGGTAAAGCAATGCAGATTGACTTTGAATCTGTTCTTGAAAGAAGATTACATTATTTCTTAAACTACATTGAAGGTTCAATGCATGTTGGTCAAAGAAATATTTGCTGGGTTCGTTTAACACAAGAAGCCTTTGATGCAGGTTTTAGAATGCGTCACTTTGGTGAAGTTATTTATGCAAAAATGTTAGATGAATTTGGTAAAGTTGTTGATAAAGTTGAAATTACCATTTATACAAAAGAAGAAGATGTTATTCGTCTTGAAGAAGAAATGGTTCGTCCGATCTATAATGTTCGTGATAACCGCTTAAATTCTTTAACAGATGAAAGTGTTGATGTATTCTATACCTGTACTTTATGTCAGTCATTTGCACCTTCTCATGTTTGTGTTGTTACACCGGAACGTTTAGGCCTTTGTGGTGCCGTTTCCTGGTTAGATTCAAAAGCAACTAAAGAACTTGACCCAACCGGTCCTGCACAACCAATTGAAAAGAATGGCGTTATTGATGATCGCTTAGGTGCTTGGGAAGAAGTTAATGATGTTGTTGCAAAATGCTCTCAGGGAGCCGTTGAAAAAGTAACATTATATTCTATTCTTGAAGATCCTATGACTTCTTGTGGTTGTTTCGAATGTATTTGCGGTATTATGCCTGAAGCTAACGGTGTTGTTATTGTAAATCGTGAATTCGGTGGAATGACACCAGTGGGTATGACTTTTGGTGAATTAGCATCAATGACCGGTGGTGGTGTTCAAACACCAGGTTTCATGGGTCATGGACGTCATTTCATCAGTTCTAAAAAATTCATGTCAGCTGAAGGCGGTATCGAAAGAATCGTTTGGATGCCAAAAGAATTAAAAGACGATGTTGCTGAACGATTAAACAAATCAGTCTTTGATATGACAGGCATTGAAAACTTTACAGATATGGTTTGTGATGAAACAATTGCGGTTGAATCAGAAGCAGTATTAGAATTCTTAACAGAAAAAGGACATCCAGCATTAGCAATGGATGATATTATGTAATCTTTCTGTTAAATAATTAAATTGAATATAAAAATTGAAATAAAATGAATTACCTGAAGGTAGGACGTAGATGTCCTACCTTCTTTTTGCAAATTAAAAGACTTATTTAAGAAAAACTGTTATAATATAAGTATAAAATTAAATGGAGGTACCTTATGAGCGAACAGAAACATGAACACACACATACCCACGAATATTCCAGTGATGATAACCATGGACATGATCACGATCAATGCCATGATGGAGAACATACGCATGAACATACGCATACCCACAAACATCCCCATGGTGATAGCCATGGACATGAACATGAACATACCCATGATGGAGAACACATACATGAACATACACATGTGCACGAACATCCCCATGATCACGAGCATGGACATGAACATGATCACACACACACCCACGAAGGTGTTGAAGGAAAAGATTTTGAAATTTTAAATCTTTTGCTAGATCATTGGGTAAGTCATAATCAAGATCATGCTAAGGAATATAAAAATTGGGTTGAAAAAATGAAAATAGCCGGTAAAGATGAAGTAGCAAAAAGTATTGAAGAAGCCATTGCTTTAATGGCTCAAGCCGATATACATTTGATGGAAGCGAAAAAACAGTTAATAAAATAGTAATAAAATGACTTGAAAGGAGATACTTATTATGTGTGAATCATCTGCTTACTTGGTTAATCACCAAGGTGAAGAAGAAAAAATTATGGACTATGTTGTTGATATTTTTCCAAATAATGATGGAAGTTTAACATTATCGGATTTATTGGGAGGAACAAAAATTATTAATGGTCGACTAAAAGAAGTCAAATTATTAGATCATAAAATTTTAATTGAGGGAACTGCGGTATAATATGAACATTGTCGTATTAGATGGAATGGGTGGCGGTATCGGTTCGAGGATTGTTAGTATATTAAAAGAAGAAATTCCACCACATATTGAAATATATGGGTTAGGCACAAATGCTTTAGCAACGGCTGCAATGCTTAAAAAAGGGGCTAACAAAGGGGCAACCGGAGAAAATGCTATCATTGTGAATGCTCATAAAGCGGATATTATTATTGGATCAATAGCAATGACCATGCCAAATGAGATGATGGGTGAAGTAACCCTTAAAATGGTGGAAGCGGTCAATAATAGCGAAGCTTTAAAGATTTATATTCCAATTTTACCGGAAAATAATCACATTGTTTCTTTAGAAGAAAAGCCATTGTTGCTACAGATTCGAGAAGCCGTTGCGTTAATAAAAAAAGAACTGAATATAGGAGCTTGAAATGGGAATGATACAAGAAAAAGACCGTGAAGTTTTCCAGGTCTTATTGGTGCATTGGATCAATCATAGCGCAGAGCATGTTAAAGGTTATCGCGAATGGGCAGATAAAACAGTGACAAATTATCCCGAAGTGTCAAAAGAAATAGGGAAAGCCATCGATTGTATGGAGCAAGCGGCTCAAAAATTAATGGAAGCAAAAATTGATTTTCAGAAAAAATAAAAAGAAAGTTGTTTAAAATTTAAAGTTTTATTAATGCTTATTTTTCATTTTGAGAGATGTCCCTGCATCTCTCTTTTTGTTTTGATAAATTAAGGTAAATAGGTTATAATGGGTACAATGCGATAGAGGAGAAAACTAAATGTCTATTAAAATAAAAGATCCAAAAAAATTTTTGATTGCTTCTGTAGTGACATTGATAATTTTTATAGTGATTTTGATATTTATAATTTCAAAAGTTGTTGGGATAGTAAGTGGATGGCAAGATAAAGGACAAACGACGTCTAAATCGTCATCGGTTACAGAAGTACAACCATCTTCACAACCAGTAACTGATTCGGTCAATAAAGATGGAAATATTAATGAAACGATTGAGATTTTGGTAAATAAAACGCATAGTCTGCCGAAAGAATATGTTCCTTCTGATTTGGTAGCGGTACCTTTAAACGGAATAAGAGAAACGCAAATGCGATCAGAAGCATCAAACGCACTTGTTAAATTATTTGATGCTGGTCATCAAGATGACGTTGAACTTAAATGTTGTTCTGGGTATCGTTCTTATGATGAACAGGAAAGCATTTATCAGTGGAATGTGGAAACTTACGGTCAAGAAGAAGCCAATCTTGTAAGTGCAAAACCAGGCGAAAGTGAACACCAAACGGGATTATCAATGGATATTACCAGTGAATCGGTTGGCAATGATTTATTAGAAAGTTTTGCCGATACAGCAGAAGGTCAATGGCTTGCTAAAAATGCCCATGAATATGGCTTCATTATCCGTTTTCCAAAGGGAAAAACAGATATTACCGGTTATTCTTATGAACCATGGCATATTAGGTACATTGGGCAAAAAAAGGCAACTGAAATATATAATCAAGATCAAACCTATGAAGAATATTTAGGGGTAACGGGTAATTAAAAAATAAATGGAAGTGATACTTAAATGCGTATTGAAAAAATAAGGGATTGTACCGTTATATATTTAAATCAGACGGAAGCAATAGTTATTACTTGTGATTCTATTGGTGCTATTGGCAATAAAAAAATGGATATTGTGCAGGTAACACCGGAACATGCCGGTCATGAGACAGCAAAAGTGGCGCTAGGAGAAATGCTAGCGCTTGGAGCAACGCCCATTGCTGTTTCAGATGGTTTGAGTGTTGAAATGCATCCTACCGGTGAACGTATTATTAAGGGAATCAAAGATGCTATTGCCGAATTACCAGATTACGAAATTGCGTTAACCGGAAGTTGTGAGGATAATATGCCAACTGTTCAAACCGGAGCAGGCATTACGGTTGTCGGCGTTGTAAAAAATCATGAAATTAAATACAAAATAACGCAATCCGGATATATTGGATTATTAGTTGGAAAACCACTTTATGGAGAAGATTTTTCAAAGGAGCTTTATTTAGCATTGCGTTTACCGGATTTTAGAAATCTTAGAAAAATAAAAGAAACGGCGGAAATGGTTCCGGTTGGTTCAAAAGGTGTAGCCTATGAGATTGAAAAAATAGCAGAGGATAACGGGTTGCATTTCCAGTGGAATGAGCAAATTTCTTTTGATATTAATCAATCAGGTGGTCCAGCTTCGTGCTGTGTTGTAACAGTACAAGAAAAAGACTTTCAAAATTTTTGTAAACAGAATGAAAAAATGGTAACCGTTTTAGGTGAATTTCAGAAAAGATAGAGACATAAAATAATATTTTTTTATTTTATCAAAAATTGTTTATATTTAAAAAATCTATAATTATAAATTTAATTGACAAAGCGATTAAGACTAGCTATAATCCCATCTTTGACAGCAAAAAAGCGTAAAGTCCTGATAAAGCCAGGACTTTACGCTTTTTTAAGTGCCATAAAATGTAGCTATATATTATGGCTCTCTGTCAACTGGTGTTGGTAAAAAAATGGTTCTATAATATTACTTTTTCTTAGTAAGACGCATTAATTTTTTCGTATTCCGGTGGCGAACAACAGCGTGTCATTTTAGCTAGAGCATTAGCTCAGGATAAAGAATGTCTGATCCTTGACGAACCCACAAATCATCTTGATATCAAATATCAGCTTCAACTTATGAACATTGTCCGCAACCTTGATTTAACCATCATTTCAGCCATTCATGATCTCAGTATCGCCGCCATGTATTGCGATGAAATTTATGTCCTTCAAAAAGGAAAAGTCATTGCTGTAGGATCTCCCGAAATTGTATTGACAGAAAAATTGATAAAAGATATTTATGAAGTGGACGCTCGGGTGATTAAAGACGAAAATGGAGCACTTCATATTTTGTATCAAGCAGGATGAAATAAAAACAAAAAAATACCGATACGACTACCAACATTAATGATCATAAAACCCAAAATCAGGAGTTTGAAAGTATTCTGGATATAAAGAAAAGCCAAAAAGTCTTGATTTGTAAAGACTTTTTGGCTTTGATTTCTGGTGTCCCTGGGCAGATTCGAACTGCCGGCTTTTCACTTAGGAGGCGAACGCTCTATCCAACTGAGCTACAGAGACATTTATATAAGGTTGTGTTTGTGATGTATGACTGGATTTCTCAGTGGTTAGTTGAAACGCAACCTTAGAAGAAATCAGTAATATTCATTTTACTAAAGGAACATATAAATCAGCCTACTTATAGTATCATTTTTGATTAAGAAAATCAAACTTTCTTTTGTATATTTTTCTGGTTTATAAAAAGGTTGCGATGTTAGTGTAATGGGGGTAAAATGACATAAGATAGAGAATTAAAAGTGATTAGTTATGGGAGATAAAAAGAATGAAAATTAGAGATAAGAAATTGGATAATGAAATTAATGAGTTACAAGAAATGTATAAAACCTGTAAACAAGAGGTAAGACGAATTGGAAATCAATTGAATGAAGAACATGATCATGTTGAGTTATCCGATTTAAATTATCAGAGAGGACTTTATGAAGGTCGTCTTCAAAGTACAGCGGAAATGCTAAGCTTTTTTCAAGATTACAATGCGCTTCCACTTGAGGTGAATTATGAAAAAGAAAAAGGTGATCAAATAACGGAACAGAAGTATGATCGTTTGATACAACTTATTTACCATCATTTAGCATCATATGTGTTTGAATTATCAAAAGAAAAAAGTGGAGGTGTTGTCCATCAGGAAGAATTACGAACAGCGATGTTTATGATTCAGAATTTAGTTGAAGTTCTAAATATAATGTATGATGGACAGCGTTATTATTTTTATGATGGAAAAAATGGAAATTGGGCAGGGGTTTACTGTAAAGCAAAAGAAGAATTATCGAATGAAAAAATTAAGGTTATTTTAAAAATAAATATTCTGTAAAATTATGATTGCAGCAATAAAAAAATTATGCTACAATAAATCGATTTATTTGAGAAAGAAAGTGATGAATATGGATAATTACAAAAAATATATTTTATGGGGGATTGTACTTTTAGCGATTGCATTGTTAACACCGACCATTATCGCGTTATTAGGATTGATTTTATCACCTATTATCACAACCATTGGTTTTGTTGTGCTTCTTTTTGCAATTACTGTATTTATTGCTTACAAAAATAAAATTGGACGAAAGTAGGAGAAATTTTATTGGAGCGAGAACTAAAAAAAACAGCAGTTTCTAAAATAACGGTATGCTTAGCACAAGAGCAGGATTATCAGCGGATTTTAAATATTTTAAATTTAGCCATTTATGAACGAAAAGTGACTGCTTTACTAACACCGGTTACGCTAGAAAGCAGAAAAAATTGGTTTAAAGAACATCAAGATGGTATTCATCCTATTTATGTAGCAAAAATAAATAATTTAGTTGTAGGGTGGATGGCTGTCACGGCTTATCGTTCAGGCCGAGAAGGCTTTAAGCATGCTTCTGAAATTAGCTATTATATGGCACCTGAATACAGAGAATGTGGTGTTGGAACCGCATTAATGGATCATGTTATTTTGGAGAGTAGAAAGCGGGGATTAAAGAACTTGATGGCGCTTATTTTTGCGGACAATCTGGGATCGCAAAGGCTCGCATTTAAGTATGGCTTTGAAATTTGGGGAAAATTTCCGAATATTGTTGAAATTGATGGTCGAACGACGGATTGTTATCAAATGGGATTGAAATTATAGCTTGATTAATTGTTCAACTACTGTTATAATACTTTATAGTGTTTTGATGTAAAAGGCGTGAGCCTTTTTTTATTGTTTCATTGACAGAGAGTAAGGTTTTATGTTATTCTATGCTAGTGACCATGAAAAATAGGAAACGTGTGTCTATTTATGATATTATTTGTGTATATAAAAAGGATGTAGGAGGTGCTGTAATTGAGAGTTAAAGTGACTTTGGCATGTACAGAATGCAAACAAAGAAATTACGATACTATGAAAAATAAGAAAAACAATCCAGATCGTTTGGAAGAACAAAAATATTGCAAGTTTTGTAAAAAGCATACACTGCATAAAGAAACAAAATAGAAATTGAGTTAAAAGAGGTATATCATGGCAACTAAGACAAAGAAAAAGTCTAAAAATGCAAAGCAAATAAACACTAAGAAAAATGATAATATCCAAAAGACACAGGTAGCTGAATCTAAAAAAGCCGATGTTGCTAAAGATGAAAAAAACTCTGGCAAAAGCACTGACAGTAAAGAAAAAAAAGTATCCAAAAAAGCTGATAAAAACAAGAAACCAAATATTTTTGTACGCATGGGCACCTTTATTAAAGGTGTATTCACTGAGCTGAAAAAGGTAAATTGGCTTTCTAAAGAAGAATTAGCAAAGAGTTCAGGTGTTGTTGCCGGAATTGTTGCTATCTTTACGTTTTTAGTTTGGGTAATTGACTCAGGTCTTGGTGCGCTGGCCGCTTTATTGATTGGCATTAAATAGTACTGAGGGAAGATAATGGGATATGAAAATAGTGGCCAGGCTGAATGGTACGTTGCACATACTTACTCGGGATACGAGAACAAGGTGAAAGCAAGTATTGAGGCGACGGTCGAAAACAGAAACATGGAGGATTTAATCCTCGAGGTCCAGGTTCCTGTACAGGAAGTTGTTGAAACCAAAGATGGCAAGCGTGTTATAAAAGAGAAGAAACTCTTTCCGGGATATGTAATGATTCAAATGTATATGACAGATGAATCATGGTATGTCGTGCGTAATACACGTGGTGTTACAGGTTTTGTCGGTCCTGCTTCAAAGCCCGTTCCACTAACCAAAGCTGAACTGAAAAGTATGGGTATTAGACAGCAGATGGTCCAGATCGATCTCGAAGTTGGTGATGAGGTCAATGTTGTTACCGGACCATTAGAAGGTTTTTCCGGTATTGTTGAAGAAATCAACATGGAAAAATCAAAAGTTAAGGTCAATATTTCTATGTTTGGTCGTGAAACACCGACTGAATTGGAATTTGAACAAATAGAAAAAATTAAGAACACTTAAGGAAAAACTATTCTTCAATTATGAAAAAATGAAGGAGGTGTTAGTATGGCAAAAAAAGTAATAGGTTTAATTAAATTGCAGATTCCAGCAGGTAAAGCCACTCCGGCTCCACCAGTTGGTCCAGCACTTGGTCAACATGGTGTTAATATCATGGGATTTTGTAAAGAATTTAACGCAAAGACAGCAAATGAAGCAGGTATGATCATTCCGGTAGTTATTACGGTTTATCAAGATCATTCTTTTTCTTTTATCACAAAAACTCCACCCGCAGCCGTTTTATTAAAAAAGGCAGCAGGAGTTGATAAAGCGTCCGGCGTACCCAATAAAACTAAAGTAGCAAGCGTTTCTCAGGATCAAATCCGTGAAATTGCAACTTTAAAAATGCCTGACCTCAATGCAGCATCGGTTGAATCCGCGATGAGAATGATCGCCGGTACAGCTCGTAGCATGGGTATCACTGTAGAAGAATAAGCATTCAGAAGGTAGAAAGCCTTAAGTGGGAGGGAAACCGCTAAAACCACAAGGAGGAATTATGAAAAAAGGAAAAAAATATCAAGATAGTTTAAAAAGTTTTGATAAAGCTGAATTATTTGATCTTGAAGTCGCTGTGGCACAAGTGAAAAAAATTGCCAAAGCTAATTTTGATGAAAGTATTGAATTACACATCAAATTGGGCGTTGACTCTCGTCATGCGGACCAACAAGTTCGTGGTGCGATTGTTTTACCAAACGGTACCGGTAATACTGTAAAAGTATTAGTTATTGCCAAAGGTGATAAATTAAAAGAAGCTGAAGAAGCTGGCGCTGATTTCTTTGGTGAAGATGAAATGATTGATAAGATTCAAAAAGAAAACTGGTTTGATTTTGATGTTATGGTTGCTACACCTGATATGATGGGTAAAGTTGGTCGTTTAGGTCGTGTTTTAGGACCTAAAGGTTTAATGCCTAATCCAAAATCAGGTACAGTAACAATGGATATTGCTAAAGCTGTCCAAGATACAAAAGCCGGTAAAGTTGAATATCGTTTAGATAAAACAAACATTATTCACGTTATCATCGGTAAAGCATCTTTTACAGAAGAACAATTGATGGAAAACTTAGTAACTTTATTAGATACCGTCAAAAAAGCAAAACCATCTGCTGCAAAAGGTCAGTATTTTAGAAGTGTTACAATTGCTAGCACAATGAGTCCTGGTATAAAAATTAATACAGCAAAAATCTAACTTGACATAAAAAAGGACTAATGATACAATATATTGTATTGTAGAAAAGTCAAAAACGTTCATCCACAGACAGTAGGGACTTTAGTTTAAATATCCTACCGAGGTTGAAGATATGAGTATTATAATGTTATTATAAGCTCTCTTCACCTATGTGGAGAGGGCTTTTTTAAATGAATGATAAGGAGGTGCAGTAAAGAATATGCCAAATATTGAAGCAAAACAAGTTATCGTAAATGAAATTACCGATAAATTTAAAAATGCACAAGCTACAGTTGTTGTTGACTATCGTGGTTTAAATGTAGACGAAGTTACTGAACTAAGAAAACAAGCCAGAGAAAATAATGTAGACTACAAAGTTTATAAAAACTCTATGATGCGTTTTGCAGCTAAAGAAGCCGGTGTAGAAGGTTTATTAGATGTTTTGGTTGGACCAACAGCCGTTGCATTTTGTGAATCTGATCCGGTAGCTCCTGCTAAATTGATCAATGATTTCGCTCAAAAACATAACGCTTTAGAAATTAAAGCAGGTGTGGTTGATGGTAAAGTTTTAGACGTCCAAGGCGTTAAAGATTTAGCTGAGTTACCACCGCGTGAAGTATTGGTTGCAAAAGTTTTGGGTGGTTTAAATGCACCAATCAGTGGTTTCGCCAATGTATTGAATGCAAACCTAAAAGGTTTAGTCGTCGCTTTAAATGCGATTGCAGAACAAAAAGAAGCATAAAAATATTAGAGATTCGATTAGAATTGAATTAAAAAAATTACAAAGAAATTTCGGAGGAAATAACAATGAGTGAAAAAGTAACACAATTAATTGAAGACGTAAAAGGTTTAACTGTATTAGAATTATCTGAATTAGTAAAAGCATTAGAAGAAGAATTCGGTGTTAGCGCTGCTGCTCCTGTTGCTGTTGCTGCTGCTGCTCCTGCTGCTGCTGTTGCAGAAGAAGAACAAACTGAATTCGACGTTATCTTAACAGCTGCTGGAGATCAGAAAATTAAAGTTATTAAAGTTGTTCGTGAATTAACAGGTTTAGGCTTAAAAGAAGCTAAAGCTGTTGTTGATGAAGCTCCAAAATCACTTAAAGAAGGCATTGCTAAAGAAGAAGCTGAAGAAATCAAAACTAAAATTGAAGAAGTTGGCGGTTCTGTAGAAGTTAAATAATTTAACATCTTAGCAAGTTATTACAAAGATTATGAAGTGCTACCGGATTTACTTCCGTAGCACTTTTTTCTATATTGACAGTTTTTTCATGAGGGTACTTGTGTTATAATAGCACCATATGAATTTGAATATGAAAGGATTTTATAATGGGTAAAAAACAAAATAATCAAGTTAAGGAAATCACACCGATGGAAGTTGATTTTCCTCAATGGTATACAGATGTTATCTCTAAAACGGAATTGGTGGATTATTCACCAGTTAAAGGCTTTATGGTTATTCGTCCTTATGGGTATGCAATTTGGGAAAATATCCAGAAAGAGTATGATGAACGCTTTAAGGAAACAGGCCATCAGAATATGTATTTTCCGTTACTGATTCCGGAAAGTCTATTAAAAAAAGAAGCTGAACACGTTGAGGGATTTGCACCGGAAGTTGCATGGGTTACACATGGTGGCGATAAAGAACTAACAGAACGTCTCTGTGTTCGTCCTACTTCTGAAACGATTATCTGTAGTATGTATGCTAAATGGTTACATTCTTACAGACAACTTCCTTATTTATATAATCAATGGTGTTCTGTTGTTCGTTGGGAAAAAACAACAAGACCATTTTTGAGAACGTCTGAGTTTTTATGGCAAGAAGGACATACTTTACATGAAACGCCTGAAGAAGCACAGGAAGAAACGATGAAAATGCTGGAGATTTACCGTGATGTGGCAGAAAATATTATGGCAATGCCAGTTGTCGTTGGACAAAAAAGTGAAAAAGAACGGTTTGCCGGTGCTTGTGCAACGTATACAATGGAAGCGTTGATGCATGACGGACAAGCATTACAATCAGGAACTTCTCATAATTTAGGACAGCATTTTACTGAGGCTTTTGATATTACTTATCTCGATAGAAATAATGAACAGGCCTATCCATATCATACATCATGGGGTGTTTCTACACGCTTGATCGGAGGAATTATTATGGTGCATGGTGATGATAATGGTTTGGTGTTGCCACCGAAAATTGCACCGATCCAGTTGGTTATTATTCCTGTGGCACAACATAAAGAAGGTGTTCTTGACAAAGCGTATGCATTAAAAAAGGCATTGAAATCTGAATTTCGTGTTGAATTAGACGACAATGATTCAAATTCTCCTGGATGGAAATTCAATCAATGGGAAATGAAAGGTGTTCCCATTCGTTTGGAAATCGGACCACGTGATATTGAAAACGGACAATGTGTTCTTGCACGCCGTGATACAGGTGAAAAAGTTCAGGTATCATTAGAAGGTCTTAATGAAACGGTTAAACATTTACTTGATGAAATTCAAAATAATCTTTATATACGTGCACTTAAAATGCGTGAAGAAAAAACATCAACTGCCATTAATATGACTGAATTTAAAAAGAATTTAAAAGAAAATCCCGGTTTTATTAAAGCAATGTGGTGTGGAGACCGTGGATGTGAAGACCAAATCAAAGAGGAAACAGGCGCAAGTCTTCGTTGTATTCCGTTTGAGGATAAACAAGAAATCATTGGTGAAGGCAACTGCGTTTGTTGTGGTAAAACAGCTAAAAAAATGGCTTATTTTGCCCGCGCGTACTAAAATGAACAGAGCAACAGTATTATCTAATATTGATTTTAAATTGGATGAAGATGCTTTTTTTGATCATATTCATATGAAAAAAGATGCGAAACGATCACAAAGAATTTTAGAAATTATTGAGATGTCAAAACGTTATATTCATCCTATTGCAATGTATAAACGTGCTGAAATACAATTAGTAGATCATGAAATTTTTACGATTGATAAAACGGTCTTTAAATCAAAAGAAGTTATCAATATTTTAAATCAAAAAAACTTTATTTTTCCAAATATTGTATCTTGTGGGCCTGAAATTGAGGCGTTTTGTGTTGATCGGAAAAATGTACTGGAACAGTATATTACAATGGAATTATGTAATTTTAGTTGTGGTGTAGCACGAAATATAATGCGTTTGGACATAAGGGAAAAATATCCGATAAAAGAAGATGTTGAATTATTTCCGGGAGAAAAAGGATGGGAATTGCAACAGGGTATTCAAATTTTTAAAATATTTTTAAAAGAGGCATCTGCGGTTGGTTTAAGTATTTCAGCAGCGGGGATACCCAAACCGAGTCGAACCGCATATGGTCTTGTTGTTGGCGATTAAAAATGATAGAAAAACAGCCTAAAAAAGGATGGTATAAATTAGATAATGCCGGAACTTTATATTCTTCTATCGTATCTTCTAGAGTGTCTACGGTCTATAGAATGACCGTGGGCCTTTCTTCAGAAGTTGATCCTGATGCCTTGCAAAAAGCGCTGGATAATATGATGGTACGATTTCCATATTTTAAGGTAACTTTACGCCGCGGTTTGTTCTGGTATTATTATGAACATACAGTGAAACGACCGATTATTGAGAAAGAATCGCATTATCCATGTAAAACTATTAAACAGACAAAAGGTGTTTTCCCTTTTCGTATTTTATATTATGAACATTATATTCATTTAGAAATGAGCCACTCAATTTGTGATGGTTATGGTGGACTTGCATTTTTAAAACCTCTGATTGTCGAATATTTTAGAGTTAAAGAGGGCATTATTTGTCAAGATTTAGGTGATATTATTGATATTAGAGGGTCCATTGATCCTGAAGAATTTGAAGATTCTTTTAAAAAATATTATAAAAAAAAGGTACCACCACCGGATAAAGAAAAAAAAGCGTATCATTTACCGTTTAGTTTATTGGATAAAGGGCAATATCTTTTATTGACGGGTATTTTGCCGGTTTCTGCTGTTTTAGAACATGCACGGGCTTACCATTGTACAATAACCCAGTTTATTACAACTTTATATTTTGAAAGCATACAAGATTATGTTTTGAATCAGGTGAAAACAAAACGTGCAAAATCAGGTTATGCCAGAGCAAATATAGCCATTAATGTTCCGGTGGATTTACGATCTTTCTTTCCGTCAAAAACGCTTAAAAACTTTTTTATTAGTTTGAATCCTGCCATTGATCTTCAATTGGGAATTTATAATCGAGAAGAAATTATTGCTCAGATTAAAGGATATATGGGTCTTTACAGCAATCCAAAATATATTAACCGTTATGTGTCAAGAAATGTGCACAATGAGGAGTTAGTAGTACTTCGTGTTATTCCTCTTTGGGTAAAACGGATGATTATGCCCATTGTATATAAACGTTATGGGGAACGTGCTTATACAAGCTCGGTCAGTAATTTAGGTTTGATTAAAATGCCAAATGAAATAAAAGATAAAATCACCTGTATCGAAAGTTTTCCGCCACCCAGTGCAGGAAATAAACTAAAAATTGTAATGTGCTCATATGGTGAAAAAATGTTTATCTCTTTTGGTAAAACCACAAAGGAAAAAAGCATTGAGCGGATTTTTTTTACAAAAATAAGAAAATTGGGTATACCTGTTAAAATAGAAGGTAATCAATTGAATTATTATGATATTGGAAAAGAGGTATAGTAATGGCGTACTGTCCGAAATGTGGCGTAGAAGTTGATAATAATGTGAAAAATTGTCCGCTATGTGATTTTCCGATTCCAGATATCGGTGAAAAAAAAGTTGTGGAAAAACGGTATCCTCTGGCTGTTAATACTTATCCGGAAGATCATTTGGAAAAAAAGAATAAAATTTTTTATTCTTTGGAAATTATTGCAGCAGCAGTATTTTTTATGACATTAGTGTTGTGTTTTATTTTCCCAATTGATATGCGTTTAATTTTTGTAATTATGATATCGGATATCGCAATAGTTTTTTACCTTTTATTTTGTTTTAATTATTTACCTCCATGGGTTAATATTCTAGGAAGTTATGGGACAACACTCTTTATCAGCTATGGTATTTATAAAATCATCGGTGGTTCAGGAAATTGGTTTACAAACTACGTGTTACCTATTACAACGCTTTTGTTTATTGATTTGGCAATTTTTGGTTTTATTTTTCTGAAAAACAGACATCGAAATCAGTTTATTTATGTACCTACTTTTATCATTTCGTTTACTATTATTTTGACATTGGGAATAGATGCAATTGTTACTTGGGATATATATGGTGTTCTACATTTAAGTTGGTCACTTATTGTTGCCGTTTCAGGTGTTTGTGTCATTGCCTTATTAATGGGAATTTACCATGGAATACCGGAAAAAACAAAAGCGTATTTGAAAAAGAAGTTACATGTATAAAAATGAGAAAGCATTTTATTTGAATAGAAATGGATGGTTTTAAAATGGAACTTACTAAAAAAAATATTCGGACACTTAGTTGGCTGATTATAATGACATTACTCGTTGCGGTGGGACTCATTAATATTAATTCGGTATGGAACGCTGTGATTTGGATTATTGGCTTAATATTTCCTTTTATTTTGGGTGGCTGTACGGCTTTTATTTTGAACATTCCTATGAAATTGATTGAGAAAAGTATATTTTCAACAAAAAAAATAAAAAATAAATATTTGCAAAAAATAAAAAGACCCATTAGTTTAGTCCTTGCTTTAATTATTGTGTTGGCATTGGTTGTTATTGTTACCTTTTTAATTGTTCCTGAAATTGGTAGGACGATGATAATCTTAAAAGACAGTATTCCCGGATTTATTGCAGAAGTTCAGAACTGGATGAATAGTATAACCGGAAGTTATCCTGAAATCGCAAAATCTTTGAGTGCGTTATCAATAGATTGGAGTAATATAAGCAATAATATAGCAGTCTTTTTACAGAAAGGTGCGATGACGTTTCTTGGTTCAACGGTTAATGCAGCTTCTTCTATTATCGGAGGCGTCGTTGATTTTTTCTTGGGTTTTATTTTTTCTGTTTATGTCTTATTGCAAAAAGAAAAATTAGGTATACAGTTTCGAAAGTTGATTTATGCTTATGTGCCTGAAAAAAAAGCGGATCAATTTTTTGAAATTGTTGATTTATCAAGTACAACATTTTCTGGTTTTGTTACCGGACAATGCACAGAATCGGTTATTTTAAGTATTTTATTCCTAATTCCGATGTTAGTGCTTCACTTTCCATATGCTTTAATGATCAGTGTACTGATTGGATTCTTGTCGTTAATCCCAATTTTTGGTACTTTTATTGGATGTTTTATCGGTGCCTTTTTAATTCTGATGGTTAGCCCGATCCAGGCGTTTTGGTTTATTATTTTATTTCTTATTATTCAGCAAATCGAAGGCAATTTAATTTACCCTTATGTTGTTGGTGGCTCAGTGGGATTATCGTCAATATGGGTGCTTGTTGCCGTAACGATTGGTGGTGCTGCAATGGGAATATTAGGGATGATTATTACTATTCCGTTATTTTCAATTATGTATACACTGGTTCGCCAGAACGCAGGGAAACGTTTGGCCGATTTGAAAATTTCAGATGAAAAATTTAAAAATCCTGGACTATAAATTAAAGAAATAAAAAAACACCATTTTACATGCATGACCGACCTCCAAAAGTTAGATTCAAAATCTAACGATTGGAGATCGGTTTGTTTTATAAATATTAGGATAAATTAAATCGGTAAATTTAAAAGGATAAGTCTTATTAAATCTGGAAAAAAAGGCTTTTTTTAAGTTTGTTTATGTTATACTTTTGTTTATGTTATACTAATGAAGATAAATTTTAAGGAGGTCTTAAATGTCTGCTTATACAGAGCCAATTAAATTTGCCTGTCTGTTTTTTCCAATTTTAGCCGCTATATTTACAGTGCCATATGTGGCCTATCAATACCGCAAATTTGGCTCAATTTTAGTCATACGGGTTTGTATTGTTTATTCTTTTATTTTATATTTGACCTGTTGCTATTTTTTGATTATGTTACCATTACCGCCCATTGCGGATGTGGCGACTTATACAACACCAACGATGGATCTCGTGCCTTTTAATGCATGGACTGAATTCTGGGCAAATACAAGCCTTGTCATATCCGATCCGAGCACGTATATTATCGCTATGAAGGAGCAAGCTTTTTTTGAACCAATTTTTAATATTCTAATGCTAGTACCTCTTGGTATCTATTTGCGTTATTATTTTAAATGCAACTGGTTTAAAACGATTTTAATTGGATTTTGTGTCAGCCTTTCTTTTGAAGTGATTCAACTGAGTGGATTGTTTGGTATTTATCCAAGACCTTATCGATTATTTCAGGTTGATGATTTGATTAACAATACGTTTGGTGCATTGATAGGTTATTGGGTATCGCCGTTTTTTGAATTTTTCTTACCGTCCAGAGATCGGTTGGATGTGGTTTCTTATAAACGAGGTCAACAAATTACTTATATGCGCCGAACGGTAGCTTTTGTTTTTGACTGGGTTTTGATCATTGGTTTTATCACACTTTTGTCCCGTTTTATAGATACTCCGGGTATTCGAACGATTATTAATTTAGGTGCAAGAAAAAGTGTGATTTTATATATTGTGATTGTGATTCTTTATTTTATTTTGATCCCATGGGTAATAGGCGGTAGAACACCTGGGAAAATACTAGTGGGTTTGCGTCTGGTTACCAATAAAAAGAAACGGGCAAAATTATATCAATATGTGATCCGATATGGCTTTCAATATTTACTGATTCTTCCCGCACCCTTTATTGAAATTAAAATATATGAAATTTTACCGAATTATTCGGGATTAGCATATAATTTTTTAGTAATCTGCGCTATTTTATTGGGATTTTTGTTCATCGTTTTTATTTTGCAACTTCTTATTTCCATGGTGACAAGAGAAACTCAAATTTTTTATGAGAGTATGAGCCATACCATTAATATTAGTACAGTTAATAAAAAAAGATAAAAAATACATTACACTATAACAAATGATAAAAGGAAAGATAAAAAAGATGAAAAAAAATTTATTAGTTATGGGGATAACTGTAATTCTTATGGGTTTTTTAGTAATAGGTACTGCCGCAGAAGAAAAACAACCAACAATTGTAACAACCTTGCCAACCGATACGATTACGGAGGATACGGCCATTCTCAGAGGTTCATATAAAAAGGGAAGTGAGGACGTTATCGAACGTGGCTTTTTATATAAACCGATCTTAACAACAGATGACGATGATCATAAATATGTAACAGTGCCCGGTGATAACAATGTGGGACGTTTTGGTTATACCTTAAGAAAACTTAGCCCATCAACTCAGTATATCGCTAAAGCTTATGTAAAAGTTGGGTCGGGCTTAATTGAAGGAGAAGAAGTTATTTTTGAAACGGCACCTACTCCTGTGACAGAAGAGATTACGCCAGATACCGGTATTGTAGAAGATATCGTAAGTGCGGAGGTACCTACATTTTTAATTTTAATAATGGGGTTGGCATTTGCTGTATTGATTAGGAATCAAAAAATTTGATATAAATGAGAGACAAAAAGACTATAAGAAGAGGCGTTAACTTAAGAAAATGATGTATGAAAATGAATTTAATGAAATTTCGTTTTTTTTATGATATAATATTAAAAGTTTAGATAGATAAATTTAGGAGGATTCCATGAGAAAGTTTAAGAAATTATTATGTTTTTTAATTTGTAGTTGCCTGATTTTTTCATTAATAAGTCCTGTTTACGCTCAGGGAAGCAGTAATTTTACACCAAGATATACAGCACCAAATGCGAGCGATAGTCCAGGATACTCGTCACAAAATCCATTCCAGCTTAATCCGAACACAGGTGGAAATTGTACTTGGTATGCTTGGGGACGTGCCTATGAAATATTAGGGCATCCACTTCCGAGTGAACCGATGTACAGAGATGATCACACCAATAATTATAATAGTTTTCACGGTGATGCTTATGTTTTTTGGTATGATAATAAAGAACTTTATGATTCCGGACGAGGTGGATTTCCTTATGGAAATGAACCTAAAGTAGGATCGATTGCTGTGTGGAGTTATTTAGCAAGTAATTGCGGTCATGTTGCAATTGTTGAGGATGTTTCGGGTGATACGGTAACAACGTCAAATTCGAGTTGGTCTTGGATGCCGTTCTATATGGATACATTGAGCGCAGTGCAACTTAAATTCACACCAACCTTTTTAGGGTATATTTACTTGCTTGACGAAACAGAGCCACTGACATATCATTCGACGGTTGATAGTCCGACTGCAAATGAAACTATTACAGACGGTAATCTCTATCTTCAGGGATGGGGGATTGATGGCGATGGTGTTGATCACTTTAGTTATGCCATTGATGGTGGTCAAGAGCAAACAATGGTTGCAATAGCACGTCCTGATGTTGCAAATGCTTATCCGGGATATCCAACAGGTAAAGAAGGTTTTAGCCAGAATATAGATATCAGTAATCTTTCAAATGGTGAACATTCTGTTCAAATGAAAGCACATTTAAGCAATGGGAATGTTGAAAGTGTAGGAACACGTAGCTTCACACTTGATATGCCGAGGACAGTGAAAGTTGCTGATGTTACGATGAATAAAACAGTTCTTAATTTACTAGAAGGAAAAACAGATTTGCTAGAAGCAACGGTTCTACCGGAAAATGCTACAAATAAAGAGGTTACATGGACGAGTAGTGTACCCGAAGTTGCATCGGTTGATGTCGACGGCACGGTAACGGCCTTAACAAAAGGTACAACAATTATTACCGTTACAACAGCTGATGGACAACATACTGCAACATCAACAGTAAATGTAACACAACTTGCAGAAGAAAAACCGATTGTGAATGAACCGGTATCCATGAGTGTCAATACAACAGGTATGAAAACGCATTATAAAATTAATAAGGATCAAACACTTGATTTAACAGGTGGAATTTTAGATGTAAAATATACCGACGGTACAGTTAAATCTTTTGAATTGACAAAAGATATGTGTGAAGTGGTTGATTTGAAAACAGTCGGAAATAAAACTGTTAAAGTAAATTATAAAGGTTTAAGTACAACTTTTGGTATTATTGTAGATGATAAAGTGCTAACAAACATTGCAATAGTCGCCGAACCTGAAGTGACTACTTACACGGCCAATAAGCCGGATCAGGAAATAGTCGTTGATGGTGGAAAGGTTGCATTAACACACGATGATAATATGGTAGTTGAAATACCATTGACAAAAGAAATGTGTGTTCCGGAATCCTATGATTTAAATAAAGTAGGTGAACAAAAAGTAGAAGTAAAAATTGAAGATAAAGTAACAAGTTTTGGAATTAAAGTTGAATCCAAAAAAGTTAGTACTTTAGAAGTGAAGTCTAAACCGGATAAGGTAGAATATATTGAAGGTAGTAGTCTTGATACAGCAGGTGGGAGCTTAACTGTCAATTACACGGATAATACAAAAGATATCATAAAAATTACCCCTGAAATGTGTACGGTTGATATGAATAAACCGGGGAAAACGGATGTAACAGTCACCTATGAAGGCATAACAATTTCATATCCGATTACCATAAAAGCGAAAGTATTATCTGGAATTGAATTAGGTATTGCACCAATTGCAAAGTATCTTGCAGGCGATGCATTTGATTTAACAGGCGCTGCGCTTTCAAGTGTTTATGATAACGGAACAAAAGGGGAAAGTGATATTCCGCTGACATTAGAGATGGTGACAGGTTTTGATTCTTCTAAAATTGGTCCACAAAAATTAACCATTAAGTATAAGGATTTTAGCATAAAATTTGATGTAGAAGTTCTATCGCGTGAAACTGTGGATGGTTTTATTGCAGATATTGAAAAATTGAACGTAAAAGATTTGACAATAGATGATCAGGCAGCAGTGTCGGCTTTATCGGATCGTTTTATGAAATTATCGTTGATTGAACAAAAAGCAGTGTCAACAGAAAATTTTCAAATATTAAAAGATGCTGAATCGAGAATTCAAAATTTACTTGAGATTTCAAAAAAAGAGGCAGCCGAAAAAGAAGCAACTGAAAAAGCTCAAATATTAGCAGCACAAAAAGAAGCAGAAAAAAAAGCAGAAGCACAAAAAGTAGCAGCACAAAAAGAAGCAGAGAAAAAGGCAGAAGCACAAAAAGCTACAACCAAACAAGCATTTAAAACAGAGAAAACATCAAAAGAAAGTAGCAATGTTGCGAATAAAGCAAAAACTGCAGATCAAAGCAGTAATCCCCATACATCCATTGTATCAGAACGCAATATGACAGCAATGATGTTTAGCGGATTGGTTCTTTTGGCAGGATGTGGTGTTTATGTGTGTTTGAAAAAGAGAAAACAGTCCTCTTAAAAAAAATATTTAAATTTCTTAAATTTTAGTTGATGGGTTGACAAAATATTTTGGAAAGCGTAGAATAAAAAAATCAAATAAATATTTCGGTAGGTGAGGCTACCACAGGGATACGGATTGCTGCCGCGAAATAGTGGAGACACTATGAGAAGGTCAACAGTTTATGTCGAATTAAGGCATAAAATAACGTAATTTCATTGCCCTGTGATGCTAAAGCTTGAACGGTGGCAAATTTAAAATGTGATTTTAATAATCATGTCGTTTTGGAAAATTTAAGTTTCCTGTCATGGCTTAGGCTTTGGTAGGAAGCTTTTTTTATGAATTAAAGGAGGTGAGAAAAATGGATATAGGAAGTATGAAAGGCATAAGTCCGGCTGGACCCGAAGTACCACCACCCGAGACAGAAATTAGAATTTATATTCATTTTTCTGCCTTTGATTGTATAATACTCAAAGGTTAACGGAGTTATGTCTTAACACAATGTTTAATAATACAGAGAGGTTAAGACAATGAAAAAAAATTTAAAAGAAAATACACAACGGAAAATATGGACAGCTGAAGCACAAAAACGGCTGATTCTTGGCGCTCAAAAAAATCAAAATGAGTTGTTACAATATTACAAAACAGATTTAAAGGGCTATTCAAATGAAAAAGTAGAAAAAATGAGAGAACGTTTTGGTGTTAATGTGTTAACGAAACATAAAGAAAATTCATTAACTAAACGTTTATTAGAAGCTTTTGTCAATCCTTTTACGATTATTTTGTTGGTATTGGCTGTTATTTCTACGATAACAGATGTTATTTTAGTACCAGCGGCAGAAAAGGATCCAATTTTTGTCATTATTGTAACGGTAATGGTTCTGATAAGCGGATTACTCCGTTTTGTACAAGAAAGTAGAAGTAGTAAAGCAGCTGAACAATTAAGTGAAATGGTTGAAACAACCACAGCTGTGGAGCGGGAAAATAAGGGAAGTATTGAAATTCCACTGGATGAAGTTGTCGTGGGAGATATTATCCATTTAGCAGCTGGAGATATGGTACCTGCTGATGTGAGGATTTTTCAAGTTAAAGATTTATTTATCGGTCAATCTGCCTTGACTGGTGAAAGTGAAGCCGTTGAAAAATATGCTGACCCGAAAAAAGAGTCGTTAGTGAATCCATTGGAATATAATAATCTGGCATTTATGGGCACAAATGTTATCAGTGGTTCGGCCACTGCAATTGTGATTGCTGTGGGTGATGATACAATGCTAGGTTCTGTAGCAGAACAGTTAACCGAAAAACGCCGTCCAACTGGATTTGAAAAGGGTGTTAATGCAGTTTCCTGGGTGTTAATTCGTTTTATGATGATCATGGTACCGGTTGTATTATTGGTCAATGGATTTACAAAAGGAGATTGGATAGAAGCGTTTCTTTTTGCGATGTCAGTGGCAGTTGGTTTAACACCGGAAATGTTACCGATGATTGTATCGGCTAATTTAGCAAAAGGTGCTGTGACCATGTCAAAGAAAAAGGTTATTGTTAAAAATTTGAACGCTATTCAAAATTTTGGCGCAATGGATGTGCTTTGTACGGATAAAACAGGAACATTGACCCAAGATAAAATTGTCCTTGAATATTCCTTGGATATTCATGGAAATGAAGACGAGCGAGTATTACGCCATGCTTTTCTCAATAGTTGGCATCAAACAGGTCTTAAAAATTTGATGGATTTAGCCATTATCGATCATGCAGATGAACAGCGAATGTCATTATTACGACAAGATTATATTAAGGTTGATGAAGTCCCCTTTGATTTTAATAGACGGCGTATGAGTGTTGTGGTTTCAGATAAGACCGGAAAAACACAGATGATCACAAAAGGTGCGATTGAAGAAATGTTGGAGATTTGCCGTTTTGCTGAATATAAAGGTCAGATTGAATCCATGACGGAAACGATGAAATCGGAAATTCTGAAAAGAGTTAAAGGATATAATGATAATGGACTGCGAGTTTTAGGAATTGCCCAAAAGACGAATCCGTCACCTGCCGGTGCTTTTGGTACCCAAGATGAAAAGGATATGGTTCTTATCGGATATTTAGCTTTTCTCGATCCACCTAAAGAAAGTACGGCGGAAGCATTAAAAGCATTGAATATTTATGGCGTATCGGTTAAGGTTTTAACCGGAGATAACGATGCAGTAACCCAATCAATTTGCCGTCAAGTAGGTATGGCAGTTGATAAAATTTTACTTGGTTCAGAGATAGAAAAGATGGAAGATTTACAATTAAAAGAAGCAGTAGAATCAACAAATATTTTTGCTAAATTATCACCGACACAAAAAGTTCGGATTGTTTCGGCACTACGGGATAATGGACATATTACAGGATTTATGGGAGATGGTATTAACGATGCCGCAGCAATGAAAGCATCAGATGTTGGTATTTCGGTGGATACGGCGGTAGATATTGCCAAAGAATCGGCAGATATTATTTTACTTGAGAAAGATTTGATGGTACTTGAAAAAGGCGTGATTGAAGGGCGCAGAACATATGCTAATATTATTAAATATATTAAAATGACCGCTAGTTCTAATTTTGGAAATATGCTATCGGTGATGGTGGCAAGTTTTTTTCTGCCCTTTTTACCGATGCTTCCCATTCAGCTTTTGGTGCTTAATCTGATCTATGATATCTCATGTACGGCGATTCCTTGGGATAATGTTGATGAAGATTATTTGAAAAAACCAAGAAAATGGGAGGCATCGTCCATCGTAAAATTTATGATATGGATTGGACCAACGAGTTCTGTATTTGATATTTCAACGTATATGATCATGTATTTTTTAATCGGTCCAATGGTTTTCGGTGGGATGTTTTACACTTTAGATAGTACCGCACAACTTGGCTTTATTGGATTATTTCATGCCGGATGGTTTGTTGAATCGCTTTTCACACAAACGTTGGTTATTCATATGATTCGTACACCAAAGTTTCCCTTTATCAAAAGCCGAGCCTCATGGCAACTTGTTACTTTTACAACGGTCGGTATGGTCGTAGGAAGTATTATCCCTTATACGACTTTTGGTACAGCACTTGGTATGATGCCACTTCCGTGCGATTATTATCCCTTCTTATTATTGACAATAGTACTTTATATGATATTGGCGACGGTCATAAAAAAGGGATACATTAGAAAATATGGCGAATTATTATAAATTAGAAGATGTGTCGGTCATGCTTGATGGTGTTGTGATACTCGGCAGATTTTGAAAAAGAGGCTTAGAGACGAGTGTAATCAAAATTGTGACGCAGGAGGCACCAAAAATAATAACATAAGGTGTCGAACTTGAAAGACTAAAAAGAAAACCGTAGAGCGCTTGGCCAATAGGTTGAGAACAAACGGATAATGCGATAATAAGTGACATCACTTTTCCGATAAGTTCATTGGGTGTGATCATTTGAAGATAAGATAACATCATGATGGAAAAAACCGAAGCTAAGGTCATAAGGATCATACTGAATAGTGTAATCACACCATAAGCAAGCATCACAGGGATAGGAAAAATGAGAGCTATTCCGATTGGTAGGATAGATGCTGAGGCCAAAAATAGAATAAAATGGGATTTATCGGCAGTGAGTTTTGATGCAAAAATCGCTGTCAAAATCCCCCCTAAAAGTGCTCCGGCGGCCATCAATCCCTGGGCAATACCATAAAGTTGGCTTGAAAGCGCTAAATTAATGGTGATGATGGTAGGAACACCAACGGCGATAAGTGCGCTGATAAATAAGTTAAAAGAACAGATAACTAGAACAATTTTAAAAATAACAGAATTTTTATGGCATATAAAATCAAGGCTGTCTTTGATATCTTGACGGATAATATTGGATGAATGCTCGGAATCCTTTCGTTTAACGGAAGGAATATGAATAAAAATTTCCATGACTGCTGAGATGAAAAAGCTGCAAGCACCTACAACGATAATGGGCATTAATCCCCAGAAACCATACAGAATACCACCGATAATTGGTCCTAAGAGTGAAGATAATGCTTGAACCTGATTGATGATTGCATTGGATTTCATTAAATTTTTTGTGGATGAAAGAACGGGAACACTGGCTTGGACGGATGGGCTATAAAGAGATTGAATGATAGATAAAACGACCATCATCGTACCAATAAGGATAACGGCGTGTTCAGGAACAAAAACAAGACCAAAAAGAATGACAAGCCCAGAGGTAATGAAATCAAGAAATATCATGATATTTCGACGGTTGATGCGGTCGGCAATAATGCCGCCGACGGGTGATAAAAGAGCCATTGGAATCATAGAAAGAGCCATAACACTTCCAAAAATAGCGGAAGAGCCGGTGGTATTAAGCAAATAGAGGGGCAGGGCAAAACGTAAGATGGTGTTGCCAAAGAGAGAAATAATTTGTCCAATAACAACCAGTAAAAAATCACGATTCAATAATTTTTGATTTGAGTACATAAGGTAACCTCCAATAATTTTAGATACCGACCAAACGTATGTATAGCTTTAAAAAGAAACTGCCTAAATGGCAGAATCGAAGAGACATTATTTTTATGAATGAATGCATTGAAAAATTGAATTAAAGATTTAACTCATTTGCAAAATTATGGAGAGCCTGTAAAACTTTATCATTGACAACCGGTAATCCCAAAGCGTCAAATGTTTTTTTTGCAAAGAGTACTTTATCAATAAATTCTGATTTAGTGAGCGGAAAAACACCGGGATTGATCCAGATATTGGCTATTAAGCTAAAGAATTCTGCCAAAAGTTTTGGAGAATCACTTTGAATGGAACCATCGCAAATGCCTTCTTCAATATAAACTTGGATTTCAGGAGCGATGTTCTCCATTGTAACTGTCAATTGTAAGGATAAAAACTTAGGGTTTTTTAATAAATCGGGAGCAGCACGATACATGGCTAAAGATTGCTCGTTTTTTAAAGAAGCGATTAAAACAGTTCTGATTTTTTCAATACCATTTAAGGTGTTAAAATTTTCGGAAATACCTTCAAAAGCAATTGGGTTTGAATTGATGCGATAAAGCAACCGATCAATGATCTCTTCTTTTGATTTAAAATGGTGATAAATAGCCCCTTTACTGAGATCTCCCAGTTCATCGACGATATTTTGAATAGTTGTTTGTTCATAACCTTTTTTGCTGAATAAATTAAAGGCAACATCTAAAATACGATTAATGGTTACTTCTGGATGTTTGTTTCTAGACATTGACAAGCCTCCTTCTATAGATACATTCGTTTGGTATGTTTTTATTATAGCACGGTGGTAGAAAAAGTGTCAAGAAAAAAGATGTCTTTATAAAAAAATATAAGATTTATCTATTTTATTTTGAATGATTATCGGTTAGAATGAGAAGTGTAAATAAAAAAATGGATCATGATGGAGGAAAAATGGATCGCTTTATACCAAAAGTAGAGAAAAGAACATTGTTAGTCATTGCCGGAGCTGTTTGGTTTTTTGCAGGATTTAATATTATGCGTATTGGAACACCGGATATGATTAAATATTGGACCAATCCAATTATACCGCTTATTTGCGCACTCCTTGTATTTGGAGTATTTTTTAAATTTATCTTTTATAAAATGGTGAATAAACATAGTAAGCGTATTTTGTTTTATGGGCCGGAAAAGATTAATGTATTTAAATTTTTTGATACAAAAAGTTATTTAATTATGATTTTTATGATCACCTTTGGTGTGCTCTTAAGAAAATCAGGATGGATACCGCCATTATATTTGGGAACTTTTTATACCGGTTTAGGAGCTTCATTGATCGGCGCAGGTATTTTGTTTTTTATAAAGTTTGGATTAAGTTACAAAAGAAATGAAGTTTAATAAAATTTTAAAGTATTATGATGAAAAAAGAGAAGCTTAGACTTCCTTTTTTTCATCTATTTTTTTGAAGAATCATGGAAGATAAAAGGTTTTAGCTTGATAAAAGGTAAAGAATACATTAGAATAAAAGACAAAGACTAGAAAGAACGGGTCATTAAAGGGGGAAATTGTGAAAGAATTATCGGTATTTGATATCATCGGACCAAATATGATTGGGCCGTCCAGTTCACATACGGCGGGTGCATTGCGTATTGCGCTTTTGGCACAAAAAATGGTAAAAGGAAAAATAGTAAAAGTTGACTTTCTTTTATATGGTTCTTTTGCGAGAACCTATAAAGGTCACGGCACGGATAAAGCGCTTTTGGCAGGAATAATGGGATTTGGTACAGAAGATTATCGAATTCGAAATTCTTTTGAATTAGCTGATCAACGAGGGTTGCTTTACTTTTTTCATACTAATTTGGAGAATAAAGAAATTCATCCTAATACGGTTGCTATTACCATTATAGATGATGCGGGTGAAAAGACGATGGTGGTGGGTGAATCCATTGGTGGCGGTGCGGCGCTTATTCGGGAAATTAATGGGGTTGAAATTGCTCTTTCGGGAGAATACAATACGATTTTGATTAAACAAAAAGATAGAACGGGTGTGCTTGCACATATTACCCGATGTCTTAGCGATGGAAAAATTAATATTGCATTTACAAAGCTTTATCGTGAAAAAAAAGGAGAAATCGCTTATACGATTATTGAAATGGATGAAAAAATTCCGGAGCCTGTTCTTTTGGAAATTGAATCGTCAGAAAATATTATCAGCGCTACGCTCATTGAAATGTAGGAGGACAGCATGAATTTTACAACAGGCAGTATGTTATTAAAAATATGTAAGCGTCATAATTTATCGATTTCAGAAGTGATGCGAACCAGAGAAATTAAATATCTTGAAAAAAATCCTGAAGAAGTGGAAATTCGAATGAAACACGCTTATAGCATCATGAAAAATGCGGTAACGGAAGCCTTAAATGAAGAGCTCATTTCCATGGGCGGGCTCATTGGAGGCGAAGCAAAAGAGCTTAATGCAAAGCGACTGGCAGGAAAAAATGTATGCGGTACGTTAATTTCAAAAGCGATTGCTTATGCGATGGGGGTACTTGAAGTCAATGCTTCTATGGGCTTAATTGTGGCGGCACCAACGGCGGGATCATCGGGTGTTATTCCCGGCGTATTTATAGCCATTCAAGAGGAGTATGGATTTTCGGATGATCAGATGGAGTCTGCACTGTTTAATGCGGGTGCGATTGGTTATATTATTTCAAGAAATGCGACGGTTTCCGGTGCAGAAGGCGGATGCCAGGCTGAAATTGGTTCGGCCAGTGCCATGGCGGCCAGCGCTGTAACTGAAATTTTAGGAGGAACACCTCAAATGTGTTTAGGTGCGGCTTCAAATGCATTGTCCAATTTGCTGGGGCTTGTCTGTGATCCGATTGCAGGATTGGTGGAGGCCCCTTGTCAGAAAAGAAATGCGGTGGGTGCCTCTAATGCGATTGTCAGTGCAGAAATTGCTTTGGCCGGTGTGCCTAATTTAATTCCTTTTGATGAAGTTGTTAGTGCAATGTTCCAGGTTGGAAAGCATTTGCCACCGGAGTTAAGGGAAACCGCACTTGGCGGAATGGCAGCAACACCGACAGGATGTGCATTGTGTCATAAAATTTATAAAAAAGATTAGGAGACTAAAATGAAACGGGAAGAATATTTATCATGGGATGAGTATTTTATGGGAATTGCGTTGCTGTCGGCAAAAAGAAGTAAGGATCCGGGCACACAGGTTGGTGCGTGTATTGTGAGCCCTGAAAATAAAATTTTAACCATGGGGTATAATGGAATGCCGATTGGCTGCGACGATGATAATATGCCATGGGAAAGAGACGGTAAACCTCTTGAGACAAAATATCTTTATGTTTGTCATGCTGAATTTAACGCGATTTTAAATAGTGGTGGGCGCTCATTAAAAGGTGCGACCCTTTATGCAACACTCTTTCCCTGTAATGAGTGTGCCAAAGCGATTATTCAATCCGGTATTCGCAAGGTTATCTATCTGGAAGATAAATATGCGGATACCGATGCGGTGATTGCGTCTAAAAAAATGTTAAAAATGGCAGGTGTTGTTTTTGAAATGTATGAAGTGCACCATAAAACGATAGAGATCAGATTATAATAAAAAGGGAATTAGTTTTTTACGATAATACCTAAGAGTTTTGATAGTTCTACCGCTTGTAAAAAATTAAAAGTGGCGCCTTTTAGTTCATAGGCTCCGGAGAGTAACCAACCCTGAAGTGTATTGCTTGTAAAATCAATGCCTTTAAGTGCAGTTTGGAAGAAATCTATTTGAGAAAGATCACAATCTTCAAAATGGACGTTTTTTAAGCGACAGTCTTGAAAACTACCGGAGGTTAAATCACAGTGTTTAAAAAGAAGGTGTTTCAGTTTAGAGGAAGAGCCATTAAAGAATTTCGCCATACAGTCATTAAAAGAACAATCTTCAAAAATTGAATTGTTAAAATCGGCGCCTAAAAGTTTACAATCATCAAAAATAACGCGATGAAAAGTGGTGTCATTAAAGTTAATATTGGATAAATCACATTGCGAAAAAGTAATATCAGCAAAGTAAGCACGGTTAAAATGACTTGAAGAAAGATTGCTTTTTTCAAAAAGGCAATGATGAAACTCTATTGCAGGGGCATTATATTCTTCGGGTTTAAGATTAATAAAGTGGCTATTGACAATATCATCCTCATTTTCAATAGCTCTTTCAAGATATGTGCTTAAGTGATCGGTAATGTCTAATGGTTCTGGAAAATCGGGTCTTTGAATTTTCATAATAAGTTCCTTTTTTATTTTAGTATATCATATTTTAAATAAATAAAAAAGCACAATAAAGAATATATGTTCTTTTATCGTTGACTAATTCGATCATTTGTTTTAAAATGGAGGTAATCATTCAAGGCATCATGATGATGAATCGATGCGAAAGAGGTATAGGGATGGAACTTCTAGAAAAATTAAGGATTTTAACGGATGCTGCTAAATTTGATGTCGCATGTACATCGAGCGGTGTTACCCGAAAAGGAAAAAAAGGAGCACTTGGGAATACCGTTTCAGCGGGAATTTGTCATAGTTTTGCATCCGATGGCCGTTGTATATCACTTTTAAAAGTTTTAATGACAAACATTTGTACCTATGACTGCCAATATTGTGTTAATCGTTGTTCGAAGGATGTGGAACGTGCTATATTTAAACCAAGAGAACTGGCAGATCTTACAATTGGTTTTTATCGGAGAAATTATATTGAAGGCCTTTTTTTAAGTTCGGCCGTGGTGAAAAATCCGGACTATACCTGTGAAAAAATGATTGAAATACTAGCGTTACTTCGGGGAGACGAATATAATTTTAATGGGTATATTCATGTTAAAGCAATTCCGGGAGCGGATGATAGGTTATTGACACAAATGGGGTATTTAGCGGATCGTATGAGTGTTAATATTGAATTGCCATCTGAAGAAAGCCTGAAAAAATTGGCACCGGATAAAACAAAAGCATCTATTTTTAAACCAATGAAACTCATTACGCATAAAATAGAAGAAAATAGTCATGAACTTGTACGCTATAAGCATGTACCTCAATTTGCGCCGGCAGGACAGAGCACACAAATGATTATTGGTGCAACACCGGATAATGATTATAAAATTTTAAATCTGACCGAGGGACTTTATAAAAAATATGCATTGAAGAGAGTTTTCTTTTCGGCTTATATTCCTGTGGCAGAAAATAAATTATTACCGGCACTTAATACAAAACCACCGCTTCTTAGAGAGCATCGTCTCTATCAAGCGGATTGGCTTCTTCGGTTTTATGGGTTTAGTGCGAATGAATTGCTTGATGCTGAAAACCCAAATTTTAACCCATTAGTTGATCCCAAATGCAGTTGGGCGCTGTCACATATGGAGACATTTCCCATTGAGATTAATAAGGCGTCAAAGGCAATGTTGCTACGTGTTCCGGGGATCGGGGTAAAAAGTGCAATGCGTATTGTTAAAGCAAGACGTACAGGAACATTGGATTTTTCTGGATTAAAAAAAATGGGTGTTGTTTTAAAACGTGCTCAGTATTTTATTCTGTGTAACGGTAAGATGATGGAAGGGCTTAAAGTAACGCCGGATGGCGTATTGAGAGCACTTATTTCAGAACAGGGACAAAAAAGTATGGTGGAAAAAAAGTACGAGCAGTTGACTTTTTTTGATCAGAATCAATTTCCGGTTTTACATAAAGAGGTTATGAAATGTCTGACGCAGTAACAGTGGTGTATCAATATGATGGAAGCTTTGAGGGATTTTTATGTTGTATTTTTGAAAGCTATATGAAAAAAGAGACACCAATTAATATTGTACCCGATACGTTTGAACAGTATTTTCTTTTTCCGGTAAAGGTAATTAAAACGGAGACAAAAAAAGCTGAACGTGTCTTCGCTTCATTTCGCCCAAAAATGTCAAGTGAGGTGACAAACCATCTAAAAATAGGGTTCCTAAGTTGCAATCAGAATAAAGAAATGACCCTTTATCGTTTTATTCGAAAAGGATATCGTGTGGGGGAGCGTATTTTGGATTTCCTGGCCGATGAAGATGTTAATGCACTTGATAAAATTGTAAAATACGTGATTAACGAAGCCGATTTAATCAAAGAATTTATTCGATTTTCAGAATATAATAAGACACTTGTTGCGATGATTGATCCTAAGAATTGGGTACTCCCTCTTTTAACAGACCATTTTTGTGATCGTTATAACGGAGAAACGTTTATGATCTACGACAAAACACACCGATCTGCACTGGTTTATGCGCCATTTGAGTGGAAAATTATTCCGGTAGATCAATTGGAATTGCCGAGAACAGATGATGAAGAACGAGCGTTTAGAACACTTTGGCGGTGCTTTTATAAAACAATTGGTATTGAATCGCGAAAAAACGCCAAATGCCAAATGACACATATGCCTAAGCGTTACTGGTCGAATATGGTTGAACATCAAGAGGACGCTTTAGAGGGAAAAGTACCACTGAATTTACAAAAAACACCGTAGTACGATTTATAATAGTCCTACGGTGTTTTAGAATTTGATGATCATTATTCAGAAATAGAATCCATAGTGATGAGCAAATAGTTAATAAATTGTTCTGCCGTTCGTCCAGAACGGTTGAGGTGCCTCATTTCCCATTGAATAGCTTGAGATTCAATAAGAGTAGTTGGAAGTGTGATACCTGCTTCACTTGCGAGGGCATTAACAATATTAAGGTAGTCACGTTGGTTTGGGGCTGTAAAAGTGAGAACTAGACCAAAACGGCTACTTAAAGATAACTTCTCTTCCATTATATCTTTAGAATGAACGGCATTATCACGTTCAGAATGGGTTTCTGTAACGAGATGTCGCTTGTTAGAAGTTGCGTAAATTAAAATATTTTGAGGATTTTCCTCAAGAGATCCTTGGATAATATTTTTGAAAACTTTGTAAGCACTATCGTTTTTCTCAAAGGAAAGGTCATCAATAAATAAAATAAAAGGATAAGGTCTGTTTTTTATGGTATTAATGATGGTTGGAATAAAGTTTAATTGATCTTTTTTAATTTCAATCATTTTAAGTTTGGTATCTTTAAAAGTATTTAGGAGTGCTTTAACCATTGTCGATTTACCGGTGCCCATATCACCTTGTAAGAGAACGTTGAGACCGGTATGGTTTTTAATAAAGGCTTTTGTATTTGCAAGAAGTTCTTTTTTTTGAAGTTCATAACCAACTAGTGAATCCATTGATTTATATTTTTGATTTTTAATAGGGACTAAACGATTGTTTGGTCCGAGTTTAAAACTAGGATTAAGTTCAAAAATACCTAGACCATATTGATAAATGTAATGATTCGTTGCTTTAAAGGAAACATGGACATCCCTAGTTTCAAAAGCTAGGTTGATTTCATCATAAGGCGGAACCGGAAAAAAGATATGTGCAGAAAAAATATTGGTATCATCTAAATTTGTTTCTTTTAGAAACTGTTCCCAATCAAAATGATAGAGATCCATTAAAATTTCAAAATCATGGTACATACTTTTACCAAACGGATGTTGACGTGTTACAATATTACGTTCGAAAAGAAGAGAAAGCGGGTTTTCATTTCCAATAATTTGGGTCAGTAAAAAATCTTTCCATGGAGATTTGGCATAGTTTGTTTCTTCATTTTTATTAAAAGAGTAGGCAAGCATTTGAGATTTAAGTTCATAATAGGTTTCTAAATGTTGGTTACGAAAATCAGATTTGTTGATATTCGGTGCATAAGATTTTGTTAATGATAAAAAACTTTTCATCATTGGGTGCTCTAAAAGAGCACGATAAAAAGAAAGTGTATAATAATCATTATTTGATTGTGATTGCGTTATTGGTATTTCAGTAGACATAATTTCACCTCAGTAAGTTAGACGTTATATACTTTTGATTCTTTTCTATTATAGCATACAAAAAAGAATATTAAAAAAAATACAAAGTAAATTTAGAATAAAAGAGGAAAGGTTGATGACATGGAGAATGGAGCAATACAAAAAGCATATGATCAATGTTTAAAATATATTTCATTTAAAAACAGAACGGAGCAAGAAATAGTTCTCTATTTAGAAAAAAAAGAATATGATGAACGCGTCATTGCAGCGGTAATGGAAAAACTGATCAGATATAAATTTATCAATGATGAAGAATACTTAAAACATTATTGTTATACTAATATTAATTTCGGCTATAATGGTCGAATTAAAATGCGTTATGATTTAAAAAAGAGAGGCATTCCGGACAAATTGCTTTTTTCGCTTGATGATTTATTTACAGAAGAACAGGAATGGGATTGTTGTAAAAAGCAATATCAAAAAGCAGAAAAAAAATATGACCGTGAGCCTTACCTGAAAAGAAAAAGTAAAATTTATGGTTTTCTTCAAAGAAAAGGATTTGCATCAGAAATGATCAAGACGATGATCGAAAATAATCTGGTTCGGGAAGATGATGTGGATTTGACCGAAGAAGAAACCGAATGGTTAATGAAAGAGCGAATGACTGAGGCAATTCGTTATTATGAAAAATATAAACGTACCCATGAAAATAAAGGATATCAGGGGTATGAACTTAAACAGCGCATTATCAGAAGCCTTATGGGTAGAGGGTATTCCTATGATTTGATAAAAAAGATGATGGATTCAGAAAATGAGAATGAAGAATAAAGCAAATAAAAAGACACTATTATTTTTAAATTAGTTTGCTAAAAATGGATACGGTTATCTTAGATTATGGTATAATAATAAAATGAAAAAAGTATATAAAAAGGATTATTGAGGTGGCTAAGAATGAAAATTGTGATTATGGAACCTTTGGGCATTACTCAAGATGCACTACAAACACTTACAATGCTATTAAGAGCAGATGGACATAAACTCATTGCGTACGATAACCGGGAAACGAATCAGGAAAAATTGATTGAAAGAGTGAAAGACGCAGAGGTGGTTGTTTTAGCAAATCAACCTTTTGATAAAAAAATTATTGATGCTTGCCCAAATCTAAAACTTGTTGATATTGCATTTACAGGTGTGGATCATGTGGATGTTGCGTCATGTAAAGAGCGGGGAATTACTCTTTGCAATGCGGCCGGTTATTCGACCAATGCAGTGGCAGAACTTGCCTTTGGTTTGATGATTAATGTGTATCGGGATATTGTTACCTGTGATCACGAAACAAGAAGCGGTGGAACAATTGGCGGGCTCATTGGAAATGAATTATGTGGAAAAAAACTGGGCATTGTAGGAACCGGAGCCATTGGACTGAAAGTAGCCGAAATTGGAAAAGTATTTGGATGTGAACTTTTGGCTTATAGCCGAACTGTGAAATCAGAAGGCTTGGAAATGGGCATAAAATATATGGATTTGGAAGAACTTTTACGTCAAAGTGATATTGTAACATTACATATTCCGGTTTCCAAAGAAACCGAAAAATTAATCAATAAAGAAAAATTAGCATTAATGAAGCCAAAGGCAATTTTAATTAACACTGCTAGAGGTGGTATTATTGATAATGAAGCATTGGCAGAAGCACTGAAAGATGGAAAAATTGCTGGAGCCGGTATTGATGTTTTTGAAGGAGAACCACCACTTCCGGCAAATCATCCATTACTGGGTGCGCCGAACACGGTATTAACACCACATGTGGCATTTGCAACAAAAGAATCTCTCTATAAACGAGCTGTTATTGTATTTGATAATATTCGTTGCTGGCTAGAAGGCCGACCTCAGAATATTGTTTAAGAGCGGGGTAGACTTTAATGAAAACTTTAGTCATTACAGCTAGCCCCTTAGCAACAAAATCGGTTAGTAATCAACTAGCAGATGCTTTTGTGAAAAGCGATCGAAAGAAACATCCGGAAGATAAAATAACTAAAATTGATTTAAGTACAATTGAATTTCCGAGCATTAATGAAGATTTAGTGAATTATTTTAATGGGGATAATCCCGAGGGTACGAAAAAGTATGCATTCTTAGATCGCTTATGCCAAGAATTTTGTGACGCTGATCGCTATGTTTTTGCTGCGCCACATTGGAACCTGACCACGGCACCAAGTTTGATTAACTACTCGCTTGCGGTAATGCGTGTCGGCACTTGCTTTGCTTATACAGAAGCAGGACCGATTGGTTTGCTAAAAAATAAAAAAGCGTTGATGCTCTTAGCCAGTGGTGGAACATGTCAAACCGATAATCCGATAATGCATTGTTATGGGGTTGATTGGCTAAAAGGTATTTTAAAACTTTGTGGGGTTGATGATTTTTCAATCATTTATGCCCAAGGGATAGAAGAATACCCAGATGAAACGGAGTCAATTATAAATAAGGCCTGTGTAGAAGTTGAATTATTTGCTGAAAAATGGTAAATAAAAAAGTAGGTACAGTTTGAACCGACCCCCAAAAGTTAGACCTAAAAATCTAAGGAGTAGGAGGTCGGTA
>JAVXTS010000005.1:0-64118 GCA_036642535.1 Eubacterium sp. | reverse complement strand
TTTTGGGACATAATCATTTGTGATATATAGAGACATTATCATATCTCAATCACATCAAGCTTTTCTAAACTTGTCTTTTAGTCAAAAGCAGAGTATAATAAAATAAATATTTATAGAAAGGCGGTTTTCTTTTTTATGAAAAATTCAGATGTTAAACCGTTTATTTCAGCAGATAAAGTAATTCCGGAATTTACAATTACCTCAATTATTACGGGTGTGATTTTAGCGGTTGTTTTTGGAGGTGCTAATGCCTATTTAGGGCTTAAAGTTGGTATGACAATATCTGCATCTATCCCAGCAGCAGTTATTTCAATGGCTATTATTCGTGTTATTTTACGCAGAAATTCTATTTTGGAAAATAACATTGTTCAAACAATAGGGTCTGCTGGTGAAGCACTTGCGACAGGTGCAATTTTTACATTACCTGCTTTGTTTATGTGGGCGGCTGATGGCGTTATTGAAATGCCATCATTCATAACCATTTCTCTTATTGCGTTATGTGGCGGTGTTTTAGGTGTTCTATTTATGATACCTTTACGCAGAGCGTTAATTGTAGAAGAAAATGGTACATTGCCTTATCCAGAGGGTGCAGCGTGTGCAGAAGTTCTTATTGCAGGCGAAGAAGGCGGCAGCAAGGCAGCTACTGTTTTTGCCGGTCTTGGTATCGCCGCTGCTTACAAATTTATTGCTGATGGCTTAAAATTCTTTCCAAGTGAAGTTACTTTTGACATTAAAGCGTATAAGGGCAGTGGAATTGGCGCAGATGTTTTACCTGCTTTAGCGGGTGTTGGTTTCATATGTGGCGCACGTATTTCTTCTTATTTATTTGCCGGTGGTGTTGTAGGTTGGTTTGTTATTTTACCACTTATTGCATTATTTGGCGGAAATACAATTTTGTTCCCGGCAACAGTTACTGTTAGCGAGCTTCTTGAAACTGGCGGTGTAGGTGCATTATGGGGAACTTATCTAAGATATATTGGTGCTGGTGCTTTGGCATTTGGCGGTATATTTAGTTTAGTTAAATCATGCCCACTAATTGTGAAAACATTTAAAGATGCAATGAAGGGTATGAAAAAAGGTAATACAGTAAGCACAATACGCACGGAGCAAGATATTCCAATGCCTGTTATTTTAATTGGTGTTTTAATTATTGCAATTATAATGTGGCTTGTTCCAGCTATTCCAGTTAGTCCTTTGGGCTCACTTATGGTTATTATTTTTGGTTTCTTCTTTGCAACGGTTTCATCACGTATGGTTGGCTTAATCGGTTCATCGAATAACCCTATTTCGGGTATGGCTATTGCGACAATGCTTATAGCAACTATTATTTTAAAAGCTATCGGTATAACAGGTACACAGGGTATGGTTGGTTCAATTACTATTGGTTCAATTATTTGTATTATCGCAGCTATTGCCGGTGATACATCACAAGATTTAAAAACAGGTTTCTTAGTTGGTGCTACACCTAAAAAGCAACAATATGGCGAACTTATCGGCGCAATTGTCGCAGCACTTTCCATTGGTGGCATTTTGTACCTACTAAACGCAGCATGGGGCTTTGGCTCTGCTGAATGTGGCGCACCACAAGCAATGTTAATGAAGCTTGTTGTTGAAGGCGTTATGGGTAATAACCTACCGTGGAATCTTGTATTCATAGGTGTATTTATTGGTGCTGTTGTTGCTGTATTGGGTATTCCTGTTCTACCTTTTGCAGTTGGTTTATATCTACCAATTTATCTATCTGTGCCAATTATGTGTGGCGGTCTTGTACGTTTGTACATCGAAAAGAAAAAGAAAATTTCTGAAGAAAAACGCAAAGGTGCAATTAGCAGTGGTATTTTGTTTACATCAGGTCTTATTGCAGGTGAAGGTCTAATTGGTATTATTCTTGCAGTATTGGCTGTTATTAAAATAAGTGGCAAATCATTAGGTGATTATATTAACCTTAATAATTATGGCTTGTCATTATCAAATATCAGTCCATTGGTTTCCAGTATTGGCGCTGTTGTGTTCTTTGTTTTAATTCTACTAGTTATTTTCAAGTTCTCACTATGGCACAAAGAAAATCGTGATAAATAACAAATAATTTTATTGCTTTTAATGAACACATCACGCATTTTAGTGTGATGTGTTCATTTGCTATAAAATGTCTATTTGAAGGAGATGTCAAAGATAATGTCTAAAAAAGAAAAAAAGCCAAAAGAAAATTATTTGGATATGAGACCATTTGTAAACCCAGAATTTAAATTGAAAACAAATGATGATGGTATTATTGTAATTGAAATGAAAAATAAAGGGTTTTATAATAAATTAGCACAAAAAATATTTAATAAACCAGCTGTAAGCAATATAACATTAGATGAATATGGAACGTTTATTTTTAATCAAATGGACGGTGTGAAGAATATTTACGAAATAAGTAAATTGGTCGACGAAAAATTTGGCGAGTCAGCACATCCGTTACTTGAAAGACTTGTAAAATATTTTCGTATTTTAAAAAATAACGATTTTATTTGCTATAAAACGCTATAAATTTAAAAGAGAGAGATAAAATATCAACATATTTAGTGGTTTTGGGAATATTAATGTTTGCAGTCGTAACTGCCATACTATATGCGTGGGGGACTAAAAAAATCTGTAAACCAAAAAGCCGAACTTGAAAAGTTACTTTATCAACGTTCTGTAAATAAAGTTGTTTCATATTTAAAAAACACGATAAAATAGCAATGTTGCAAATGCAACAACTAGTGAAAAATATTGTAGTACAGGAATTTTATAGTAAAAAACGTGCAATTATTAATGATGAAAAAGCATACGTTAAGTCTTTGGGTCAATATACGGTCGAAGATAAATTGATTGAAAATTGATTAAAAGCATTGTTTAAAAGATATTTTAGTGATCGTTTTATTGGCGACGTTGTCCAATGCAAATGAGTGGAAGAAATCGAAGATTTTGCCCATGAAAATAAAGATTACTTAAAAAAATATCTTGAATTCAAAAATGGCTATTGCCTCGGTCAGAAAGCCATTGATGAGAAAAGGAATGAAATCACAGCCATCCCCGAATTGTTGGAAACAATCGAGATAAAAGGTCAAATGGCTCAGTCAACGCAAGCACTGGAAAGGGCTAACAAGTATAGGGATGGAAGAAAAAACCATCTGTAAGCAAGGCAATGAAACGAAGGAATGCCGTTATTTTATCAGTAGTTTAGAGGGCAATATCGCGCAATTCATTCATGCATTTGTCGTGAAAAATGTGTCGGACAGATTGAACTTTTTGACATCGGTTTTGCTATTTTAGCAGTGATGATGATCGTCCCTTTCGTTTTTGTTTTTTCAGGTGGCGATCCGAGTGCGTTAAATGCCTGACCAGGGCTTATGTTTATTGCGATGCCAAAAGTATTTGCATCCATGCCGATGGGTGGTTTTATTGGAGTAGTATTCTTTGCCTTGTAGTTAATGTGTTAAAACGACAGGCTATTAGGTATGTTATGCGGTAAATTTCAAGCCAAACGCAACCCAAATAATCTACAAAAGCAAGCCACTATAATCACACGCCTGTTTTTGTTGAAGAATTACTTAATTTAAAAAGAGATTGAGATTTTACTTTTCAATCGTTCTGAATTATGCTATAATATCATTAAATTCCAAGTGGAATACTGGGAATTAAAAAGGAGGTATTGGTATGAGACTCTCCACAAAAGGTCGATATGGCGTGCTTGCAATGTATGAACTTGCACGTAAGTATGGAGACGGCCCAATATCCATCAAAGAAATTGCAGAGAAACAAAGCTTTTCAGATTCTTATATGGAACAACTTTTTTCAACTTTAAAAAAAACAGGTTTAATTATTAGTTCGAGAGGCTCTAAAGGTGGGTATATACTTTCAAGAGAACCGAAAGATATCAGTGTTGGTGAAATTATTCGTGCATTAGAAGGACCCATTGAGATGTCGGAATGTGTTGGCGGCAGAGAAAATTATACCTGTCAAAAATCTGCAGAGTGTGTTACACGTGGATTATGGATTGAAATAAGAGATAGCATTAATAATATTATAGATAACAGATCACTTCAAGATCTGCTAGATCAATGAAAGAGAGGCTTTTATGAAAAGAATATATTTAGATAATGCGGCAACAACCGCAGTTGATGAAGCAGTTTTAGCAGAAATGCTCCCGTATTTTACTGAAAAATTTGGTAATCCTTCTTCTGTTTATGAGGAGGGTCGTGAAGCAAAAAGAGGTGTAGAAGCAGCACGATTACAGTTGGCACAAGCCATCAATGCAGATCATAAAGAAGTGTATTTTACCGCCGGTGGTTCAGAAGCTGATAACTGGGCAATCAAAGGTATTGCATATAAAAATAGAAAAAAAGGAAATCATATTATAACAACTGAAATAGAACATCATGCTGTTTTACACACTTGTCAGTATCTTGAAAAAGAAGGTTTTCAAGTGACTTATTTACCGGTTGATAAAGAAGGTTTGATTTCTATTGAAGATCTTAAAGATGCTATTAAAGAGGAAACCATTTTAGTATCAATAATGTTTGCCAATAATGAAATTGGCACTATTCAATCGATCAAGGAAATTGGAGAAATCGTTAAGACAAAAGGGATTCTTTTTCATACGGATGCGGTTCAGGCTTTTGGGAATATTCCAATCGATGTTAAAGATCTAAATGTCGATCTTTTATCTCTTTCAGGTCATAAAATTTATGGGCCAAAGGGGATTGGTGCATTATATATTCGTAAAGGTGTACCGATTGAAAATTTGGTTCACGGTGGTGCTCAAGAAAAGAAACGTCGTGCGGGGACAGAAAATACAGCGGCGATTGTTGGTTTTGGAAAAGCAGCAGAGATGGCAGCAAATGATCTTGAAGAAAATGCCACGCATTTAAAAAAATTACGGGATGCACTTATTAAAGGTGTGATGGAAAAAATTCCTCAGGTTCGACTTAACGGTCATCCAACAAAGCGTTTACCAGGAAATGCCAATTTTTGTTTTGACTATATCGAAGGAGAATCCATTCTGTTAAGTTTAGATCTAATTGGTATTGCAGGTTCTAGCGGATCGGCCTGCACATCCGGATCACTTAATCCGTCACATGTTTTGCTGGCAATTGGCCTTCCTGCCGGAGTAGCTCATGGCTCATTGCGGTTAACCATTGGTAAACATACGACGATGGAAGACATTGACTATGTAGTCAATAATTTGGTGGATATTATTGAGCGATTAAGAAAAATGTCACCCATTGATGCGAATTCACCCATTGACGATGCAGTTTATGACCATGGTCATTCAAAATAAAAATTATTTAGATAAAAGGAGATTAAAACAATGATGGAATATACAGATACAGTAATGGATAATTTTCAGAATCCTAAAAATGTAGGCGAAATGGCAGATGCTAACGGAATTGGCCAAGTAGGAAGTCCGGCATGTGGCGATATTATGAAAATGTATTTAAAAATAAGTGATGATGGAATTGTCGAAGATGCCAGTTTTAAAACCTTTGGTTGTGGCGCTGCCATTGCAACCAGTAGTATGGCAACCGAAATGATAAAGGGAAGAACTCTTGATCAAGCAGCAGCACTTAAAAATTCAGAAGTTGTTGAAGCACTCGGTGGGTTACCAACAGAAAAAATTCACTGTTCTGTTTTGGCAGCAGAAGCAATTCAAGCTGCTATTGAAGATTATCGATCAAAACAGAAAGCATAATAAATTTTACGTTAAACCGATATTAGAAGGTAAAACTTTTGATATCGGTTTTTTGAATGATTATTGAAAATTAGTAGTTAAGAAAAGAAATAAAATATGATATAATAAAAGCACTTATAGGTGTAAAAATTAAAATAGAGGGTAAGTGCTTAGAAATGAAAGGAGTGATTATATGAAAGTGCGGAATTTATTAAACATGCAAGTTATTTCATCAAAGAATAAAAAATTTCTTGGATTAATTCATGATATTTGCATTAAAGATCATTGCATTAAATATTTAATTTTATCTTTTGGAGGATTGTTTAGTAAAGCTCAATTTATTATACCTTCTGATATTGTTGATATCGATTATGATCATCTTGAAATTGAATCCGAAAAAGAGATGCATAAGATATCTGCTAAAGAAATGAAAATACAGGTTGCAGAAACTTATTCAATCATAAACTTGCCGGTTAATGATATAGAAGGTAATCGTTTTGCAAAAGTGGCAGATGCAACGATTTCGAATAATCTGAAGGAAGTGTTGGAATACGATTTATCACGCAGTTTTTTTGATGATTTAGATTATGGATACAGCTTGGTTTCGGCTGATCAATTATTTTTTAAAGAGAATGTGCTTGTTTATAATGATGAAATGTTTGCTATTAAAAAAACAAATCGAGAAGGCGGTATTCTGCAAAAAATATTAGGGGAGGATCATGATGAAAGTATCACCCGATAAAAAAAGATTACTAATTGTTAATGCAATTATTATTTTGATTTTTGCTATAATAGCGATTTTCTTGTGGCCGACTTTTTCAGAAATGTTTATGCCATTTTTTTTGGCAATTATTTTAGCATATCTTTTAAATCCACTGGTTAGAATGCTTGAACATCATGGGATTAGCCGTGGATTATCTGTTTTGATTGTGTTTGTTATTGTATTGTTTATTTTGTTTGTGTTGTTTATGAGTTTTGTGCCAAGTTTGATCACTAGTATTACCCAGATGGTATCAAGTATTCCCCAAATGATGGGTGAATTACAAAAATATAGTACTCAAATTACCGCTATGATTACACAATACAATGATTCAGATTTTTCCAAATATGTGAATCTCCAGGAATCTTTTACAAAACTGGCAGGGATGTTTGGATCAGTACTTCAAAGTTTGTCTAACAGTATTATTGCTAATAGTGGACAATTGATGAATATTGTCATCATTCCTCTGGTAACTATTTTTCTATTACTTGATAAAGAGGTATTTATCCATTCATTTATGTATTTAGTGCCGATTAATGCCAGAAATCAAGTTCGTAAAATGTTTTCTGATGTTGATATGGTCATTGGTGGATTTATCAGGGGTCAAGGTTTGATGTCAATTATTGCCGGTATTTTAACGGGTGTTGGGGCTTATTTTATGGGATTACCTTATGCACCGATTATTGGTGTTGTTGCCGGTGTAACAACAATGGTTCCTTATTTTGGACCGGCTGTGGGAATGGTGGTCATTTGTGTGATGGCATTGTTATCCAGCCCTATTCTGATGGTATATATTTTGATTTGGATGTGTGTGGTTCAAGTCATTTGTGGCAATTTGCTAGCACCTGCAATTATGTCCGGAAATGTTGGATTACATCCGGTCGTCATTATCTTTTCAATCTTTTTCTTTGGTGCTTTATTTGGCGGTTTTGGAATGATTTTAGCGGTGCCAATGATGGGAGCAATTAAAGTGGTGCTTAAATATGTAGTTGCTGGGTTTGCTTCATCTAAAAAGGAAATAAGTTAAAAAAATATACAAATTTTTTTAAAGATTGTTGCCGTATTTTCAATCGAGATGCGGCAATAATCTTTTTTTATCTTTACCATCCATAAAAAAATTGTTATAATAAACAAATATGTAGAAAATAATGTATCGTTGATCGTATAATATTATTTTAGAATGAATCAAAGAATAGAAGGTAATTTATGGAAAATAGAAATCCAATTGGCTTAATCGATTCAGGTATTGGAGGTTTTACGGTATTGCAGGAACTTCAAAAACAATTACCGTTGGAAAATAGTGTCTATTTAGGTGATTCTAAACGGATGCCTTACGGTGAGCTTGAAAATGATATGATTATTCAATTTGCCAATAGTGATATTCGATTATTAGAGGCACAAGGCGTTAAAGCAATTTTATTGGCTTGTAACACAGTGTCTTCTCTTATGGATCGACTGACATCAAATGTGCCACTTTTTAGTATTATTGAAGCGGGATGTTTGGCGACTATCGAGCAAAGATCGTCAGGTGAAGTCGGCTTGATTGCAACAACAGCAACAGTAAAAAATAGAGCTTATGAAACATTACTGGCAAGATATACAAATAAAGTACATTACCTATCTCAAGGAACTAAAACATTGGCAAAGGTCATTAATAATTATCCAGATGAAAAAGCTTTACTTAAACGGGATATTTGTGAAGCCATTGCTCCAATTTTGAAAGTGAAACCAGTAACGGAACTTTTACTGGGATGTACGCATTTTCCAATTGTTCGTATGATGATAGAAGAGATGTATCCTGAGTTACATATTATTAATCCGGCAATTAAGCAAGTAATGTTATTAAAAGAATACATGGAAAAAACAGGTATTATGAATGATGGCTCTATTAATGATAGAGTTACAAAAATTTGTACAACCGGTAGTTCGGAAGATTACTGCATTTTCGAAGAGATGATTTGTCAACTGAATATTATATGTGATGATTTGGTTCAAGTATCACTGGATATTGAATAGATTGCTATAGGAGGAAGATTATATTATGGAAACAGTGGAAAAAAAAATTGTTTATAGTGGCATACAGCCATCGGGGACGTTTACCATCGGAAATTATTTTGGTGCAATGAAAAACTGGGTCCCTATGCAGGAAAAATATGATTGCTTGTATTGTGTGGTTGATCTTCATGCGATTACAGTACAACAAGTGCCGGCAGATTTAAGACGGCGTACCTATGAATCAATGGCACTTTTAATGGCACTTGGAATTAATCCGGATAAATCAATTTTATATGTTCAATCACAGGTACCGGAACATGCAGAATTAGCATGGATCCTTAATTGTTTTAGTTATATGGGTGAACTAAACCGTATGACACAATTTAAAGATAAATCCCAAAAACAAGGAAATAATATTCGGGTGGGTCTTTTTGACTATCCTGTATTGATGGCTGCTGATATTTTACTATATCAGACGGACTTAGTACCCGTTGGAAATGATCAGAAACAGCATGTGGAATTAGCAAGAGATATTGCGGTTCGATTTAATCAGAATTTTAGTCCGACGTTTAAAATTCCGGAACCTTATTTTGGTGAAACAGGAGCACGCATTATGAGTCTTCAAGAACCAATTAAGAAGATGTCTAAATCAGATGAGAATATAAATGGATTTGTATCGTTGTTGGATGATCCCGGTGCTATTGTTAAAAAATTTAAACGTGCAGTGACTGATTCGGATACTGAAATTCGATTCGACCGTAAAAATAAACCAGGGGTATCCAATTTAATGGAAATTTATAATTGCACAACTGGACGTAGTTTGGATGCGATTCAACATGAGTTCGAGGGCAAGGGATATGGTGATTTTAAATTAGCGGTTGGAGAAAGTGTGGCAGAGACCTTAAGACCGGTTCAGGAAGAATACAAACGGTTGTTACAGGATAAGGCATATTTAGAAAGTATTATGAAACAAAATGCTGAAAGAGCCTCTAAAATAGCACGGAAAACATTGTCAAAAGTACGGAAAAAAGTTGGATTTATTAATTTATAAAAATATTTCGATCATGAAAAATTAGAAGCTGTCAGCAAACCTGTTAATTAAGTTTGCGGCAGTTTTATTTTGTTATAATAGTAAAATAAGTGGGAGGTGTATCATGAATATTGAAATGATCGTTGGTCGTAAAAATCGTACCGGTATTGATAAAAACCAATATATATATAAAGAAATCGGTCAGTGCTTGTCGGAAGGGCAAGATAAATTGTATTTAATTGTGCCGGAGCAATTTACCCTGGGAGCAGAGCGGGAATTAATGGAAGCAAATAAACTGCAAGGACTTATTGGGGCAGATGTTTTGAGCTTTAAACGCCTTGAATATAGAATTCTAAGTGAAGTTGGCGGTATTGCAAAAACATTTGTAGACGATCATGGAAAACAGATGATTCTTCAGAAAAGTATTAATACTGTCCTACCGGATCTAACGGTCTATAAAAAAAGTGCAAAACGATTGGGATTTCTTGAGAATATTTGTGAATTTATCAGTGAATTGAAACAAAGTGATATTACATCGGAAAGTCTTGAAAATACGGTGGGAGAAGTAGGTGATGGGCGGTTACTTGGACAAAAACTAAAAGATATTTTGATGATTTATAGACAATTTGAGGATCAAATGGGGAAAGATTGTATGGACAGCGATGACCGTTCTTTGTTGTTCTGTGAAAAAATATTAGAATCACATTATCTTGAAGGAGCAAAACTTTGGTTAACAGGATTTCATACGTTCTCAAATTTGAATTTTAAAATTATTGAAGCATTGGCGGCAAAAGTTGAAAAATTAACCATGGTTTTAACCTGCGATATTGATGAATACGCACCAGATGCATCTGCATTTGCAGTAACTAATTTGACGCTTAAACGGATGCAGACTATTTCGAAAAATATAGGATGTACCTTTAAAATCAATCGTTTTGATCATCAAAAAACGGTACAAACCGGATTAGAATATCTGGAAAAAAATCTTTTTTCCTATCAGCCAAAAGCGTGTCAAAAAGAACCAACGGATATAGAAGTCGTTCAGTGTAAAAATCTCTGGGAAGAAGTAGAAAAAGGAGCACAAAAAATAGTAACGCTTGTTCGGGATAAGGGATTGCGGTATCAGGATATTGTGATTTTAGCCGGTGATATTGATATGTATGGCAGTTTGATTAAACGTGTCTTTGCAGAATATGACATTCCTTTTTTTATGGATGATGTGAAGCGTGTGACTGAAAATAATTTTTTAGAAGCTGTGATTGCAGCTCTAGAAATAGTACAGCATCATTATACTTATGAGGATGTTTTTTCGTTTATTAAAACCGGATTTTCACTAATTTCGGAAGATGAAAGTGAGGATTTGGAGAATTATACGATTGAATTTGGTATTAGAGGCAGTGCCTGGGAAAAAACGTTTGATAAAGTAAGCCAGAATGAAGCATTAGATCTAAAAAAAATCAATATTAGTCGTGAAAAAGTGATTACACCGTTTATAATCTTTAAAAAAGAGCTTAAAAAATCTAAAACTTATGAGACAAAGACAAAGGCTTTATTTAATTTTCTGGAATCGATCAATGTACAAGAATCAATTGATATATTTATTGAACGGTTGCGGTTGGAAGAAAATTATGAAACGATGAGCTTTTATAATCAGATATGGAATATATTAATGGAAGTGTTTGACCAAATTGTCCGAACGATGGGAGATGAAGAAGTAACACTCGAGGATTATATTGCTATTTTAAAGAGTGGATTTCATTCTTATACAATTGGCGTTATTCCTAATCATAGAGATGTTGTCAACGTTATTGATTTATTGAGAAGTCGTAGTAATCGTATAAAAGTGCTATTTGTATTTGGTCTGAATGAAGGCGTTATTCCGAAAAATCATCAGAGTTTTAATTTATTATCGGAGCGTGAGAGAGATCGTCTGAATGAAAAAGAAATGGGTTTGCAAAATAGCAGTCATTTTCATCAGGAACAGGAAGAATTTACGCTTTATAATTTATTAACCAGTCCGGAAAAAAATCTCTATATTTCTTTTTCTATGGCAGATATGGAAGGCAATACATTAGGAATTTCAACTCTTTTAGGACGGTTGAAAAATGTATTTCCAAAATTGAAAGTCAAAAGTGCACTAGATACAACCATTGAAAATACCTGGGAGCAGGTGACCAATGCACCGGGAACATTAGGAAAATTGACCGATTATTTAAGAGAAATCCGGTATGGAAAAAAAGTAGTGAATGCAAATGAAAAAAAGATATGGCAATCTGTTGGAAACTGGTATGAGAGGGATCTTAAATATAGGCAGACTTATATAAAAATAAAAGAAGCGCTTAATTATGAAGGAGTAGCAGATAAACTCGGAAGAGGTCAGGCTATAAAACTGTTTAAACCGCCTATCCAGGCCAGTGTTTCTCGATTAGAACGGTATAGACAATGTCCTTATGCTCATTTTGTACAATATGGACTTAAACCGATGCCAAGACAAGAATATACCGTGGAGGCACCGGATATTGGTACGGTGTTGCATCATCTTATCGAACAATTTTATAAGCGGGCAGAAGAAATAAAAATACCGATTGAAGAGCTGAAGGATGTCCAACGTGATAATATGGTTGATGAAATTTTAGCAGAAATATTACCACCATTTCGCAACCGGATCTTTAGTAATACCGGTCAAAATCAATATTTAGGACGAAAAATAAACCGTATCAGTAAACGAACGATGCAAGTACTTGCTGAGCATATGCGTAAGGGAAGTTTTGATTTTAAGTACAGTGAGCAAGTATTTAATCAAGTTTTAAAATTACCGAATTTTAATGATAGTGTAAAAATAAAAGGTGTAATCGATCGTGTAGATATTTATGAAAAAGATGGAGACACTTTTGTTAAAGTCATTGATTATAAATCTGGAAATAAAAAATTAAATTTGACAGAAATATATTACGGATTGTCACTTCAACTCTTGATATATATGGAAGCAGGTCTGACAATTTTAGAAGGGGATCATTTGATACCCGGTGGTACTTTTTATTTTCATGTGGATGATCCGTTATTAAAAGTAGATCGTTTAGAACCTGAAGTTTTGACAAAAGCAGTGAATGATTCTTTTAAATTGAACGGTATTTATCTCGATGATCCTCGTTTTACAGAAGCGATGGATCAAGAATCAGAGGCAGTACCGACCGTTATCAGTATGTCTTCTAAAAATTCAAAAATGTCGAGGGAAGAATTTGATGAATTACTAGATTATGTGAAAAAAATTATTGTTGAAATGAGCGAGAAAATTTTAGATGGAGATGTTGCGATTAAGCCCTATAAAAAGGGAGATGAAACAGGTTGTACTTATTGTGAGTATAATGGAATTTGTCAATTTGATCTCAGTATTGGAAAAGCGTCTTACGATGTATTGAAGAAGACCATTACAAAGAAAGAACTCTTTGAAAAAATCAAGAAAGAAGGTGGCAATCATGCAGTGGACTAAAGACCAACTGGCGGCAATTACAATACGCAATAAAAATCTTTTGGTATCAGCTGCCGCAGGATCAGGAAAAACAGCGCTACTGATTGAACGTATCCGACGTATGGTTGTGGAAGAAAGAATACCAGTAGGTCATTTACTGGTATTAACTTTTACAAGAGCGGCCGCAGCAGAAATGAAAGAGAGATTGAGTAAAGCACTTATGAATGAACTTGAAAAAGAAGAAGTTGATTCAGATTTTATCCTTGATCAGCTCAATCATTTGGGAAGTGCATCAATTTCTACTCTTCATTCTTTCTGTGCAACAATAGCACGTGATTATTTTCAAATTGGTGGAATTGATCCTGAATTTACAATGTGTAATGAAACTGAACGCTCAATCATGATTCAAGAAGCGTTGGATGAACTTTTTGAAGAACGCTATTGTGTTATCCCAAAAGATGGAATGACGGCTTTTTCTATCTTGGTAGAGATGTTTACCGGCAACAGAAATGATCGTGAATTGAAAGAACTGGTTGAACGTTTTCATCGATTTTTAGTAACACAGCCGGAACCGAAAATATGGTGCAATACAGTTCTTTCTTATTTTGATTCGGATAGTAATACGTTTTGGAAAAATCCATGGGGTATTGAACTTAAAAAACTGATTAAAACGGACATTGAAGGAGCAGCGACATTGCTTAAAAAAGCATATGAATTGTGCGCCGATTATGATGGATTTGAGAAAACAGCAGAACAAGTGAATGGTGAATATCAAACAGTAGAATTGATGTTAGAAGCAATTGAAACGGACTATGACATGTTTACGAAAACAATGTCTACAATGGATTTTTTGCGTTATAAAGGGGCAACAAAAGTTGATCGAGAAACCAGCGATGCCGTAAAAGATTTAAGGAATGAAGCAAAATCAATTATACAGAATTTAAAAAAAGAATACGGCAATAATCTAGAATCAGCTTTGGAAAAAATTCAAAAAATGAAGCAACCAATGATTGATCTAATTGAACTAACAAATGCTTTTGAGGAAAAATTTCAGGAAAAAAAAGATGCTAAAAATTTGTTGGATTTCAATGATTTAGAACAGATAACCCTTCGTATATTAAAGAATAAAACAGTAGCTGATGAGGTAAGAGAGCAATACGCACATATTTTTCTGGATGAATATCAAGATACAAATGATATGCAAGAAGCGATTATTCAACAGATTGTACGTAAGGATAATTATTTTATGGTAGGCGATGTGAAACAAAGTATTTACCGTTTTCGATTAGCGGATCCAACTATTTTCATTGGAAAGTACCTTGCTTTTGAAAAAGAAGAAGATCTTTGTAATGAATTAATTACGTTAAGTCAGAATTTTAGAAGTTGTACAGGGGTTATTGACGGTGTAAATACTATTTTTGAAAAAATTATGCAGCCTGAACTTGGAGAGATCGATTATGATACAAAAGCACGTCTTTATAAGGGATTATCCCAAAATGGAGATTATAAAAAAACAGAATTACATATTATAGAGGATAGTAGCTGTGATGATAGTGATTTGTCAGTGAGTGAAATGAGTGCAGTGGAGATAGAAGCGCATTTTATTGCCCGGGAAATCCAAAATAAAGTAGGAACAGAACTGTTTGATACAAAATCTGGAACAACCAGAACCGTAGAATATCGAGATATCGGGTTACTGATGCGTTCGGTTGCCGGCAGAGGTGATATTTATGCTAAAATTTTTAGCGAACAGGGGATTCCAGCGTATTTTGATGGAGGTGATCATTATTACGAATCTTTAGAAATGACGGTTATTATGAATTTATTGACACTGATTGATAACAGACATCAAGATATACCTCTTTTAAGTGTAATGACTTCACCAATTGAAAATTTTTCAATTGAGGAATGTACGGAAATTCGTTTGTTTTGCAAAGAAGGATCTTACTATCATGCTGTTGAAAAATATCGTGATGGATGTCAAGATAAGTTAGCTCAAAAACTTAAAACGTTCTATGGGCATCTTGATGTATGGCGCAATGCGTCTAAAACAATGGACATAGAAGATTTTTTATGGAAACTTTATTTGGATACCGGATATTACTATTTTGTAGGAGCATTACCGGGTGGAGAACAGCGGAAAAGTAATCTCCGTGTTTTATTAAAACGAGCAGGAGATTATAAACGGTCTACACTCAAGGGACTTTTCTATTTTGTGAAATTTATTGATCGTATGAAAAAACATCGTTATGATACATCGCCGCCAAGTATATTAAGCGAACAGGAAAATGTCGTTCGAATTATGACAGTTCATAAAAGTAAAGGATTGGAATTTCCGATTGTGTTTTTTTCCGGTGTAGGTAAAAAATTTAATAAACAGGGAAATACAGGGAGAGTCTTATTTCATAAAAAATTGGGAATTTGTCCGGAATTTGTTGACCTTACACTGAGAGCTAGAACATCGACATTGGCACAGAGTACTTGTAGCAGACGAAATGAAATGGAAATGCTTTCGGAAGAAATGCGTCTTCTTTATGTTGCGATGACCCGTGCCTGTGAACAATTGATTATTGTTGGAACCGTTAAAGATACGGAAAATAAATTTAAAAAATGGAGCAATGGCGCCAGTCTTTACCAATTAAAAAAAGCAACAGGAATTTTAGATTGGATCATGTTGGTTTTGTGTGATAAGCAAATGCCAATCATCAACAAAGAAGAACGACGCGGACATATGGAATCACCATATTTTGATATTTATTTTTATAAAGCAGAAGAAAGCCAGATGCAAAAGAGTATAGACTATTTAGATGAAGATTTTATTACTGAAGAACGTGATGATAACATCGATTTTAATCAGAAAATCAACCATCGATTGGGATTCATTTATCCAATTGACCGTCAAGATAAATTGCCCGGTAAAATGACGGTTACAGAGATTAATCAATTTTCATCGGATGGAAGTAAAAAAATCGAAGTTCCTGAACGAATTACAACGCCACCATTTTTACAAGCAAATGCAATAAATTATACCCCTGCAGAGCGTGGAACAGCACTTCATTTTATGATGCAAAATTTAAATCTTGATAAAATACGAGCTGCGAAAAAAGAAAATGAAGCACTGCTGAAAATTCTTGAATCAGAACGGGAGCGACTAATCAATGCTCAATTATTATTACCCCAATTGGCAGAAACCATTAATCTTGATCATATTTGTCGTTTTATAGTATCAGATATTGGAAAAAGACTTTTAAACGCATCACTTATAAAACGTGAAGTTCCTTTTAATTATAGTGTAGAGCCTGGAAGCGTAAGGGAGGAATGGCATGATTTAGAGGTGCCATTGGTTGTACAAGGGATGATTGACTGTTATTTTCTAGAGAGTGAAAAATGGATTATTCTTGATTATAAAACAGATCGTTATTACAATGAAGAAGGAAAAAAGAAAATTGTTGAACGATATACCGATCAGATCCAATTTTATGCAAAAGCGTTAGAGGATTTGACCGGAATATCAGTCAAAGAAAAGTTACTTTGTTTAGTAACAATGGATGAAGTTATTGAAATATTTTAAACTAGAAATGATTGTAAAATCAAAACTATTGCATTAAAAATAAATGAGCCTCTTTTAAAGCAGTTCTAATTTTTAAATTTTGAGGACAGTGTTCTTCACATTGACCGCAGTCGATACATCGATCCGCTTTAAATTTATTTTTAATATTTGTTCGATATTTTTTACGTGATGTTTCAGCATCATCGTACATAAAGGCTTCATTATAATATTTAAAAATAGTGGGTATGGGAATAATTTTGGGACATTCAGTACAATAACGACAGCCAGTACAGTTGATTTTAGTGCAGTTACGATAGAAATCCTGAAGTTGAGTAATCATTTTGATTTCATGTTTACTGAGGTTTGAGATACCGTAAATATCAGCAATTTCTATATTTTCGTTTACTTGCTTCATAGAAGCCATTCCACTGAGGACACAAGTGATTTCCGGCATATTATACAGATATTTAAATCCAAGGGCAGGAGGTGTGAGTGATGTATTAAAAAGATCCCATTGCTTTTTTAAATCACCTCGTGGTTTTGCCGCCAATTGTCCGCCACGTAAAGGCTCCATAATCATGACAGCACATCCTTTCTGATAGGCTATTTGCATCCCGTTTAATCCGGCCTGAAAATTTTCATCCATATAATTCAATTGAATTTGAACAAAATCAAAAGGATAAGCATTTAAAATAGGTTCAAAGGCGCTTTGTTGGTCATGAAAAGAAAAGCCGGCGTAACGTATTTTACCTGAACGTTTAGCATGATCTAAAAAATTGGTGATACCGAGCTCTTGAATTTTTGAAAACCGGTAAGCATCCAAAGCATGAAGAAGATAAAAATCAATATGATCGGTTTGAAGGCGTTTGAGTTGCTCATCAAGATAAAATTCAAAATCTTCTGTTTTATGACATTGCCAGCAAGGTAGTTTTGAGGCAAGATATATTTTATTACGTTGTCCGGTTCGTTTTAAAAATTCACCGACAAAGGGTTCACTGGCTTGTTTATGATAGGGCCAAGCTGTATCAATATAATTGACGCCGGCATCAATGGCGGTTTGCAAGCAATCACAGGCTAGGGTTTCATCAATGAGTTTTTCATTGTTATATTTAATAGGAAGTCGCATTGTCCCGAAACCTAATTGTGAAAGGTAAATGTCAGTATTTTTAAATTGTCTATATTGCATTATATACTCCTTGTAAGTGAATAAATTTTGATTATAAAATAGTATTTGTAGCATGTACATGAAATAAGCTTATAAACTATTATAACATTATATCTATTAAATTAAGTAGTAGTGTTGTTTTTTTTGATTATAATTTTAATGAAAAGACCTTAAAATCGAAATAGAAAATTAAAATAATGTTATTTTGAACTTTTTCATTTTCAATTCTAGTTTTGCATGGTATAATTTAAGAACAAATATTCGCATTGGAGGCAACTTTAAGATGAAAGTATCTTTCATACATACGGGAGATCTGCACATGGGACGGCAATTTCACTTCAATTGCCGGGGTGATATATATGGAAAGAATAAAAGATTGGATTTATGGGAAACGTTTGAAAAAATATTAAATACAGCAGAAAAAAATCAAATTGATTTACTGCTTATCAGTGGCGATCTTTTTGACTCTGATGAAGTTGATATGATGGAAATTGGACGTGTAGCTGAAAAACTTGGTAAACTATCCAAAACGCATGTTGTTATCAGTGCGGGTAATCATGATTGTTACAGCAGTGTAGCTCTTTATGGCTTGGTTGATTGGCCTGAAAATGTAACTTTGTTTAAACGTGGGAAATTAGAATCTGTTTATTTTAAAGATTTAGAAACTGAAGTTTACGGTATGTCCTGGATTAAAAAAAATTACAGTGAAATGCCTTTTTCAACAAATATAGGGGTAAATCCGGATTGTAATAATATTTTAATGCTCCATGGGGATGCGTATAACGCACAATCAGATTATATGCCTATTAATCTTTCTCAATTAGTGGGTTTTGATTATATTGCATTAGGGCATATCCATAAACAGGAGTACTTGTCTGAAACGGTAGCGTATTGTGGTAGTCCGGAAGGTCTTAGTTTTGGCGAGGACGGAGAGCATGGTGTGATTGTTGGGAAAATAAAAGATCATAATTGTACCAGTGCTTTTGTGCCGATTGAAAAACGTCGTTATTTTAATTTAGAAATTGAAATAACACCAGATATGACATTAGATAACATTAAAGATCTTGTTTTAAGTTGCGATTCAGAAGAAAATAGAATGATCAATTATTACCGCATTACACTTAAAGGGTACAGAGATCAGGATGTCTCAGTTGAATGGCTCAAAGAAGAACTTCAGAATGCTTTTTATTATCTTGAAGTAAATGATGAAAAATTGGATATTGATTTGGATATTGATCTATTACTTAAAGAAAATCGTAATAATATTATTGGAAAGTTTATACAGGAGATCCTTCTGGAAACCGAAGGAAATGTTTCTAAAAAGGCATTGTACTACGGATTAGAAGGTATTTTAAAAGAAAAGGTAATTATATGATAATAAAAACGCTGATTCTAACTTCTTTTGGTAAATTTAAAGATCGAATTATTGAAGTTGATAATGGGTTAAATTTAATTTATGGTGATAATGAAACAGGAAAATCAACGGTTCAACATTTTATTGAAGGAATGTTTTTCGGATTTTATAAACCTTATCGAAAAAAAAGAACATATTCTAATGAATATCAACGTTTTAAACCTTGGAATAGTGATTCTTACTGTGGATCAATGATTATTGAAGATGATTCAGGTAAGGAAATCAGAATTGAACGAGATTTTTTGAAAAAACAAGATGGTGTTACAATTTATGACAATGTAACCGGTGAAAATATTACATCGTTATATAAGTATGATAATGTAACACGTCAAAGTTTACCCTTGGGAGAAATGAAGATAAATTCAATCATCTATAATAATACGGTTAACATTAAGCAAATGGCGGGAGAATCTGATGAAGAACTTGCAAGAGAAGTTAATGACCGCTTAATGGATTTAAATACTGAGCAACGTGAAGAAGTATCGCTTAATCGAGTGATGGGATATTTGTCTAATAAAAAGAAAGCCATCGGCAACTATGGGCAACGAAAATCGAATTATGGTCTGGCGGTGCGCGAACTTGAAAATTTGGAAAAAGAGCTTATAGAAAGTGAACAAGTTTATAACGTCATTCAAAAAAATCATAAAAGAATACAGCAGTATAAGAGAAAAATTGTTTTCGCTCAAAATAAATGTCAGAATATTGATGAAAAATCTCAAGAAAAAACAAAACAAGAATTGCAAAACATGAAAAAGAAGGTTGATGTTATCCAATCTGAAGGTAAAGAATTGGAAGAACGTCTGAAAAAACTGGAAAAGTACGAAATTTTTGATATGCGGGTTTATGGACGTTTAAAAATCCTACAAAATAATGCAGAAGGTGCGGCAGAACGTATCAAAGGATTAATAACGGAAATTGAAGAGCTAAAAAAGAAACATCAAGATGTAAATTTACGATGTGATCGAATTAAAGACCGTCTTAAAAATCTTAGTCGTAAAGAAATTCAAAGTGATTACCAAAAATATGAGTATACACGAGATCATCCGGATGCCATTCATAAAGAACAAGAGGTGATTCAATCTGAGATTTTCAGATTAAATCGTATATCGAATGGTCTGCTTATTTTACTGATGGTTATCGGTGCGATTATTGTTTTGGGTACGATAACAAATCCAGGTGGTCTTTTACCAAAGGTCGTTATGATTTTTGTGAGTTTTGTGGGATGGTTTATTGGTTTAGGCGCAGCGGCATTGATGATTTATAAAATAAAGATGCCAATGTCGCCAAAAGTAACAAAATTTGAAGAGTCAGCGGAATTATTGACAGCAGTTGATTCTATTTTGCAGAAATATGGAAAAGAAACAACTGAAGAATATGAAATGTTTGTTTTTAAGGCAGAAGAAATTTTTAATCGTTTAGATAAATTGGATATCGAAAAAAGTATTTTATTCGGTCAATTAGAAGAAAAAAAGAAAGAATTATCCGGTATTGAAAAAGATAAACAAAGTTGTGAAAAAGATCTTTGTGAAGAATTAAATAGTGTCGGAATAGAAACAGTCGATGAATATAATGAAGGATGCCAGAAATGCAATGAAATTGAAAAAGTAAAAGCTGAACTTACTGCAAATCATCGTCTGTATGATGAACTGTCCGGCGGTGATTTGATCAAAGTTAATCAGGATGAAAAAGAAAGTGATAATCCTGTCTTGATGGTAGTCGATGGTGGTAAAAAAATACATGCGCGGGATGCATTAATGGCATTTAATCAAGAAGTTTCTAGATTACAAGGTGAAAATCATCTTTTGGTGAACAGTGTGGATAATCCGGTAGAGATCAAAGAAAAAATAGAAACACTTAAAATTCAAATTTCCGAATATGAAGAAGATATTAATGCTTGTGATATGGCAATGGAGATTTTCAGCCGTTTATCCAAAGAAACCCATTATGATTCCGCACCTGTTTTAAATAAAAAAATAGGTCAGGTTTTACAAGATATTACGAAAAAATATAAAGAAGTAAAAATTGATGATCAGTTACAGATAAAAGTGGTTAATCCGGAAAATGGTGAACTCATCAGTATTAATCAGTTGAGTGGTGGAACGATCGATCAAATTTATTTTGCTTTGCGATTTGGTGTTGGTAATATGTTGAGTTTTGATAAAATATTGCCATTTGTGTTGGATGATCCCTTTGTGCAATATGATTTTTTACGTAAAACAGAAGTTGTACGATTTTTGTGTAATTTAAGCGCCGGTCGCCAAGTTCTTTTGTTCACCTGTAGTGGAGATGAAAAGCGTATTTTAGATCAAAATGAATTACCTTATAGTGGCATAATATTATAAAATATTTTATATTTAAGGGAGAAAAATATGAAGTTAAGTGAAGTCAGAGATTTACTAGATGCACGGATTTTAACCGGAGAAAGTCATTTGAATGATGACGTTTTTGTGGCCTGTGGGTGTGATCTCATGAGTGATGTTCTTCGGTATGCCAAAGAAAACGGTGTGTTATTAACAGGACTTGTTAATAAACAAGTTTTTAACACGGTGGATATGGCAAATATGCACAGTATTGTTTTTGTAAGAAATAAAATACCAGGCAGTGATTTACTTGAAATGGCCAATGATATTGATGTATTGATTATGACAACAAATCATAATTTATTTGAAGCCTGTGGCATTTTATATGAGAAAGGACTTAAGGGGGCATTACTAAACAATGAGTTATAAACTGGTTTTTGATGTGGAACGTGGTGATTTTGAGAAAGCGGGAGAGGCTTCGCGTAAAATAAAGCGAAGTCTTCAGCAATTGGGTATCAGTAGTAAAATCATTCGCCATATTGCGATTGCCGGTTATGAAGGAGAAATGAATTTAGCAATCCATTCTGATGGTGGGCAGATTATTTTGGAAGTTGATGATAACGCCATTATATTGAGACTTGAAGATATTGGCCCGGGTATTCCAAATGTAGATTTGGCAATGACCGAAGGTTGGTCAACGGCGACTGATAAAGTGAGAGAAATGGGTTTTGGCGCAGGTATGGGCTTACCGAATATGGAAAAAAATGCAGATGATTTTAGCATTCATTCTGAATTGGGAATTGGCACTAAAATACAAATGCGCTTTGCAATTTAGAAAAATTAAATGTGGGGGGGTGAGAATAATGGATAAATTATTACATTCAGTATATTTGGACAAGGACAAATGTTTGGGATGTACAACTTGTTTAAGATCGTGCCCTACGGGTGCCATTCGAGTGCGGGAAGCGAAGGCAAAAATTATCGAGTCGAAATGTATTGATTGCGGAGAATGTATTCGTATTTGTCCACATCATGCTAAATTAGCACGAACAGATGAGTTTTCAGAAATAGAAAAATATAAGTATAAAGTAGCCATTCCAGCACCAACGCTACTTGGACAATTTAAATTGAAATATTCAATAGAAGCTATTTTATCTGCCCTTAAAAGTATTGGATTTGATGAGGTGGTTGAAGTTGCTTTTGGAGCGGAACTTGTTGGACGTGCTATTAAGTATGAATTTACAGCAAAACATTATCCAAAACCGATGATATCATCGGCGTGTCCGGCAGTATCAAAATTGATACAAGTCCGATTTCCTGAATTGACCAATAGTATCAGTCGTTTAAAAGCACCTATGGCGTTGACGGCTAGAGTAACAAGAAAACGTTTGATTGAAATGGAAAATATGAAAAATGAGGATATTGGTATTTTCTTTATTACACCTTGTGCAGCAAAAGCAACAGATGTAAGTAATCCATTACCAACCGATGATCTTTTTGCAACGATTAATGGATCAATTTCAATTAAAGATATATACGCACCGTTATTAACGGCTATAAAAAATGTAGAAATTCAAAAAAATATTCATCATTCAACACCCGATGGTTTCAGTTGGGCTGTATCCGGCGGTGAAAGTCAATATTTGAAAAATAAACGAGTTCTTCATGTTGATGGTATTTCCAATGTTATTAAAGTACTAGAAGAAATTGAATGCGGAAAATTGGACAATATTGATTTTTTTGAAGGTCTTGCGTGTATAGGAGGATGTGTGGGCGGTTGTCTTACCGTTGAGAATAATTTTGTAGCAAAAATGTATATTGAAGAACGGGCGAAAGCGGAACGAATGGAATCAAGTAGACATTTAGATGAGGCATACATCAAAAATCTTTACAATTCGGGAATGATGCATCAAAAAGAAAAGATTTTTCCGAGAACACCAAAACCGCTTGATGATAATGTTCATAAAGCGATTGAAAAAATGCATAAAATCGAAGAACTTGAAGCTAAGTTACCGGGGCTTGATTGTGGTTCATGCGGCGCACCGGGATGTCGTGCGTTGGCAGAAGATATTATAACCGGTAAAGCTAAAGAAATTGATTGTGTTTTTGTATTGAAAGATAGGGTTTTGGAATTATCAAATTTAACCAGTGAGTTATTGCAAGTAGGACATCCTATGAAAAAAAATAATGAAAATGAAGAGGAGTAAAAATGAGAGTTAATGAATTATTACAGGATGAACGATTTAGCTGTGTTAATAAAACAGTTAATTTGGAAAGCGAGATTGAAAGCGGTTATGTTGGCGATCTTTTAAGTTGGGTTATGGCTAATGCCGAAAATAACTGTGCATGGGTTACAATTCAGACACATCTGAATATTGTTGCAGTAGCAACATTGCTTGAAATGGCATGTATCATTATTCCTGAAGCTGCAGAAATTGATGAAGACACACTTAAAAAAGCAACAGAAGAGAACATTCCATTGATTACAACAGAGATGAATGCTTATGAAGTGTGCACATATTTGGGGGAAAAAGGCATATAAAATGAGTGAAATTGCGATTGATCTTCATATGCACTCCGTGCTTTCTCCTTGTGGAGAAGAAGAAATGACGCCTAATAATATTGTGAATATGGCACTTATCAAAGAGATTGACTATATTGCACTAACCGATCATAATACCGCTAAAAACATACCAGCGGTATTAGAAGTAGCAAAAGGAGAGGGATTATGCGTCCTTCCCGGTATTGAAGTTACTACAAAAGAAGAGGCACATGTATTAGCCTATTTTGAGACTTTAGAAAAGGTTATGGAATTGGATGAGATTTTATATGAACATCTACCAAATATTATGAATCAAAAAGATCTTTTTGGTCCTCAGTATGTTATGAATGCTGAAGATGAAGTGATCGATGAAGTTGATAAATTATTAATTTCAGCAACCGATATAGGCATCACGGAACTTTCTAAAATTGTGAAAACGATTGGTGGCATTATTGTACCCGCTCATATTGATCGTAAATCTTACAGTATTATGGTATCTTTGGGGTTTGTTCCACCGGATTTACCGATAAAAACACTTGAAGTATCTAAAATGATGGATTTTGACACTGCTAAAAAGAAATTTCGATTTTTCAAAGAATATCAATTAATTCACGGTTCAGATGCACATCAATTAGAAGATATGGCTGAGCGGGAATATTTTATTGACCTTCCGGATCTTAGAAAAAGAACACTCCTTGAACATCTAGGAGAATTGTAAGAAAAAAAGAAAATTTAAGGAAGGGTAAAAATTAGACGTTTGAGTAATCATAAGAGTATGAGTAATAAGCTTTTTAAATTATAAAAACGTTAAAGAGTAATATTTTTACCGGTATATACAGGTCTTAACGTGTTATTAATGTTATTTTATGGTAAAAGATTACATTCTAAAAAGTTAAATATTTAACGAAGAATGTGATATAATATATATTATAGAAATTGGACAATATTTACGAAGTAGAAGTTGTCCAAATAAAGAGGAGGATTTAAGTTGGCTGAATTAATACCTATTGACAATTTGGATGTAGTAAGGGAAATTGTTTCTGAACATCGTGAAGTTCCGGGCTGTCTTATGCGTATTTTACAGGATACGCAAGAACAATACGGTTATTTGCCCATTGAATTGCAAGAAACAATTGCAGAAGAATTGAACATTCCTTTGACTGAAGTATATGGAGTAGCTACATTTTACTCTCAGTTTACACTGAAACCAAAAGGAAAATACAAAATTGGCGTATGCCTTGGAACGGCCTGTTATGTAAAGGGATCTCAGGCGATTTTAGATAAAATTACAGGCATATTAGGAATACCTGTCGGAGAAACCACCGAAGATGGTAAATTTTCGATTGATGCAACACGTTGCGTTGGTGCATGTGGTTTAGCACCGGTTATGAATATTAATGAAGAAGTTTTTGGGCGGTTATCCGCAAATGAAGTACCGGGTATTCTTGAAAAGTTTTAATTGGAATTGTAAAAGATGAAAGAGCTATCTCTGCATATACTAGATATCACACAAAATTCAATTAGTGCCGGTGCAAAATTAGTGAAATTATCGATCATTGAAAATCCTGATAAAAATCTTTTGGAGATTATCATTGAAGATAATGGAAAGGGAATATCTGCTGAGAAATTGCCGGTTATTACAAATCCCTTTATTACGTCGCGTACTACACGAAAAGTTGGTCTGGGATTGCCGCTATTCAAAGCCGCAGCAGAAGGATGTAACGGTCGTTTTGAAATTCAATCGACAATCAATGTTGGAACAAAAGTTTATGCGTCTTTTGAATATGATAATATCGATCGGGTTCCACTGGGAAATATGCCGGATACAGTGATTACAATGCTTATGTCTTTTGGGGATGCGGAGCTTGTATATGTACATCGTTACAATGATAATGAATTTGTATTTGACACGAGAGAAATCAAATCAGTTCTTCAAGAGAACAGCTTAATGAATGATCCAGATATTTTAAATTGGATTAAAGGTTATGTTGCCGAAGGGCTGAATGAATTAATGGAGGCGTAAAATGAAAAAATCCTTAGATGAGTTGAAAGCAATTAGAAGCAAAAAGCTTGAAGAAATAAATTTGCGAAAAGGTAAAGATGGTTATCGTGTTGTGGTCGGAATGGCGACTTGTGGTATTGCAGCAGGTGCGAGACCGGTGATGGTTAAATTGATGGAAGAAGTTGAAACACAAGGTTTATCCGATGTGACAGTGGCTCAGACCGGTTGTATCGGTGTTTGTCGTTTAGAACCAATTGTTGAAGTGTATAATCCTGAAGGCGAAAAAGTAACTTACGTAAAGATGACACCTGAAAAAGTAGCACGTGTTGTAGATCAACACTTAAAAAAAGGTAAAATTGTTGAAGAATATACAATGACGATTGTTGACGGCAAGATCATCAATCCAGCTAAGAAGGTATGAGGAGGAATATAGATGGCTTATAAACGTTCGCAAATTCTGCTCTGTGGTGGTACCGGATGTACATCTTCCGGATCAATGCTCCTGGAAAAAGAATTTCACAAAGAATTAGCAAAACATGATTTAATGGATGAAGTTGAAATTGTTGTAACAGGTTGCTTTGGTTTATGTGAATTGGGTCCTGTTGTAATCGTATATCCTGAAGGAACTTTCTACAGTCGTGTAGAACCGAGTGATATTGAAGAACTGGTTGAAGAACATTTAGTAAAGGGTCGTCCTCTAGAACGACTTATTTATACAGAAAAGAAAGAGGGAGAACATCCACTTTCAATTAATGAACTTGGTTTCTATAAAAAACAAAAACGTATTGCACTTGCTAACTGTGGTGTTATCGATCCTGAAGATATCGAAGAATATATTGCTTTTGACGGTTATTTAGCATTAGAAAAAGTATTACTTAAGATGACACCTCAAGAAGTTATCGATGAAATTAAAAAATCCGGTCTTCGTGGTCGTGGTGGCGGCGGATTCCCAACGGGTTTAAAATGGCAGTTTGCGCATAATGCGGTATCACCGGATGGCGTTAAATATGTTGCTTGTAATGCTGATGAAGGTGATCCTGGTGCATTTATGGACCGTTCTGTATTAGAAGGTGATCCACATCGTATTATTGAAGCAATGACGATCGCCGCTTTTGCAATTGGTGCGCAAAAAGGTTATGTGTATATTCGTGCAGAGTATCCAATTGCAGTCAAGCGTCTTCAAATTGCAATTAATCAAGCTAAAGAGTATGGTTTATTAGGGGATAATATTTTTGATGTAGATTTTAACTTTGATTTGGAAATTCGTTTAGGTGCTGGCGCATTTGTTTGTGGTGAAGAAACAGCCTTGATGAATTCTGTTGAAGGTAAACGTGGAGAACCAAGACCAAGACCGCCATTTCCGGCAAATAAAGGTTTATTTGAACGTCCTACTGTTTTAAATAATGTTGAAACATATGCGAATATTACATCTATTATTTTAGAAGGTGCAGAATGGTTTGCATCAGTTGGGACTGAAAAATCTAAAGGAACAAAAGTATTTGCACTCGGTGGTAAAATCAATAATACCGGTTTACTTGAAATTCCAATGGGAACAACATTAAGAGAAGTTGTGTATGAAATTGGTGGCGGTATTCCAAATGGTAAAGCATTTAAAGCAGCACAAACCGGAGGACCTTCCGGCGGTTGTATTCCTGTTTCGAAATTAGATGTTCCGATTGATTATGATAACTTGATCAGCATTGGTGCTATGATGGGTTCCGGTGGTTTGATTGTTATGGATGAAGACAACTGTATGGTCGATATTGCACGTTTCTTCCTTGATTTTACGCAGGACGAATCTTGTGGTAAATGCCCACCTTGTCGTATCGGTACCAAACGTATGTTGGAAATTTTAGAAAGAATTTGTGATGGAAAAGGTGAAGAAGGCGATATTGAACGTCTTGAAGAATTGGCACAAGGAATCAAAGCATCTGCTTTGTGTGGACTTGGTCAAACGGCACCAAATCCTGTATTATCAACAATTAAATATTTTAGAGACGAATACGAAGCTCATATTAGAGAAAAAAGATGTCCGGCCGGTGTCTGTCGTAATTTATTGAATTATATTATAGACGAGGAAAAATGTAAAGGTTGTGGTATTTGTGCTAAAAAATGTCCGGGTGAAGCAATTACCGGAGAAAAGAAAAAACCACATATTATTGATAACGCTAAATGCGTTAAATGCGGTGCTTGCATTGAAGCCTGTCCATTTGGCGCAATTACGAAAGCATGATTCGGAGGTAAGAGGACAATTATGAATGAAGTTACATTTAAAATTAATGGACAAGAAATAACAGTACCCGAAGGTACAACTGTTTTAGAAGCAGCTAAAATGCATAATATTGATATTCCAACATTGTGTTATTTAAAAGGTGTTAATGAAATTGGTGCTTGCCGGATGTGTCTTGTTGAAATTGCCGGTGCAAAAGCACTGCAAGCTTCTTGTGTTTATCCTGTCGCACCTGGAATTGAAGTATTAACCAATACACCAAAGGTTAGAAAAGCAAGACGTGTTAATTTAGAATTAATCTTATCTAATCATAATCGTGAATGTACAACCTGTGTACGAAGCGAAAATTGTGAACTCCAAAGTCTTTCTAAGGATCTTGGCGTTATGAGTATTCCTTTTGAAGGCGAAAAATCGGGGACATGGATTGATGATTTATCACCATCTATTGTTCGTGATGAGACAAAATGTATTTTGTGTAAGCGTTGTGTAGCAATTTGTAAAGAAGTTCAGGGTATTGGCGTTTTAGGGAGTGTTGGCCGTGGATTCACAACTAAAGTACAGCCAGTATTTAACAAATCAATTGCAAATGTAGGTTGCATTAATTGTGGACAATGTATTGTCAACTGTCCGGTTGGTGCATTGAAAGAAAAAAGTGATATCGAAAAAGTTTGGACGGCTTTGGCAGATCCAACAAAAACAGTGGTTGTTCAACCGGCACCTGCAGTAAGAGCAGCGTTAGGTGAAGAATTTGGATATCCTATGGGAACACGTGTTACCGGTAAATTAGCAGCGGCACTTAGAAAACTCGGTTTTGACGGCGTTTTTGATACTGATTTTGGTGCTGATGTTACCATCATGGAAGAAGGAACAGAGCTGATTAATCGTGTTACGGGAAATGGTGTTTTACCAATGATTACATCCTGCTCACCGGGATGGATTAAACTTATTGAAACGTATTATCCGGAAATGATTCCACATCTTTCAAGTTGTAAATCACCACAAAATATGACCGGTGCATTATTAAAGAGTCACTATGCAGAATTGAATGGTATTGATCCTAAAGATATGGTTGTTGTTTCTGTTATGCCATGTATTGCGAAAAAATTTGAAGCACAGCGCGAAGAATTAAGTGTTGATGGTCTTCAAGATGTTGATATTTCAATTACAACACGTGAATTAGCAAGAATGATCAAGGAAGCACGTATTGATTTTGTAAAATTAAATGATGAAGATTTTGATCCATATTTTGGAGAATCAACTGGTGCTGCTGTTATTTTTGGAGCAACAGGTGGTGTTATGGAAGCCGCTGTCAGAACAGTTGCTGATATTTTAAATAAAAAAGATATTCAGAAAATTGATTATGAAATGGTTCGTGGCGTTGAAGGGATTAAAAAAGCAGATGTTGCAATAACACCAGATTTAACAGTTAAAATTGCTGTGGCAAGTGGTGGATCAAATATCCATGAAGTTATAAAGGGTATTAAAGATGGCGAATTTAAAGATTACCATTTCATCGAACTGATGGCATGTCCGGGTGGATGTGTTAATGGTGGTGGACAGCCAATAGTGCCTTCTAAAATTAAAATGGATATCGACATTCGTGTAGAAAGAGCCAAAGCACTTTATAATGAAGATGCAAATAAGGAATACCGTAAATCACATAAAAATCCTTCAATTATCCGTTTATATGAAGAATTTTTAGGCGAACCGGGTGGTCATAAAGCGCATGAATTGTTACATACAACTTATGCAGAAAAACCAAAATTAAAATAATAAGATAAAGTTTCTATAAAAGAAATCCTCCCTTGTGGTTTTTATTTGCAAGGGAGGATTTCTTTATTTGTTATTAATAAGTTTCAGGTGGATGATAAAAGGCTAATGTTCTCAGATAATCTGTAAAATCACGGACAGATATATAGTGATCTTTATGGATGAGTAATTCTTTAGCCATGGTTAAAAGAAGTAAATCAGGATAAATACGATTTTCGGGAGAAAGGCGTTCAAGATCATAACAGATCCCACGATCGCCGATACGTGATGCGGCATTCAGCGCCGTATAAGATAAACTGTTTTGAAAATGACTGATAAGATAAGTTTTAATGTCCAATGTTCTGAGTGAATAACTGTCATCTGAATATTTTGCACAGAGTGTTTGAAATTCAGATTCAAATGTCTGATATAATTCATCAATTGCATCTAAAATCCAAGCTCTAAAAACGGCTTTTTCACCCTCGGTATAATTAGGATCACCATACCAAGAGAAGAAATTTAAGCAAAGACTGGCGGTTAATCGACCAAAATCCTGGGCGATGGGACCAAATCCGGCAAATTCAGTATCAATAATTTTAATTTTTTTGGTATTAATCATAATGTTAGAGGCATGTAAATCAGTATGAATCAGACATTCTTTATCGTTCAAAAAAAGATGGCGTAACCGTTTGATTTCAGTTTGAATGGCTGTGTTTTCGAGGATGCTTTTTCGCAAAGGCCACGTTTCTTTTGGCATTGTACGAGAATCGGATACGATCACACAATCTTCAAAAAGAAAGCAATCGAGAGCGGTATATTCTGGATTGTCAAAGAATTTTTTTAATGTTTGTCTTTTATAGTGTGTTAAATGTAAATCTGAAGAATAAAAAAGATTGTGTGCAAAAAAATGACCCATACAAGATGCCAATAAGGGCTGCCTATTCATTCGACAAAGATCATAACGAAGAAGGCTTAGCTCAATAAGATCTTCCATAACAATAATGCTGTTCGGTTCATCAAAGAGATAAATTTCAGGACAGATACCGGGATAGATAGAATTCCAAAAAATAAGGACAGAAATTTCGATACGCATTCTTGCAAGATCAAGAGTCCAATTACCAAGATCTTCATCGACACCGTATTTTGCTTCTTCAACGGCACGACTTCGTGGAAAATTAACGATTTGTTTTAGAACAACTGATTTACCGTTTTCGTCACAAATATGATAAATTAGATTGACAAATCCATCAATACTTTCTTTGACGGCATGAAGATCTCTGATGTTTAATTGTGCATTTTGAGGATATATGCTCTTAGCCTTTAAATAATCATTAACCTGGGATTTGGTGAGATATTCGTAATCTGCTTGTGACATGATATCGCTTCTTTCTATATTTTATTATTTGAATTTATCCATATAAGAGTGAATAATAGTTTCTAATTTTTCAATTCCTTCACCGGTGTAAGAACTGATTTCATATATTTTTTTAGAATTGAGTCCTGCAAAATTTAGAAATTTACGGCTACGATTAATATTTCCATCGGGACGATCAATTTTAGTAATAACGCCAATGGTGGGAATATTAAAGGTATGAATAAAGTTAGGTGGAACAGAGTTCTGCGAATCAACACAGGAATTAAGCAAAATTAAAAGGCCGGCATCACAGGAAACATTGATTGCCTGACGACAGAAAAAAGGAAGTTCAATAAACTCGCCGGGAGTATCAATGAAATCATCGGTATAGCTGACCATTTGCGTTTTGGCATAGTGAAGTTCTTGGTTTGAGAGATATTGCATTAAGGTTGTTTTACCACAGCCAATTTTTCCGATTAATGCAACACGATGTTTGTTATTTGCCATTTTAAGAGTATGTAATCTTCGGAATATCGAAGTCTAAAACATTGTGTAATGTATTGATAATTTCAGTTATTGAAGCTTTAACATCGCTAACACGTCCGGTGATGACTAAAGAACCACTGAAACGGTCTAAAAAACCAATTTCTACCGGAGCTGCTTTTGTACCGGCGTCTGCTGCAATAATAGCAGCTTCACTAGGAGTAATGGTCAAAATACCAATGGCATCATTGGCTTCATCATCCAGACCAAGTTTAACATAGACATCTTGTTTAGGTTTTGCAATAATATGTGCCAATGTAACTTGTTTACCTGGAACGTATTCCTGAATGGAACGAGGTGTTTTCTTTTCTTCTGACATTGATCAAAGTCTCCTTTAAATTATGTAGTTAAATAATATAAGTATTATACCATTAATTTGAATATCGTTATAGCAAGAAACAAGATTTTACTTTAAAGGAGCAAGAAACTTCTATTTAAACATTATTTCTTAATGAGGACTTTATTTTTAAACGAAAATCGGTTAAACTTATAGCTTATGCTAGATTATAACCCTAAAGCATATTATAATAAGGCTAAACAAAATGAGCTGATGGAGGTAATACATGACTTGGATTGAAGTACAAATTACAACAACGCTGGAAGCAGAAGAAGCAGTCATTAATTTATTTTATGAGGTTGGTGCAAAAGGTGTTGCGATTGAATCAACGGATAATTTGGTAGTGGTGAAAGAAGATCCAACGGTAAACTATATTGATGAAAGTTTGCTTAATATCGATCCGGATACTTCAATTGTTCGTGGTTATTTTAGTAACGAATTAGATTGTGATGAATGTATTCATCAGCTATTGACTGGAATTAAAAAATTACCGGGATATGGGTTGAATCCGGGAGAATGTGAATTGGCAATTACAGAAATGGAAGAAGATGATTGGGCGAATTCATGGAAAAAATACTATAAACCAACAAAGATTGGTAAAAGTATTGTGATTAAGCCAACGTGGGAACCATATACATCTGAAGATGATGAAATTGTAGTTAATATGGATCCGGGAATGGCTTTTGGAACAGGGACCCATGAAACAACACAGCTTTGTGTCAGTAAACTAGAAGATAATATTAATCCGGGAGATCTGGTGTTAGATATTGGCTGTGGGACTGGAATTTTGTCAATTATTGCAGCAGAATTAGGTTGTGAAAAAGTAATTGGTGTTGATTTTGATCCTGTGGCAGTCAAAGTGGCTAGAGAAAATATTAACCTTAATGGAATGACCCCCAAAATTGAAATCCGAGAAGGTAATTTATTGGATGTTATTGGAGTAGATGAAAAAGCAGATGTCATAGTTGCTAATATTTTAGCGGAGGCGATTATTGAGTTGAGTCAGATCATTAAGCCTTATTTAAAAAGGGGTGGCGTTTTTATTTCATCTGGAATTATTCATGACCGATTAGAAGCAGTTATTGAAGCATTAACAAAAGCAGATTTTATAGTTACGAAAATTGAGCAGATGGGTGAATGGCATAGTGTTGTTGCTCATTTGAATAAATAGGAGTATGATTGATGCATCGTTTTTTTGTAAAGCCGGATCAGATAGAAGATGGAAATGTGATCATAAACGGAGAGGATTTTAAACATATCACTCGTGTATTGAGATTGAAAAATGGCGAGTCTATAGAGGTTAGTGATGGTAGAGGAACAGACTATATTGTCGTTATTGAATCAGTTGATAAAGATTTTTTGATTGGAAAAATTTTAGAAAGTTATCGGTCAAGAGGTGAAATAGAAAAGAGTATAGTGACGCTTTTTCAGGGATTGCCAAAAGGGTCAAAAATGGAGACCATTATCCAAAAAACAGTGGAAACAGGAGTTCAAAGTATTGTTCCCTTTGCTTCAGAACGAACGGTCGTTCAAATAAAAGATAAGCAAGATAAAAAGGTTTTACGTTGGCAGCGCATTTCTTATGAAGCAGCCAAACAATCGAAAAGGGGAATTGTTCCAATTGTTAACGAACCAATGGCGCTAAATGACATTGTGAATATGCTCGATGATTATGATTTGGTTTTAGTAGCGTATGAAAGTGAAAAAGATCAAAGTTTAAAAGATGTGCTTTCATCATTGGAATTTGACCCGAAAACAGTCGCAGTTATTATCGGCCCCGAAGGTGGATTTGCGCCTGAAGAAATTGAAATGATTGAGGAATGTGGTGGCTATTCAGTTTCTCTTGGAAAACGTATTTTGAGAACAGAAACAGCCGGTGTGGTTTTATTGGCACAGTTGAATTTCTTTTATGAATAAATAGGATTTATAAAAAAGGAGTCATAAAATCGGTACAAATTTGATTTTAAGGAAATAATATGATTGAAAATTTGAATGAAAAAAATAAAAAAACAAATGAAAATATCGAAGAAAATAGAAAACGTGTAGCATTTTCAACGCTTGGGTGTAAGGTGAATTCTTACGATACAGAAGCAATGATGGAAATTTTTGAAGCGGCTAAATATAAAATTGTTGATTTTTCAGATTGTGCCGATGTTTATGTAATTAATACATGTACAGTAACCCATTTGGGCGATCGAAAATCACGTAATATGATGCGAAAAGCAAAACGAATGAATCCGAAAGCAGTCATTGTTGCAGTCGGATGTTATGTACAAGTAGCGCCGGAAGAGGTAAAAGCAATTGAAGAAGTTGATTTAATTATTGGTACGCAGAAAAGAGCAGAGATTGTTCGATATGTGGAAGCTTATCAGCAAGATAAATCTCAAAATGACTTTGTTTCGGATATTATGCAAGATCATCAGTATGAAGATTTAAATATTACTGAAACAAAAGGTAGAACGCGTGCATTTTTAAAAATTCAAGAAGGATGCAGTCAATTTTGTACGTATTGTATTGTTCCCTTCGCGAGAGGTCCGGTGCGTAGCAGAGATCTAAAGGCAGTGGTTGCAGAAGTTCAACGTGTTGTAGCGCATGGTTATTTTGAAGTGGTTTTAACGGGAATACATATTGCTTCTTATGGTGTAGATCTTAAAGGTGAGATTGATTTGTTGGATTTAATTCGTGCAGTTAGTGCGGTGGAGGGTCTTAAACGAATTCGATTAGGATCTCTTGAACCATTACTTCTAACAGAAACATTTGTAAAAGGATTGGCTCAAATTAATCAATTTTGTCCTCAATTTCATTTATCATTACAAAGCGGTTGCGATACTGTACTTAAAAGAATGGGACGCCATTATACAACGCACCAATATGCAGAGATTGTAAAACGTGTACGCCACTATTTTAAGCATTCATCTATTACGACGGATATTATGGTGGGTTTTCCAGGTGAGACGGAAGAAGAATTTCAAGAAACGTTGGACTTTGTAAAAAAGATTCGTTTTTATCAAGTACATGTTTTTAAATATTCGAGACGACGGGGAACGAAGGCGGATGGTTTTCAGGAACAGGTAGATGAAACGATCAAGCATGAACGTAGTAGTCGTTTAATAAAACTCGCAAAATTATATGAACGTGAATTTTTAAAAGAAAATAACGGATTACAATGTGAAGTTCTTTTCGAGCAATCAAAAGAAGATGGCGTTTATGAAGGGCATACACCACATTATATTCCTGTTATTCTTAAGACGGATCAAAAAATTAATGGTAATATTATGAATATTGAGCTATTATATAAAGAGAAATATCAGGTAACGGGAAAACTCATTTAAGAAAGGGGGAAGATTTATGTCTGAAAATTGTATTTTTTGTAAAATAGCTAAAGAAGAAATTCCATCGACCATTGTTTATGAAGATGATCAGGTATTGGCATTTAATGACATTGATCCACAAGCACCAATTCATGTGGTGATTATCCCGAAGGAACATTTTGAATCGATTCTTTCTATACCGGCGGGAAATGATATTATCAGTCATATTCATACTGTTGCAAATCGCTTAGTTTTAAAACTGGGAATTGCAGATAGTGGTTTTAGGTTAGTTAACAATTGCGGTAAAGATGGTGGACAAACAGTACCACATTTGCATTATCACTTATTAGGCGGACGTTCTATGCAGTGGCCACCGGGTTGATAAATAGTTGAAAAAACAAGATAAAGCTATCTCAGATTCGAGATAGCTTTTTTAGTTGCCAGGAAAAGCATTATTTTTTTAATATAATCATAGGAAAATTTATGGTATAATAAAACGAATAATCTTGGAAGGAATTAATAAAGAATATGGAAAAACAAGCGATTAAAAATAAATTATCAGAGATTATCACTATAGATAAAATACGGTTCGATGAACCGATGAAAAATCATATATCTTTTAAAGTTGGAGGACCTGCAGATTTTTTAGTTTTACCTGAAAATTGTGATGAATTTAAGGAAATATTGAAATGTTGCAGAGAAAATGCTATTTCTTTTTATGTCATGGGAAACGGCAGCAATTTATTAGTGAGAGATAAAGGATATCGTGGAGTCATTATTAAAATGCGTCATTTTGATCATATTTTTGTTGAAGATGATACTATTATTGCAGAGCCCGGAGCACTTCTTAAAGATGTGGCACAAAAGGCGCTTGAAAACAACTTGTCCGGCATGGAATTTGCTTCCGGTATTCCGGGATCATTGGGTGGTGCGGCAGTAATGAATGCCGGTGCTTATGACGGAGAAATGAAAGATATTATTGAATCAATTGAAGTAATTACCGATAAGGGAGAAGAAAAGAAACTTTTAATTAATGAATGCTGTATGAGTTACAGAACGAGTCTTGTACAGGAAAAAGGTTGGTATATCACAAAAGTTAACTTGCGGTTAAGAAAAGGGGATTACAATATCATTAGGGAAAAAATGGATGATCTTAATGGGAGAAGAAGTGAAAAGCAACCTCTTGAATATCCAAGTGCCGGCAGTACGTTTAGACGGCCGGAAGGTTTTTTTGCAGGAAAACTCGTTCAGGATTGTGGTTTCAAAGGTTATATACTGGGTGGTGCTCAGGTATCGGAAAAACATAGTGGTTTTGTTATCAATAAAAATAATGCCACTGCTGCGGATATTATTAACCTCATTGAAATAATCCAGAAAAAAGTAAAGGCTGACTTTGGTGTGGATATGCATACTGAAGTAATCATGATAGGAGAATAATGAGATTAGTTTGTGATATGCACACACACACCACGTATAGTCATGGTAAAAATACGATTGAAGAGATGGTTGAACAGGCACGTAGTATAGGGCTTGAAGCCATTGTGATTTCCGATCATGGACGAAGTCATCCTGCTTTTGGTGTGCGAAAAAAGAATTTTGTTAAAATGCGCCGGGAAATTAACGCATTGAATGAAAAATACGATGATATTCAAGTATATTTATCAGTGGAATCAAATATCATTGGTGCAGATGGAAACATTGATATTAAAGAAGAAGAGAAAATGTATTGCGACTGGATTTATGCAGGATATCATTATGGCTACATACCAGCTTCTTTTAAAGATTTATTTCATTTTGCATTACGAAATTATTTGACTAAAGTTTTTCCATTTATGCGAAAAAAAACAAAAGCTGTGAATACAGAGACATACTTAAAAATGATGGATCGATATGATTTAAAAATGATTACACATCCAGGCGATAAATTACCGATTGATATTGAACCGATTGCGAAGAAGGCTGCTGAACGGGGTGTGATTCTTGAAATCAATCCGAGACACAGCCATTTGAATGTAGATGAACTAAAGATTGCGTTGAAGTATGATGTTAAATTTGCAATAAATAGTGATGCTCATAATATACAGTCACTTGGTAATATAAGTTGTGCAGAAGCAACAATAAAAGAAGCAGGCGTTCCACTGGAACGTATTATCAATGTGATAAAAAAATAAAATTGAAGGAGAAATCATGAAAACACTAATCGTCACGGGGTTGTCAGGCGCAGGAAAATCCCAAGCCATTCATATCTTAGAAGATCTAGGTTATTTTTGTATTGATAACTTGCCTCCAAAATTAATTAAAACTTTTGTAGAACTATGTAAAAATACCGGCGCTGAAATTGAAAAACTAGCACTAGTGACGGATATTCGTGGAGATATATTTTCCGAAAAATTCCAGGCATCTCTTATTGGATTTAAGCAAGATCATAAAGATATAGAGATGTTGTTTCTTGATGCTGATGATGAAACTTTAATAGCCCGTTATCAGGAATCAAGACGAAAACATCCATTATCAAGTATTGCGGGAAGTTTATCTGAATCTATTAAATTGGAACGGGAAAAAATGAGTTCCTTTAGACAAGAAACAGATTTTACCATTAATACAACGGGTATGAGTAACAAAGAATTAAGAGCAGCCATTCAGCAGATTCTTGAATCGGAGGAGGAAGAAGTATTTACTCAGGTTAATGTGGCATCTTTTGGTTTTAAATACGGTCCTCCCATGAGTGCGGACTTTGTTTTTGATGTTCGATTTTTGCCAAATCCGTTTTATAAAAAAGAGCTTCGTAGTAAAACCGGTAATGACATAGAAGTTCGGGATTATGTGATGTCTTTTGAAGAGGCAAGACAATTTTATGAGAAAATAGAAGATCTGATTGAATTTGTAATCCCACAATATAGAAAAGTAGGAAAAGAACATTTTGAAGTGGCTTTTGGGTGTACTGGTGGACAGCATCGTTCCGTTACATTCGCCTATTTAGTTGAAGAAGCTTTTAGAAAAAAGGGCTATCAAACAAAAATTAGTCATCGTGATATTATGAAAGATCGAGAAGCAAACTAAGCCGATCGATTTAGAGGAAATTTCAATGGAAATGAGAGAATATATTAGAGAATTTACATTAAAAGATATTGTCGCCGCTCGCAATCCAAAGGTTGTTGCTATCGGTGGTGGCACTGGTTTATCGGTTATTTTGAGAGGGCTTAAAAAATATACCAATCGTTTAACGGCAGTTGTAACTGTTGGTGATGACGGCGGAAGTTCCGGTATGCTCCGTGAAGATTTAGGAATGTTACCTCCGGGTGATATTAGAAATTGTATTTTAGCATTGGCTGATGATGAAAATGTGATGCAGTCATTATTTAGTTATCGTTTTACAGAAGGTGGCCTTGAGGGGCATAATTTTGGTAACTTGTTTTTAGCAGCGATGGATGGTATCAGCCAAGATTTTTTTGATGCAGTTCGTCGGACATCCGATGTTTTGCAAATTAAAGGTCGCGTTCTTCCCGTAACATTGGATGATATGATTTTGATGGGACGCCTTGAAAATGAAATGATTGTAGAAGGTGAATCGCATATACCTAAAGCTGCAGAACATGCAGAATGCAAAATTAAAGAAATTTTTTTAAAAACGGGTAGAATCGAACCGTTGCCAGAAACAGTTGAAGCCATTAAAAGTGCAGATATTATTATTATTGGTCCAGGTAGTCTTTATACCAGTGTGATCCCTAATCTTCTGGTAAACGGTATTGAACGTGCAGTGGAAGATAACAGAGGACGAAAATTTTATATTGGTAACATTATGACGCAACCGGGTGAAACAGATACGTATACTCAGCGAGAACATATTCAAACACTTGAGCTACATCAGAAAAATAAGGATCGTAAACTTTTTAATTATGCAGTAGTTAATAATGGTGATTTGCCAACAAATATTAGCGGAAAATATAAAAAATTTAAGGCGAAAAAAGTAGAAATCGGCGAACGATTAGAAGATTACGAATATATTGAAGATGATTTTATTATGGTGGAAGATGGGCGCATTCGTCACGATGCAGATTTGCTGGCACGGCGAATATTTGAAATATATGTAAAATAATATATTGGTAATATGTGGGGAGGAAGTGGTAGATGAGCTTTTCATCTGAAATAAAAAAAGATCTTAGTTCACTGGAATCGGAAACAAAAGGTTGCAAAAGAGCTGAATTATCAGGAATTATTGCATCGACAGCTTTGATTACAGTTGATGAAAATGGAGAAATGGTCTTTACGGTAAAAACTGAAAATCCGGCAGTTGCAGGGCGGATTTTCAAATTAATAAAAGACTTATATCAAACAGCGTCTAAAGTTGTGATTAAAAAAACAAAAAAATTTAAAGAACACCGTTCATATAGTGTAGAACTTTCAGAAAATGAAAAAGTTCAACGAATGCTCAAAGATACACGCATTCTTAAGCATAATACTAAGGGACAAGTTTTTTTTACAAACGAAGTACCGGGATTTTTTATTTCAAAACAGCGTTATGTCAAAGCCTATGTGAGAGGCGTTTTTATTGCCTGCGGTTCAATTTCAAATCCGGAAAAAACATATCATTTGGAGCTTGTTGCCAAACAAAAGGGATATTTGAAAAGCATTCAAGAGTTGTTGACACATTATGATATTAAGGCTAATTTGATTCAAAGAAAATCGAGTTATGTATTGTATATGAAAGAAAGTGAAAGTGTTGCCGGTTTTTTAAATGTAATTGGTGCACATAAAGCTTTACTGGAAATTGAGAATATTCGCATTGTAAAAGAAGTCCGTAATGATGTTAATCGACAGGTAAACTGTGAAATGGCTAATATGGATAAAACAATGACTGCGGCGTATGAACAGATTCATGATATCTTGTATATTAAAGAAAAAATAGGACTTCAAAAACTGACCAGAAATTTATATGAAATGGCAGAAGTACGTCTAAATTATCGGGATTTGACAATCAAAGAGCTAGGGGAAAAAATGGATCCACCTGTTGGAAAATCAGGTGTTTATCATCGCTTGAAAAAATTAAATCAATTAGCTGAAAATTTGCGAAACGAAGAATAAAAAAAGAAACTACATCAATAAAGTGCAGTTTCTTGGATCACATTAGTAATTTCCGATGACTTTATTGCGGTCCTCAAAAAGTGGGATAATTGTATCAGAATCGATTTCACGGTCATGGAGTGTTTTTATGACTGAAAAATCTTCCCAAAAATGCATTGGAATTAAGATCTTAGGTTTAAGAATGTTTATAAAATATTCGGCGGCACGATAAGCAGAACCGCCAAGACGGGGATCGACAGGAACAAAAGCGACATCAATTTGATGCTCTTTAGACTGGAGTTCAATTTTTTTAATGATCATTTTAAAATCACGTTCTTCAATTTCGGGATTAATATTAGGTCGTATTTTAGTATCCCAGTCCCACCAGTTTAAATCGCCGGAATGAAAGATATTTTTCCCTTCTGCTTTAATGAAATAAGAGACACCAAGATCAGTCGATGCAAAAGTTTCTATTTGTATTCCCGGGAAATTTAGCATTTGATAAGGGGCAATATAATGAATATTACGCCCGTTTTTTTCAGCGATATCATCACTGAAAATATAAGTTGTATCATAGTCACTGCCATAAGATAGAATTTTCTGATCAAAATGATCTTTATGGCTGTGTGTAACAAAAAAATAATTTTTGCGACCCTTTCTCAAAAAATGGGGTGAAATATTACTGATTGCATCAAAAATAAGAGTCATTTTTTCGAGTTCAATAATAAAACCGCTGTGGTGTAAATAGATAACTTTCATTAGAACCTCCAATTAATACATAATGTTGTTTTTATTATAGCAGTATTTTATAATAAAAACATTAACATCTTTTAATTATATGCCCAACTTAGAAGTGTGTACACATTTTTTAAGAAAAAAATTTGAAAATGTTTACTGTAAAAAAAATTTCCGAACATTTTAAAATGTATTGAAATAAAAGTTCGGAAATAGTAAAATAAGAATATCATTGAATAAAGGTGGAAAAGTAGTGATCAAACGAATTTTTGTAGAAAAAAAATCAGGCTTCAATACTGAAGCTAATGAATTGGCAAGCACTTTCCAAAGAATTTTGAAAATCGAAGGTCTTGAAAGCATTCGTATTGTTTATCGTTATGATGTGGAAAATTTGGAATTTGAAATTCTTAGTCAGATTAAGAAAATCATTTTTTCGGAACCAAATGTCGATGACGTTTATGAAAATGAATTATCATTTACATCAGAAGAACAGGTTTTTGGTATTGAATATTTACCGGGTCAGTACGATCAGCATGGTGATTCTGCTGCACAATGTATTCAAATTATTGCAGGAGAAAAACCCTTACTTAAAGTCGCTAAAATTGTTGTGGTTAAAGGTAAAGTAAGCTCAGAAGAGCTTAGAAAAATTAAACAGTATATGATCAACCCTGTAGACTCTCAGGAAGCAGATTTATCTGCGCGTAAAACATTGACGGATAAAATAAAAAAACCGGCAGATATTGAGAGGATAGAGGGCTTTACTGATTTTAGTGCAAAAGATTTAGAGAATTACAGAAAAAAAATGGGTTTTGCAATGAGCGAGGCAGACATTGCCTTTGTACAGAAATATTATAAGGAAGATGAAAAACGCAATCCTCTTTTAACTGAATTAAAAGTTATCGACACTTATTGGTCGGATCATTGTAGACATACGACTTTTTCAACATGTATTGAGAAAATTGATTTTGAATGTGGACCGATTACCGAAGCTATTGAAAAGGTCTTTAACAGTTACGATGCCACTCGAGATGAATTATATGGTGAAGATACAGAACGTCCGATGACGTTGATGGATTTGGCGGTTATTGGCACAAAAGATGTTAAAAAACGTGGTCTGGTTCCTGATTTAGATGAATCGGAAGAAATTAATGCTTGCAGTATTAATATTAAAGTTGATCATGACGGTTTGGATGAAGACTGGTTACTGATGTTTAAAAATGAAACACACAATCATCCAACGGAAATTGAACCTTTTGGTGGTGCGGCAACGTGTCTTGGTGGTGCCATTCGAGATCCACTATCCGGAAGAAGTTATGTTTATCAGGCAATGCGTCTTACCGGTGCGTGGGATCCGAGAACACCAATTGAAGAAACGCTTTCAGGCAAATTACCTCAGCGTAAAATTTCCCAGGAAGCTGCCCATGGGTACAGTTCCTACGGTAATCAGATTGGTTTGGCTACTGGACAGGTTGTCGAAGTATATGATCCGGGTTTTTTGGCCAAAAGAATGGAAGTTGGTGCAGTGATTGCGGCAACACCAAAAGAAAATGTACGTCGGGAACGTCCTGTACCGGGGGACATTATTCTCCTTGTAGGCGGAAAAACAGGTCGCGACGGATGTGGAGGTGCAACGGGTTCGTCCAAGGCACATACAGAAGAATCGATTCATGAAAGCGGAGCAGAAGTTCAAAAGGGAAATCCGGTTGAAGAGCGTAAAATTCAACGTCTTTTTAGAAATGGCGATTTGGCAAGAATGATTAAGCGTTGTAATGACTTTGGAGCCGGTGGGGTATCTGTTGCGATCGGAGAGCTTGCTGAAAGTTTGGATATTGATCTGGATAAAGTGCCTAAAAAATATGAAGGCCTTGATGGAACAGAATTAGCGATTTCCGAATCGCAAGAACGAATGGCCGTTGTGGTTAAACCTGAAAATGTTGAGCAATTTATTGCTATGGGAAATGCTGAAAATTTGGAAGTTACCCAGGTGGCTACAGTGACGGATACAGGTAGACTTGTGATGAAATGGCGTGATAAAGAAATTTTAAATTTATCTCGAGCGTTTTTAGATACCAACGGTGCGGCTCAATATACCGATGTTTTGGTGAAAGAACCGAAAGCCATTGAAAAAAAATCAGAAAAAATTGATTTTAAAGAAAAAATAATAGCTATTCTTAAAGATATTAATGTGGCTAGTCAAAAAGGGTTATCCGAAATGTTTGACAGTACCATTGGGGCAGGAACAGTGGTGATGCCTTTTGGTGGGAAGTACGCTCTCACACCCCAAGACGGAATGTCTGCAAAGATTCCGGTTATTCATGGAGATACAAAAACTTGTAGTATTATGACCTATGGATACAATCCTGAAATTGCAAAATGGAGTCCATTCCATGGTGGTGTTTCATGTGTTGTTGAATCTTTATCAAAAGTGGTTGCCATGGGTGGTGATTACAAAAAAGCACGTTTAAGCTTTCAGGAATATTTTGAACGTTTAAACAAAGATCCTGAAAAATGGGGCAAGCCGTTTGCTGCACTTTTAGGTGCTTTCGAGGCACAGAAAGCGCTTGGTATTCCGGCTATCGGAGGTAAAGATAGTATGTCCGGTACCTTTGAACATCGAACAGTACCACCGACAATTATTTCATTTGCGGTAGCACCGGATGAGGTTGATCATATTGTAACGGCAGAAATTAAAAAGATAGGATCAAAATTATATCTTTTTGAAGTAGTAAAAGACGATAAGGGTTTGGTTGATTATGATGCTTTAGCAAAAATGTACAGTACTATTCGGTGTTTGAATTTAGAAGGTAAAATTTTATCGGCTAAAACGGTCGGTCAGATGGGTTTGGCAGAAACATTGGCAAAAATGTCTTTTGGAAATAAAATAGGGATTGCCATCAGTGATACCGTTGCAGAAAATAAATTATTCACACCACTTTGTGGTAGTATTGTTGTAGAAGTAACAGAAAAAATCGAAAATGCTTTTTATATCGGTTCAACGTTAGAACGATCAGAGTTGATGTATAAAGGAACAGTTCTTGAATTAGATACATTGATTGAAACATGGGAAGCCCCCATGCGTAGTGTGTATCCAGAAATAAAAACGATCGAGGGAACAGTACAAAACGTAAAATATATCGGAGGCTCAGCAGTAAAATCCAACGAAAAATTTACAGCACCTCAAGTATTTATTCCAGTATTTCCGGGTACAAATTGTGAGTATGATACGGCAAAAGCATTTGAAAACGCCGGTGCAATGCCCAAGACGATTATTTTTAGAAACCGAACAGCAGAAGATATTAAAGCATCAATTAAAGAAATGGCTGAAACAATAAGACAATCTCAAATGATTATGATTCCGGGTGGATTTAGTGCCGGAGATCAACCTGATGGCTCGGGTAAATTTATTGCTGCGGTTTTCAGAAATCCTGAAATTAAAGATGCGGTGATGGACTTGATTAAAAACCGTGATGGCTTGATGCTTGGAATTTGCAATGGCTTCCAAGCACTCATTAAATTGGGACTTGTACCATATGGTGAAATTATTGATATCGAACCTGAAATGCCAACGCTGACTTACAATACAATTAGTCGACATATTTCAACCATTCCAATGACAAAAGTAGTTTCAAACTTGTCACCTTGGCTTGCCGGCGCAACGGTGGGTAGCACGTATAGAATACCGATGTCACATGGAGAAGGTCGCTTTATTGCTGAAGAATCGGTGATGAAAGAATTAATTGAAAAGGGTCAGATTGCAACGCAATACGTTGATTTTAAAGGTAATGCAACGATGGATGGACACTTTAACCCCAATGGATCGACTGGTGCGGTTGAAGGAATCACCAGTGCAGATGGCCGTATTTTTGGTAAAATGGGACATTCTGAAAGAATTGGGCAAGGTTTATACAAAAATATTCCGGGTGAAAAAGATCAGCAGATCTTCCGCTCCGGAGTTGAATATTTTAAATAGAGATTAGGAGAGATTTATTATGCCAAAAGTTGCTGTAATTATGGGTAGTGATTCAGATTTTGATGTTGTTAAAAAATGCTTGATTGCTCTTGAAAGATTTGATATTGAATATGATGCAGAAGTAATTTCTGCCCATCGAAATCCTGAAAAGATTTTTGCATATGCAAGAGATGCAGAAGCAAATGGAATTGAACTGATTATTGGTGCAGCCGGAAAAGCAGCACATTTACCGGGTGTTATTGCCGGAATTACACCTTTACCGGTTATAGGCATTCCGATTCAGACTTCTTTTCAAGGAGGCCTTGACTCATTATTATCTATTGTGCAGATGCCCTCAGGTGTTCCTGTTGCAACGGTTGCGGTCAATGGAGCTGAAAATGCAGGGATTTTAGCCGCTCAGATGCTGTCAATAAAATATCCTGAAATTCGTGAGAAAATGAAAGTTTATAAAACAACACTTAATGATGAAGTTGAAGCAAAAAATGATAAACTTCAGGAATTAATGAAATAGACACCAATATATTTAAAAGCGCATTTAGAATTTAATAAAATAATTTTAGGAGAGTAACAAATGGAAAAATTAGAACAACTGTATGAAGGAAAAGCAAAAAAAGTATTTAAAACAGATGATGCAAATCAGTATATTATTGAATATAAAGATGATGCAACAGCCGGCAATGGTGCCAAAAAAGGAACGATTTCTGGTAAAGGTGTGATTAATAACAAGATGACAGCTACCATTTATCAAATGTTAGAGGAAAAGGGTATTCACACACATTTTATTAAATTATTATCAGACAATGAACAACTAGTTAAAGCGGTGACGATTTTTCCATTAGAAGTTATTATCCGTAATACAGCAGCAGGTTCTATTTGTAAACGCCTGGGTATTGAAGAAGGAAAAGTATTGTCAGAACCAATTTTTGAATTTTGTTATAAAAATGATGATTATGGTGATCCGGTGATTAATGATTATCACGCCAAAGCCATGGGTCTTGCAACGGCGGATGAAATTGAAGTGATTCGTGCGATGACATTTAAAGTTAATGATATTTTAAAAGCTTATTTCTTTGAAAAAGGCATTAATCTTGTTGATTTCAAAGTAGAATATGGTAAAACAAATGATGGTGAAATTGTTTTAGCAGATGAAGTATCACCAGATACCTGTCGTTTCTGGGATGTAGAAACAGGTGAAAAACTGGATAAAGATCGTTTCAGACGTGACTTGGGAAATATTGAAGAAGCGTATAAAGAAATGCTAAAACGCGTCAACGGATAAATCTTAAATTAAATGAAGGAAGAAAATGTTGATCAAATGCTTTTAAGCATTTGGATCAATGTTTTCTGATGGTAAATACCGGTGTTAAAACTGGTGGATGAGAAAAAAGGAGAGAGATATGGCAGTAACAGATGCTTATAAAGCAGCTGGCGTCGATGTTGAGGCTGGTTATGAATCTGTAAAATTGATGAAAGAGGATGTTCAAAGAACTTTCAATCAGCATGTATTATCCCATTTAGGCGGTTTTGGCGGCTTAATTGAACTTCCGGAAGGTTATAAAAAACCAGTTTTAGTTTCAGGCACCGATGGTGTCGGAACGAAATTAATGATTGCATTTATGATGGATCAGCATGAAACGATCGGTATTGATGCAGTTGCAATGTGTGTGAATGATATTTTATGTCAGGGAGCTAAACCTTTATTCTTTTTAGATTATATTGCTTGTGGCAAAAATTATCCAGAAAAAATTGCACAGATTGTAAAAGGTGTGGCTGAAGGATGCGTTCAAAGTGGTATGGCTTTAATTGGCGGTGAAACAGCAGAAATGCCGGATATGTATAGTTTAGATGATTATGATCTGGCCGGTTTTGCAGTTGGCGTTGTCGAAAAAGATGACATTGTAACGGGACAAAACATTTCAGAAGGTGATGTTCTTGTTGGTTTGCCTTCGACAGGCGTTCATAGTAACGGATTTTCACTGGTGCGTAAAGTATTATTTAAAGATTTAAAAATGGATGTAACAACAAAAGTTGAAGATCTGGGTGGAACATTAGGTGAAACATTACTAACACCAACAAAAATTTATGTTAAAGCAATGGAAAATACCATTTCTGCCTATGGTATTAAAGGAATGAGCCATGTTACCGGCGGTGGATTTTATGAAAATATTCCGCGTATGATTCCGAATGGTTTATGTGCAAAGATTGATATATCAGGAATTGAATCATTACCGATTTTTACTTTTATTCAAGAAGCTGGAAAAATTTCCGAAGATGAAATGTACTCAACATTTAATATGGGCATTGGCTTAGTGATTGCATTGCCTAAAGATAAAGTGGATGGCTTTACAAACGCATTAAAATCTAAAGGTGAAAAACCGGTTGTTCTGGGTGAAATTATAAAAGGTGAAAGTAAGATAGAATTATGTTAAAAATAGGTGTATTAGTGTCTGGAGGCGGAACAAACCTTCAGGCAGTCATCGATAAAGTTCATAAAAAATCGGGCGAAATTGCCGTGGTAATTGCCAATAATGCAGATGCTTACGGTTTAATCCGTGCAAAAAAAAGTGATATTCCAACTGAAATAATATTGGAAAAAGATTATGAAAGTAATGATGCTTTTAATACAAAAATGATTGAAACATTGAAAGAATATGGCGTGGAACTGGTTGTCTTAGCAGGATATATGAAAATAATAACGACTTCTTTTGTAAAAGCTTATCCCGACCGTATTATTAATATTCATCCCGCCTTGATTCCTTCTTTTTGTGGAGAAGGCTATTATGGTATGAAAGTGCATAAAGCAGTTATTCGTTATGGTGTTAAAGTAACGGGGGCAACGGTGCATTTTGTCAATGAAAAAGCGGACGCAGGACCGATTATTGCCCAGAAAACAGTGGCAGTGATGGACGACGATACGCCCGAATCCATACAAAAAAAAGTATTAGAAATAGAGCATACTTTGTTGCCGAAGGTAGTTGAGCAATACTGCCTGGGAAATATACATGTGAATGGAAGACACGTGTCAATTGAAAATGGAGGAAAATAATGAGAGCGTTAATTAGTGTATCAGATAAAACCGGAATTGTTGAATTTGCACAAAAATTGGTAGCGATGGGCTGGGAGATTCTATCGACAGGGGGAACATCAAAAGCCTTGCGTGAAGCCGGTGTAGAAGTGATCAGCGTATCAGATGTTACCGGATTTCCAGAGTGTTTGGATGGTCGCGTTAAAACGTTACATCCTAAGATTCACGGCGGTATTTTAAATATTCGTTCCAACGAAAATCATCAGAAACAAATTAAAGAATTGGGAATTACGCCCATTGATTTATTAGTTATTAACTTATACCCGTTTAAAAATACGATTTTAAAAGCAGATGTTGCATTTGAAGATTGTATTGAAAATATTGATATCGGTGGTCCAACAATGCTTCGTTCCGCAGCAAAAAATTTTAATGATGTGACGGTTGTGGTTGATCCGGATGATTATGCAGTTGTTTTGGAAGAACTTCAAACAGAAGGAGCAACGAAATATGACACACGCTATCAATTAGCTCTTAAAGTATTTGAAACAACGGCAGCTTATGATACGATGATTTCTGATTATTTAAGAAAACGGATTAAAGGAGAAGTACTTAAAGATACCGTGACGATGACTTTTGAAAAAGTTCAGGATCTCCGCTATGGTGAAAACCCACATCAAAAAGCCGCATTCTATAAAGAAATCGGTATTGCAAAAGGAGCACTGACAAACGCAGTTCAACTCCAAGGTAAAGAACTTTCTTATAATAATATTAATGATACAAACGGTGCGATCGAAATTTTAAAAGAATATACAGAGGAACCGACTATTGTAGCGGTTAAGCATGCAAATCCGTGTGGTGTAGCGAGTGCAGCTAATATCTCGGAAGCCTATAAAAAAGCATATGAAGCAGATCCAACCTCTATTTTTGGGGGAATCATTGCATCTAACGGTGAAATTGATGCGGCTACCGCAAAACAAATGGTTGAAATTTTTCTCGAAGTGATTGTGGCACCAGAATTTACAGACGAAGCACTTAAAATTTTAAGCGCAAAAGAAAATTTACGTTTGTTAAAATTGGATGATATTCTTTATAATGAGCCAGGATTTGAAATGAAAAAAGTGCTTGGTGGTATGTTGATACAGGAGAGAGATACAAAATCTTATGAAAAATTAGAAATTGTTACAGACAGAGCACCGACAACAAAAGAAATGGATGATTTATTATTTGCCTGGAAAGCGGTTAAAAATACAAAATCAAATGCGATTACATTAGCTAAAGATAAATGTATGGTTGCTAATGGTCCGGGTCAAGTAAACCGTATCTGGCCATTACTCAATTGTATTGAACATGGGGAAGATCGGGTTAAAGGTTCTGTTATGGCATCAGATGCATTTTTTCCATTTGACGATTGTGTCAAGGCGGCTGTAAAAGCAGGCATTACTGCTATTATTCAGCCGGGTGGAGCAGGAAAAGATGCCGATTCCATTAAAGTTTGTAATGAAAATGGTATTGCAATGGTGTTTACAGGAATGCGCCATTTTAAACATAGCTAAAATTTTGATAAAAAATCCTGGTTGCGAGGAGATAAGTGATGAAAATATTAGTAATAGGTTCTGGCGGAAGAGAGCACGTTTTAACATGGAAAATTGCTCAGAGCCCAAAAGTTGAAAAAATTTATTGTGCACCGGGTAATGGTGGCATGGCAGATATTGCAGAGTGTGTAGATTTATCGGTTGAAGACATTGAAGGTTGTCTAAAATTTGCAAAAGAAAATACCATTGATTTAACTGTAGTTGGTCCGGAAGTGCCTCTTGTTTTAGGGATGGTTGATGCTTTTGAAAAAGAAGGTCTACGGGTATTTGGTCCCAATAAGGAATGTGCTGAGTTTGAAGGTAGTAAGGCATTTACAAAAGAATTTTTGTTACGCCACAATATTCCAACAGCAGCCTACAAAGAATATACTGATTATGATGAAATTTTAAAAGATATTGGTATTTATGGTTTTCCGATGGTAATCAAGGCAGATGGTCTGGCTGCCGGAAAAGGGGTACTGATTGTCGAGAACGAAGCAGAAGCTAAAGATGGTATCAAAATGATTATGGCCGATCATGAATTTGGAAAAGCTGGAGATAAAGTGGTTGTAGAAGAATTTTTAACCGGTCAAGAGGCCTCGATGCTTTGTTTTGTTGATGGAAAAACAATTGTGCCAATGGAAAGTGCACAGGATTATAAAAGAGCCTATGATCATGACGAAGGTTTAAATACCGGTGGTATGGGAACATACTCACCCAATATTCTTTTTGATGATGAAGCACTTAATAAACGCATTGAAAATACAATTTTAACACCGATTATCAATGGTTTAAAATCAGATAATATGAATTTTAAGGGGATTTTATTTATCGGATTGATGATTGAAAACGGGATACCTAAAGTATTGGAATTTAATGTACGTTTTGGTGATCCGGAAGCTCAAAGTGTACTTATGCGGATGAACAGTGATCTTGTTGATATTATGGAAGCTTGTATTGACGGTAAACTTTCAGAGTGTAAGATCGATTGGAAAAATGAAGCTGCAGTAACCGTTGTGATTGCATCCGGAGGCTATCCGTCTTCATACAAAAAGGGTTTTGAAATCACAGGAATTGAAAATGTTGAAGGTTGTGAAGTTTTTCATGCCGGTACCGACATTAAGGACGGTAAACTAGTAACGGCAGGAGGACGTGTTCTTTGTGTATCAGCATTGGGAAAAAATAGAGAAATTGCACGTATCAAAGTTTATAATGAACTCGATAAAATTAAATTTAACGGTGCGCGTTATCGGACCGATATTGCAAAAATGATAGATTGAAAAATAAACGGAAACAGATACGTTATGTATTTGTTTCCGTTTATTCTAGGGAAAACAATAAAAAAGGGGGAGTTCACTAATGTGGGCTAAATTGAAAAACAATCTTGTTTTAGGTATTTTTATTGCTTTTTTAGGTGTAGTTGTGGGAAGTATCATATGGATTTTATTACGTGTGATGGACTTAGGAATTGATTTTGTCTGGCAGTGGATTCCTGAACAATTGAATATTCCGTTTTATGGAGTGATCGTTTGTACAATGGGTGGTTTGTTGATTGGCTTACTTCAAAAAAAATTTGGATCTTATCCAAAAGAACTGAATGTGGTAATGGGAGAGATCAAAACAGGAAAACGTATTCCTTACAACAATCTGCATATTATTGCACTTTGTGCACTGATACCACTGATTTTTGGCGGTAGCCTCGGACCTGAAGCCGGCTTGACCGGTGTTATAGCAGGACTTTGTTATTGGCTGGCAGATCGTTTTAAAAAAACTTATGCCGAAGTAGATGAATTGGCACAAGTTGGTGTTGCTGCTACATTAGGAGTTATTTTTCATGCGCCTCTTTTTGGTTTTGTGAATGACATTGAAGATGAGAATAACACAAAAGGAATTCCTAAAAACTCGAAAATACTGTTATATTTTATTGCTATTTTTGCCGGATTTGGTATGTTTATGTTTTTGTCTGGAATTTTTGGTGGTGGTATTGGGATGGGGCGTTTTACATCTATTAAAACAGGAAACGGTGAGTGGATCGCTATGATCCCACTAGCATTAGTCGGAACACTTTGTGGTATTTTATATCCACTGTTTGGAGTTGCTGTTAAGAAAATAGTAAAACCAATTGAAAAACGTAAAATAATGCTTGCCGTAATTGGGGGACTTGGATTGGGGATCATGGGGACACTTTTGCCCTATACGCTTTTTGCCGGTGAACACCAGATGGGTGAAATGATGAATAGTTGGCAAACTTTTCCGATTTGGATACTTATTTTAACGGGAGTTATGAAACTTTTTATGATCAATTTTTGCTTTGAAACAGGTTGGCGCGGTGGAAATATATTTCCCATTATTTTTTCAGGCGTTTGTATTGGATATAGTTGTGCAGCCTTATTTCCGATGATTGATCCAACATTTTGTGTGGCGGTTGTTACAGCAGCGGTGACTGGATCAATTATGCGTAAACCTATTGCTGTGGTCATGTTGCTTATGATTTGTTTTCCACTTAATGCCATTATACCGATGTTGATTGGTGCAGTAATTGCGGCATCGATTCCACAGCCTAAATTTTGTTGTCCGATAGCAAAAATTGTTAAAAAGTAAAAAAGATAATTTCTAAAATGACGTTTTGCAAATTTATAAATTAAGTGAGATAAAATCTTGTATAGAGGGAGTGTCTACTTGTTTGAAATCTGTTGGATTTCCGGTATATAGGCATTTTCCGGCATCTATATAGGTTAGAGTATGGCAAATGCGAAAAGCTTGACTAGGATTATGTGTAATAATAATAACGGTTAAATCTTTTTCAATATTGCGTTTTAGAAGTGATGCTTCAATAAGACGAAGGCTTTGTGGATCAATATTGGCAGTAGGCTCGTCTAAAAGAAGGGTGTCGGGCGAGAAGGATAATGCTCTGGCCAACGCAGTTTTTTGAGACTCTCCACCGGAGAGTTTTTTTGCATTTTGATTAGCAATAGTTTCAATTTTAAATTCTTTAAGCAAATCTTTTACGATTGGGTCAATTTCTTCTTTTGTTTTTTTTCGTATTTTTAACGGATAAGCAATATTTTCGCGAACAGATCGAGAAAAAAGATAAGGATTATGACTGGCATAAGTCATTTTTTTTAATGCCTTATCAGCGTCAGAAATACCATTATAATATATTGTACCTGAGCTAGGGGTTAAAAGACCACCGATTATTTTCATAAAAGTTGTTTTACCGGAACCGTTGGGACCGAGAATACCATGAATTTTACCGGATTCGAATTTAAGATCTGAAAGATTCAAAACGGTTTTGGTGCCATATGTTTTTTTAAGATTTTTAATTTTGATTTGCATTGGAATCACCTACCATATATTTGTAAAGGATAGAATTCGTCAGAAAAGAAATCACCAAAAGAATAATGCCCATAGCAATAGAAATGGCATATTCTCCCATGTTATTATTCATTGCAATAAAGGTTGTCATAACGCGAGTGTGATTTTTAATGTTACCACCAACAATCATAACGGCACCAACTTCTGAAATAGCACGACCAAATCCGGTGACCAGTGCAATCATGATAGTTGCTTTTAATTCACGAATAAGTAGAAATAAAATATCTTTTTCAGAAGCGCCAAGCGTTTTTCCAATGGAGACCACTTCTTGTCCGTTGCTTGTAGCGTCATTGAAAATAATACCGGTGATAACCGGTGTTACAAGAACGATTTGTGCAATAATCATAGCGGTGGGCGTATACATTAATTTAAGGTCACCAAAGGGACCGGAACGTGCTAAAATAAGCGATGTAAATAAACCAATAATGACTGGTGGAAAAGACATAAAAGTATAAAGTAATCTCGAAATTGCTTTTTTACCTCGAAATTGTTTAATACCTAAAAGGATACCGAGAGGAATTCCCATAAGTGTAGAATAGAAAGTGGAAGAAAAAGAAACGTATAAAGATAAAAAAACAATCTGATAAATTTCAGAATTTCCGGATAATATTAATTTGAATGCTTCTATAAAGCCATTTAAAATGTAAGCCATAATCATCCTCTTTAAATTCTTTATCAAAACGCTACAGCGCCCGAAAAACGGACGCTGTTTTTAAAATTAAACCTTATTTTGATGCGTTAGGAACAAACGTTGGTTCACCATTGATTTTGTAATCGCCGATGAGTTTTTGTGTTTTTTCACTGAGTATCCATTCCTGAAATTTTTTCGCATTATCAGTATTGAGTTTTGCGGTTACTTTTTCAGGATTAACGACGATGACACCATATTGATTGTATAAATCATCACCTTTTTCAACAACGACTTGAAGATCAAGATTATTTTTCATATTTAACCATGTTGCACGATCAGTTAAAGTATAGGCCAATTTTTCATTAGCCATTTTGAGTGTGTCACCCATACCAGAACCGGATTCGATATACCATGCTTGTCCGGCAGGATCAACACCAGCTTTTTTCCATAATGCTAATTCTTTAGTATTAGTACCGGATTTATCACCCCTTGAAATAAAAGGCGATTGTGCGTCGGCAATTGTTTTGAAGGCTTTAACAGCATCGTTAGGTGCCATTTCTTTAAGTTTTGCAGGATCATCCTTACTACCTAAAACGATAAAATCATTGTACATAACATCAAAACGTTCAATACCATAACCTTCTTTGACAAAGGCTTCTTCTTGTTTTTTTGCATGAACTAAAAGTGCATCCGCTTCACCGTTTTTGCCCATTTCAATGGCTTTACCAGTTCCAACGGCAACAACTTTAACCGCAATACCGGTTTCACCTTCAAATTCAGGCAGAATAACATCAAGCAAACCGCTGTCTTGGGTACTGGTTGTGGTGGATAGGATTAATTCACCATTTGAACCGGCTTCCAGTTTTTTGGGTGTGCTACTGCATCCTGTTAACGCAAAAATTAGCGTTAAAGTGATACAAATACTTAACAACAAGCCAAATCTTTTTTTCATTTTCTTCCTCCTCAGAATAGAAATATATAAAAGAAATAAATTCTCTTATACCATATTAGGGATCTGATAGAAGGATTAGGCAAAACAAAAAAAGAGCTACTTTATCCTTCTCACAGTGGAAAGCGCAGTCGTTTCCAGCCTGCACTCTATCGATTTGAAAACCATGGAAAAACACTTTAGGTTAACAAATTCGGATAAATCTTATGGAAAACGGTTTCCATAAGTGCATTTTATCAGAAAAATGCCTTTAGGTCAAGAATTTCAATCATTTGACAGGAGGAAAAGAGCGTGCTACCATGAGAGAATATATTTTTAAAATTAGGAGAGTAGAATGAAAGAAATACATATTTGTATAGGAAGCGCCTGTCATGTTAAAGGATCATATCAAGTGGTTCAACGATTTAAAGAATTGGTAGCAGAACGAGGGTTGGAGAACGAAGTAGAACTAATGGGAACGTTTTGTTTAGATGCTTGCAGTGATGGTGTTGCCGTTAAAGTAGAGGATACAATTTACACCGTTAAAACAGATGGTGTAGAACAATTATTTGATAAAATTATGGGGGAAAGTAATTAATGAATGTGATTAATTTCACCAAAGCAAATTGTAAAAATTGCTATAAATGTATTCGTCATTGTCCGGTTAAGGCGATTCGATTAGTTGATAATCAGGCAGAAATTGTGGAGGATTTATGTATTGGATGCGGTAACTGTTTTAAAAATTGTCCACAGAATGCAAAAAAAATTATCAACAATGTGGAAGAAATAAAACAATGGATAAAAAATGATCAAGTGGTATTGAGTTTAGCACCGTCATTTCCAGCTGCGTTTCGATTAAAAAATCCTTTGCAGATCCTTGGAGGATTACGAAGTTTAGGATTTTCAGTGATAGAAGAAACGGCCATTGGTGCTGAATATGTTTCACAAATCTATGAAAGGGATTATTATAGTGATCAGAAATATGTGATTACAACATCTTGTCCAACGATTAATATGATGGTTGAAAAATACTATCCCAATGCGGTGCAGTATCTCAGCACTGCGGTGTCGCCGATGGTGGCACATGGAAAAATTTTGAAAGAAAAATATCCGGATGCGCATATTATTTTTGCGGGGCCTTGTATTTCTAAAAAAATAGAAGCTGAAGATTTTAAAGATATTATTGATGGCGTTTTAACATTTGATGAACTTGATATGTGGTTTAGAGAATCAGGAATAGATTTAGCTTACTCACCAATTGATGAATTTGATTCAAAAAGTTGTGATGTTGCTCGTTTTTATCCTTTGGCGGGTGGAATAGCTAAAAGTAGCGTAGAGACCGTTTCAGGGGATCGAAAAATTTTAAAAATTGATGGTCTTGTCAATTGCCAAGATTTTTTGAATCATTTGGGCTATTTAGATGGACGTTACTGGGTTGAAATGAATACTTGCGTAGAAGGTTGTATTAATGGGCCGGGAAATACGCACAGTGAACTTGTCAAATATGAAAAAATTGAAAGAGTAGAAAATTATATTAAAAATACGCAACGTAAGAAAATGGATAAAATTAAGATTCAAACGGGTATGCAACGTTCTTTTATTGCTCAGGAAAAAAATATGTTTGGAGAGGTGCCACAGGAAGCTATTGAAGAAATTTTGAGACAGACAGGAAAATTTTCAACAAAAGATGAATTAAATTGCGGAACTTGTGGATATGATAGTTGTCGTGAAAAAGCGGCGGCAGTGTATTGTGGTATGGCAGAACTTGATATGTGTCTTCCATTTATGCGTAACCGAAATGAAGCAATCTCTAATTTGATTATTTCATCAACACCAAATGCCATTGCAGTTTTAGATAAAGACTATCGTGTTTTAGATTTTAATACGGCAGCGGAAAAGTTATTTAAAAAGGCGAAGGACGATATATTAAATCAAAACTTTGTAGAAGTTTTTGATTATAATCCTTTTAAAAAGTTAAAAAATATTGAAGGCAATAGTTATACCGGAAGAGGATTATACAGTGGTGGGAATATTCATTTTATGGAAATTTTAACGTATATACCAGGACAAGAAATGTATATGGGTATTTTCATTGATATTTCTCGAGATATAAAAAAGGAAAAAGCTTATCGAAAAATGCAAGTTGAAACGTTGGAAATGGCGCAGAAAGTTATTGACAAACAAATGAGAGTTGCCCATGAGATTGCAGAATTGTTGGGGGAAACGACAGCAGAGACCAAAGTAACGCTGACACGGCTACAAAAAATTGTAGGAACGGGAGAGGAAGAATAAATGGCTTTTTTTGTTGATATCGCCCATGATAGTATTAATAAGCATAATCAGGAATTATGTGGTGATAATGTAGAGGTTCGGATAAATGATGAAAGTGTGATTGTCGTTTTAGCGGACGGTCTTGGAAGTGGTGTTAAAGCTAATATTCTGGCAACGATGACTTCAACGATTACGGCAACGATGCTTGAAGATAAAATGTCGATTAAAGATGTGGTTGAAACGTTAGAAGCTACGTTACCCGTTTGTCAGGTTCGCAAACTAGCGTATTCTACATTTACGATTGTACAGATTTTTTTCAAAATTAGACGTGTCTATATTATAGAATTTGATAACCCACCACTCGTTTATATTCGTGATGGTGAAATTTTGGAATTAGAACGGCGATCTGTTGAATTTCAAGGTAAACAAATTTATGAAACAACAATGAAACTTGAAGAGAATGATACACTTGGCTTTTTTAGCGACGGTGTCATTCATGCCGGTGTAGGCTCAATTCTTAATTTTGGATGGCAATGGGAAGATGCAGCAGATTATCTATTAGCGCGTACTTATGATGAAAAAATGATTACGCCAAAGGATATATCTTTAAAGATGATTGAAACCTGTAATAATTTATATGGTGGTGAACCGGGAGATGACACGACTATTGTAGTGATGAGAGTAGAAGTACATCAATATGTCACTCTTTTTTCGGGACCACCTATCGATCGGACGAAAGATCAATTGATTAAAAGAATTCTTGATGAAGCTAAAGGCAAAACGGTTGTTTGTGGTGGAACAGCCAGTAATATTGTAGCCCGAGAATATGGTGAAGAAATAAAGATAAAACTTAGTACGATGTCAGAAAAAGTACCACCGATCGGAACAATGCAATCAGTCGATTTAATAACAGAAGGCGTACTTACTATTCAGGAAACTGTTAATCTTATTGAAGATTATCTAGATAAACGAAAAGGTCAGGAAATTTTTGAAGATAATAATGGTGCGTCTATATTAGCAAATCTTTTAATGAATCATTGTACGCATATTGATTTTGTTTTAGGTAATTCAATTAATCCGGCACATCAGAATCCGGATTTTCCGGATGCATTAAGTTCAAAATGGAAAATAACACAGCGTTTAATTAAATTATTGCAACAATTGAACAAATCAGTCAATATTATTTACGTGTAAAGATTAAGATGGTCTTAAGGCGCAAATTAAAAAGGCTTTAGAGGCCTTTGATTCTTGACACTATTTTTAAAAAAGTATAAAATAGAGATGATAATGAGTATCTAAGAAAATAATCATAAAAAAGAGAATCACATTAGGAGGTGAAAATCATTAACTTATTATTAATAATTGGTATAATTGTAGGAATAGTGTTAGCTTTTATAGTTGGCTATTTTATGAGAAAAAACGTTGCTGAAGGCAAGATGAATAACGCTGAAGAAACAGCAAATAAGATCGTAAATGACGCGGTTAAAGAGGGAGAGACACTAAAGAAGGAAATGCTTTTCAGCGCAAAGGAAGAATCTTTGGCGCTAAAAGAAACCATTGAGAAGGATAATCGTGAAAGACGTTCTGAGTTACAGAAAATGGAAAATCGTCTTGTTCAGAAAGAAGAAAATCTGGATAAAAAAACCATGAATCTTGAACGTAATGAAGAAAAGCTTGAAAAAAAGAATAAAGATCTTGAGGTAAAACAAGAAAAATTGGATGGCCTCTACAATGAACAAGTAAAAGAACTTGAAAAAATTTCAGGATTAACCTTTGAAGAAGCCAAACAGATTTTATTGGAAGATGTTGCAAAAGAAACACGTGCAGACGCAGAGATAATGATTCGTCAGATTGAAGCCGAATCAAAAGCGGTAGCCGATAAAAAAGCAAAAGAGCTTATTGCACAGTCAATTCAACGTTGTGCAGCAGATCATGTGGCTGAAAACACCATTACGGTCGTTAATTTGCCAAATGATGAAATGAAGGGTCGTATCATTGGTCGTGAAGGTCGTAATATTCGTACATTGGAAACTTTAACGGGTATCGATTTAATCATTGATGACACACCGGAAGCTGTTATTCTCTCAGGTTTTGATCCTATTAGACGCGAAATAGCACGTTTATCTTTGGAAAAGTTAATTATTGACGGAAGAATTCACCCAGCTAGAATTGAAGAGATTGTAAAAAAATCTCAAAAAGAAATGGATGCTCAAATCAAAGAAGTTGGAGAACAAGCCTGTTTTGATACAGGAATTCATGGATTACATCCAGAAATCGTTAAATTATTGGGACGTTTGAAATATCGAACAAGTTATGGACAAAATGTTTTAAAACATGCTATTGAAGTAGCACATCTTGCAGGAATTATGGCTGCAGAATTAGATGCTAACGTAAAAATAGCAAAAAGAGCCGGTTTATTGCATGATATTGGTAAAGCTATTGACCATGAAGTTGAAGGAAATCATGTTGAAATTGGTGTAAATGTACTGAAGAAATACAAAGAAAATAAAAATGTTATTCATGCAGTGGAAGCACATCATGGTGATGTTGAAGCGACAACCATAGAAGCGGTACTGATTCAAGCGGCTGATGCCATTTCAGCGGCAAGACCGGGAGCAAGACGTGAAACCCTTGTTTCTTATGTACAGCGTTTAGAAGAACTTGAAAAAATCGCAACATCTTTTGATGGCGTTGAAAAATCCTATGCTATTCAAGCAGGGAGAGAAGTACGTATTATGGTTAAACCGGATTCTGTTAATGATGAAGGTATGTTGATGCTGTCTCGTGATATTGCTAAGAAAATAGAAGAAGAAATGGAATATCCGGGTAATATTAAGGTCAATGTTATTAGGGAAACACGAGTTGTAGAATATGCTAAGTAAAAATAGAATAGGCTAAGTAAAAAAGGGAAGGGACCTGATCCCTTCCCTTTTTCTTTAAATAAAATGGAGAGTAAAATGAAAGTTTTAATAATTGGTGACGTAGTGAGCCGTCCGGGACGGACACTTTTGAAAGAAAAACTTGAAAATATTATAAAAGAATATCAAATTGATTTTACGATTGTTAATGGAGAAAATGCTTCAGGTGGTAAAGGAATCACAGAAAAAAATGCGAAAGAATTATTTAATTTACCAATTGATGTTATGACGATGGGTAATCATGTTTGGAATCAAAAAGAAATGGTCAATTATATTGAAAATTTTCCAAAAATAATACGACCTCTTAATTATCCCGAACCTTGTCCCGGAAAAGGATATGATTTTTTTGAATGGCAAAATAAAAGAATTTGTGTCATGAATCTGTCAGGACAAATTTTTATGCCTGAACTGGATTCGCCTTTTCTTCTTTTTGATCGGATTTATCCGGAAATAGAAGGAAAATATGATCTTTTAATTATTGATTTCCATGCAGAAGCAACATCAGAAAAAATCGCTTTTGGCTACTATTTGGATGGTAAAGCCTCTGTCGTTGTGGGGACACATACTCATGTACAAACAGCTGATAATCGACTATTACCCAAAGGAACAGCTTACATTACTGATTTAGGAATGACCGGTCCTTTAAATGGAGTTTTGGGTGTTGAAAAAGAAATTATTATCAATAACATGCTAACTAAACGTCCGGAACGATTTATTATTGAAAAAGAATGGCCTTATCAACTCAATGGTGTTGTGATTGATATTGATGAAGAAACTAATAAGCCTGTAAGTATTGAAAGAATTTACAAAGTTTACGAGAAGTAAAATAAAAGATCGAATTTTTAGAAAAAGTTATGAATTATAGCGATTTATAGACACTTATTTTGGATGAAAAAGCTAAAAATAAAGGAGAGCGGGTTATTCATTTAGAAATAGGCAATCTGATTTTACACAAAGTATATTTGCGATGACGATACACCTTGATAAGCTTTCGCAATTTCAGTATTGTTATCGCCATATTTTTGTAGACATCAGCCGGATTATCGAGGATAATAAATATATGGTTTAGTCGGAATAGGAGTTTTTATTACTAACATCAAAAAAATAGCGACCATATCGGAAGAAATTTTTGGTGTAAAAGGGTGTATTCATTTTTTATGTGCAACGTCGATTGAAAAATCGAAGACAGTTTTGACCGAATTGAGGTATTTTTGAATTAAAGAGATAAAGATAATATGAAAGAGGTTTTACATGAAAGAATTTTATGAAAGTCCGTTAATTGAACGTTATGCATCGAAAGAAATCAGTCGTATTTTTTCTTCTGACAATAAGTTTTCCACATGGCGAAAACTATGGGTAGCATTAGCAGAAGCTGAAAAAGAGCTAGGACTTCCAATTACTGATGAACAGATTGAAGAATTGAAGTCGAAAATTTATGATATTGATTATGAACTAGCGGCAAAAGAGGAAAAAATTTTACGTCATGATGTAATGGCACACGTTCATACTTATGGAGAACAATGTCCAAAAGCAAAAGGAATTATTCATTTAGGAGCAACGAGTGCTTATGTGGGGGATAATACGGATATTATTACCTATACTGAAGGCTTAGTTTATATTCGTAAATATTTGTTAAACCTCATTGATCGTTTAACTGATTTTGCCCTTAAATATAAAGATTTACCAACTTTGGGATTTACACATTTTCAGCCGGCTCAGTTAACCACTGTTGGAAAACGTGCTAGTCTCTGGATTCAGGATTTAATGATTGATTTAGAAGATCTGGATCATTTAATAAGTATTGTTAAGCTTCGTGGTGCTAAAGGAACAACTGGAACGCAGGCAAGCTTTATGGAATTATTTGAAAATGATCAAGAAAAAGTGAAAAGAATTGATTGTTTAGTCGCTGAAAAAATGGGATTTAAAACAACCTATGGCGTTACAGGGCAAACTTATCCAAGAAAATTTGATGCTCAGGTGCTCTCTGTTTTGAGTGGTATTGCTCAAAGTTTAAGTAAGTTTGCAACGGATATTCGTTTACTACAACATTTAAAAGAAGTGGAAGAACCTTTTGAAAAGACGCAAATTGGTTCATCTGCTATGGCATATAAAAGAAACCCCATGCGTTCGGAACGTATTTGTTCATTAGCACGCTATATCATTGTAGATTCTTTAAATCCGGCCATTACAGCAGCAACACAGTGGTTTGAACGGACATTGGATGATTCTGCTAATAAGCGTATTTCAATACCGGAGGCTTTTCTAGCGGCGGATTCGATTATTGCTATTGCTATTAATATTTCAGAAAATTTAGTTGTTTATCCAAAAGTTATCCATCAACATATTATGAATGAATTACCTTTTATGGCAACAGAAAATATTATAATGGAAGGGGTTAAAAATGGCGGTGACCGTCAAGATCTTCATGAAAAAATCCGAATTCTATCAATGGAAGCCGGGGCAACAGTTAAAGTTGAAGGAAAGCCAAATGATCTTATCGAGCGTATTGTCTCGGACGGAACTTTTGGTATAAAAGAAGAAAATATCGAATCAATTTTAGATCCGACCCTTTATATTGGCCGTGCGCCACAGCAAGTAGTTGATTTTATTGAAGATGAAGTACGCCCTGTTTTAGAAGCAAATAAAGATTTACTAGATATGAAAAATGTGGATTTGAAAGTTTAATCTTACATTTTAATAAGGAATATCGCATTTTCACTCAGAAGAAGCTTTTAAAAGTTTGATTTTGAGGGGAAAGTGCGATTTTTGTTAAAAAGATAAAATAATACTTGCATTCTTTTATCGATATCGCTATAATATACAAGTACCTTAAATTTGAGGTGCATTTTATGGGCCATTAGCTCAGTTGGCTAGAGCACCTGACTCTTAATCAGGGTGTCCGGGGTTCGAGTCCCCGATGGCCCACCATTAAAAAAAGCCCGATAACCGCTAAACTAAGCGGTTTTTTTATTTTTTGAATACTTATTTAAAAAGCTCAAATGACGTAAGAAGAGGCTAAATGAGGTTAGCACTCACACCCGTAGTCGCACCCGATAGATAATTGGCTAAAGTCCTTTTCGATATCTTCGATATCATCATGGACATAAATTTGCATTGTTGTGCTTATATCCGCATGACCCATTATTTTCTGAATGTTTCGAATTGATAGCCCCGATTTATATAAAAGGGTGCCATACGTATGCCTAAGTTCATGAGGTGTCAGTTTTGGTAAATCAGGGTGATCCCTCAAAAGATCTTCTGTAAACTTAGTATAGCGATTAACCGCCCAACTTTTAGGACTCATATACCGCCCATTTCTATTTTTAAAAAGATATCCTGATTGGTGCGTACGGATGTCATGTTTTAAAAAATCAACGGTTTCTTCATCAAGGGGTATCGTTCGGACAGCATTTTTTGATTTACCACCGATATTAACACTAACTTTTCCTTGCACATCTGTAATGGATCTGCGAACGTAAAGACGTTTTGCATCAAGGTCAAAATCTTCTGAGGGTATTAATCCCATTAGTTCTCCACGCCTTAATCCTGTTTTTAAGAGGATAAACACACCCAGACCATATTCATGTGTCTTGGCAAAATTAACCACCGTTGTAGCTTGATTTGCGGTATAAATGTGCTTTGTTTTAGGTGCTATTCCTTTAGGTGTCGGTAGATTACGTAGGGGATTTTTGAAACAGAGATCATTTTCAATAGCTGTTTCAAAAATGCTGTTAGCTGTAATCCTTAATTTGCTAACCATGGATTGTGATAGATGCTGCTTAGATTTAAAAAACTTTTGCATATCAATAGGGCGAATGAGGTTGAGAGGTTGATTCCCAAAGTATTCATTTAGATGGTTGATGCATAATGAATAGCTGTTATATCCTGAATCGCTGATTGAGTGCTCCTTATAAGTCGCTAACCATTCCCATGCCCACGTGCTAAAGTTTACAATATTCCCATCTTGCCTAATCCCTGTTGAGGCTTCTAACTTATACTTGTCTATTTTTGACTGAACTTCTTTCTTAGTATTCCCACAAAAGTTTTTAGTGATCGCTTTTCCTGTGATTGGATTGTGTCCAATTGTTAGCACAGTCCTGTGTTTGCTTGGCATTTTTACGCCCTCCTTTAAGTTTTTGGGCATAAAAATGCCCGGTATACTTTAAAATACCGGGATATTGTGG
>JAVXTS010000004.1:0-83914 GCA_036642535.1 Eubacterium sp. | reverse complement strand
TTTCCTTAACAATCCCATTATAAAAACCGACCTCCTAATCGTTAGGTTTTTAATCTAACTTTTAGGGGTCGGTTCAACATTCTATGACCTTTTTTAAACTTATGGGACAGAATTTTTTAATGTTTCTCTTCTTTTAATTCTAAAATCCTAAAAATGACATCTGGTTTGACGCCGGAAGGCTACTCAGACAGCCAAATTGTTCTAACTTTTCAATATTGCTTTTATTAACCTTTGCCCTTACCTGTAAATCCTCTTTCGAAATAAAAGGGCGTTTTTGAGCTTCTTCATAAATCTGAATTGCCGCCTTATCCCCCAGTCCATCAATAGCATTAAGAGGCGGTAGTAATGCATTGTCCACAATTCTAAACTCATTGTAGTGCGATTTATAAACATCAACATTTTTAAAGCCGAATCCACGGCAATACATTTCAAGCGCCAGTTCAAGCGACGTCAATAGTTGTTGCTCTTTATTGCTTGCTTTATTCCCTTGTGCCTTTATTTCTGCCAAAGATCGTTTGACGGTTTCTTTACCACTTGTTATTTTTTCAAGATTAAATTCTTTAGCTCGAATACTATAATACGTCGCATAATAAGCCAATGGATAATAAACTTTATAATAGGCAATTCTAAATGCCATCATTACATAAGCCGCCGCATGAGCTTTTGGAAACATATATTTAATTCTTTTACAGGATTCAATATACCATTCATCCACTTTATTCTCACGCATATAATCTTCTTCATCCTTGGTAAGCCCCTTACCTTTACGGACATGTTCCATGATACTAAACGACGCTTTAGCATCCAGTCCCATTGAAATAAGCCCTAGCATAATATCATCACGGGTACAGATAACTTCTTTGATACTCGCCGTTCCTGAACGAATTAAATCTTGGGCATTATTCAGCCATACATCCGTCCCATGGGATAAACCGGAAATACGAATAAGATCCGAAAACGCTGTTGGTTTCGTATCCAAAACCATTTCCCTAACGAAACTTGTCCCAAATTCAGGAATCCCACAGGTTCCCAGAGGAATGCCAAAATCATCATCCACCAGATCAAGTGCTTTTGTACTGGTAAACAAGCTAATGACTTTTTCATCATCCAACGGAATAGTTTGTGGATCGACCCCAGTAAGATCTTTAAGCATACGCAACATCGTAGGATCATCATGCCCCAAGATATCGAGTTTCAATAAGCGGCCGGAAATAGAATGATAATCAAAATGCGTGGTCAATGTGCCACTCTCACGATCATCTGCCGGATACTGAACCGGTGTAAAATCGTAAATATCTTTGTCTTTTGGTACAACCATAACGCCACCGGGATGCTGCCCCGTCGTTCGTTTAATACCGGTGCAGCCTTGAATCACACGATCCATTTCGGCTCTTGGGGCTGCAATTTCATTTTCATCAAAATAACCTTTAACATATCCAAAAGCGGTTTTATCGGCCAAAGTAGCAATTGTTCCGGCACGATAAACTTTACCTTCGCCAAACAGAACCTCAGTATAATGATGTGCTTCAGGTTGATTTTCACCCGAAAAATTAAGATCAATATCCGGTTCTTTATCGCCTTCAAAACCTAAGAATGTCTCAAACGGAATATCAAACCCATCTTTGTTCATCGGATACCCACATTCTGGACAGTCGGCATTGGGTAAATCCGGTCCGACGCCAACCTTAGTGCTATCAAAAAATTCATAATGTTTACACTTCGGACAAACGTAATGGGGTGCCAATGAATTAACTTCGGTAATCCCACAAAGCATGGCCACTAAAGACGATCCGACAGACCCCCTTGACCCCACAAGATAGCCGTCTTCTAGCGAATGAGCCACCAGTTTTTGAGCAATCAAATAAAGCACTGAATAACCATTTCCAATAATCGAATCAAGCTCTTTTGTGATCCGCTTTTCAACAATATCCGGTAAAGGCTCCCCATACATTTCATGAGCTTTTGTATAAACCATTTTTCTTATATCCTCATCCGAACCTTCAATAATCGGTGGAAAGGTACCATCTGGAATCGGCTTAACGTCATCAAACATTTCTGCAATCTTCCGTGGATTTTCAACGACAATTTCATAAGCCGTTTCATCGTCAAGATAAGCAAACTCGTCAAGCATTTCTCTAGTTGATCGGTAATAAAGTGGGGGTTGATTATGCGAATCTTTATATTTTTGCCCAGCCTGAAGAATCTCTCTAAAATAAGCATCACCTTCATCAACAAAGTGAACATCTCCCGTTGCAACCACTAACTTATTTTTTTCACGCCCTAAATCAATAATTTTTTTATTGATTTCTTGAAGTTCTTCCCAACTATTAACCTTTTGTTTTGGACCGGGGCGTAATAAATAACCATTATTTCCAAGTGGTTGAACTTCAAAATAATCATAAAAATCGGCAATTTCATCCAACTTATCTTTAGGTTTATTATTTAGAACCGCCTTGTAGAGTTCACCGGCTTCACAAGCACTACCAATAATTAAATTTTCTCGATTGGCGGCTAATAGGGATTTGGGAATTCTCGGTTTTTTATAAAAATAATGAATATGCGCTTCTGAAACAATTTTATATAAATCTTTTAGCCCCTTTTGATTTTTTGCATAGATAATAATATGATAGGTATCTGCCGATTTAACAATCTGATCTTTTCCAAGTAAGCCATTTAATTTTGATGTTTCAAAAACATCTTTTTTTTGTGCTAATTCCATTAATTTAATGAAAATCTTTGCGGAACAAACCGAATCATCCAAAGCACGATGATGATTTCCCATATCTACTTTAAAATAACTGGCTAATTTTTTTAGATTATGTTTACCAATTCCCGGAATTAATGTCCGTGACATCGCCAATGTATCAATAACAGTGATCTCTTTTTTTAATCCATAAAGATCAAGGGCAATATCCATAAAACCCATGTCAAATTTTGCATTATGTGCCACTAAAATTAAGTCACCACAAAACTCACGAAAAGAACGAACAGCCTCTTCTTCTTCTGCACCTTCTTCTACCATCTGATTCGTAATTCCCGTCAAATTCGTAATAAAGGAAGATACTTTACGGTGTGGATTAACCATTGTTGAAAAAGTATCGACAATGTGCCTGTTCTTTATTTTAACGGCTGCAATTTCAATGATATTATCTTTTCCTGGAACAAGTCCGGTTGTTTCAAGATCGAAAAAAATAAACTCGCCGTCAAAATCTTCTTTTTGATTGCCCCAGACAATATATTGATCATCATCAATCAGATAACCTTCTACACCATAAAGAACTTTGATGCCGTACTTTTTACTAAGTGCCATCATTTCCGGATAAGCTTGTAATACGCCATGATCTGTAATACCAATAGCATCATGTCCAAAATCATGGGCTTGTTTCATAATTTTAGAAACCTTGCTCACCGCATCCATCGAACTGTATTGACTATGCAAATGAAGCTCTACTCTTTTTTCTTCTGCAGTATCTTTTCGAATCGGTGCTGATGCAATTTCAATATTTTTGGGCGTTAATATCTTCTCATGGGAATATTCATCGTAATTCACATTCCCTTCAATTTTAAACCAACGATCGGCTTTAAGATTTTTTGCAATAAGATCAACATTTTTTTTGCGAGCAAATATTTTACATGAAACACTGGCGTGTTCATCCGTAATATTAAAAACAAAAAGTGTCGTTTTATCACTTATATCGCGTGAATCCACGGCAAAAACACGACCACAAATAACAATATTTGTAGTTTCCAACACACCGCCGGCACTAAAATCAATTTCACTCATTGGTTGAGCCTGTCGTTTAATTTTATCACCCAGAACGACTTCTCCAATTTCAAGTTCACGCACCTCAGAGCTACTACCACCGTCTTTTCCACTATTTCCACCACCCTTTTTCACCGATGGAATATCTTTAATGGTTGATAAACGTTCCTTCAACACTGCTTCTTTTTTCTTAGAGAGCGCTTCATAATCAGATTTTTCCATATGATTGTGAACCACAGTTTTTGAAACAATGGTTGCTTCTTTATTCTCTACTGTATCAATGACAACACTTAAACTTTTACTATAATCAAAAATGCTCGATAATTCTTGTTGTACCGAAATATTATCACATTCTGTTACTAACGATTTAAACGTAAAAACAAGTTCCTTATTATGCGTATTCACCTCTACGCGCTGAGGTTCTAAACTATATTTTTCAATTATTTTTTTAAGATTATTTTGTTTATTAGCTATCGGATTCAAATTTTCCTCCGTTACATTTTTTCAATTTCCTGCATTAATGCATTAATAATTTCATTTTCTTCGACAGTTTTAAAAATCTCACCCTTTTTAAATAAAACACCCTTCCCTTTACCGCCTGCAATGCCGATATCAGCTTCACGCCCTTCTCCCGGACCATTCACAACACAGCCCATTACCGCAACTTTAATGTCTTTTTCAACGTGCCGTAATCGCATATTCATTTCTTCTGCAATCCCGATTAAATCAATCTCCGTTCGTCCGCAGGTTGGACATGAAACAACCTCAACCATTTTTTTTCGACCTTTATATAACCCAATAGATTTCAAAATATCCTTTGCCACATAAATCTCATCAACCGGATCACCTGTAATTGACACACGAATCGTATCGCCAATTCCGCTAAGTAACAAATGTCCTAAACCAATACTTGATTTAACCGCTGATGTCCGCAGAATCCCTGCTTCAGTAATACCCAGATGCAAAGGATAATCATATTTTTTTGAAAATAATTCATAGGCTTCAATTGTAAAACGTACATCCGATGATTTCATCGAAACGACAATATTATCAAAATTAAATTCCTGTAAATAGGCAATATGTTTTTCAGCGCTTTTAACCATAGCCTCTGGTGTTGGGTGTCCATATTTTTCTAATAGTTCCTTTTCAAGGGAACCGGCATTAACACCGATACGAATCGCAATATCTCTGGCTTTTGCGGCTTCTACAACCTGACGTACTTTATTTTTATCACCAATATTTCCTGGATTAATCCGTAATTTATCAACACCACCTTTGATCGCCAAAAGAGCCAGTTCATAATTAAAATGAATATCTGCCACAAGGGGAATCTCAATTCCCTTTTTGATGTTCCGGATTGCCTCTGCCGCCTCTTTATCCGGTACTGCCACTCTGACAATATCACATCCGGCATCTTCTAATCTTTTTATCTGCTCAATTGTTGCCTGAACATCACGTGTATCTGTATTGGTCATAGATTGGATTAAAACAGGATTATCGCCACCAATTAAACGATCTCCAATTGAAACAACTTTTGTTTTTCTTCGATTTATATTCATTTTCATCACCTTTTTTTATCTTTTTAATGTATAGTTCTGGAAATAAAGAATGTAGGAAATCATTCACATGATTTTCCTACAATTTTATAAATTTTAATGAATCAATCGCATCACATCATTAACGGCAATCACAACTGCCAATAACATCAGTGCCATAAATCCAATATAATTAATCATATTTGCCTTTTTAGGATCTAAATCTCTGCCAACAATTTTTTCAATAATAATAATAAAAATTTGTCCACCATCCAATGCCGGTAAGGGCAAAAGATTAATAACACCCAAATTAACCGAAATTAAAGCAGTAAATGACATCAGTGCCATAAATCCATATTGGAAAAAACTTTGTACCATAGTGACCATTCCAATAGGTCCCGCTATGTCATTCATCCCTACTTTTCCTGTAATAAGCATATAGAGACTTTGATAAATTGTTCCCGCAAAATTACCGGTCGTTAAAAAAGCATTAGAAATCGCCCCCCATAACGAGGTTCCTTTCATTAAAAAAATAATCACCAGACAAACATACGCAAAAATAATATTCATTGTTGCCCCGGCCACAAGAATAATAAAACGTTGACTTTTTGACTTGTTGGAAAAACTTCTTGGATCATCCGGATCAATCACTTGCTTTTCTTTTTCCTGATTTTCATCCTCTCCATCAGCATCCCCTTCGCCACGCATTTTACAAAATCCGCCCAACGGAAACGCTCGAATCGAAAACTGTGTTTCTTTTCCCTGTTTCGAAAAGACCAATGGTCCCATTCCAATTGAAAACTCCTCAACAAATACCCCTAATTTTTTAGCGGCAATGTAATGTCCCCATTCGTGAACAACAACGAGTATCGAAAGAATCAACAAGGTCAATAAAATCATCAATACATTCATTAAAATATTCAAAATATACTCCTCAAATAATTCCGGCAGTGTATATTGCAAAAATATAAATCAATGGGATAATAAAAAGAATACTATCAAAACGGTCTAATATCCCGCCATGACCCGGTAAACAACGTCCAAAATCCTTTATCTCCATTTTTCGTTTAATCATCGAAGCCGTTAAATCACCACATTGACCTGCAATAGAGCCAATAAAACCAGCCACTGCATAATAATAAAAAGGTAACTCAATTTGAAAACCGAATTTCAAGATCAAGCCATAAAGAATCATCATCACCGCTGCGGTAATAATACCTGCGATCGCACCTGCAATAGTCTTTTTAGGACTAATTTTAGGGGCTAGTTTCCTTTTACCAATGGCACGCCCCACAAAATATGCGGCTGTATCCGTTGCAAATGCAATAATAAATACCATCCACAAATAATAAACACCTGATTTTATATTTTCAAACAACAACAAATAGCCAAACATCACCGGAATGTAAATTAATCCAAAAACGCTTGCCATACCTCTGTAAATATCTGTCTTTCCATTTAAAATTTCAAAACAAAATACTGTAATTAAGACAATCATAAACGTAGGCATTAACGAATAATAATCAAATTTCATGGAAATTAAAATAATCGTACTTAAAATCACCATGAACGTAAAGTTTATTTTGTGCTCCAATCGGCGGTTCATTGCGTTAGAGAATTCAAATAGCCCTATTGCAGACAAAACAAGACAAGCAGTAAAAAGGAAATATCCCCCTAAATATAGCAAAGCAAAAAGGATCGGTAGTCCCACTACTGCTGTCATTACTCTTTTTTGCATATCAGCCTCCTAATTAAACCGAGCCAAAACGTCTATTTCTATTCTGATAATCTTCTATCAAATGACAAAAAGCACCCTCATCAAAATCCGGCCACCAAATGGTATCAAAGAAAAATTCTGAATAAGCATTTTGCCATAGCATAAAATTACTGAGTCGTTTTTCGCCACCGGTTCGAATCATAATATCCGGATCGGGCAAACCACCGGTATATAAATGGTTTGAGATCATTTCTTCTGTTACATCCTCAGCCCGAACACCTTCTTCAATAATTGCTTTTACGGCATGGATAATTTCATCTCGTCCGCCGTAATTAAGGGCTACATTTAAAATCAACCCACTATTTTCAGCGGTCAATTTTTCTGCATTAGAAGCTGATTTTTGAACATCCTTGGGTAACCGTCCCATATTACCAATAATTCGCACTTGAACATTATTTTGGTGTAATTCTTTTATTTCTTTCATGAAATATTCAACGGCTATTTTCATCAAGCCATCTACTTCTTCCTGATTTCTTTTCCAGTTTTCTGTGGAAAAAGCATAGACGGTCAATACTTTAATGCCTATATCAGAAGCCACTTTTACCACTTTATGCAGCGATTTCATGCCGGCATTGTGTCCAAAAAGTCTCGGACGTTTCCGCTGTTTTGCCCAGCGCCCGTTTCCATCCATAATAATTGCCACATGTTTCGGTAAGTTTTCTTCCGATATATTATAATTTTCTATTCCCATTTCATACCTCATTCTATGATATCTTATCACATTATAATCCATTTAATGCTGTTTGTAAATTCAGGATTTTGAGAGATTCATAAAATCAGTCTTTCTTTAAGTAAATAGAAAGTATTTAAACACTAAAAAAATGCCCGGCAAGGCATTTCTTCAGTTTAATCAATTGAATTAAAAAATAGGGCCATTCAATTTTAGGTCGCATTCTTCACAAGCCCATTCTTTTCCAACGCCATTAACTTTTCCGCCACATAATGGACAGATACCAATGCCGCCTTTTGGCCACGTGAACTCAGTCAGTTCCATATCAACAATTTCTGTCGGTGCATCTGCTTCCTGTACTTTAGTAAATTTTAAAATAGGTTTCTTGCCTAACACTCAAAACATCTCCTTCATTTACGATTTATGATGTTAGTTTAACACATTTTCATCATATATTAAAGATAAAATGCAACCGCTTAAATATAAAAATTATATCTCATCGACAAAGCGATATCCGACACCGACTTCAGTTAAAATATATTTGGGTTCGGCCGGATTAATTTCAATCTTACGGCGAATATTTGCCATGTTGACACGAAGCGTTTGGTTTTCATTGGTATAAGGTCCCCATATTTCTTTGATGATCTGATCATAAGTGACTACTTTTCCCGGATATTTTGTTAAAAGTTCTAATATTTTATATTCAATCGGTGTAAAGTGAATGGGTTCACCTTCGAGCGTAATAATCCGTTTATCAAAATCGATAATGAGATCTCCAACGGAAAAAGTTGTTCGATCAGGAACATTTACCATCACTTGCTGATGTCGCATGGCCGTTCGAATACGAGCTAATAATTCTGATGTTCCAAAGGGCTTTGTAATGTAATCATCCGCCCCACGGTCAAGTGCCTCTACTTTTTCTCTTTCATGTCCTCGTGCTGAAACAACAATAATCGGAACTTGTGACCATCCTCTAATGGTTTCCAGCACTTCTGTCCCATCCATATCCGGTAACCCGAGATCGAGGAGAATTAAATCCGGACATCTTGATGTGAAAAGTTCCAGTGCCTCTTTCCCGTTTTTAGCTTCAAGTGCACGATAACCGTTCACTTCCAACACTGTCGAAATAAAATTACGAATACCTTTTTCATCTTCAACCAGCAGTACGAGCGACTTTTGTTCCATAGGGTTCACCTCCATCCTTGGGTAGTGTAAAACTAAATTCTGCACCACCTTCCGGTTTATTTCTAACCGATAATGTTCCGCCGTGGGCTTTAACAATCGACATACAGATCGAAAGACCGATGCCCATTCCTCTTTTTGAATCGCTGCTTTTTTCATCTTCTCCAGAATAACCTTCGAAAATATGTGGTAGTAATTTTTTTGAGATTCCTTCGCCATTATCACTCACAACGAACAATGCATTTTTCCCTATATCCTGAACTTTCATATCAAGTACAGGATATTCTCCGGCATATTTAATGGCATTTTCCATTAAATTTATGAGCACTTGTTCAATCAGTGTTCCATCCATAGGGATCATCAGTAAATTATCCGGAACAGTTACCGTAATATTTGTATTCTCAAAACGCTTACGGATTATTCGAACAGCTTCACCCACAATTTCTTCCACCGCCTCCGGTACTTTGACCACATTCATCGATCCATCACTGATTCGTGTAACCGATAATAAATTTTCAACCATGCGGATAATCCACTGGGAATCATCTTTAATATCACCTAATAATTTTTTTTGTGTTTCTTTATCCAGTAAATCCACATTTTCTAAAAGCGCTGAGCTGGAACCTAAAATTCCCGTAAGTGGTGTCCGCAAATCATGAGAAATTGCTCTTAAAAAATTACTACGCAATTTCTCACGTTCTGCTTCCAATCGAACAAAAGTCTGTTCATCCGATAAACGCTGACGTTCCAGCGCCATTGCAACCTGAGAAACGATCATTCTTAAAAAAGTCCGGCGCTTAGGTGGTAACACGTCTTCTGCACAGGATAAGCCGATCACACCAAGAACACGTTTCTGAGAAATCACCGGCATATAAAATGCTTTTGCTCCCATTAAAGTGTCTGTCCCGCTGCCGGCGGGTTTTTTATTCAAAAACACCCAATGTGCAACGGCTTCTTCATCTTTAGTTGCCATAAATAGGCCATTCGTTTCTTCTTTTCCCTGGAGAAAAACGCCTCGAACATTATTTTCCGGAATCTGCGTATAGAAAATGACTGAACGGCCAAAAATACCTGCCAATGCTTCATTGGTAAGCTGAACGATATTTTCGAGTCCTCGGGTTTTTAGTAATTTCTTACTGATCTCATATAAAATTTCGGTTCGCCGTTCACTGGCAACAGCCATTCGTGCCTGAATTTTAACACCATTTGTAAGAGCACTTGTCGTTAACGCTACCAAAAGCATAATGACAAAGGTCACCGGATAACTCGGGCCAATGGCATTTAGCGTAAAATAGGGATCGGTAAAGAAAAAATTAAAGGCAAGAACGCCTAGTATCGATGCACAAACACCATAAAAATAGCCTTTCGTAATTCGTGATGTCACTAATATCGATAAAATATAAACCATAATAATATTTTGTTCGCCTAGGCCAAATTCACGTAGACCAAAAGACATCAAGGTTGCTAGAATCAAGCACAGCACCATTTTCATTGTATCTTTCAATGAGAGATGAAAATCTGTGAAACTTCGATTTAGCCATTTCCTACGTTTTTGCTTGAGCACACTGTTTTTATCCGTCTGATTATCTGGAATAATGTGCACTTCTATTCCCGGGTTTCTAATCAGCAACTGATCTTCTAGATCTTCTTTAAAATAACTCATCGGAAATGTGTGATTTCGCCCTTTTCCAATAACAACATTAGTAATATCTGCCTGACTAATATATTCTGAAATAACCAGTGCCATATTATCGCCTTTAAGCGTTACAATTTCAGCCCCCAATTGCTCGGCAAGATTCATATTATCTTGAAGCGATTTCCGACCGGAAAGATCTAATTCTTCACTGTCAGGATTTTTAACATAGAGTGCCACCCAGTGGGTATGAAAAGCCTCTGACATGCGTGCCGTTGTACGAATACAGTGCGCTGATGATGGCGATGGTCCCACGCAAACCAACATTTTTGAAAAAGGTACTTTCTTCTTTTTCTTACTGCCGTTCCCGTTAACAATTCGATCTGCCGCCTTGCGCATTGCAATTTCTCTCAGCGCATTCAAGTTATCAACCGTAAAAAATCTGCGCATCGCTAAGCTTGCTTTATCTAAAGCATAAACTTTTCCGGTTTCAAACCGTTTTAAAAGCTCTTCCGGATCAATATCAACCAATTGAATTTTACTGGCACGATCAAAAATATAATCAGGCACACGCTCATGTACCACAATACTTGTAATTTCACTAACCACATCGTTTAAGCTTTCAATATGCTGCACATTAACAGTTGTATAAACATTAATCCCTGCATTTAAAAGCTCTTCAATATCCTGATAGCGCTTTTTATTTCTAAATCCTTCCGGATTAGAATGCGCAAATTCATCGACAAGAATAACGTCAGGATGTCTTTTTAACGCAGCATCAAGATCAAAATCTTTCAATGTGATTCCCTTATAATTAATGCTCTGAGGGGGGATTGATGGTAACCCCTCGAGCAGTGCCATTGTTTCGGGACGGGTATGTGGTTCAATATAACCGACCATAAGATCGATGCCATTTTTATAAATTTGCTGGGCTTCATCGAGCATCGAATACGTTTTACCGACGCCTGCACAATAACCAAAAAAGATTTTCAGTTTTCCGGTTGTATTATTTTTTTCATCTTCGAGTGCTTTAATTTCCTTCAAAAGTGTCTCTGCGTCTAAGCGTTTTTCATCATACATGGTTCGTGTCACTTTCTGCTTTGAGAAGCTTTAATTTAAAATGAATATCTTTAGTATATCATATGTATTTAGATAATTCCCAATTTTTGGGCAATGGCAATATTAGTTTTTAACACGTTAACTCTCTTTTCACCGAAAACTTTAAGAAATTTACCCTCGGTGTTATCTGCCACAATACTTCTTAATTCATCTTCTGAAAGACCACTGGCTTTTGCCATTGCGGGAATTTGAATCTCTGCCGATGCTGGTGAAAGATGCGGGTCTAATCCCGAACCTGAGCTTGTCATTAAGTCCGTTGGAATATCTTCTTTTTTAACCCCCGGATTGGCCGCTAAAAATTTATCCATACTCTCTGTCACACGTGCCTGCAATTCAGGATTTGTACTTGAATAGTTAGAAGAGCCTGAGGCAACACCGTTATAAGCGGCTTCTCCCGATTCATCAGGCCTTAAATCTTTTTCGGTGTACGTATTGTAATTATATGCAGAAATTCTTCCTTTTAAAAATCGTGCATCGGTAAATTGTTGCCCTACAATTTCAGAACCTACTTTTTTTCCGTTTATTTCGATAAGGCTGCCATTAGCTTGATGATTCATCGTCAATTGGCCAATACCGGTGAGTAAAAGCGGATAAATAATCCCACATATTATTAGTAAAACAATGCTTACAAGAAACGCCGGCTTTAATGCTTTTATAATTGTCTGTTTCATTTTAATCCCAAATCCTTTCTAAAGTCCTAAGCCTAATGCAATAACAAGGGGTGTAATTAGTAAATCGATGAGTTTAATCCCTAGAAATGGTACCACAATGCCACCTAATCCAAAAATAGTCATATTGCGCATAAGCATTGCTTGGGATTTCATTGGTCTGTATTTAACACCTTTCATCGCCAGTGGAATGAGCATTGGAATGATGATGGCATTAAAAATCAAGGCGGATAAAATAGCACTGAACGGAGTAGCTAATTTCATTACATTTAAAATCTGCATTTGAGGAATCGCAAGGGTAAACATTGCCGGAATAATAGCAAAATATTTAGCGACATCATTAGCGATACTAAAGGTGGTCAATGCGCCACGGGTGATGAGTAACTGCTTTCCTATTTCGACCACTTCTAAAATTTTAGTTGGGTTCGAATCTAAATCGACCATATTTGCGGCCTCTTTAGCGGCGGTTGTTCCGCTGTTCATCGCTAAACCGACATCTGCCTGAGCTAGTGCTGGTGCGTCATTGGTACCATCACCCGTCATAGCAACAAGCTTACCCTCATCTTGTTCTTTCTTGATCGCAACAATTTTATCTTCCGGTTTACATTCCGCAATAAAACCATCAACACCTGCTTCTTTAGCAATCGTTGCTGCTGTCAGGGGATTATCTCCTGTACACATAATTGTTTTTATCCCAATTTCACGCAGTCTTGCAAAGCGTTCGACCAACCCCGGTTTAACCGTATCTTTTAAATAAATCACACCATAAATTTTATCATTTACACAAACTACAAGCGGTGTACCACCTAAGGAAGCAACGTGGCTAACCGTTGCTTCTAGATCTTCCGGAATCACACCACCTTGTTCTTTAACACGTTTTTGAATCGCATCAAATGCGCCTTTACGAATCGCCGTTTTATCCGTTAAATTGATACCACTCATTCTTGTCTGTGCGGAAAATTCAATGAATTCTGCTTGTTTTGCTTCATCGGTTACCCCGGTTGTATCTAATTTTAAACCTAAATCAACAATTGATTTGCCTTCCGGCGTATCGTCATTCAACGAGCACATGACTGCATAATCAATTAAGTCCTTTTGGAGTACATCACCTACCGGAAAAAATTCTGCGGCTAAACGATTTCCATAGGTTATCGTGCCTGTTTTATCAAGAATCATCGTGTCCACGTCGCCACAAGCTTCAACCGCTTTGCCAGACATTGCGATCACATTAAATCGTGTGACACGATCCATTCCGGCAATCCCAATCGCCGATAAAAGACCCCCTATTGTTGTCGGAATCAAGCAAACGACTAGTGCTACCATTGTTGAAATCGGAATCTGTACACCAGCATATTTTGCCATTGGATATAAGCTCACTATAACGATCATAAAGATGATGGTTAACCCCACAAGTAAGGTATTGAGTGCAATTTCATTTGGTGTTTTCTGTCTTGAGGCACCCTCAACCATGGCGATCATTTTATCAAGAAAAGAATGCCCCGGTGTTGCGGTAATCTCAATTTTAAGCCAGTCACTCACCACCGTCGTTCCACCGGTCACCGATGCAAAATCACCACCAGATTCACGGACAACCGGTGCCGATTCACCGGTAATCGCCGATTCATCAACCGATGCAATACCATCGACGACTTCGCCATCATTGGGGATCATTTCATTAATATTAACACGGACAATGTCCCCTTTTTTCAGTTCATTGGCGTTAATAATTTTTTCGGTGCCATCTGAAGCGATCACTCTAGCTTTGGTATCTTTTTTAGTTTTCTTAAGCGATTCTGCCTGGGCACGTCCCCTTCCTTCGGCGACCGATTCAGCAAAGTTTGCGAAGAGAACTGTAATTAAAAGAATAACGGCTACAATCGCATTATAGGCTCTTAAATTTGTTCCGGTGTCGCCAAAAATTGTGGGCATCGCGGTCAAAATCAATGCGATAAAAAAGCCAATCTCGACAACAAACATTACCGGATTTTTCATCATATAACGCGGATTCAATTTTTTTAAAGACCCCACAAGGGAATCTTTCATGATCGCTTTTGTTAAAAATTTTGTTTTCTTATTTTTTTCGCTCATTTTATAGTGCTCCTTTCAAATTAGAACCACAAGGTCAGATGCTCTGCAATTGGCCCCAGCGCAAGCGATGGGAAGAATGTTAATGCACCGATAATATAAACAATTAAAACTAACAGAAACATAAACATCACATTATCGGTTCTGAGTGTACCCACACTGGCACTAACCGGTCGTTTAACAGCCAGAGAACCCGCCACCGCCAATAAAATAGCCATGGACAAATAACGACCCAAAAACATTGCCACACCGGAGGTGACATTCCAGAATACCGAATTATCAACAAGACCCTCAAATCCTGATCCGTTATTAGCGGCTGATGATGCAAATTCATAAAGCACTTGAGATAACCCATGAAACCCGGGATTCGTCAATCCTTCAAGACCTGCTGCCGTTGAAACTGCCAGTGCCGAAAACCCTAAAATCAGTAAAGGATGAATAATGATTGCCAGTGCGATTAATTTCATTTCTTTGCCTTCAATTTTTTTCGATAAAAATTCAGGGGTCCGTCCAACCATTAAACCACAGATAAAAACGGTTAGCATGGCGTACATCAGCATATTCATTAAGCCTACCCCTTCACCACCGAATACACAATTTAGCATCATGTGTAACATTGGAATAAGTCCGCCAAGAGGGGTTAACGAATCATGCATATTATTGACCGAACCGGTTGTAAAAGAAGTCGTAACCGTTGTAAATAACGTGGATTGATCAATACCAAAACGGAGTTCTTTTCCTTCCATATTCCCCATACTCTGGGTCAGTCCAATGTCCTTCAAAATCGGATTGCCGGCATGTTCTGCACTAAAACAGACGCTTAAACCAATGACAAAAATAATGGCCATTGCACCAAAAATAATCCAGCTTTGCTTCTTATTTTTAATCATCAATCCGAAGGTAATAACCAGTGCACCCGGAATCACCATCATGGATATCATTTCTACCATATTGGTCAAGATTGTCGGATTTTCAAGGGGTGTTGATGCGTTAGCGCCTAAGAATCCACCACCATTTGTCCCTAAATGTTTGATCGATTCAAGTGCTGCAATCGGACCTCTTGCAATGTCTTGTAATGTGCCTTCAATCGTTATGACCGTTGCGGTTCCATCTAACGTCTGAGGAACTCCCTGAGCGATCAAAAATAAACCAATGATAATTGACAGCGGTAAAAGAACGCGGGTGGTAATTTTCACAAGATCAGCATAAAAATTACCGAGCGTATTCCGATCACCTGCAAGACCTCTTAGAAAAGCAACACAGGCTGCGTAGCCTGTGGCTGCGGATGTAAACATCATATAAATAATAACCATCATTTGACTTAGATAAGAAAGCCCCGATTCGCCCGCATAATGTTGTAAATTTGTATTGGTGATGAAACTAATAATGGTATTAAATGAAAGACTCGCTTCCATTGCTTCGATACCATTTGGATTAAAAACCGGTAAAAACTGAATCCGTAACATTAAATAGCCAACAAATACCATCACTGCATTCGTAATCACAAGGGCAATAATGTACTGTTTCCAGTTCATCTCTTTTTTATCATCAATGCCACATATTTTATAAATCACACCATCGATTTTATTAAAAACAGGATCTGCAAATGTTTTTTGATTCGTCGCAATGTGATACAGATAAATGCCCAATGGTATAATCAATAAAATGAAAATAGCCAAGGTTAAAACAATTTGTAACATAAGTGCCTCCTTTATAAATAGACTATTCATTTAAAATTTTTCAGGGTTGATTAATGCGTAGGTCAAGTAACCCAACATTGCGATAATAATAATACCTAAGAAAATCATCTTTTATACCTCCGCTTATTTTTTATCAATTTGCTTGCCACAGAAACTAATGAACGCTAATACCAATCCAAATCCTAAAATTAATGATCCCATCATTATAATATCTAACATTTAATGTCCTCCGTTCCATTATCTAATTTCTTCGACTGCATTTATTTTACCGTCTTTAATATAAAGATTGTGTGAATAAATAATATTCTCTATTAATATTGCGTAAGGATTTTTTACATTAAAAAACTGCTTTATATGTTTTTAAAAACACACAAAGCAGTTTCATTTTTTTATTCTATTCTATTTTTTTGATGATATTTTTCTCCCATTTTGGCATCATCAAAAATAAATGTTTTATCCAAACCCTTGGTGACAAAAACCTGATTATCAGTGGTGACAAAAATGGCCTCGACGCCTTTAATCCCGTGAAGATAATCCTTAGACTTATCCATTCCCATTAAAAATAAAGAGGTTGATAATGCATCAGCATCCGTTGAAGAATCCGTGACAATCGTCACCTGATGCAGCCCCGATTCTGCCGGATATCCTGTTTTCGGATCAATAATATGATGGTATCTTTTGCCATTTTCGCCGACAAAATACCGCTGATAATCACCGGAAGTAACAATGGACTTATCCGATATGGTAAGCATCCCAATCGGATCGCCTGAAGTATTTTCGGGATTCTCTACACCAACATTAAAGGCGGTTCGCTTATCTTTTCCACCAATGAGTACAACATTGCCGCCAAGATTGATTACTGCATGTTCTATACCGGCTTCTTCCATCTGCGTTTTCACACGATCGCCAATATACCCTTTTGCAATTGCACCCAGATTGATTTTCATACCCGGCTCTTTTAGAAAAATGGTTTGTTCGGTATCATTCAACAAAACCTTACGATAATCAACCTTTGCTCGAGCGGTTTCAATACTTTCTTTATTTGGTACTATCCCTTTTTCCGGTTCCTTAATATTCCACAAATCGACCAATGGTCCAATGGTAATGTCAAATTTCCCATCGGTTTTTTCACCGTAAATCAACCCTTGTTTGATCAATTTGAAAGTATCTTCAGATACTTTAACCCCTTCTATTCCTGCCTTTTGATTGATTGCTGACACTTCACTTGATTCTGAAAAAGCATCAAGTTTTTCGTTTAAACGACGTATTAAGTTAAATGGCTCTTCTAAAACCGATTCATCATCTTCATTATAAACCGTAATTGTCACTACCGTATCTAGAGCAAAATCAGTCCGCGTAACCGTTTTGCTTGGTCCGCATCCGGTTATCAGAAAAAGTAAACTACATAACATTAAGACACTAAGTATATTTTTAAATTGTTTTGTCATTTTACGACAAGCTCAATTCATCAAAATCTTCATTGAATCCTTCACCCAGAACTTCATGAACATCGGTAATAATCATAAATGCATTGACATCAATGCGTTTCACAATCTGCCGTAGTGTAACAATTTCTTTTTGAGAAACAACCACCATTAACAACTCAATTTCTTTTTTTGTATACATTCCTCTGGCCGGAATACCGGTATTGCCACGATCCAAATATTCGAAGATTGCTTTTGATATTTCTTCTATTTGTGCACTGATAATAAGTGCTGCTTTAGCATAATTACCACCTTCTAATATAGAATTAATAATTTTTGAACAAATATAGACGCTAATAACGGCATATAATGTCCTTTCTGCACCAAAAACAAAAAAGCCAATCACAATAATAACCGCATCAATGATAAAAATTAACTGTGCAATCGGAAAGTGTGCTTTCACGTATTTAACAATCGCTGCTAACATTTCTGTTCCACCGGTGGTTCCATTAACACGCATGACCATCCCAATACCCACTCCGGATAAAACACCGCACGCCAATGCCGATAATAATAAATCATTATTGAAATCAAAAATATTTGGTATAAACTCAACCACCCATAAGAAGAAAGTTAAAAGTAACACTGCATAAATTGATTTTTGGATAAATTGAAACCCTCTCTGTTTAAAGCAGATGAGATAAAGCGGAATATTCAACACAAGATTAGTGACTGCAAGAGGTATTCCATACCCCAACACCTTGACCGATACCTCTTTTATGACGATTGCAAGACCCGAGATTCCTCCAACAACCAAACCAGCCGGATCCGCAAACCAACTAATTCCCAATGCAAGTAAAAATGTTCCTACAATAATAATACCAAAATCTTTCAACGAACAGCTAAATAAAAAATTTGCTTTACTTATTTTTTTTTCCATAAAGGCACCTCCCATTCTTCTAAAATACAACATGATCGATTATAACATTTTTTGATTAAAGATAAAACCGGTTTCTACCTTTTACAAATATAAATTCATCAAATATGCATCAAAATACACGTCATCAATTTTAAAAAATTTCTTATACCTTCCAATTATTTCAAAACCAAATTTTTTATACAGATGAATTGCACCCGCATTATCTGAATTAACTTCTAACTGAATAATCTCAAATCTTGCTTCTTCTTTGGCAAAAGCTATTAACCTTTCCATCACTTTTGTCCCGATACCTCTATTCCAATACTTTCTTAAAACAGATAACCCTAATTCACCACGATGTTTGATGCGTGCATTGGCATAATCCGACAAAGAACCAACCGCTACCAGTTCTCCCTCAATTTTGCCTAAAAGCATGATTGAACGTTTAGAACACTTTTGATTTTTTAAAAATGCCATTTCCTGAGCAATCGTTTTGTTAGGTCCTTCTTCGCCAAAAGTTAGATTGTTACTCTCACGCCCAACTTTTTTGGCATAATTCAAAAAGTCTGCTGCATCTTTAACCTCTATTGGAATAATCATCAATTCTTTTATCTCGTTCATCTGTTTTCCCTTCCTGCTATATTTTCCCATCACATTAAAAAAAGACCTTCCTAGACTCAGAAGATCCTTTAACACTTAGTTAACACCGTTAGCGCCTGCATTTGCTAGAACGATCTGACGTAAAGTGTCCATTGCTTCGGTGAATTCTTCTAGCGTTAAACCAGGCATTTTTTCAGCCACCAATTCATAACCGGCTTCAAATGTTGGCGCATCATTGACTGCTACCATCAAATCGGCATCCCCTAAAAAAGTATCCAGTATTTCTTTAAAGCGCTCTTCACTCATTTTATATACTCCTTTTTGACCAATTTTTATTTTGAACTTCTTTATTTTTTTAGTTTAACACAATTCCTCTTTGCTGCATAGCCATTTTTAAAGTTCTAGTGTAATGAACCCCATAATGATTCCTTATTTTTAATTATTTTTTTAATTTTAAAACGAGTAAGATTTACATGCAATTTTTTTAGACATTTCAGATCTCTTCATTCCCCTTATATCAGCTTTTTCTATGTGTCAAATATTTTTTCACTGCAAATTTTTAAGCATATTTTTATTTAAAACCGTTTTTAATCTTACAAAAGTCGTCTGTATATACATTTTATTTTTAAATGAAGTCTTATAAACTCTCTAATTTGAATTTTTTTGATTAATATCAATACTTTAACCTTTAAACATGGCATATAACTTGCATTTACTAGATACTATAAAAACATTATATTTGTTGTTATCGGAACGTTAAAAAAACACAAGGAGATTATAATAATGAAAAGTTATGAAAAGTATGTTTCAAAAGATGAAGTCCAAAAAATTCATGAAGAATCACTAAAAGTTCTGGCTAATGTCGGTATTAATTTTGAACACCCGGAAATCTTAGATATTTTCAAAAAACATGGCGCTAAAGTTAATGGCACCACCGTGTATATGGATGAAAAAATGGTTATGGATGCTATTTCTACTATTCCATCCTCTTTTACTGTTGAAAATTCAAAAGGTAATTTTACATTTGGTAACGGCAGTCGCATATTGATGCCTGCTGTAGGCAACATTTACCTTCTGGAAGATGGTAAAATCCATAAAATGACTAATGATGATACGGTTAATCTTTTTAAAATTTCTGATACCAGTGATGTCATTGACTGCAACTATTTCAACGTGTTTTTAGATGATAAATCCTTGTCCATGGACGAACGTATTTACAGCCCTATTGCTATGATCCTTAAATATTCGCATAAACCAGCAATGCATCTTATGGCCAATACTTTTCCTATAAAAGGGGATATTCGTGAACCGTTTAAAAAAGGTCTTGAAATGATCGAACAATTCGAAGGCAGAAAAGGCGTCTATAATAATATTGTACATGTCAACTCTCTTTCACCGCTTTGTTATGATCGTGATCCGCTGATCAAATTTTTAGTGGGCACCGAAATGAATCAGCCTCTCTGGTTTTCACCTTGTGCAATGCCTGTATTAACAGGTCCACCGTCGGTTGCCGGTATTGTCACTATGACCAATGCAGAAGTTTTAGCCGGTATGGTGCTATCACAACTCGTTCATCCTGGACTGCCTGTTGTCTATGGAAACACTTCAGCCTCAACAAACCTGAGAGAAATCCAGTTAAGCATCGGTGCACCTGAAACCGCTTTAATCAGCTATTGTGTTGCCGGTTTAGCTGATCTTTACAATATACCATTCCGTACCGGTGGTGGCTTAAGTGATGCTAAAGATTTCGATGCCCAAGCTGGTGCAGAATCGGATATGATGATTCACGCAACCTTAGATGCGGGGCCTGACCTGATACTGCATGCATGTGGTATTATGGGTAGTTTCAATATTGGAAGTTTTGAAAAATTCTTATTCGATGAAGATTTATATCGTATGCATAAACGTTTATTAAACGGTGTGAATGTGACCGATAAAACTATTTGCTATGATATGATCGAAAAAGTAGGTCCAAGAGGAAATTATCTTCAAGGTCGAACACCTAAAATGTTCAAACAGGAATTTTTCTCACCAAAATATTTTAATAAAGAAGATCCAAACCAATGGCAAACCAACGGTAATAAACCCATTTATGCCGATCTAAAAGAAGCTGTTCAAAAACGTTTAGCCTCTTATACCCCACCTGAAATCACAAAAGAACAGATTGAGTTATTAAACCCTTATATTCCTGAAGCCTACAGAGATCACATCTAAGTGATCCCTTTAAAAAAGAGCGTTTCGCTCTTTTTTTATTTTCTCATTGACAGTGACGCTCTGAATTGTTATGTTAATGAAAAAGGTTTGATCGACACAAGGAGCGCTGATAATGAAACAGGATACCCTTTCAATTGAATATATCGAGAAAATAGAAGATTTTTGTTTGATGGCTGTTGACAAAAGCGGAAAAATTGTAGCTTACTCTAAAGGTTGTGAACATATCGAAGAGATGAAACGTGAAGATGTCATTGGCAAATCACCTGCTGATCTTTATGATACTAACTATCCCATTGATCCCCATAACCCCAACGAATACGCCGATGTTGACGGTATATCGCTTATTCTTGATACCTTACACAACGGAAAAGTGTACAATAATTTCTTTTGTTACTATAAAACGCCAAAAGGAAAAGCATGCAATATTTTATACAATGCTTTTCCTGTTTATGATAAAAACGGTAACATTAAAATGGGGATTTGCACTTACCGTGAAATGTCAGATTATCTCAATTTAATTTCTATTATTAATAAACAACAATCCGATATCAAAAAACTAGCCGGCATAAAATTACACAACGGTACCCAATACACTTTTGACAATGCCATCGGTGTCAGCCCCGAAATGCATCAATGTTTGATGCAGGCTAAAATAGCTGCCGGAAGCAATGCTTCTGTTCTCATCTCAGGTGCTACCGGAACCGGTAAAGAAGTGATTGCCCAAAGTATTCATAATGCCAGTCTAATGACTAGTCACCAATTTGTTGCGGTGAATTGCAGTGCCATTCCTGAAACACTCCTAGAAAGCACGCTCTTTGGAACTTGCAGCGGTTCATTTACCGGTGCTAAAGATAAAAAGGGGTTATTTGAAGAAGCCGAAGGGGGAACCCTTTTTTTAGATGAGATCAACTCGATGAATATTTCACTTCAATCCAAATTATTACGTGTTTTAGAAATGCAGAAATTCATGAAAATCGGAAGTACAAAAGAAATAAACTGCAACGTTCGAATTATCAGTGCGCTGAATGAGGATCCAGTTACCGCAATCAATGAGAAACGTTTAAGAGCAGATTTATTTTATCGCTTGGCCGTTTTTCATATTCACATTCCTTCTTTAAAAAACAGAAAAGCCGATATTTTAGAACTTTCTAAACATTTTATCTGCGAAGTCTCAAGTTACCTTAACAAAAAAGCAATGACTCTCACTGATCAATCAAAAAAATTATTTCTAAAGTATACCTGGCCCGGAAATATTCGAGAATTAAAACATGTCATTACCCAAGCAATTTATATGGTTGACAGTCATATTCAATCCCTTGACGTTGATTGTTTTCCGCACTTTTTAACGGAAAAAGAAATTATTCTGACGACGGAGCAACCGCTTAATGTTACTGATGATCTACTACCTTTACGAGAACGTCTCAATGCACTTGAAGAAGAGATTATTATTACAACTTTAAATAGTAATAATGGCAACATCAGTAAAACAGCTCGAGATTTAAAAATTTCACGTCAAAATCTTCAAAATAAACTTAAAAAATATCATCTACAGCATTCTTCATAAAAAAATAGTTCAGACATTTTAAAATTTGTGTCTGAACTACTTTTTTTAAAATTTTTCCAATTCATAATAAAAATCTTCAATATTTTCTCTTGTTTCTTCACTTAAAGCATATTTTTTCACATTTTCAATAGCACCCTGAAGAGATGCTAATTTATTAATATTTAAATTTGGAACACCTACTTCTTTTAATCTTTTATAAGCTTCTTTGCTACCCACTTCTTGTAGCTTATCAGGCGTTTTAATCCCAACCTTTTTTAATTCTTTCTCAAGACCAAGTCCTATATTTAACATTTCATGTAATTCAGTCATTAAGCGCCTCCATTCATTGTTCGAAATTTATTTCTACAAAATCATAGTAATCGTTGAAATACGTATACCCCTCTTATTTAAGAATAAAACACGTTGATAAATTTTCACATGAAATTTATTCTCTGTTATAAACGCTTTTTATATTAATACTTTATAGGTATTTCCTTTTTTAATAAACAATCACCGGATCATTCTCTTCAATACTGTCAAAAATTCTTTGTGCTGCGGCATATGGCGTATTAACACATCCATGAGACCCGTTCGCCTGATAAATAGTACCACCATATTCCGATCTCCAACTGGCGTCATGTATCCCAATATCACCATCATAGGGCATCCAAAATGTAACCGGCGACTCATATCCGTCACCTTTTAAAGTCACATTGTGCGCCTTATAATCCAAACCAAAAGTACCGGAAGGTGTTCCGAACCCCCCACCTGCGTTGCCTGTTACAATATCTGTATCTACAATCAAACTTCCATTTTTATAAAACCACATGTGCTGCCCACCTAGACTAATCTCAACATAAGTATTACCCATATCAGAAGCACCATGAGATACCGCAGTAGATGCATAAATCGGTTCTCGTGTAACATTTTGACCTGCCTGTATCGCATCAATTAACGCATTAATTTCTGCCTCTTTATCAATCAGCCAACCATAATCACCACCAGCGACACTCACGACACCGCCACCACTTGTATTAAAGCTTCTTGTCATTCCATATGTGTCATATTTTTCGGATAATGTTTCCACATACTGACCCACTAGCTCCGGATCAAAAGCTACATCCATATTGTCATCGACATGCATCCAACTACTCACTGTATTTTTATCCGGTATTTCAGTTTTTTCACCAAAAGTATACGTTACAACAACGCCCGACAATTGGTTCATTTTTTTCATTGTTTCACTAACTTTCGGCGTATCTTTTCTATATGTTGGTTTTTTATAACAGCCTTCCGACTCTAAATCAAGCGTCTGTTTTCCCGATAAAATTGCTTCTGTTACTTTTTTCTTTAAAATTTCCTGATCGATTTCATTTCCTTCAATCTCTGGAACAATCTCAAACGTTTCTCCATTGTATTTTGGATAAGCATTTTGAACTTTTACCACTTTATCTCCCGATATGGCCACTAATTGGGTCAATTGATTCGTTAGGAGATTATCGTCAAAAGCCATTTTCACCACTAAATCACGATGTCCTGAAGGCAAAAGACTCAATGGCCACGCAAATGGATTCTGTTCTTTAAATAACTCAAAAATTTCATTTGAAGTTGCATAGTTTATCTTAACTTGATTCGATGTAATTTGCTCGGTCATATTACCGCGCTCATTTAACGTCAATTGATAATTTTCAGCATTTTGACGTATTGTTGCATCAACTTCTTCCGGCGTTTTTCCCGCAACATTAATGTAATTAATTGTTGAATTAAAATAAAAATGGCTGTTAAAATAAAATGCTGTGCCCAGATAAATCACAAGTAACAAACCCACAATAGTCGCTATGATTATCCCTATTTTTTTTGACTTCTTCATCTTACCTTTTTCTGTTATCACCATTTCTTCCCGTTCAATTTCGGGTTTCTCTTCAGAATCATGTTCAGATTCTACCTGAGTTTCACCTTTCTCCTGATCGAAGTTCAAAACATCCTCTTTGTCTTCTTGATTCATATTATCCCCATTCATATCCTGTTTCTCTTTCTATCCTAATTGATATTTATCCACTATTATTTTATCATGTTTTCCTTAGGATGTGAACAGCAATAACCACAACTTTTAAAAAGCTTAATAAAAAAATATAATCAAAAGCTTCACAATTGATATATAGACAGTTTATCCTTGTTTTATCGTCTTTTATTTCAACAATTAGCATTTTATTTGTTGTAACTAATAGCTTTCAAGTATACTTTAATTCATAAAATCCTATCATTTTTTTTATTTATATGCTATAATAATAAATATACAAAACATACTATATTTATGAAGGGGGATCTTTGTATGGGAAAGTTTATATTGAAAACGGTTAAGTCTGGGTTTAAGTTTGATTTAAAAGCGGGGAACAACGAGACTATCGCAACATCCCAAGTTTATTCAAGCTTAAATAGTTGCAAAAATGGTGTTGAATCCGTTAAAAAAAATGCACCAATTGCGCACCTTGAAGATCAAACAATTCAAAATCCTGTGAGTGAAAAAAATCCAAAATTCGAAGTTTATTTGGACAAATCAAACGAATTTCGTTTTCACTTGAAAGCAAGCAACGGTGAAATTATTGCCGTTTCCGAAAGCTACAAAGCAAAAGCAAGTTGTCAAAAGGGGATTGAATCCGTTCGCAAAAACGCACCGGATGCCACTGTTATTGTTGAAGAAGACTAATTTAAAAAAGCACCAAAAACAGACTAATCGCAGCTCTCTAAAAAAATAATTTCAAAATGTAAGCAGTTTTCTATTTTTTAAAGAAAACTGCTTTTTTATGTTATACTATTGAATAAAAAAGAGTGCCCTCATTGCCGTCAAAACTCAACTTTTGAAAATAAGGAGATACCATGAAAATTTTAATCATTGAAGATGATCCTACCATTCGTAAGGAACTTTCTGAATTTTTAAACCGATATGGTTATGAAACCATTGCCCCCAATACATTTGATCGAATTATCGAAACAACCCTTGAAATCGCACCTGAACTCGTTCTTTTAGACATCACGCTTCCCATCTATGATGGTTATTATATCTGCCGCGAAATCAGAAAAAAATCAGAAATGCCTATCATTATTGTCACCAGTCGCGACAGTGAATTTGATGAACTGATGAGCATGAATCTTGGTGCCGATGATTATATTACAAAACCTTACAATACGCAAATTTTACTCGCGCGTATCGCTTCTGTCTTAAAACGCACACAAACCGAAACAGTCGCCAACACCCTTTCACATAAAGGTCTTTTTTTAGATCTTTCTCGCTATATTATTTCTGCAAATGAGCATACTATTGAATTAACCAAAAATGAAATGGGTATTTTACAGCTTTTAATGCGTCATAAAAACGAAATTGTCTCTCGAGACGCCATCATGACAGCACTTTGGCAATCTGATGCCTTTATTGATGATAATACGCTGACCGTTAATATCAACCGTCTTCGCCGAAAAATAGAAGAAACCGGTTTAAAGAATTATCTTTTAACTAAGCGTGGACAAGGTTATATGGTATAAAAAATGACCTTACTCGATTATCTCAAAGACCGTATTTTCCCTCTTATTGTTCACTTTTTAGTCTTGCTTTTTACAGGATTCAGCCTTTCTGTTTTTAATCTTGATCCACCGCTTGTCTTCTATATTTTATTGCTTTATTTAATGGCGGTACTCTTAATTTTTTTATTTGATTATTTTACCCGCTTTCGTTATTATGTGAAAATAGCCGAAAAGTTAAAAAATCTTGATCAAAAATACCTTATTTGCGAACTGATTGATTATCCTTCACTGAATGAAAACCGAATCGTTTATGACTTTCTCAGAATAACAAATAAAAGTATGAACGATGAAATCAACCATTATAAACGCGACTCCGAAGAATATCGGGAATATATCGAAACCTGGGTACATGAAATAAAAACACCCATTGCTTCAGCCAAACTTTTGATTGAAAATAACCCTACTTCTGCCACACTTTCAATCGGTGAAGAAATTGATCATGTTGGGACTTACGTTAATCAAGCTTTATTTTATTCACGCAGTAACGGTGTCGAAAAAGATTATATCATTAAAAAAGTAACCCTTGAAAATCTTGTAAATCCGGTTATTCGAAATCATGCCAAAATATTTATTCAGAAAAAAATAAAACTCACAACAAAAAACCTCACTATTGATGTCCTTACCGATTCAAAATGGACCGATTTCATCATCGGACAAATCCTTGATAATGCCCTGAAATACGTTATGACCAATGATCCATCAAAAGTGCCAAGCATCGCTATTTCCGGAAAGCACGAGAATCATTCTGCTCTTTTAAGCATCTCCGATAATGGTATTGGTATTTCCCAAGGAGATCTCAAAAATATTTTTGAAAAAGGCTTTACCGGTACCAATGGCCGCATTAAAAAATGCAACGCCACCGGAATTGGTCTTTACCTTTGTAAAAAACTCTGTATTAAAATGGGACTTGATCTTACCCTAAGCTCCGAACTTAATAGTGGTACAACCGTTACAATCACTTTTCCAATTCCAAAAGACCCCGTAATGTGACAAATTTGTAAGTAAAACGTAAGGCAATTCGATGGCTCATACATAAAGAATCACGTTATACTAGACTCATCAAATAAATCATTTACATTTTAGGAGGTTACACCATGGATAAAAACCTGATCTTATCCGTTGAGCACATCGAAAAATTTTACGGCAATAACGGCAATATTACAAAAGCAGTTGATGATATCAGTTTTAACGTTAATCGAGGCGAATACATCGGTATTATGGGAGCATCCGGTAGCGGAAAAACCACATTACTCAATTGTATATCAACAATTGACAGCGTCACTGCCGGTCATATTTTTATTAAAGACCGTGATATTACAGAAATCAATGCAAGATTACTTTCCCAATTTAGACGCGAACAACTCGGTTTTATTTTCCAGGATTTTAATTTACTCGATACCCTGACTGCCTATGAAAACATTGCCTTAGCCTTGACTATTCTTAAAGTACCCGCCAAAGACATTGACAAGCGCATTCAAAACATTGCTAAAAAGCTTGAAATTACAGATGTTCTGAACAACTACCCTTATCAAATGTCCGGCGGACAAAACCAACGTGTTGCTAGTGCACGAGCCATTATCACTAAACCATCCATCATTCTGGCAGACGAACCCACCGGTGCTCTAGACTCAAAATCAGCTCGAATGCTTCTTGAATCTTTTGCAACGTTAAATGAACAACTTCACGCCACCATCCTCATGGTTACCCATGATGCTTTTACAGCCAGCTATTGCAAGCGTATTTTGTTTATTAAAGATGGTAAGATCTTTAACGAACTCGTTCGGGGTGATGATAGCCGGAAATTATTTTTTAACCGCATTATTGATGTGGTCAGCCTCTTAGGTGGAGGAAATAACGATGTACTTTAAACTTGCCTTTCGTAATGTCCACCGCAGTATCAAAGATTACACCATCTATTTTCTTACCTTAACCTTTGGTGTCTGCCTGTTTTATATTTTTAATTCCATCGAATCGCAACAGGCTATGATCGCTATTTCAAATGAGCAACATACCGCTATGCAAAACCTAACCATGATCATGAACTATGTTTCTGTTTTTATTTCAATCATTTTAGGTTTTTTAATTCTCTATGCCAATAAATTTTTAATTAAACGCCGTAAAAAAGAACTCGGGGTTTATATGACCCTTGGAATGACTAAAAGCCAAATGTCTTTGGTTTTAATGCTCGAAACTTTTATTATCGGTATTTTCTCACTGTTTGCTGGTTTGATTCTTGGTCTCTTTCTCTCCCAAGGACTTGCTGTTATGACCGCAAAAATGTTTGAAACTACCTATATATCTTTTCAATTTGTTTTTTCACCCAGCGCTTGTGGTAAAACAATTGTATATTTTGGACTAATGTTTCTTCTTGTGATGATTTTTAACTCGATCTCTATTTCAAAATACAAATTGATTGATCTTCTTTCTGCTGATAAACAAAATGAAAGTTTTAAGATGAAAAAACTCTGGCATTCCGTTGTTATTTTTATTCTATCCATAATCTGTCTGGGAAGTGCTTATGCCCTCATCATAAAGAATGGCTTAATGGACATTAATCTTATGTTTGCTACTTCACTCATTCTAGGCACCATCGGAACCCTCTTCTTTTTTATGTCATTATCTGGATTTTTACTGAGAATTGTTCAATCCAATAAAAATCTTTATCTTAAAAACCTTAATATGTTTGTTTTAAGGCAACTTAATAGTAAAATTAATACCACCTTTATCTCAATGACCATGATCTGTATTATGTTACTTTTTACCATTGGAACCCTCTCCAGTGGCATTAGCATGGCTGATGTATTCACTAAAAACGCTAATACTTCCACCCCTTATGATATCACGATCACTTCAAACAATGGTGCTTTTGCCGATGCAAATGAGCAGCTTGCAGACAATCATACATTTATCGGTATTAGCGAACAACTTTTAGCCAATAATATTGATTTAATGAATTATAGTGATCATATTCTATCAACCATTTATTATCAAAGTGACCTCACCATGAAATCTTTATTATCCTACGATACCGATGGATTCTTTCAAACACTGACCCCTGAGGCTCTAGAAAATGCTTATAAAGAGCCGATTCCACTTATTGCTCTCAGTGATTTTAATAAGCAGTTAACTGGTCTCGGGAAAAATCCAGTCAGTCTTAATGATCATGAATTTATCATTAATTACGATATGAAACAAATTGATTCTGCTGTTCAATCGTTTATTGCAGAAAATGGTAAATTAATGATTAATGGTACAGAATTTAGAAAAGCAGAAAATCCAATCGCACAAATTTCGACCGGTACAAGCTACATGCCCATGAATTCCGGCACCGTTGTCGTCCCCGATGCTTTCGTTCAAAACTTATCCATTTATAGCAACCAGATTGATTTCAATTTCAAAGAACCAACCGATACCGTTCACGATTCTTTTATGCTTGCGATGGACCCACTTGAAAGTATTCCTTATGCTCAAAGAACTTTTTCTTTAGTCGATAAAGAATCTGTTTATACCCAAGGACTTTTCTTGAAAATAACGACCTCTTACGTTGGTATTTATGTTGGCATCATTTTCCTAATTGCCAGCGCTGCCGTTCTAGCCCTTCAGCAATTATCAGAAGCCTCCGATAATATTCAACGCTATGCACTTCTACGTAAAATAGGTGCTGAAGAAAAAATGATTGATCACGCTCTCTTTATCCAAGTAGCTATCTACTTTCTAATGCCCTTAACATTGGCGCTCGTCCATTCTTTTGTAGGACTTAAAGTTGCCAATGCGTTTATTTCCGCTTTCGGTGATATTGATATTGCCAGTAGTTCAGCTCTAACAGCCGGTATCATTATACTGGTTTATGGTGGCTATTTTATTGCAACCTATTTGGGAAGTAAAAGTATGATTAAAAATCGTCTTTAATCCAAAAAAGTACTGCACTGCATATGAACGATGCAGTGTAGTACTTTTTATTTTCTCTGTTTCTTCTTAACTTTCTCGATGACAGATATATTTTGCCATATCTTCCAAGAAAGTTGTATCATATTTGATTGTTTTTAAGACATCAAGTGCCAATATTTCAAGTTCTTTCACTTTCTCCTGAGAAGATGCCATACCATAAAGTGAAACAAAAGTTGATTTATGATTTTTCTCATCACTCCCAATTGGTTTCCCCAAGGTTTTTTCATCACCCGTCACATCAAGGATATCATCTACAATTTGAAACGCCAGACCGATTTTTTCACTGTAAACTTCTAGTGCTTTAATTTCCTCACCAGTCGCTTTTGCAACAAATCCTCCGCAAAGTACAGATGCTTTTAAAAGCGCACCTGTTTTATGCGCATGAATATAATACATCTTTTCTTCATTAATAGCTTCATCTTCGCTCAAAAGATCACCGGTTTGTCCCCCGATCATACCATTAACTCCGGATGCTTCAAATAAATATTTTAAAGCTTGTACGTAATAAGGAGCATCATAAATATTATTGATCGGAATACCCGAAATAGCTGTTTCAATAGCATAATTTAAAAGTGCATCTCCTGCAAGTATAGCTATATTTTCACCATACACTTTATGATTGGTTGGTTTTCCTCGACGAAGATCATCATTATCCATGGCCGGTAAATCATCATGAATTAATGAATAAGTATGAATCATTTCTATTGCACAAGCTAAGGGTATAATCATTTCCATATTACCACCCATAGAATGACACGTTTCTTTCATCAAAATAGGTCTAAGACGCTTGCCACCTGCAAATAAACTATATTTCATCGCACTGACAATAATATCCGGTGTATCAAATTTTTTTTCAAAATAAAAATTTAACTCTTCATCCGTCATATCCACTTTATTTTGCAATTCTTCCTTAAAGTTTGTCATACTTCTGTTTCTCCTTCATAAGGTATTTCCTGCAACCCCTCATGGGCATTAGCAGTCAAAATTGTCACTTTTTCTTCAATACCATCAAGATCACCATTACATTCTTTAATTAACTGCATACCTTCTTCAAATAACACCAAAGCCTTTTCAATATCTTGATCATTTTGCTCTAATGCATCGGCGATTGCCTCCAAACGGCTAATTTTAGTTTTTAATTTTTTAGTTGCCATTACGTATTACAACTCCTCCTTTACCACCCGAACAATCATTTCACCATCCTGAAATTTTAAGGTTATTGTTTTCATTTCAAGAGCTTCTTTCGCACTGTGAATTAATTTTCCTTTATTATCTTTTGCCACGATAAATCCACGTTTGAGTACATTCTCCGGATTTAAAATTTCTAATCTTTTTTCTAGATTAGCTATTTTATCACATTTTTTTTCTACCTGAATAGAAAATTTACGTTGAATATGATCTTGCAAATTATCTAAGTATAATCTTAGATCCAACGCTTGATTTTCCGGACTGTTTCGCGTCAATCGGCTTAATAAACTCTCCAGTTCAATACGATTGAATTGTACTTTTTTTTTGATCGCATCAAATAATCGTATTTTTAATCTCAGAATAGATTCAGACCATTCCGTAAGATTATCCGAAACCAGTTCACCGGCAACCGAAGGGGTCGGTGCCCTTAAATCCGCCACAAAATCTGCAATTGTAAAATCTGTTTCATGTCCCACGGCTGAAATAATTGGAATCAATGAATGGTGAATAGCCGCACTCACTATTTCTTCATTAAATGCCCACAGATCTTCCATTGATCCACCACCACGCCCAATAATAATGACATCAACATTTTCCAAATTATTAAAAGCTCTTATTCCTTTTACAATTCCTTCTGCAGAGCCATCTCCTTGTACAAGAGTTGGGTAAATCACAATGTGAATTTGTGGATTTCTTCGCTGAATAACTGAAATCATATCTCGGATAGCTGCTCCTGTGGGGGAGGTTACAATCCCGACACTTTTTACAAAATCCGGTAGCTCTTGTTTTTTTTCAGAAAGAAACCAACCTAAATTTTCCAGTTTTGCTTTTAACTGTTCAAAAGCTTGATAAAGTGCTCCTATACCTTGAGGTTCCATTGATCTAACGTATATTTGATATTGCCCACTTCTTTCAAAGACAGAAATACTCCCTTTAATCACAATGTTCATTCCTTCTTCAGGTTTAAATTTCAAATTTTGAACATTATTTTTAAACATCACACAAGCAATACGACTTTGCTGATCTTTTAATGAAAAATAGATATGACCCGAAGAATGTATTTTTAAATTTGATATTTCGCCTTCAATCATTATGTTTTTAAGAACGCTGTTAGTATCAAGCATTGTTTTGATAAAATGGTTCACTTCAGTAACACTAAGTGCTCGATTAATCATGATGCCACCTTTTTCTCACTCAAACCCTAAAAGGGCATTACCGACAGCATTATCTGTAGCATACTGGGGTTTTGAAAAATAAAGCGAACTTCCCGAACATTCAAGTTCTTTCTCAACCATGATACGAATAATTTGATTTGACATCACCCCACCAGAAAACAGCACATTTTTGACACCATAATATTTAATGCCATATCTAACTGTTTTTGCCAATGTTTTTGCAATCGAACGCAAAAGACCAAAAGCAACTTCCGCAGGTTCAACACCACTTTCAAGATACTGTATTGCTTTGTTTTCTTGCCCAGAAAAATGAAAATTCATTTTCTCAACACAAGAAGCAATCACACAGTCTTTTTTAATCGCTTGATTTGCCAGTGTTTCCAGTGCTTTTCCCGCAGGAAATCCAAATCCAAAATGAACTCCAATACGATCAACCAGTTGACCCGCATTTAAATCTAGCGTTTCACCAACAATTCTACAATTATAACCACTTTTCTTTTTCTTTACCAAAAGAATTTCTGATGTTCCACCGGAAAAATGAGTCGCTAAAAAAGGATATTCGATTTTCTGTGGATCACAATTGCATCCATACATTGCACTTCTAATATGATTTTCCTGATGACTCATTTCCATTACATTGATACTATGTGTTCTACCAATCGTTTTTCCAAAGGCAATCCCTGCTCGAAAGACAGGCATATAAGAATTTGTTTGAGGTCTTGGACGTGATGAATAAACAATTTTTTTTAATCGTTTTTTAAGATCAATGGTTTCAGGTATCGCTTCAAATAAATCCGGCAGATTGTTAATATGCTGATATAATGCTTCCGACTGCCGCAATCCACGCTCTCCCGGTTTCACCTTCAATACAATACGGTCATCATGTATAAGCTCACCATTTTCGTCTGCGAGCGCAATAGAAGTGGTGTAATTGCTGGTATCTAACCCTAAAGATAAATCATTCATTATCTCAATCCTTTGATAATTCTTCGAAATGATCAACTGCTACATTATTTAAAATACCATTGATGTAAGTCTTACTCTCATCTGATCCGTATCGCTTAGCCAATTCAAGAGCCTGATCAATTGCAATTTCTTTTGGAATTCCAATATATAAAAGTTCAGTGATTCCAAGCCTTAAAATCGCTTTTTCCGTCTTTGGTATACGGCTGAAATCCCAGTCTTCTTTAAGGTAATGGCTGATCATATCATCAATTTCTTTATGATGTTCAACCGCTGCATCAATGGCTTCTTTTGCATAACCATTGCTTTCACCATGAACTTCATCTTCAGGATCTCCGTCACCGGCATTTTCCAGAAAGCTGGTAATACTTTCACCAAGCTCCCCATTTTCCTCATGAAAATCAATTTGAAAAATTCCTCGAAGCGCCAGCTCCCTTTCTTCTTTACGGTTCATTTTTTCATTCATCATTAACCTCTACATCATTATAAAAGGCTGTAAGAACACTTTTTCTCACAGCCTTTTTCTCTTTTTTAATATTTTCCGCTGCCTTCTACGTGAACGTTCACCAGAGCAACCTGATATCCCGTCATTATTTCTACCGATTCTTTAACTTTAATCTGCGTTTGTTTTGCAACTTTTGGAATATCAATTCCAAGTTCAGTAATGACATGTAAATCAATACGATATCCTTCTTCTTTTTTGACAACTTTAACACCTTTTGATACTGCAGAAGGATAAATAACATCTAAAATTTCATCCGATATTTTCATAAACATCTTATCAATGCCGTCTACGCCAAGAGCTGCTAAATTAGCAATAGAACAGACCATTTCGTTTGAAATTTCCTGAGGACTCAGTTTTTTGTTTTCTTCCATCTTTACCACCACCTACTCGTGATGTTGTCCACACTGACACGTTTCTTCCTGTGTCAATTCATTAACAACTTTTTCTTCCAAATGAAACTGTTCGCCACAATCTGGACAAAAAACTTCATCATCTTCAAAAGATTCAAAATCAGTAATATAAACACTTCCGCATTTTGGACAAACCACTTCATAATAATCGTCATCGTCATCCGAAAAATCATAAGTATCGTCATCATCATCCCAATTATCTTCATCTAAAATAAATTCTTCAAGATCGGTAAGATCATCATCAATCATTTCTGCATAATCTTCTAAATCATCTTGAGCTTCTACAAGTCCATCAAGAGCATCAGTAATATCACCCAATACTTCAATAATACGGTCGAGCACTTTACCTTCTTTGGTCGTTACATCCAATTCAAGACCTTCTGCCAATCCTTCAATAAAAGCAACTTTTTCTTTGATATATTTCATTTTTTTATACACGTGCCATGTATTCACCAGTTCTGGTATCTACACGAATCGTATCTCCTTCTTCTACAAATAATGGTACAGTAATCACTGCACCGGTTTCCAATGTTGCCGGCTTATTCGCTCCAGTTGCTGTATCACCTTTGAATCCGGGTTCTGTTTTGGTGATCTGTAATTCAACAAAATTTGGAGGTTCTACTGAAAATGCTTCATCTTTAAAGAAACGAATGCTTGCATTATCATTTTCTTTTAAATATTTAAGTGCATCTTCTACCTGAGTATAGTTCAACGGAATTTGTTCATATGTTTCTAAATCCATAAAATAATATAAATCGCCATCTGCGTATAAATACTGCATTTCTTTTACTTCAATATATGCTTTTGGAAATTTTTCAGTTGGATTGAATGTTCTTTCAATAACTGCGCCAGTCAGGACATTTCTGATCTTTGTCCGAACAAAAGCAGCCCCTTTCCCTGGTTTTACATGTTGGAATTCTACCACCGTAAAAACATTTCCATCCATTTCAAAAGTTGTACCATTTCTAAACTCACCTACGGATATCATCTATTCAAATACCTCCAATAATTAATTGAATCCAATTTTAATGCTTTATTTCTTATTCTATCATAAATCTTTTTCAACTTCAAATTTTTTCAAAGGAATCTTTGCGTGCAATAACCCCTCTGATCATTCCTGTTAAATCCGGAATTTCTTGAATAATCGAAAACCCTTGGTTTTCCAAAAGATTTTCAACATGCTCTGCCTGTCCATCGCCCACTTCTAAAACAATGATACCCTGATTATTTAATAAAGATCCGCTGTCTCTTGCAATACATTCATATATTTCATATCCCGATTCTCCGCCAGATAGGGCTAAATATGGTTCATAATCAACAATATCTTTCTGTAGTGTCTTTATTATCTCATCCGGTATATATGGCGGATTTGACACAATTAAATCATAGTGTACGTCTACAGGAAAATCATTATACAAATCACTTTGGATAAAAACAGCATCATCAATTTCTAGCCTTTGGGCATTTTCACGGGCAACATTCAATGCTGTTTTTGAAATATCACTAAGCGTTATTTTTATATCATTTCTATTTTTCTTTAAAGAAAGACCAATCGCACCGCTTCCTGTACAAAGATCAAGCACGCATAAAGATGACCGATCATTACCAAACAAAGACGGAATAACAGTGCCTATGATGGCTTCAATGATCGGTTCAGTATCCGGTCTTGGTATTAATACATCGTGGGTTACCTTAAACGAAAATCCCATAAATTCTTTTTGTCCGGTAATATAAGCAACAGGTTCAAATGCTCCGCGACGATTTATTTTATCAACATATTCTTTTACTTTATTTTCATCGATCAAGCGATCTGGATGGCTATAAAAAGTAATGCGTCCACATTTCAAAACAGAATCAAGCAATACTTCGGCATCTAGCCTCGGTGATTCGATTCCTTTACGATGCAATGTTTTTGTTCCTTCTTCTATGAGTTCTTTAATGGTTTTTTTTTTCATATTTTTCACAATAAAAAAGCCGGTTACTAGAACCGACTTTTATTATTCACCTTTTTTACTGAATTTTCTGTTGAAACGTTCTACACGACCACCTGTATCGATTAATTTCTGTTTACCCGTAAAGAACGGATGGCATGCTGAGCAAATTTCTACTCTCAGTTCCGGTTTGACAGATCCTGTTTCAAATGTATTTCCACAAGCACATTTTACAACGGCTTTACCATAATTCGGGTGGATACCTTTTTTCATCGAATTCACCTCATTTCATTCTCAAATTTATATATTTTTTCATATATTTTTATCAACCCAATTATTATAACAGGTATTGACAATAATAGCAAATTTTTTTTAAGCTTTTGTTTTTTGAAGGAACATTTTAAGAAATTCTTTATTATCAGCTGTTCGAACAAGAATATTAATCACTTTATCCGTTAATTGAACTGCGCTTCCGCCACTATATGACTTTCGAATATTATAAGTTACTTTAAGTTCTTCTTCTGTTAATAGTTTTTCTTCCCGTCTGGTTCCTGATTTGTTCAAATTAATAGCCGGATAAATCCGTCGTTCTGCCAATTCTCTTTCCAAATGCAGTTCCATATTACCGGTTCCCTTAAATTCCTCAAAAATAACATCATCCATACGGCTTCCGGTGTCAATCAATGCAGTTGCCATAATGGTTAAACTCCCACCATTTTCAATATTTCGCGCTGATCCAAAAAACTTCTTCGGAAAATACAACGCTTCAGGGTCAAGTCCTCCGGATAATGTTCTACCCGATGGCTGAACAACCAAATTATTTCCGCGGGTTAACCTTGTAAGACTGTCCACCAGAATTACAACATCTTTTCCTTGTTCGACCAGACGTTTTCCCCGTTCCAAAACAATTTCTGCTACTTTAATATGATTTTCAGGGGGCTGATCAAACGTTGAGTAGACAATATCAGCATCAATGGATCGTTTCATATCCGTTACTTCTTCCGGACGTTCATCAACCAATAAAATAATCAATTCAATTTCCGGATGATTCGTTGTAATACCGCTTGCAATTTCTTTGAGTAATGTTGTTTTCCCCGCCTTTGGTGCCGCAACAATCATTCCTCTTTGACCTTTTCCAAGCGGTGAAAAAAGATCAATAATACGCGTCGAAATAACATCGCGGTTTGTTTCAAGATTAATACGTTCTTCTGGGAAAATAGGAGTTAAGCGTTCAAATTTAGGCCGATTGGCAATTTTTTCAGGAATGTCACCATTTACTTTTTCAACATACAGTAAAGCATCAAATTTTTCACCTTCATTAGGCATTCGAATCTTTCCTAAAATTTTATCCCCTGTACGAAGATTAAATCGACGTATTTGATTGGATGCTACATAAATATCGTTATCGCCCGAAAGATAATGATTGGTTCTTAAAAATCCAAAACCCTCAGAATTAACATCAAGCACACCTTCTTGTGAATTTTTAAAACGTTCCAAATCTTTTTTATCATCTACATATAGCATACTGTTTATTTTATTGATAATGTCTGAAGTTTGTGTTCCATTGACTTTTTCCAAAAAAAGCATGGCCGCATATTTTTCACCTTGTTTTGCTTTACGAACTTTCCCACCAACAATATTACCGGTTTTCAATTTAAATTTTTGTATTTGTGAACCTGAAACATAAACCCACTCTTCTTGGGATTTCATTTTTTCTGTCTTAATAAATCCAAAACCTTCTGGCAAAACCTCAAGTTTTCCTTCTATTTCTATTGTGTTTTCAATAGGATCTTTGATTTTAGCATACCGATTATTAATGCGTTCTGTCGGTTTAAGTAATGCACTTTTAGTCCGATTTTTCACCGTCACTTCTTTTTCTTCTGATTTTTCTTCTTTCGCAAGTTTTTCTTCTGCTTCTAAAATAGCTATAATAAGTTCATTTTTTTTTAACTTACTACGTTTTTCAATACCTAATACCTCTGCTTTTATGCGCAATTCAGCTACGGTAAACTTTTCAAGATTAATATTCTCCAATGTTGGTTCCTCCAGATTGTAAGTGACAATAAAATAATGTAAATGTAAAATGATGTATTTAAAAAAATAATGTAGATGTTATTTATAATAAATTTATCGTAACATAAATAAATATAATTGTCAAAATAAGTTAACAAACAAAAAACTGCCCCATTTGAGACAGTTTTTATTTTAAGAATCGAGCTTGAGGACGGCCATAAATGCTTCTTGAGGTACTTCAACACTCCCCACTTGCCGCATCCTTTTTTTACCTTCTTTTTGTTTTTCAAGTAATTTTCGTTTACGGCTGATATCGCCACCATAACATTTAGCCAAAACATCTTTACGCATAGCACTGATTGTTTCTCTTGCAATAATTTTAGTCCCAATAGCTGCCTGAATTGGAATTTCAAACATTTGACGTGGAATAGCTTCTTTTAATTTTTTTGTAATTGCACGACCTCGATGGACGGCTTTATCTCGATGGACAATAAAAGACAGTGCATCCACAACTTCACCCTTTAGTAAAATATCTAATTTTACCAAATCGGATGGGCTGTATTCTTTTATTTCATAATCTAAAGATGCGTACCCTTTTGTTCGTGATTTTAAGGCATCAAAGAAATCATAAATAATTTCATTGAGTGGTAATTCATAATGTAATGAGACACGCGTTTCTTCAATGTAATCCATATTTAAATAGGTTCCTCGTCGTTCTTGACAAAGTTCCATCACTGTTCCAAGGTATTCGGAAGGTACCATAATCGTAGCATTGACAATAGGTTCTTCCATCTTCTGAATTTCAACCGGTTCCGGTAAATTTGTTGGATTATCAACCCACATTTCTGTTCCATCCGTTTTTGTTACCTTATAAATAACACTTGGTGCCGTTGTTACTAAATCCAAATTAAATTCACGTTCTAAACGTTCTTGAATAATTTCCATGTGAAGGAGTCCTAGAAATCCGCATCGAAAACCAAATCCAAGAGCGATCGATGTTTCCGCTTCGTAAAGTAAAGATGCATCATTTAATTGTAATTTGGCTAAAGCTTCCTTCAGATCTTCGTAACGTGCACCATCCGCCGGATAAATACCGCAAAAAACCATAGATGTCACTTTTTTATAACCCGGTAAGGGCTCTTCAGCGGGACATTCGGCTTCAGTAACCGTATCACCTACTCGAGTATCACGAACATTTTTAATACCGGCATTAACATAGCCAACATCTCCGGCGCAAAGTTCATCAATCGGTATCAATCCCTTTTCAAAAACGCCCACTTCATCTACTTCAAAATTTTTACCAACAGCCATCATCCGAATCTTCATGCCTGCTTTAATCGTGCCTTGAACCACACGGATAGATGCAATAACACCGCGGTATTGATCATAATAAGAATCAAAAACCAAGGCTTGCAGCGGTGCTTCTTTATCCCCTTTAGGTGCTGGCACTTCCTTAACAATTGCCTCTAGTACGTCTTCGATATTAAGACCGGATTTTGCTGAAATTAAAGGAGCATTTTCTGCATCTAGACCAATAACATTTTCAATTTCTTCTTTAACCATTTCTGGACGAGCGCTTAAAAGATCAATTTTGTTAATAACCGGAATAATTTCTAAGTTATTATCCAGTGCTAAATAGACATTTGCAATCGTCTGAGCTTCGATCCCTTGGGATGCATCAACGACTAAAATGGCGCCTTCGCAGGCAGCCAAACTTCTTGATACTTCATAAGTAAAATCCACATGACCTGGTGTATCAATAAGATTCAAAATATAATCTTCCCCATCTTTTGCGTGATAAAGTAAGCGCACCGCCTGTAGTTTAATCGTAATACCACGCTCACGTTCGATATCCATGTTGTCAAGCATTTGCTCTTCCATATCTCTTTTGCTAAAAAGTCCGGTATCTTCAATTAGACGATCCGCCAATGTTGATTTACCGTGGTCAATGTGAGCAATAATTGAAAAGTTACGCGTACGTTGTTGTTTTGTTAACAAATTTTTCCTCCACCATTCTATCTTCTATTTTATTTTGAAATAATTAATCGTTTTTATCTAACACTAATTAAGACTACTATTAAGTATTTTATCAAGAAAAAAAATTTTTGTCACGTTTTTCTTGTAAATTAATTTTTACTATGCTACAATTTAAATGTTATAAATAAATGAGGAGGTACTCCATGGCTAATATTAAATCTGCTATCAAGAGAGCAAAAACCAATGAAAAGGCAAGATTACGTAACAAATCGGTCAAAACAAATTTAAAAACTACTGTTAAAAAATTTGAAGTTGCCGTTGCGGAAGGTAATCAAACCGAAGCACAGGAAGCTTTTCGCTTAGCTGCTAAAAAATTAGATACAGCTGTGACTAAAGGTGTTATGCATAAAAATGCTGCAGCAAGAAAGAAAAGCACTCTAGCCAGAGCATTGAATTCAATGACCGTATAACCTCACTGTTTATATTCCCAGATTTAAACCCGTGTCTCAAGGGTCGAGCGTACTATGTTGGTGCGCTTTTTTATTTGCTCATTTTTCATTTATAATTTCATAATAAACCACTCAACCCCAAATTCAGGTTCAATTTTTCCTGTTTTCATTTTTAAATCTAATTCTGCCATTTTTATCATTTTTCTTTTCAAACTCTCCAGAGGATATTTTATACTGTTTTGCAAAACTTTTCGTGCAATAAAAGGGGCAAGTTTTGTTTCTTTAGAAATCACATCCATAGGCATACGCTTTTCAGATAACATTTTCACCATCAGCATCATACGTATTTGCCTCAATAGTAATCCAAACACGCCAAACGGCGATTCGCCTTCTAAATAAAACTGCTCCAACATTTTAAGAGCACCTCCTTTATTTCCATCCATTGCATAATCAACCATTTTAAATATATTATCTTCGATCGATTTTGGCATGACGGTATCTACATCTTCCAGCGTGATTACTTCCCGATCGCCCACATAATCAATGATTTTACTGAGTTCATTATCAACAATTTCCATATTTTTATTTTCATTTTCCAAATACAAAGTATCCATAATAAACTGAGAAACGACCCGTTGTGTTGTTTTTTTCCCGGCCTGATTTAATCGCCGTCCAATCCATTTTTCAAGTTCAAGTTTTCCAAGTTTGTTGTATTCTACAATGCCTGCGCGAGATTTAAGCGTTTTGTAAATTTTTTTACGTTTATCTGGAATTTTATCATAAATTAATAAAACTGTCATTGGGGAAGGCTTTTCAATATAATGACATAACGTATCAATTACATTTTTATCACTTGTTTTTGTAATGAGTGTTTCTTCTCTAATGATCACAATGCGCTTATCGCTCATCAGTGGTAAAGTTTCACAATTGGATAATATTTCTGTAATATCCGGATTTTTCTCATCAAATGTAGTCACATTTAATTGCTCCAGTCCTTTTGATATCACTTTTTCAATTAAAGTATGCTCCATCATAAAACCAATATACTGTTCCGGTCCTGTGAAAAAATAAACCGAACGTGTATCTCCTGCTCTTATTTCTTTCATTAACTCTTGATATTTCACAATCACTACACCTCTATTTCTCTTTATTTCACAGGTTCCAAATACGTTTTAATTTTCAATTGTTTTCCATTTGTTCGTAATTCTACTGCACCATTTTCATCAGTTCGATAACACTTTGCACCGGCATTTTCAATATTTTTCAATGTTTCTTCTGTCGGATGACCAAAATAATTATACTGTCCCACTGAAATAATGGCAAGTTTTGGTGCTACTTTTTTTAAAAATGCTTCCGATGATGAATACTTACTTCCATGATGTCCAATCTTTATAACATCACTTTCAGGCATTTCAGTTACAATCATATCTTCAACCGCAAATCCGGAGTCCCCCATCATAAGAATCGACGCTTCTCTGTATACTAAACGCAAAACAGTCGAATGATCATTTTGTTCATTTTCCGGTAGTGCCTCTACCTTTTCATCCGGCCAATAAACAGTCATTGATAAACCATCTTCTGTTGAGAAACTTTTTCCTTGACTTAAAACACTGACCGGTATTTTTGACTGTTTGAGAAGTCCTTCGTTATTATATTTTGTATTGACAAACAAACGATCTACCGGTATTTTACTGAGAATTTCTTCAATCCCTTGGCTATGATCTACATGGTTATGCGTAATAAACACACCGTCTAAATGCATAATATTTTTAGCGTATAATGCCGGTAAAAGTACTTGTTCCGATATCAGTGTTCTCTCTTTCTTTTGATCGGTACCATAGGTATAAAAACCACCTCCATCAATAAGATATGCCCCTCCTTTTGGTGTTTGAATCAAGGCACTATCTCCTTGACCGACATCAAGAAAAGTAACCGTTAACTGACGGGGTATAAGATTACCAACCCCTAATAATATACAAATCATCGATATTGTAATAATAATAAAACGACGAATGTTCTTTTTCCTAAAATTAAAATAACCGGAAACTAAAAAGGATAAAATAAATAACAACGCCATTTCTAAAAGAGATAATCCCCCGCGCTGAATTAATAAAAAATGAAATTGTGAAAAAAATTCTGTTAATGCTAACATTCCATCTGCCAAAAAGGCAAGTGGTAATCCAAGAATATTCCCCATTATCGGAAAGAAAGTTATGATCGGTATCCCAACAAAAGACATCACCAATAATACTCCGGCAAGTGGTACAATCAGTAAATTTGACGCCAATGAAATAAAATTAATCGTATGAAAATGATACAGACTCGCCGGTAAGGTTCCAATGGTTGAACAAATCGTAATACATAAACTTGAAATAATCATTCCCGGTTTTCTAATATTTTTTTCATACAAACGCATCAGAGGCTTATAAAACAGTAATATTCCTAAAACAGCACAAAATGAAAGTTGAAAACCGGCCATAAAAAGCTGTATCGGTTTGATCATCAAAATACACAACGTCGCTAAACAGAGTCCGTTTACACCATCATATTCTTCTTCGATTCCCTGACCAAGTACCAAAACCGAGAGCATCACTGCCGCCCTGATTACTGTCGGACTAAATCCGGTAAGCGCTACATAGAATAGTAAAAAAGGTACCAGAAAGAAAATTTGACTCTTCTTTTTTACTTTAAAAAAGCCTAAAACAAATAAAACTAAAGCATATACATATCCCACATGTAACCCGGAAACAGCTAATATGTGCGATACACCTGCGTTTCTGAAATTATCTTTTACTTCACGGGTAACATCTTTTGATCCAAAAAGGAGTCCTTTAACCAATCCACTTTCATCCGATTTTAAAAAAGTATCACAGGTTTTTGCAAGTACCTGATGGATTTTATCAATACTCCCTGTTTTTTCTTCACCTACAATTTCTAATATTTTTGAATTTTTTAAAAAAACCTGCCCACTTACACCTTGAGCTTTAAGATATAATGCATAGTCAAACCCACCGGGATTGCGCCGTCCCGCCGGTGCGGTAATCTTCCCTTTAAAACATACCTGGTTCCTAATTTTCAAATCAACTTGATTATCGCCTATTGTTCCTTCGATTTTCCCTGAAATTTTGGTATTATCGACGGATTTAAGTTCTAACTGGAAACGAATACCACCATTTTCCTTAAGCGTAATCTCACTAATAACACCTTCAATCTGGCATTCACGATTACCATAAACTTCTGATATGGTTGGCATTTCAAACGTATGAAACGCACTAAATATCCCCATAAAGTAAAGCGCTAACACAAAAAATACCTGGGACCATTTAATCGAATTGACAACCAAAGGCAACGGTAAAAAAAGACAAGGGAGAAGTAATAATGAAAAAAGTGGAAAATCATAATAAACCATGACCATTCCGATTATTAACACACACAGCGCCCACAAAAGCGGTCGTTTCATTATTACCCCCAGTTAATACGGAATTTAGTGATGATTTTTTTAATTTATTTTAAAGTATAAAGTTGGACATCATCTCAGCTTTTGATAAACGTCCCTTAAATCGACCATTTCCAATTTCAAAATAACGTTGAGGTGAAATTTCCGGATTAAAATGCGTCATTATTAAACGTCGTACGCCCGCTGTATTTGCCACTTCAATCGCTTTATTCATGGATAAATGCACATCCGACTCTATGTCTTCAAGAAATGCACAATCACACAACAACATATCCACATCTTTTGCAAACTCAACAAGTGATTGACAATATGCCGTATCTCCGGTATACATAAAAACAGAATTTCCATCGGTTATTTTAATTGCAAAATCTTGTGATGGATGCTTCATTTCCATAAACGTAAAATGAAGACCATCAATATCAAATGACAATGCTTCGGTAATTGGAGTAATCTCATAAGCATTTTTATAAACAAGACGTTCAAATTCTTGTTTCGAACCAGATGGTGCATAAAGAGGCAATGTCATTCCGCGCATTTCTAAAGCATAGCGTAATACAAATAAATCTGAAATATGATCAGCATGCAAATGCGAACAAATAATTGCTGTTATTTTCTCAATATCACAAATTGTTCTAAAATTAGCAAGTGTCCCATTTCCCATATCTAAAATAATTTTTGAATCATTATGTTCGATTAAATAGCCTGAACAAGCACCGCCGGATCTAGGATAAGGTCCTGTATTACCTAAAACTGTTAATTTCATTTTAATTTCCTCCAATTCATTTTATACAACTCATTAAAGTTCATTTTAATCGTTTCATGATATATTATAATAATACTATTCATTATACACTATATTCAATAAAAACATTCTGTTTTGTTTCAATATTTTTGCTATACTGCAAAGTATAAGAAAGAAGGTCACAAATGATTCATCTTGATCAGCAGCACTTTCACGCTACCGACGATGCCCCCGTTTATTATTACACCACTCCCTGTAATCTTGATACCCAAGGTGTTCTCATTATTGTACATGGTATGGCCGAATATGCATTACGTTATCAGGAATTTGCTGATTTTCTATATCGCAAAGGATTCATTGTTTATGCCCTTGATCAACGCGGTCACGGGGCAACCGGAACGTTTAACGGTACTCTAGGTTATTTTGACGATACTAATGGTTGGAAACGCATTGTTGAAGATATTCGTGAATTAACCTATCTTGCTAAAAGTAAAAATCCCGATTTACCTCTTTTTATTCTAGGTCATAGCATGGGCTCTATTGTCGTGCGTTCTTGCCTAATTGAATTCGGTAACTTTTATAATGGTGCTGTCATTGTCGGAACAACACTGGGTGTCAACAGTTTTATGCGAAAAATCGGAGAAACCATTGCTTTATTTGAAATCCGGAAATATGGTCCCACTCATCCTTCTACTCTACTTGAAAAAATGTCTTTTGGTAACTATAATAAAAATTTTAGTCCTAATCGCACTGCTTATGACTGGCTATCCGCCGACACAGATAATGTTGATCGCTACTTATCAGATCCTCTCTGTGGCTTCACGTGTACGTCTAGCTTCTATTACGATTTTTTTACCGGTCTCGATTTTACAAATGCAATAAAGCATATCCAAAAAATGCCAAAGACTTTACCACTTTATCTCATTTCCGGTGCTTCCGACCCCGTAAGTTTCATGGGTAAAGAAGTCAAAATTCTCTATAAACGAATGAAAAAAGCCGGTATACAAGATATTGAGCTAACGCTCTATCCCGGAAAACGCCATGAAATTCTAAATGAATCCAATCGAAAAGATATTTATCAAGATATTTTGAAATTTTTACAAAATAAACATTAATTCATTTAATTTTAAACATAAAATTTTCTTTTTTAATAAATCTTTATCCACTACTTCATTTGGATATTGACTAAATATACTTTTTTATTTAAAAAAATCAAGCCTAACACATTGCAAAAATCTATTATTTTTCACAATGTGTTAGGCTTTTTATGTTATACTAAGAACATATTTTGAGAGGAGACTTTTATTATGGATTTAAAACACTTGAAATTATTGACTGTTTCACAAAAAATTATAGTGACTGTGCTTTGCACATTATTATTTGCTCTATTTAATATCCTTCTCTCACATTTTACACTTATAAATATCCCCTATGTATCAATTCGTCCTCAGATTATTATTCCTTTGTTATCAGGTTATCTGATGGGACCCATTTTTGGATTTATTGTCGGTTTTTTAGGCAATACACTCAGTGACTATATTTGTGGCTATGGCTTTTCATTTTTATTTAACTGGAGTATTGCTTATGGTCTTTATGGATTAATGATGGGTTTCTTTCCGCAAAAAAACAAAAAAATCATTTCTAATAAAGAATTTACTAATTCTTTTCTTTTTATACTTTTAGTTAACATTGTCCCTGCCATTTTTGTTTTTTTTATTCGTATCCTTGAACCGAATGTGAATCCATTTGATTCTTTTTTTAAAATAGGGTTACCTATTATCGTATCAAATATGCTTGTTTGTGCCTTATTTTTCCCGCTTGTTCTGATTTATATACAAAAAATAATTCTCAATTTTGAAATTAAAATCACCTTACTAATTTATTATTTTTCGTTGATTTCTGTTCTTGGTGTATCGGCTATCACTATTGTTATTTTAAGTTCAATGAATTTACTTAATAATACCATTAATATGCTATCCTTAATTTTATATGATCTTTCCATTATTCCGCTTGTTCTTATCAATTTTATTGCTTTCGGAATTTCAAATAATATCAGCCAAAAATTATTTAAACCGCTTATTACCATAACTGATACCATAAAAAAAATGGATGGAACTACTTATGATCAAAAATTTGATATTAAAACAGGTGACGAATTGGAACTTTTAGCCGATGCCTTCAATGAAATGACCGATAAAATCAATAGCACCATTATTGAATTAAAAAATAGTATTGACGATAGAGAGCGACTTGCAGCAGAAAAAGAACGTATCAATACTGAACTATCCATCGCACATCAAATTCAAACTGCAATGCTCCCCCAATCTTTTCCGACTTTTCCTAATCGTACCGAATTTAGCATTAGTGGCTATATGACTTCTGCCAAAGAAATAGGAGGAGATTTTTATGATTTCTTTTTAATTGATGATACAAAACTCGTTTTTACTATTGCGGATATTTCCGGAAAGGGTATTCCTGCCGCTCTACTTATGATGAGCTCAAAAGAACATATCATCGATCAGGTATTTTCGGGTTCTTCGCTTGATGCTATCTTTACAGAGGCGAATCATCACCTGTATGCAAATACTGCAAAAGGAATGTTTTTAACCTCTTTTCTTGGTATTCTTGACCTTAAAAGTGGTCTGCTATCTTTTGTTAATGCTGGGCATAACCCACCACTATTGAAACATAAAAACGGCTCTTTTGAACATTTGTCAATCGATGCCAATTTTGTTATGGCCATTTTACCTAATTACCAATATAAACAGCAAACCATCAAAATATTACCCGATGATACTCTTTTTCTTTTCACTGACGGTGTTACTGAAGCCATTGATAATCAAGGTCATTTTTTTGGTGATTACCGTCTTCAACAAGCATTGAATAGTATTTCAAATATTGATAATTATTCGTCCGACTCCATCATCGATCAAATCCAAAAAAAGCTTGCTGACTTTACACAAAATGAAATCCAACATGACGACATTACAATGCTTTGCCTCAAATTTCATCATCTGATCGATTAATTTCTCCAATAAAAAAAGCAAATTCATTAAAGGAATCTGCTTTTTTATTTATTTAATGAATTTATCAATCGCTTCATCAAGTTCTTCAAGTACCTTATGATCGTTACTTTCCACCGCATCGAATACACAATGTGAAATATGATCTTTCAAAATAAGTTTTCCAATATTATTAACTGCTGAAATCTGAATCAGTATCTCACTGCAGTCCCGATCATCTTCCATCATTTTATTCGAAAAACAATAAACTTTTACTTAATCTTTCAATTTATAGAGATGATTCAAAGGACCATTTCCATGTCCAAGATTCATTCCATCTAAAAGGGCACCATAAACATAATCTTTTGCATTTTTCACCGATTCGATCATTTCATTTTCCATTGCTAAATTTGCAGCAATGGCCGAAGATAATGTACACCCCGTACCATGAGTATTAACCGTTTCGACACGCTCCCTCGACAACCAATAATTCAAACCTTCTTTATAAAGCAAGTCATCGGAATTTTCTTCAAGGTGTCCGCCTTTAATCAGAACCGCCCCTTTATAATACGTTGCAATTTCTTTTGCCGCTTTAATCATATCTTGCTTATTTTTTATTTCTAATCCGGATAAAATCTCTGCTTCGGGAATGTTGGGTGTCACCATATCAGTCAATGGCATCAACTGACTGACCAGAGCAGATTGAGCCTCTATATCAAAAAGACGATCACCACTGGTTGCTACCATAACCGGATCAAGAACCACATTTTTAGGCTTATATTGTTTTAATTTATCTACAATAACACTGATAATTGCTTTTGATGAAACCATTCCAATTTTTACAGCATCCGGAATAATATCCATAAAAATAGCATCCAATTGATTCTCTACCATTTTTGGTTTAATGGTCTCAATCGACGTAACTCCTAATGTATTTTGAGCCGTTACTGCTGTAATTACACTCATTCCATAAATACCATAAGCAGCAAATGTTTTTAAATCTGCTTGAATTCCGGCACCACCGCTACAATCGGAGCCTGCAATCGTCAACGCTTTAAACATGTTGCTCCACCATCTTTTCTGATAAAGCTCTTATGCGTTTAGCTGCTACACGACGATCTTTTTGTGAAAAAACTGCTGAAATAACAGCAACACCATCTACATTGGAACCGGCTAATTGGGGTAATGTTTTTTCACTTATTCCACCAATAGCTACCACCGGAATCTGCACAGCATCACAAATAGAGCGCAGTGTATCAAATTCAACTTCAACCGCATCTGTTTTAGTTGATGTTGGAAAAACAGCACCAACACCCAGATAATCTGCCCCGTCGGCTTCAGCTGATAAGGCTTGTTCTAAAGTTTGTGCCGAAACACCCAGTATTTTATCCGATCCTAATTTTCTTTTTGCTTCTGCTACAGCGCCATCACTTTGTCCAATATGAACACCATCTGCATCAATAGCCAACGCAACATCAATATTATCATTTACGATAAACGGAATACCCGCCGCATCAGTTAACACCTTGATTGTTGCAGCTTCTTTTATAAATGCATCATCCTCTAAACCTTTTTCTCGAATTTGAATACACGTTGCACCGCCATCAATAACTTCCTTGACTTGTTCTTGTAATGTCTGCGAACCAAGCCAAGACCGATCGGTTACAATATATAGCCGCAAATGCTTTTTCTCGATCTTTATACTCATTTTTCTCCTTGCTTTTTTATAAATTCATTCGATTTACAACATATTTTATTATTCATACCTTATTTCTACTTTAGCTCCGCCTTCAAAAATTTCATCAGTCATTTTACTGATATTATCTATAATATAAGATCTTAAACTACCGGTTCCGAGCGCATCACTAATCACACGTTTAACCGCTAATTCTCCGGCTAATCCCATAACGCTGACACCACATGCGACCGCAGCAAGAATTTCATTTGGATTTGCAGCCACATAAGCACCAAGCATTGCAGTAAGCATACAACCCGTTCCTGTAATTTTAGACATATCTGGATGTCCATTTTTAATAATATAAACCAATTTTGAATTGGCAACTATATCAATCGTGCCGGTTATCGCTATAACTGCACCCGTTTTTAATGATAGATTTTGTGCAAGTGAAACAGCACCATCAAGTGTTTCAAGTGATACCATGTCTTTTTCATCGGCATCAACACCTTTTGTGGTCCCTACGCCATCATTCACTGTTTTAATTTCTGAAATATTACCACGTATAACAGTAAATTTAACTTCTCTTAATAAACGGTATACTGTTTCAGTCCTAAACGTTGATGCACCCGCACCTACTGGGTCAAGAATAACCGGATGCCCTAATACGTTAGCTTTTTTACCAGCGACAATCATTGACTCAATCGTTCTGCTGTTCAATGTTCCAATATTAATAACTAATGCACTACAAATACTGGTAATTTCTTCTACTTCATTAATATCATCCGCCATAATGGGTGAAGATCCCATCGCCAAGAGAATATTAGCACAATCATTAACGGTAACATAATTTGTAATATTGTGTACTAACTGTGGTGTTTTTCGTGTATATGTAAAAATATCAGTCAGTTTTTCCAATCGTTTTGTCATTTTATTGATCCTTCCTATTCCATAATATCGACATGCTCACCATTCATAACTTTATTCATATTACGAACTGAACACATTTTACCGCACATCGTACAGGTATCACTGTTTTCAGGTGTTGATGCTGCTCGATAGCGTTTTGCTTTTTCCGGATCAATGGCCAAATCAAACATTTTATCCCAATTAAGTTCACGTCTTGCCTCACTCATTTTATAATCCCAATCGGCTGCTCCGGGTAATCCCTTTGCAACATCTGCTGCATGAGCGGCAATTTTTGATGCAATAATACCTTCTTTTACATCATCGACATTTGGTAAACAAAGATGTTCCGCAGGTGTTACATAACACAAAAATGATGCCCCATAAGTTGCAGCAATAGCACCACCAATTGCTGACGTGATATGATCATATCCCGGTGCAATATCAGTCACTAAAGGTCCTAATACATAAAAAGGTGCCCCTTTACAAATGGTTTGTTGTATTTCCATGTTCGATCTAATCTGATTTAATGGCATATGTCCAGGTCCTTCAACAATAATTTGCACATTTTTATCCCATGCACGTTGTGTAAGTTCACCTAATGTTACCAATTCTGATATTTGTGATATATCTCCCGCATCTGCAATACAACCAGGGCGACAGGCATCTCCAAGACTGATAGTGACATCATGTTCCTGACATATTTCCAAAATATCATCATAAAATTCAAAAAATGGATTTTCGTTTCCTGTCATTTCCATCCAAGCAAAAATCAATGATCCCCCTCGAGATACAATATTCATTAAACGTCCATTATTCTTAAAGCGATCGGCAGTTGACCGGTTAATTCCACAATGAAGCGTTAAAAAATCCACACCATCTTCTGCATGCATACGAACGATATCGATCCATTCCTGTGCAGTAATTTTTTCAAGCGGTTTATTATAATAGACAACCGCATCGTAAATCGGCACTGTTCCAATCATTGCTGGGCAACTTTCTGTCAATTTACGTCTGAATGTGCGGGTATCACCATAAGAACTTAGATCCATGATAGCTTCAGCGCCCATATCTACAGCACTTTTAACTTTTTCCAGTTCGACATCAAGGTTCAAACAATCCCTTGACGTTCCAAGATTAACATTAATCTTTGTCTGTAATGCACTGCCCACACCATAAGGAGTTAAGCACCGGTGATTTTTGTTCGCTGGAATAGCCACTTGTCCCCTTGCCACTAAATCCATCAATTTGTCTATTTCTATTTTTTCATATTTAGCAATCCGTTGCATTGCTTCTGTCTTAATACCACGTTTCGCCGCATCCATTTGTGTTGTATAATTTTCCATTTTTTCTCCTTCATACGTATTTTATTAGGCATTTGTTAAATGCCCTCAAACCACCTAATTTAATGGGTTAAGAGCTTTTTATATATAAATTTTATCTCCTCTTATGGTAAAATAGTAAGTAGCAAATCAAACTTTTTTCTACAAGACGGAGGAAAAATTTATGACTGTTCATTATCATCAGCTATCACTCGCTGAAACCTTTAAAGAGTGTCAAGAACTTTTAGTTGACAATACACCATCATTCTTTCTACTTTTGAAAGAGCATCTGGATTTCGATGCCTTTATTTCACATCAATTCGATACTGCTTTTTATAAACATTTTGGACGAAAGCGCACTTATCCGCTTCATGGGTTTTTATAGACACTTATTCTTCTTTAGATGATTCGGATTTAAATCAAAACATTCTGAAGTTGACATTCAAAAGAAATTCGATTCGCCTGATGAAATAGCTTGGTCATTGTCATGAAAAAGGGCGTTCAAACCCCGATAAATGGGGCTTTCCCAAGATGCACGTGTCCAAAGGACAACGGGTTTGGATTGCCAAAATTCTTGTAGTACCGCTAAAATAGGACGCACAACGTATCCCTATGAGGGCATGGATTTTCGCATTTTTCCAGCTTTCTGTGGATAACTTTGCATTTTTAGGAAATTTTGCATTTAACAATTACTTAATGTATTTTAAACAATAGAAAAGCGTACCCGTAGGTACGCTCTGTTTTTTTCATAACATTTGTCCTCCCTACGACGGCATTACACCATATCAGGTAAACGGGTTTAGGTTATCCAATCTCAGCTAAAGCTCCCCGGGCAATCTATTCATTTGTTACTTTCATTCTATACTAACTCTACTTAAATAACAAGTTCTTTGTAAAAACATTCAGTTAATTTAAACTTCTTAAAAAAAACTTAATATAAGACTTTTAAAAAAAGTATTGTCAAAGAGAGAACGTTATGTTATTATATTTTAGCCGAAGTATTGGGCTGACGTGGCACAGTTGGTAGCGCAACTGATTCGTAATCAGTAGGTCGGGGGTTCGACTCCCCCCGTTAGCTCCATTAAGTAGACATTGAAAAGTGGCATAAAACCGCTATTCTAGGCAATATAGACCGAATAAATATTCGGTCTTATTTTTTTGCACTCTTGATGGTTATTTCTTATTTTATAAGTCGTATATAGAATAGAACAGTATATTAATGTAGTCAAAGAGTTGAAAGCTAATGAAGTACCTGGGATGATGAAGAGTATGATAAAGTACTAGAAATAGCTAAAATTCCAACTGTTAATCCACTATTGTCTTACGGTGCCAATGGTTTAGGGCTGCTTTAGATTTAGATGGAGACTATTTTGAAAAATATGAAAAATCAGAGTTCTCGTGAAGGTAACAAATTTGAAAAATTATAAAGTGTTTTCTAAAATTATTATAACTGTATGTATTTGCCTGATTATTGCAACATTAATTAACTTCTTTACTGGAATCATTAATTCAACGATGCCCAGTAGTAGTCATATACTTTGTTTTGTAGGATTTAGCTTCTCCATTTTTATAGCGATTACACTGGAAAAGGAAAGAATAAAAAAAGCTAAAAAGTAGCATAGTGTATATATTTAAGTTGTCTAGGCTTGCGAAGTTCACCGAATATACATCTGTATCCAAAGTTTTTATGAACTGCTCGAAGTGAAGTAATCTTTTCTTCAAGTTTCTTGTTAAAATTTTCTTCCGTAAATCTTTTTTGCCAATACATATAAGTTGACTTTGGAAAACCGACAACTGTGAGAATATCTTTTCATTTGAAATCTCCCCGGAGTCTGTGAATGATAAATTTTTCAGTTTCTAGCACCGCAAATACACCTTGATAAGTTTGTTATCAGTCATGCTTACAATGTTATTATCGATCCTGATAATTTTGTACACAAGGGGTACAAACGATTTATGACCGATTTCTTAAAAAAGTTTAAGAAAATAAGTTATATTACTATCCATGAAATGCAACATAGTTTTGGTTCCGTACTCTATAAAGCCGGAAACGATATCCAAATTAATAAGGCATTCAAAGGTTGAAACAACACGCAAAATTTACGTGTATGATAGCGCGAGGATTTAAGATTACGTGTTAAATTCAAAAATATATCTTAATTAAATAAAAAAAGTCCTAAACATGTCCTAAAACATGAAAACTCGCTATTTTTTCAGAATAAAAGTTTTTTAATAAGTAATTCTAAATGCAGAATATTTTATTTTATAATTGAATGCTTATAGTTAATAAAACTATAATAAGTATAAATTATAAATTTTATCATAACAAATATTACCATTATCTTTTATTGCGGAAATTGATTTAGAGTGATATAATGTATTCATGAATGTTAAGAAAAGAATGGGGTGGACAATATATGGATTCTTACGCAGCGCAAAAAATTGCTACAAGAAAATTTATAGAGCACAAAGGACAAGATTTTCTTCGAGATAATACAAAGAATATGTCTTCAAATTATGAAGCAAATGACGATCTTTTTACAATGACTTGGACTTTAGCAGATGTTGATTCAGATGAAGTTTTAACAACTAATATGGAAAGACAAGAAAAACAAACGGTTACCATTACAGTAAACATGGAAAATGGCGAAGTTAAAGTTTTAGAAGACACAACGGTTACCCAGTAAAAGCCCGGTCAAACCGGGTTTTTTTTATTCAAAATAAGGAGAGCATAGGTGCTAAAAAAGGATTATCTATTAGAAATGATCGGTGCTTTTAGTCGCGCAATCAGCCAAATTATATTCAAAAGATCATTAAAAGAGTATGATAAATGTCATGCAATTGTTAACGATGAACTTCAAAAACTTATGGGCATGCCTCTTGAGATTGTTCTTAGTTTACCAGCTGAAAATATTTTTGACTTTTTAAGTTCTTTTGGGCAACTAGAGCCAGAAAAAGTTCTTTTATTAGTTGATCTTTTAAAAGAAGAAATTGAGGTTTGCAACGATGAAAAAAATATTGAAACCGCAAATTTAATTACATTAAAATGTGAAGAAATGTTAAATCTTTTAGATCACTATGATCTAGATGAAGAAATTGCTGAACAACTGGATAAACGAATGTCTACTTTTGGTATTGATTAAAAAATAAAAGGAGATTATATTGAAAAAAAGACCTAGAATTGGGGTATTACCTCTTTATGATACAAAAAGAAACAGTAAATGGAACAGCCTTTGGATGTTTCCCGGATACATCGATGGTATTGTAAATGGCGGTGGAATGCCTTATATTCTTCCTCTACTTAAAGATGCTGAATTGATTCGCAGTTTAGTTTCAGATTTTGATGGCTTTTTATTTACCGGAGGACATGATATTGATCCGGTACATTATAATCAACCGATGTATAATTTTTGTAATGAAATATCTCCTGAACGTGATCATATGGAATTTCTCTTATTTGATGAAGCACGAAAACAAAATAAACCTTTACTGGGTGTATGTCGAGGTCTTCAATTATTTAACGTTGCTCTTGGTGGTACACTTTATCAAGATTTAGATCATCAACAACAAAAAACTGAAATACTACAACACAATCAAAAAACAGAATTCATCTTTCCGGTACATGATATTGTTATAGAAAAAAACAGTCAATTATTTGATATTATCGGCAAGAAGACTATTTCGGTTAATAGTATGCACCATCAAGGAATCGCAAATTTAGCTGAAAAATTAACTGCTGTAGCTTATGCAAGTGATGGATTAGTAGAGGCTGTTGAAATCTCAGATATGACCTATGGACTTGCGATACAGTGGCATCCTGAATTTTTATGGTCTAAACGTTTATATGAAAAACATTTATTTGAATCTTTTGTTAATGCTTGCACAAAATAAAAAATTGTATCTACTTTTAAACAGTAGATACAATTTTTTTATTACATCTTTAATGTTTGAGTATTTGATGTATTACTATTGACGTCATTATGATCATTAAAATAAGTAAGACGACAATCGTAATTATAGTAGCAGGAACCGAGTGATGCTCACTCAATGTGGAAAATTGAATTTGAATAGGCGTTTGAAGATGTTCACCAGCAATCGAATTAAGTGTGGTATCAACCTTAATGGTATAATGCGTTCCTGGTTTTAACGGGGTTGTTGGTTGTATTTTTATGGTACCTGAATCTTCTGGATTCAAAAGATCATCGGAGAGAACATTACGAGCAGAGACTTCTTTACCATTAGCCCATAATGTTACAGCCTTTGAGTTAATATCTTTAACATCAGTATTAACTACATTTTGATTGAATCTCACCGATATTTCAGAAAATGAATCAACATTGATGGCATTATTCTGTGGAACACTAGAAATAAGAGACAGCGATTCTGTGTTATTGTTTATTTTATTTTCAGCAAATACCGGTGAAAAACTAAATATTAAATATAATACAACAATTACGATAAAAATAAACTTTTTCATATAATAACCTGCTTCCTTGGTAAATAATTATTCTATAGATGATTATTTACCCAAAAAAAGAATTTTTAAAAAGAATTTCGGATAAGCCTATGATATAATAAATAAAAATAATTAGCATAAAGGGCGTTTTATGAAAAAAAAATCTCGTAAAGAAAAAAAAGAAATGTTTTATGACGAAATAAAAAACCATAAGGGAAAAACTATTACTTATGTTTTATTACGTGTTATGGTTATTTTAGTGATGATTGCTCAAATAACAAACCAAAATTGGAATAATGTGTTTTTATGTGTTTTAACTTTAATTTTATTTATGATTCCAACTTTTGTAGATAAACAACTACATATTCAAATGCCGACAACATTGGAAATCATCATATTATTATTTATATTTTCGGCAGAAATATTGGGTGAAATTCAAGAATATTATTTGATTTTCAACCATTGGGATGCAATGCTACATACAATCAATGGTTTTTTGATGGCCGCAATCGGATTTTCATTGATTGATATTTTAAACCAGAATGAGAATTTCAGTATGCGTCTATCGCCGGCTTTTGTCGCTATTTTTGCATTTTGCTTTTCTATGACCATTGGCGTATTATGGGAATTTTTTGAATTTTCAATGGATTCATTCTTTTATACAGATATGCAAAAAGATACCATTTTACAATTCATTAGCTCTGTCCTTTTTAATCCTGAAGGAAAAAATGTAGCGGTTACCATTCCAATTGAAAATATCATTGTCAATGGACAGACTTGGAATTACGGCGGTTATATTGACATTGGTTTATTTGATACAATGTCTGACCTTTTTGTTAATTTCATTGGCGCAACCGTCTTCTCTATTATTGGTCTTTTCTATATAAAAGGTCGTGGCAAGGGAAATTTTGCAAAACGTTTTATGCCCAAAATGAAATCACATATAGATGAAATATCTAAAAAAGAAGAATAATATTTTTATTTTTATAAATATCACACTAAAAAATTTATCTTTTAAATAGTATGAACAATTTTTATTGTTGATGCTATTTTTTATTTAAAATCATTTTAGAAAAAGGATTGATTATTACGAACAATTATGCTATGATGGGGCTGTAAAATACAAAGAGTAGACAAGATGCGTGAAGTGTTAAGGGATGGGAAGTCGCCTTTAAACGAAAATAGGTCATTGCGGTATCTTGTCGCTTCCGCTTGTACAAACCAACAACCCTATTTTCAGGGAGCCTGGCCTCTAAGGATGCAGGTAAGTTTTATCCATTTGGATACAATAGTTGTAGGCGTGCGGAAGCATTACTTTTAAAACACAAGGAGGTTTTTATGAAAAGTAATGCTTTAACCCGTAGCACCACTCGTACGAAATTAGTCGTCAATTGTGGATTGCTCATTGCCATCAGCATCGTGCTGAAAATTCTCTTTGAGATGTATATTCCTTTGGGTGGATTTCCGTCCCTTCGCATTAATTTGACATCTCTCCCAATTATGCTTACTGGTATTTTATTGGGACCATTTGCTGGTTTTATCGTCGGTTTTATTTCGGATATGCTATGTTTTTTTATTAAACCCGGAGGTCCTTTCTTTATTGGTTTTACAGTAGCCAGTGGTCTTACAGGTCTTATTCCCGGTTTTCTGTGGATGCTCTTAAAGAAAAAGAAAATTAAACATCTTGAATGGTTTAATTTAGGATTTATTGTGTTATCTGTTGGTATTTTAGTATTAACCGGATTATTTAGTTTTCAAAATGGTGTCGTTTACTATGCCGGTGAACCACTTAATACCTTTGTATTGATTCTATTCGTATCCCTAATTATTGGTTTTGTTATTTTTCCGATTATTATCGTAAAAAAATATCAAAATTCGAATGAATATCGAAGTGACTACGTTTTGTTCATCGTCAGTGTTACGCAACTGATAACGTCTATTATTCTTAATACCTGGTTTTTAACCATTCTTTATGGTCAGGCGGTTACCGTGCTACTTCCGGCACGTATTATTACAAATATCTTTTTAATTCCACTGTATACAATTGCTTTGGTGGGACTTTTAAAGGTATTACCAAAGTTTGTTAAGCAATAAAAGCTTTAAAAGAGTCGTTTCCATAAGCGACTCTTTTATTTTATTTTAAATTTACCATTGAAAACAATAATTGAACATGATATTATAAGAGCAATTAAATATAAACAGAGTAGACTGGGTGCGTGAAGTGTTAAAGGATGGGAAGTTGCCTTTAAACGAAAATATATATTGCGGTATCTTGTCGCTTCCGCTGTACCTTACAATAGGGCGGTTTATTTTGATTGTAAGTTGCGGAAGCATTACTTAACATAGTTTATTGAGTGATGCTTTTTTCATGTTTATTTTTAAGAAATACAACAATAAACGGAGGAATACAACATGGACAAAAACAAAATCAAAACAGCTATCACTATGCTAATTGAAGCAATTGGTGAAGATCCTAATCGTGAGGGTTTACTCGAAACACCTGATCGAATTGCCAGAATGTACGAAGAAATATTTTCCGGTATCGGTCAAACAGCAGAAGTACCCCTATCAAAATCATTTACAATCGACTCTGATAATATTGTTATCGAGCGCGATATTCCTTTTTATTCAATGTGTGAACATCATTTTTTACCTTTTTATGGAAAAGTTCACATTGCATACGTTCCAAACGGTCGGGTTGCCGGTCTTTCAAAACTGGTACGCACCGTTGATGTTTATGCTAAAAAGCCACAACTTCAGGAAAAATTAACCGATGAAATTGGCCAAGCTATTATGACTTATCTTCATGCCAAAGGCGTTATGGTCATCATCGAAGCCGAACATCTCTGTATGAATATGCGTGGCGTCAAACGTCCTGGAACAAAGACAGTCACATCAATGAGTGATGGTATTTTAAAAAGCGATATGAATTTAAAAAATGATATTTATCATCTACTGGATCTTCGAGCATGAGTTATTTTATGAGTCAAAGTAACAAATTACTTGCAAATCCAATCTATCGTGATTACCTAGAACGTATTGAAAAACATGAAGTGGATCGCTGTTTATGCGGACATAACCTTGAGCACTTTCTTGATGTTGCTCGTATTGCCTCGATTATGGCTTTTGAAGAATCCCTCAATTTATCGAGAGATCTTATTTATACCACAGCATTTCTTCATGATATTGGTCGTTTCCTTGAATACGAAGAAAATATACCTCATGAAAAAGCTTCCCACACGCTGGCAAAAGAATTTTTAAAAAACCTTAAATTTTCAGAAGATGAAAAAGCAATCATTCTTGATGCTATTTTAAATCATCGCAATTCGAACAGTTCGGGCTTTAATAAAATTTTTTATAACGCTGACAAAAAATCACGCCCTTGTTATCGTTGTAAAGCCCGAGATATATGCAATTGGAACATTACAAAACAAAATTTAAAAATTCACTATTAAATAACGGAGAACTTTATGATTATTCGAAAAAAACAATTTGATCTTAAGAACAACATCTATATTATGGGAATCTTAAATGTTACCCCTGATTCATTTTCCGATGGAGGTGCTTTTAATTCTTCAGAATTAGCCCTTAAACATACGGAAGAAATGATTGCTGCCGGTGCCGATATTATTGATATCGGCGGCGAATCTACAAGACCATCTCATACACCACTAAGCGAATCCGAAGAAATTGATCGTGTCATTCCTATCATTGAAGCTGTTCGTACTCATTTTGATATCCCCATTTCAATTGATACCTACAAAGCAAAAGTGGGTAAGTTTGCCGTAAAAGCCGGTGCCGATATGATCAATGATATTTGGGGTTTTAAAAAAGAACCTGAACTCGCAAAAATTGCCGCTGAATATAAACTTCCTTGCTGTCTAATGCATAACCGGAATAATCACAACTATACAAATATAATATCCAATATGCTAGATGATTTTAAAGAATCTATTACCATCGCTTTAGACGCTGGTGTATCCAAAGAAAACATTATTTTAGATCCCGGTATTGGTTTTGCAAAAACCAGCGAAGATAATCTTATTGTTATGAATCATCTTGACGCCTTTCAAGAGCTCAAATATCCTTTACTTCTTGGCACTTCCCGAAAAAGTTTTATTGGTAATGTTCTAAATTTATCAGTTGATGAACGTGTTGAAGGAACACTTGCAACCACCGTTATCGGCATTATTAAAGGCTGTTCTATCATCCGGGTTCATGATGTTTTAGAAAATAAACGTGCTGCCCAAATGACGGCTGCAATTTTGAAAGGATAATTCATGGATAAATTGTATATTAAAGATTTGGAAGTTTTTGCCAATCATGGTGTTTTTCCCGAAGAAAAAACCCTTGGACAAAAATTTATCATTTCTGTTGAACTTTGTTTTTCAATGCGTGATGCCGCCATCAGTGGTGATCTAGCAAAATCGGTTCATTATGGTAATCTTTGTTCAGAAATTGAATATGAATTCCAGAAAAAAAGTTATGATCTAATTGAAACTGCCGGTGAAATGTTGGCAGATTATATTCTACTACATTACTCGATGGTAGAATCGGTAAAGGTTTTAATTAAAAAGCCCTGGGCCCCTATCCACAAATCATTAGATTATGCTGCTATCGAAATTAATCGAAAATGGCACCGTGTTTTTATTTCTTTGGGTTCCAATATGAATAATCGTGAAGAAAACATTAAAAATGCTGTTCACGCTCTTACACATCATGATGCTGTTTTGCAAATAAATCAAGCTTCAATTATTGAAACCGAACCTTGGGGGTATGAAGATCAAGCTTCTTTTTTAAACAGTATTTTGGAAATTAAAACATTTCTTAATCCAGATGAACTTATGTCTTTTTTACTCAACACCGAACACTCTTTAAAACGTGAACGGCTTATTAAATGGGGTCCACGTACTATTGACCTCGATATCTTATTCTTCGACAACATTATTATGGATTCACCGCATATTATTTTACCACATCCCAGAATTCAAGATCGTCTTTTCGTTCTTGAACCCATGGCTGAAATTGCTCCTTATTTTATTCATCCGGTGTTAAAACAATCCATGATTGATCTTTTTAACCAGTTAAAAAACAAATAATTTTTTTTAGAAGAGGTACAGTCAATATTTTTGTACTTCTTCTTTATTTATAGTAGGGTTAAAATCGTTCCCGCTAAAGTGGCTTATACTTTGACTTATTGACTTAATTTCAGGAAAATATTATTTAAGGCGTAAAGTTGGTATTGTTAAATTAACCCGCATGAGGTATACTTAAATCATATCACTTAAATGTTCAACAACTAGGAGGTTCAAAATGGGATTAGTCACATCAACTGAAATGTTTAAAAAAGCATATGAAGGTAAATATGCTGTAGGTGCTTTTAATGTTAACGATATGGAAATTATTCAAGGTATTGTAGAGGCTGGACAAGCCGAAAAAGCACCACTTATTTTACAAGTATCTGCAGGTGCTCGCAAATACGCTAACCCGATTTATTTAAAAAAGCTCGTCGAAGCGGCCGTTGAAACAACGGATCTTGATATTTGTTTACATTTAGATCATGGTGCCGATTTTGAAATTTGTAAATCATGTGTTGACGGTGGTTTCACTTCCGTTATGATCGATGGCTCTAAACATCCTTTTAAAGAAAATATTGCTTTAACTAAAAAAGTAGTTGATTACGCACATGATCATGGTGTTGTTGTTGAAGCTGAGCTAGGTAAATTAGCCGGTATCGAAGATGCTGTTTCCGTTGGCGACCACGAAGCATCCTTTACTGATCCGGATGAAGCCGTTGAATTTGTTGAAAAAACAGGCGTTGATTCTCTGGCTATTACCATTGGTACCAGTCATGGTGCCTTTAAATTTAAAGGCACTCCAAAATTAGATTTTGAAAGACTTGAAAAAATTTCCGATCTACTTCCTGGTTTTCCGTTAGTGCTTCACGGCGCTTCCAGTGTTCCTAAGGAATTTGTTGATTTATGCAACCAGTACGGTGGTGCTATCCCTGGCGCCCAAGGTGTTCCTGAAGATATGTTAAGAGAAGCTGCAAAATGGGGTGTCTGCAAAATTAATATCGATACCGATTTAAGATTAGCAATGACCGCATCTATTCGTAAGGTTTTCATTGAACAACCTCAAGTATTTGATCCAAGAGAATATTTAGGACCTGGTCGCTCTGCCATTAAAGCCATGGTTGCCCATAAACTTAAAGACGTTTTAGGTTGCGCCGGAAAACTTTAAATTCTTACTGACACATTAAACGTTCATCAATTTTAAAGCAGGCCATCATGCCTGCTTTTTTATGATATAATAACGTATCAAACTAATTAAAGGAACCGCTATGAAAGAATATATCATTGATCAAAATTCCGAAGAACAGCGTCTAGATCGGTTTTTAAATAAATTGATGCCCACTGCCGGAAAAAACTTTTTACAAAAAATGCTTCGTAAAAAAAGAATTAAGCTCAACGGTAACCGTGCCGAACCCAAAAACATTGTTGTTGCAGGCGATAAAGTTCAAATATATTTTTCTGAAGAAACCCTTTCTGCTTTCGGAAAAGAACAAATTGCTTACGAAATTCCTCGAACTTATACCTATCTTTTTAAACAACCCGTTTTTGAGAATGATGCCATTCTTGTCATTAACAAGCCCATCGGACTGCTTTGCCAACCCGATGCTTCGGGTGATTTATCCCTTGTCGATATGGCCATTTCTTACTTAAATGAAAACACACAAACCCAAAGTTTAACTTTCAGACCTTCAATTTCAAACCGTTTAGACCGAAATACCAGTGGCATTGTGATGATTCCTAAAGATTACGCTACCCTAAAAAATGTTAATGCTGCCATTAGAGAGCGTGAAACCACCAAAGAATATCGTACCATTGTTAAAGGCATCCTTGAAAAGCCCGATGAACTCCGCGGATATCTTACTAAAGATATTTCAACCAATACCGTTTTTATATCAGATGAAGCCGGTCCTGACACAAAAGAAGTGCATCTTCGTTACACACCTCTGGAAACTTCCTCCGGTTATACCTTTTTAAATATTGAACTCTTTACCGGACGCACCCATCAAATCAGATCACAACTTTCAGAAGCCGGATACCCAATTATCGGTGATGAAAAATATGGTGATCCAACCCTTAATCGACAAATGCAGAAAACTTATGATCTACCCCATCAATTACTTCACAGTTTTCATTACGCTATTCCTAAATTAGATTACGACTTTACTGCACCATATCCCCCATTGTTCTGTAAATTACTGAATGCTTTGGGCTTTAAAGGATGGTCTTAAAATGGGCTACTGGCACAGCAGAGGTCTTCGTGGCAGTTATCTGGAAGACTGTATTAATCAGACCAATAAAATTTATTTAGAACAAGGATTAGCCGTCGTTCAAAAACTCCCCACCGCCATTAAACCCGTCGAGCTCGATCCTGGCAAAGGGACAATCAAACTAGCCTATTTTGAAGAAAAAAGTACCGTTGATTATATGGGCAACATTCAAGGTATCCCTGTCTGTTTCGATGCAAAAGAAACCAATCAGAAGCGTCTTCCCATTGCTAATATTCATGCCCATCAAATTGAATTTATGGATGCTTTTCAACAACAAGAGGGGTTGTCTTTTCTCATCGTTTGGTTTAAACTATTTGATGAGTGCTACTTTTTACCTTACACCGTTCTGAAAACCTACTGGGACGATTCAAAAAAAGAAGGCCGTAAATCCATTCCTTATTCTGCCTTTGATAAAAGATTACAAATTCCGACCAAAGGAAATATACTCATTCATTATTTAGAAACGTTAAATATTTATTTAAACCACAAAGGAGATTTTAAATGAAAAAAATTGCAAGTTTTACCGTTAACCATATTGATTTACTGCGCGGTATTTATGTTTCTCGTAAAGATTATTGCGGCGAAGAGTGTATCACGACTTTTGATATTCGCATGAAAGAACCAAATCGTGAACCAGTCATTAATAATGCCGAACTACATACCATCGAACATCTTGGCGCAACCTATCTTAGAAATGATGAAAAACTCAGTGAACAAATCGTTTATTTCGGACCCATGGGGTGTCGTACCGGCTATTACCTCCTTATGAAGGGCGATCTCACATCAAAAGAAGTGGTTCCGCTTATTACCGACTTATTTAAATTTATGGCCGATTTTGAAGGCGATGTACCCGGCGCAGCAGCAAGAGACTGTGGTAATTATCTGGACATGAACCTTGGTATGGCAAAATACGAATCTAAAAAGTTTTTAGATGAGGTGCTCACTAATATTACCGATGCACATTTAATTTATCCTGAGTAAAATAAAAAAGGTTTTCGGTTATTTAGTCGAAAACTTTTTTTACAATTACATTGCAATCGATTTAATTCTATGCTATAGTAAAAATTATCTTTGTAGGTACGTTGCAAGGTTTTCCTTTCAGCAAACCGGATAAGATACTTAAAAGTATCGTACTAAATGCACTTGGGTTCGTCCCTGGCGATAAGGCGGGCATATACACAAAACGGTATTTCTTTAATACCCTTATTTTGTTATGCATACTTCCTGCGCCTTTGCACAGGAAGTTTTTTATTGCCATCTTTTAAGACTTTAATATTTATACCAGAAAGGAAACTGTCATGGAAACACGTATCGCTTTAATCGGCATCATTGTCGAAGATCAAACCTCTGTTGAACGACTCAACGCTATTCTCCACGAATATTCCGAATATATCGTAGGCCGAATGGGTATTCCTTACCCTTTAAAAAAAGTATCGGTTATCAGCGTTGTTGTCGACGCTCCAACGGATACCATTAGTGCTTTATCCGGAAAATTAGGGATGCTCCCTCATGTTAACGCCAAAACCATTTATTCCAAATTACCCGAAATTTTAGAATAACATGAAAGCATTAATCGAAAAATTAGAAACACAGCGTACACTTTCAAAAGAAGAAATAATCTTTCTTTTAGATCATTTCACACCTGAACTTTCGAACTTTCTTTTTGATAAAGCACGAAAGACCGCGTATCAATTTTATGGAAATCATATTTATACCAGAGGGCTTATTGAATTTTCAAATTTTTGTAAAAATGATTGCTATTATTGCGGAATTCGAAAAAGCAACCATCATGCTGAGCGGTATCGTCTCACACTTGATAATATTTTATTTTGTTGTGATGAAGGCTACAGGTTGGGATTCAGAACTTTTGTGCTCCAGAGTGGTGAAGATCCTTTCTTTAACGAAAGCCGTATGGTTGAAATCATTGAGTCTATTCACTTTAAATATCCTGACTGCGCCATTACACTGTCCATCGGTGAACGAAGCGAAAATGCTTACCAACATTTTTTTAACGCCGGTGCTAATCGTTTTTTACTGAGGCACGAAACCGCAAATGCGGATCATTACAAGCGCCTCCATCCTGATTCGCTTTCACTTAAGCACCGTAAAAATTGTTTAGAAACCCTTAAATCCATCGGTTATCAAATTGGTACCGGTTTTATGGTAGGTTCCCCTTACCAGAAAACCGAATATTTGGCTGAAGATCTCCTCTATATCGCCAAACTAAAACCCCAGATGATCGGTATCGGCCCTTATATTCCTCAGAAGGATACCCCCTTTGCCGATCAGAAACAAGGGCGTTTTGATCTCACGCTTTTTCTCATCGGCCTTTTGCGATTGATGAATCCAAACGCTTTAATTCCGGCAACCACTGCTCTTGGTACCATTGATATAGACGGACGTGAAAAAGGAATTCTCGCCGGTGCCAATGTGGTAATGCCGAACCTTTCACCTCTAAACGTTCGTAAAAAATATTCGCTCTATGATAACAAAATATGTACCGGTGACGAAGCTGCCGAATGTCGGATCAGCCTTGAACACCGTATGCACAAAATCGGCTATGAACTGGTAACCAACCGTGGAGACTGTGTCCCATTTTAAAAAATTAAAAATTTAAAAATAAGGAAGTGCATCATGTATAATAAAAATTCTGCCAAAGCAACCGAATTTATTGATAATCAGGAAATTTTAGAAACTTTGGATTATGCCAAAGCAAACAAAAACAATCGCAAACTTATTTCTAGCCTTATCGAACGTGCAAGCGATTGTAAAGGACTTAGTCATCGTGAAGCTGCGGTACTCTTAGAATGTGATCTTGAGGACGAAAACGAAAAAATGTTTAAACTTGCCAAAGATATCAAACAGCAGTTTTATGGTAATCGTATTGTTATGTTTGCCCCTTTATATTTATCAAACTACTGCGTTAATGGATGCGTTTACTGTCCTTACCACCGTCAAAATACACATATTCGTCGTAAAAAATTATCGCAAGAAGAAATCAAGCAAGAAGTCATTGCTCTTCAGGATATGGGTCATAAACGTCTCGCCCTCGAAACTGGTGAAGATCCTTTAAATAATCCCATCGAATACATTTTGGAATCTATTAATACTATTTATAGTATTAAACATAAAAATGGTGCTATCCGTCGAGTAAATGTCAATATTGCTGCAACAACTGTTGAAAATTATAAAAAATTAAAAGATGCCGGCATTGGAACTTACATTCTTTTCCAAGAAACCTATCATAAAGAAAATTATGAAATTCTTCATCCCAAGGGACCAAAACATGATTATAATTACCATACCGAAGCCATGGATCGTGCGATGGAAGGTGGTATTGATGATGTTGGCATTGGCGTTTTATTCGGCCTTAATCTGTTCCGTTACGACTTTGTCGGATTATTGATGCATGCCGAACATCTTGAAGCCTATAAAGGGGTGGGTCCTCATACGATATCTGTTCCACGTATTCGCCCGGCTGATGATATTGATCCTGATACCTTCTCAAATGCTATTTCAGATGAAATCTTCCAAAAAATTGTTGCTATTTTGCGGATCGCTGTTCCTTATACCGGCATGATCGTCTCCACTCGTGAATCTCAGATAACACGTGAAAAAGTATTAGACTTAGGAATCTCACAAGTCAGTGGTGCTTCTTGCACATCGGTTGGTGGCTATGCTGAAAAAGAAAAAGAAGAAGATAATTCCGCACAATTTGACGTCAGTGATACTCGTACCCTTGATGAAGTGGTAAACTGGTTGCTCGAACGTGGCTGTATCCCTAGTTTTTGCACAGCTTGTTACCGTGAAGGCCGTACTGGCGATCGTTTTATGCAACTTGTTAAATCAGGACAAATTGCCAATTGTTGTCAGCCAAACGCTTTAATGACGCTTAAAGAATATCTCGAAGATTATGCCGGCGAAACAACTAAAATCAACGGTGAACGGGTTATTCGTGAAGAACTCAGTCGTATTCCAAAAGAAAAAGTCCGCACCATTGCCACTCAAAATCTTAAAGATATTGAAGCCGGCAAACGTGACTTTCGTTTTTAATCTAAGGAACAATTAGAAGGAGATCTCTATGAGTTTAACAGCCACACCTCGTGCAAACCGTCTGCATATCGGCATTTTTGGTAAGCGCAACAGCGGTAAATCTTCCCTGATCAACGCCCTTACAAACCAGAGTATCGCTCTGGTTTCAGACGTTGCCGGAACCACCGCCGATCCGGTTTATAAATATATGGAAATCCACGGCATCGGTCCTTGTATGTTCATTGATACCGCTGGATTCGATGATATCGGTAAACTGGGTAAAATGCGCGTTGAACAAACCCGAAAAGCCATGGATCGAACCGATATTGCCCTTATTGTATGGGGCGATACCAAAACAGAAGAGGAATTTGATTGGATTGATTCTTTTAGAAAACGTAATACCCCCGTTATTCCTATCATTAATAAATCCGATATTTTAAGAAATACAGATGTTTTGGCAAATTCTATTGAACATCATCTTGGAATTCGACCTTTAATCGTCAGTGCAAAAACAAAAAGTGGTATGGATCTTATTCGTGAAGAACTGATACGGTCACTCCCCAAAGATTATGAGGCCGAAAGTATTACCGGTAGTCTCTGTAAAGAGAACGATCTGGTCATGCTCGTGATGCCACAGGATACGCAGGCTCCTAAAGGTCGTTTGATTCTTCCTCAAGTACAGACAATTCGTGAGTTATTAGATAAAAAGTGTATTATTCAAAGCGCAACAGCCGATAAATTTAAGGAAGCACTTACTTATCTTTCCGAGCCACCAAAACTCATTATTACTGATTCTCAAGTTTTTAAAATGGTATACGATCAAAAACCTACCGACAGCAAACTTACCTCATTTTCCGTTCTTTTTGCCAATTATAAAGGTGATCTGTCCTATTTTATTGATGGTGCCAAATCCATCGATTCTTTAACTGAAAACTCAAAAATCCTCATTGCCGAAGCTTGTACCCATGCCCCACTTGAAGAAGATATTGGACGGGAGAAAATTCCGGCAATGCTTCGTAAAAAATTTGGTTCTTCCCTTAAAGTCGATATTGCCACCGGTAACGACTTTCCCGCCGATTTAACCCCTTACGATTTAATCATCCATTGTGGTGGCTGTATGTTCAACCGTAAACACGTCCTTTCCCGGGTTGAAAGAGCCCGCATTCAGGGTGTACCGATGTGTAACTATGGCATTACCATTGCTCATTTAACAGGTATTTTGGATAAAATTGATTTGCAATAATTAAAAAAATCGCCTTCATTTGTTTATTAATCATGAAGGCGATTTTGTTTATTTTTTTTGAGTTTTTGTCTTTTCTTTCGTATCTTTATTACGGCCAAGCATTTTATCAAAAAGACGTTCTAGAATATCTTTTTCTTTTCCTTGACTGTTTATTACTTTTGTACGTTTGTTGATTTTACTTGAGATCATTTTTGTTTGTTTTAAAGTTTCTTCATCCTGATTTGGCATCAATGCATTCCACTCTCTATAAAGCTTACCGTTCACCGTCACTGATTCGTAATTAATGGCCAAAACTTTATAAATTTGATGTCCATTATCGTGTTCTTTTATTTTAGCATTCGCACGCTTCCAACTATGATAACGCCCCATAATATACGCTTCATCTTCTGATATAATGGAACAATACGGTTTTTCTACCGCTTTAAACCGGAATGTTTGAGGCACAATCAGTACAAAAATAATACTTATCAACGTAAAAAATACACCAAAGACAAGTGAAAGCATCTTCATATCAGTCCCTAACATGAAATATAAAAGAACAGACAAAGCCAAAATAACGGCAAGAAGAATAAAAAATTTCTTCTTGCTGGCTTTTTTCTGAAGATTATTTAATTCCCCTACAAAATCCTGATAAAATTCATCTTCATAATCCCAACGAATTTTTTCTTTATCACTCTCTACAAATTTTTTAAACTGATTATACTTCGTATAATAAAAAATCGCAAAAATAATACCGCCAACAATCATAACAATTCCAAAATAATTGCAATAAAATTGATAAGCCCCAAGATCAACGATCATTCCGGGTATAAACACGAGCATCACTCCCAATAGGGATACCATCAATGCTAAAAAAATATTTGTTTTTAATGGATTTTTAATGTCCTTCATCTCTCCAACCTTTTCTAATCTTTAAATTTGTCAATCTTTTTATAATGCTTTAAATGTCTCACGTACTTCATTAATCTGGCCACAAGTCATTGCACCTTCTGGGCAGGGTCCTTCTACACAACGCGGTCCTGCGTTCTTAAAAAGAATCGGCGCAACTTTACGACATTCAACTAACATCGCAACAGCACAAGCACGAATTTCCCATTGTGCACGCATACAGCATCGCTGATTAAAGAAATGTAAAAGCTCTCTCACATTCATTGTAACTACAATTTTTGTTTCACAGGCATTTGGCAACACAAAACGTGCATCTTCAATCCCTTGTTTTTCCGCTATACTTGCAGCCTGTTTTTCTGATTTTCCCTCTGCCATTAATTTTTCTTTATGTTTTGCAATCAGTTTTTCGGCAATACTATCATAAGATTTTTGAGCATTTTCCATTGCACGAATATATTCTTCTTTTGCGGCAGGAATTCCTGATATTTCATAAGGTATAATATAATTAAACTGCCCTTCCGTTACATATCGCTGAGATTTCTGACTAAAACTTGCCATCCGATGGCGCACAAGCTGATGTGTAAGTGCTCGACTTACCCCTTCTATCGCAAAAGAAAAACTTGCGTGTTCGATTGGTGAAGCATGTCCCATATCCATTAAGCGATTTAAAAATTTATCAACATTTTCCGGCGTTAGATCTTCCATAATTTCTGCCGCTCCGGCATGTGAATAACAAAGTTTTGCCGCTGCTGCAATTAATTTTTCAGGTTCCGGCGTATGTTCAATTAAAGTTACACTGAGTTTGGTTTCCATTGTTTTCTCTCCTTTGTGTTTCAAAAATAATATATCTGTTTTCGGATACAATAGTAACTATTATACCATTTCTATACAAAGATGGAAATGATTAATTAAAAGAGTTAAGATAAATTTCTGTTCACAAATTATTCTCTCTTTCCGACAACTATTTGTTAACAATCTTTCCATGAAAACGTGTATAATTAAGAAAGATTTGGAGGTACCTCAATGATAAAAGGACAAAAAATAACACCTGAACATAAAAAAATATATCGCTATGAAACCGGAGAAAAGCATAAATACTTAGGTCATTTTTATACGCTTTCTACTATTCAAACAAATAATGAACCCCTTGTAACCCTTCAAGGTGAAAACTTAATTTTAGAAGTTAATGATCCTAAAAATCTCAAGCAAAAGGAACTTGTTTTAGATCTCTGGTATAGAGAAAAAGCACGTGAGGTTTTTGTACCTATTTTAGCCGAATGCCTCATTAAAGCAGCTCCCTACTCTGTAAAAATGCCAAATCTACGCATTTATAAAATGCTCGATCGGTGGGGATCATGCTCTCCCAAAAGTAAAATTCTTATTCTAAATTTAGATTTAATCAAAGTACCGAAATTGTGTATTGAATATATTGCCTTACACGAAGTTATTCACTTTAAATACCCTAGCCATGATTTTGGATTTTACTCTGCGCTTGGTAATCTAATGCCAAACTGGAAAGAGCGTGAGGATTTTTTAAACACTTATTATCCCATTTAAAAATGAATATAAATTTACGGTGGCTTTTCCATTTCAAAAATGTTACACTGTAACTATGTAATCTTGAAAGGAAGTATATGTGTGGAAACGAAAGTAAAATCAGAATTAAGCCAAGACCTTTTGGCTGCTATATTTAATACCAGTCAATTCAAACAATACTCCCATGAATGTCGTCAGGAAGTTGTTGAAGAACTGGAAAATTATCAATTTAATTCTTTACTCGATTTAGATTGTGGCGGCGGGAAAATGTTGGAACAAATTTTTGAAAAATTTCCGAAGATGGATGCTTATGGTTTCGACTATTCTCTTGAACGCCTCGCCGGAGCACGTGAACGGCTAGACGGCAAAAATGTTCCCTTGAAAATGGGCAACGCTCAACATCTGCCTTATGAAAATGCCCAGTTTGATGTTGTTGTTAGTACTTCAACATTCCACCATTATCCACATCCGGAAGCGGTGTTAAAAGAAGTACATCGAGTTTTAAAACCCAAAGGTATACTCGTTCTTTGTGATACCTATCTTAACGCAACCCTCCGTTATATTAACGCTTTCTGCAAAGCTCTTAATGAAGTTGATATTAAAATGTATTCTCAAAAAGAAATATGGGATATGCTAAACAGTGCCGGTTTTACCGGAATTAATTGGCGCTTACTCAATAAACACGCTTATTTGGCAACTGCTGTTGCAACACAGATGCCACTTGTTTAAATTTTCAAAAAACCATCTAACGATTAGATGGTTTTTTTTATACTATCTTGACTTGTTTTAAATTGAGATATTATGGTATACTTTATATTAGACTAATAAAATTTTGGAGGGTATTTTATGACCTTATCTTTTTTCTCACTTTCAAGCCCTTTTTCTGTCTTCTGGTTTTTAATTAATATCATTTTAAGTTTTACCATCATTTTTTTAGAACGTAAAACACCCCAGAGCACCTATGCCTGGCTCCTTTTTTTATGGATTATTCCTATTCTAGGATTTTTATTTTATCTATTCTTTTCTCAAAATCTAACAAAACGAAAAATTTATAAATATAACACACCGGAAAACAACCAATATCGAAACCTTTTGGTGAAACAAAAAAAAGATCTCGTTGATCGTCAACGGCTTTCTAAAAACCAAACCATTGTCACAAAATATCATTATAATATTGAATATCACCTTAATGTTAGTCATGCACTTTATACTGATAATAATAAAATTGAAATTTATACCGACGGATACGATAAATTTGACGCTTTATTTGAAGCGATTGAATCTGCTGAATCAACCATTCATCTCGAATATTATATCATCAAATACGATAATCTTGGACGACGTTTTTTGCAACTTTTAACAAAAAAAGCTAAAGAAGGCCTCGAAGTACGGCTTCTTTTTGATGAAATGGGCGGTCGTTATCTGCCTCACAGTGTTCTCAATACCTTTAAAGAAGCCGGCGGACAATATGGTATCTTTTTCCCTTCTCGTTTACGCTTTATCAATTTACGCCTTAATTATCGTGATCACCGAAAAATCGCAGTCATTGACGGAAAAATAGGCTTTGTTGGCGGTTTCAACATCGGTGATGAATACCTTGGGCTTAAGAAAAAAATGGGATACTGGCGAGATACACATCTAAAAATAGAAGGTTATGCTGTCTACGAACTTCAAATGCGTTTTATGTTAGATTGGCGTACCAGCGGTAATAAGTCGCGTTTAAACATTCATTCCGAAAATATTCATCACTACTTTCCTTACATGGATAACCCGGATGGCTCAGGGATTCAGATTGTTTCAAGTGGCCCCGATAACACCAACCAGGTTATCAAACAAGGTTTTATCCGCATGATTACTAATGCAGAAGATTATATTTGTATTCAATCTCCTTATTTTGTGACCGATGAAAGTATCATGGAAGCTTTAAAAATCGCCTTGTTATCAGGTATTGAAGTACATATCATGATTCCAAATAAACCCGATCATATTTTTATTTACTGGGCGACACTTTCCTACGTTGGTGAACTCATTTCTTACGGTGCTAAAGTTTATATTTACAACAATGGTTTTCTCCACGCAAAGGTTGTCGTTGTCGATGATCAGATTGCTTCAGTTGGATCTTGTAATTTCGATATTCGTAGTTTTACTTTAAATTTTGAAACGAATGCCTTTGTTTATGACCCCAATATTGCAAAAAAATTACACGCTATTTTTATAAAAGATATCGATAACTCCATTGCCTACACATTGGACGATTATAAAAAGCGTCCACGCCTTATCAAAATCAAAGAATCAATTTCACGCTTATTTGCACCTTTATTATAACGAAATTATTACCAGTTTTTTAAGAATTTCAACTATTGTTTCCATGGATTGAACCGGAATATACTCGAATCTACCATGAAAATTATGACCACCGGTACAAATGTTAGGACACGGCAAACCCATAAATGATAAGCGGGCACCATCAGTTCCCCCTCGAATTGGTGTAACAATGGGTTCAACACCGGTGTCCTTCATTGCTTTTATAACATTTTCAATCAAAAAGAAATGTGGCTCAATTTTTTCTTTCATATTATAATACGAATCTTTAAGCGTGTATTCAAACGTACCTTTTCCATAAAAATCATTCAAATAATCACAAATTTTAACAACTCGTTCTTTTCGCTTTCCAAAAGATTCAAAATTATGATCTCTTATGATATATGATACTTCTGCTTTTTCAACATCACCCGATAAATGTTCAAGATGATAAAAGCCTTCGTATCCTTCTGTATGGGCAGGTGTTTCATACTCAGGCAGCATTTTCTGAAAATCCATAGCCATGAGTAAGGCATTTTTCATCTTATTTTTTGCGGTACCGGGATGCGTACTTACCCCATAAACATTTAAATTAAAATGAGCGGCATTAAAATTTTCATACTCTAATTCACCTAGTTCTCCACCATCAATCGTGTAAGCATAATCGGCACCAAAGCCCTCTACGTCAAAAAAATCAGGTCCTTTTCCTACTTCTTCATCTGGTGTAAAAGCAATCTTCAGCGTACCGTGTAGGATATCATTTTCCATAAGAAATGCACATAAAGTCATAATTTCCGCAATACCTGCCTTATCGTCCGCTCCCAAAAGTGTTGTTCCATCGGTTACAATAATATCTTGTCCTGTATACCGAACGATTTCAGGAAAATCAGTCGTAGTTAACACGATCTTTTTATCGTGATTTAAAACAATATCTTTACCATCATAATTTTTAATAATTCTTGGTTTAATATTTGCACCACTAACAGCATTTGATGTATCCACATGAGCAATAAGACCTAATACTGGTTGTTCCTGATCAGTTGTCGCTGGAATTGTTCCATAAACATAACCATGCACATCTGTACGTGCATCTTTTATACCCAGTGCTTTCATTTCTTCCACTAACAAGCTTGATAAGTTTTTCTGTTTTTCACTGCTGGGAACATTGTCCATATCTGCTACCGATTGAGTATCAATGCTAATATATTTTAAAAAACGTTCTGTTACACTCATTTTTATTTTCTCCTTTAAAAAAAGTACAAACCCACAAGTGGATTTGTACCATCATTTTCAATTTTAAATCCTCTGTTAAAGCGTTTTTAACTTTGTTGTTTTAGTTTTTCTGCTTGATCATTTGTAATTAGTGCATCAACCATTTCATCAATTTCACCATCTAAAAATGCTTCAAGCTGATAAACGGTCATACCGATACGATGATCACTGATTCGACCTTGCGGAAAATTGTATGTACGGATACGTTCGCTTCTGTCTCCGGTACCAACCTGACTTTTTCTGTTTTCGGCAATTTCACTCTGCTGTTTTTGTGTTTCAATTTCATAAAGACGTGCTTTCAATACTTTCATTGCTTTTTCTTTGTTTTTCAGCTGAGATTTTTCATCTTGACATGTAACAACCATTCCGGTTGGTACATGCGTGATTCGAACGGCAGAGTCAGTGGTATTAACACATTGACCTCCATTACCGGATGACCGATAAACATCAATTCTTAAATCATTTGGACTAATATCAATTTCTACATCTTCTGCTTCCGGTAAAACAGCCACCGTTGCTGTTGAAGTATGAATACGTCCGCCCGATTCTGTACTTGGAATACGCTGAACACGGTGAACACCGCTTTCATATTTCAATCGGCTGTAAGCCCCTTTTCCTTCAATGGAAAAAGTAACTTCTTTAATTCCACCGATATCCGGAATATTGGCATCAATGATTTCACTTTTCCATCCTTTACGTTCTGCATAACGAGTAAACATTCTGAACAAATCACCTGCAAATAAAGCAGCTTCATTACCACCTGCTCCACCACGAATTTCAACAATAACATTTTTATCGTCATTTGGATCTTTAGGCAATAATAATACACGTAATTCTTCTTCTAATGCGATTTTTTTCTCGTTTAATTCATTAAGTTCAGATTCACACATTTCTTTGAACTCTTTATCAATACTTTTATCCGTCAGCATTTCTTTACTTTCATCAATCCCCTTCATTGTTTCTCTATACTCATTATATCGATTGATGATTGGTTCAATATGAGACTGTTCTTTCATCAGTTTTGTCCACAAATTTTGATCTGCAATAATGGCCGGATCAGAAATCTTTTTATTTAATTCGTTGTATTTACTTGATAAAAAATCTAATTTTTCTAACATACTTTTTTATCTCTCCTATTTATAAAGACTATTCTTTTATTTCGTCAAAGAAAAATACGGCCAATGTACCCGGTCCTGAATGGGTTCCGATAATCGGCGCAAGGGGCATAACTTCAAAGTTATCCGTTTTTAAATGTCTTCCTGCTAATTTAATAAAAGTCTCCACCAGTGCCTCGTTATCAGCATGTGTTATAAAAATAGTCTGCTTATCCGGATGGGCGCATTTTTCTTCTAAGTACTCAATCATTTTTTTAAGCAGTTTCTTTTCACCTCTTGCTTTATCTATCTGTCGTAATTCCCCATTGTCATCAACATCAAGAAGAGGTTTAATTTTAAGCATATTTCCCACAATGGCCGTTCCTTTATTTAAACGTCCGCCACGGTATAAATATTCTAAATCCGTCACTGTAAAAACATGACAAATATGATCTGAATAATATCGTGCCAACTTTAATAGTTCTGTTAACGCTGCACCTTCATATGCCGCTTTTGCCACTTTTGTAACAATAAGACCCAACCCACCGGTCACTGCTTTTGTATCAACCACCTTGATTTGAGCCTCCGGAAATTTTTCAAGTGTATCACGCATCGCTAACATTGCCGCCTGATACGTTCCTGACAACCCGCTAGAAAAGCAAAGGCAGAGACAAGGTTGCTTCACTTTAGCAAGTTCTGTGAAATGCTCTAAAAAATCGCTATAAGGTATCTGCGAGGTTTTATAATGAACCCCTCGACGCATTTTTTGATACACCACATCCGGTGTTATATCCATTCCATCTTTATATGTATTTTTATCTTGTATCACATAAAGCGGTAATTTTTCCACATTGTATCTTTCAATATCTTCAGTCAGCATATCACAAGCTGAATCCGTCAGTATCTTAACATTCATCGCATTTCCTTTCTATCTTGATTTTGTTCTTTCTACTAGCTGATTATTATACCATATAATTGTTTATTTGTTAAAATAAATCTTCAGCATCTTTTCGTGGATCACAAAAAAGTTTTCTTCCTTTTTGTTCTAAATAGTCCGTTAAACGTTTTGTTTCAAGATTGATGATCAATTCATCCGGAAATTCAGCTTCATCAAGTGCTTTATCCGCATATGGAAAATACCCAATGTCTGTGCAAAAATGGGTATCCGTTCCCAACACAATCGGAATATCCAATTCTTTGCAACGCTTGGCAATATTAACACAATTTGGTTTTGAACCTTGTCGAATAAAGAATGAACCATTATTAATTTCAATTAAGGTATTTGTCTTTTTCGCTTCCTGTAAAATGGCTTCATAATCCAGTTCGTAATTTGGATTACCTAAATGACAGATAAAATCTACCATAGGATTATCAATTGCACCCAATACCGCCGAAGTATTATCTGCTTTTGTTCCGGGCACAATACAAGGTGTATGTAAAGATGCCGATATAATTTCCAACCGACCGATGGCACGTTCAGGAATATCTAGATTGCCATCTTTATCTAAAATATTAGCTTCAATTCCTTTGAGCAGTTTCACATTATTAATAACGCTTGGAATAATCCGATAATTGGCAAAAAATAAATCCCCTGGTGCTCCCGGAAGTTTCGGCCCATGTTCGGTAAGACAAAATAATTCCAATTTTTTTTGAGCGGCTGCTTCAGCAAGCTCCATTAAAGTATTATAGGCATGACCACATGCCTGGGTATGGGTATGTACATCCAATACGTAATTTCTCATTCACTTCTCCTCATTGTTTTTTTGTTTTCGGTTTTCAGCTACTTCTGTATTGTGTCTCGCTACATTATCGCAAAAAATCTGTGCAGAACGAAATCCAGCAACTTTCATTCGATTATTAATAGCGGCCGTTTCAATAATGACTGCAAGATTTCTACCTCCAGATACAGGAATAGTAACCAATGGAATTTCAATTCCTAAAATATCCTGAGTTTCTTCATCCAGTCCTAACCGATCATAAGGGGAATGTTCGTCCCAATTTTCAAGACGAATAACCATATCAACATCCACCGATTGTTTAACCGATTTTGCTCCATAAAGAGTACGTACATCAATAATACCGATTCCTCTTACTTCCATATAATAACGTAACATTTCCGGTGCTGTCCCCGTAAGTACACGATCTTGATGGTTACTTACTTCAACCACATCATCTGCAATCATACAGTTACCACGTTTCACCAATTCTAGAGCTGTTTCACTTTTTCCGATACCGCTTGGTCCGGTAATTAGAACCCCAACACCGTGGACTTCCACGAGAACACCATGCATACTAATCATCGGAGCTGTTTTCTGGTCAATATAATCGACTAAATGATAAAATAAAGTCGTTGTCTTTTCCACACTTCTTAAAAGAATTCGCCGATGTTTAATCGCTGCTTTTTCAAAAATTTCTGCTTCAGGAAGATCCCAACAAACAATTAGACAAGGAAAATCGTAAGCAAAAAAATCATCAATTCTTTTTTCTCTCAACTTAGAGTCAAGACTCAATAAATAAGATATTTCAACCTTTCCAATGGTCTGAATCCGTTTGGCATCAAAGTATTCATAATAACCGTGAAGCTGTAACCCCGGACGGTTAATCCCACTATCGTAGAGTTCGAATTCATCCACATCACTGTGAATTTTTTCAAGATTCAAATCCTGACAAAACTGATTCAAATTAATTCGTGCTAATGTTTCTTCATTTATATGTTCACTCATGTACTCACTCTCTTTTCTTATCACTATAATAGCATTATTTTTTATTAAAATAAGCAACAACAGACTCCGCTATTTTTTGATTCATACCCGGGAGTTCTGAAAGTTCTGAAAGTTCTGCTTTTTCAAGATTATCGATATTACCATAATGGCGCATCAGCAGTGCCCTTCTTTTCTTTCCGATACCCGATATTTCTTCAAGTCGTGATTCCAACATGCCTTTTTTGCGTAACGTCTGATGATATCCTAGGGCATAACGGTGTACTTCTTCTGAAATTTCATTCAAAAAAGTACATAAAGGTGTTGACCGTTTAAGGGGATACTCCTCATCTTTATAAATTAATCCACGAATGTGATGATGATCATCTTTGACCATACCACAAACTTTTATATCAAGATCGGGATACATCTGTACAATGTTCCTAACTGCATCAACATGCGTTCTTCCACCATCAATACAAAAAATTTCCGGAAAAGGCAAAAAACTACTTTTCTCTTCATTTTCCTCTTCATTTTTTTCTTTCATACCACGCTCAATACGTCTGAAAAGCATCTCCTGCATACTAGCATAGTCATTCTGTCCGTCCACTGACTTGATTTTAAAGCGACGATACGCCTTTTTATCCGGTCGACCTTCGGTAAAAACCACCATACCACCCACATTATCCGATCCGCTGATATTTGAAATATCATAACCTTCTATACGTTGCGGTAATTTGTCCATTCCAAGCAAATCTTTTAAAGCATCCAAACGACTTTTCTTTTTTTCTTCTTTTTGACGGCATTCTAATTCATATTGTTTTAATGTCAATGTCGCATTTTCTGCTACCATATGAGTCATTTTTGATTTCTGCCCCTTTTGTGGTATTGTTAATGTTACTTTTGTCCCACGCAATTGGCTAAGCCATTTTCCGATGGTTTCTTCTTCCTCTTTAATCAGAGCATCGCCCAGTATTATCTCCCTGGGAATAAAGGGTTTTGAAGAATAATACTGTTTAACAAAAGTCGTCATAATTTCTTCTGAAACAGTATCTTCAACCCCTTCTAAAAAAGTATGCTCTCTTCCCAACATTTTACCATCACGAATATTAAAAACCTGTACACAAGCCAAATCACCATCCTGGGCAAAAGCGATAATATCCTGATCCTGTAAACTATTGATAATAATTTTTTGTTTTTCGGCAATGTGCCGAATACCAAAAATCTGATCTCTCAATTTAGCGGCTAGCTCATAATCCATTTTCTCAGATGCACACTTCATTTTAAATTCAAGATCTGAAATAAGTTCCTTATCTTTTCCATTTAAAATATCGAGTACTTCCTGAATACTTTTCATATATTCAGCAACCGGTACGTTTCCTTGACAAGGTGCACCGCATTGTCCAATATAATAATTGAGACAAGGTCTTCCATTTTTTTCGCCAAAGGCTACTTTCCGATTACAACGACGTAACGGATAAATTTTTCCGACTGCTTCAATCGTTTTTTTAACGGCAAAACTACTAGTGAAAGGACCAAAGTATTTACCGCCATCCTTATGATGTTCTCTTACCATAATAATTTTAGGATACATATCTTCAAGTGTCACTTTAATATATGGATAATTTTTATCATCTTTTAAACGGATATTATATTTAGGACGATGCTCCTTGATCAGATTGCATTCTAAAATTAATGCTTCTGTTTCGCTATCAACCACAATTGTTTCAATATCACAAATATGTGAAACTAATGTAACTGTTTTTGGCGTTAAATTTTTAGAACTCTGAAAATACTGCCGCACTCTGTTCTTTAAATTGATGGCTTTTCCAACATATATTATATCACCAATGGCATTTTTCATCATATAAATACCCGGTTTTTGTGGAAGGTCTTTAAGCTTTTTTCGATCGTACATATATTTTTCCTGAAATTTTTTAAGTTTTTTACCTTTTGTTTTTATTTTTATATATCTTTTGGTATAATTTAGATTATTACAATGCTGTTGAAAGGATGTGTTCCAATGTTTGAAACAGTTGTTATTGATGGTCACAATACCATTTTGTCAAACGGAAACTTCGAGGTTAAAATTTCACCTAAGATTTATGGAGGTTATACTCTAATGAAAACAATAAAGGATCAACCCCTCGAAATAATTGAAATTCGGGATATTCGTCTTCCTTTATCTGAAAAAGAAATTATCAAGGAAGCTAAAAATCTTTTGAAACAAAATTATGATTCCGTAGACTTTAATCATTATAACATACAAATAATCTAAACAATACCGGGAAGGTTAAAAAAATAGTGTCCTCAGCTAAATTTAAACATTCAGTTTGCGACACTATTTTTTATGTTATAATGATACGCAATATCAAATTTAAGGAGCTTTTATGAAAAAATATAAAACCATTCTTTTCGATCTGGATGGAACCTTGATGGATTCCTCCGAAGGTATATTTAACGCAATACGTTTTGCCGAAAAAAACATAGGTTTAAAACCTGTCGATAAAAAATATTTACATGAATTTATAGGTGCACCCGCTTTAGAATCTTATCTTACCCATTATGCCATAAACGAAAAAACTGCCTTTAAAGCGGTTTCCTTCCATCGGCAATATCAACTTGAACGTGGTTTTGAAGAAGGCATCGTTTATGATGGCATTCATGCTTTGTTAGGGATGCTCAAAGAATCCGGTCATAAATTAGGCGTTGCAACACTCAAACGTCAGGATATTACAGAATTAACCCTTGATGCTGCCAATCTCACCCATTATTTTGATGCTATTTGTGGCATTACAACAGAAAATATTTTGGATAAAGAAAATATCATTAGAGATACACTTTTGAAAATCGGTTCTATCCCCGAACAAGCAATTATGATTGGTGACACAATTTTTGATGGATTAGCCGCCGGTGAGTGCGGTTTAGATTTTATCGCTGCTGATTATGGCTTTGGCTTTGAAGATCCTGAAGATATCGATATCTGTCAGCCAAAATTCATTGCCTATTTTGCAGACGATCTTATTCAATTCTTTGATCAACAAGAAGATTGAAAATAGACTTGTCTTTTAATTTTGAGGACTACTTTGGTGGTTCTTTTTTTATTTTTTCTTTTAGTGCAAACATTTACAAACCTGAATGCTTGTGCTAAACTATTAAAATAATCTTTTAGCATTTTTTTATTGAAAGGACACAATTATGACATTAAAACGATCAAGTGGCATTCTCATGCACATCTCCTCGCTACCCGGGGATTACGGCATTGGCAGTTTTGGAAAAGAAGCAAAACAATTTGCCGATTTTTTACATCAGACCGGTTGTTCTTACTGGCAAACCCTTCCTTTTGGTCCCGTAGACGTCTGTAACTCACCCTATAAAAGTTTTTCTGCCTTTGCCGGAAATCCTTATTTTATTGATTTGGAAACATTAAGCGATAATGGTTTACTCACGCCTGCCGAACTTCTCGCCAATAAACATCCCGATCACTACACCGCTGCTTTTGACTGGCTTGAAAAGACCCGTTTAAAAACGCTTCACCTGGCCTTCACCCGAATTGATGAACCTTTAAAAGAAAAAATCAAAATTTTTACAAAAGAACAAGCCTATTGGCTGCCGGATTACGCGCTTTATATGACCCTCAAGGAAATTTTCGATGACCAAGACTGGTATCGCTGGCCTGATGACAAACTTAAAAACCACGATTCTACTGCCCTTCAAGATGCCCAAATAAAGTATGCTGATCAGATCCTTTTTCAGGAATTTCTACAATATACATTTTTCACCCAGTGGCAATCTGTTAAAAAATATGCGAATACTTTAGGCGTTGAAATCATTGGTGATATGCCTATCTATGTTTCCCTTGAAAGTTCAGATGTCTGGGCACACCCCGAAGTTTTTGATCTTGACTCCGATGGACATCCCCTCCATGTTGCAGGTGTTCCGCCCGATTATTTCAGTGTCGACGGTCAGCTCTGGGGCAATCCGCTTTATCACTGGAAAACATTGAAAGCAAATGGTTATCAGTGGTGGATCAAACGTATCGATCACTCCCTTAAAATTTATGATGCTGTTCGCATCGATCATTTTAGAGCATTTTCTGCCTACTGGTCGGTTGATGCTAACGCTCAAAATGCTCGAAATGGCAAATGGATTCCGGGACCGGGAATGGATTTTTTTAATACGGTATTTGCGGCTCTTGGCTCCAAATCATCTCGAATTATTGCCGAAGACCTCGGTGTTATGGATGATGGGGTCATTGATCTTCTAAAAGAAACTGGTCTCCCCGGTATGCGTGTTCTCCAATTTGCTTTTATTGAAGAAGGTGACAACATTCATCTTCCGCACAATTATGTTAAGAATTGCGTGGCCTATACCGGCACCCACGATAATAATACTTTACTCGGCTGGCAATGGGAACTTTTACCCGAACAGCGCCATTATGCCTTGAGCTATGTAAATTATCACGGTAAAGATGAATCATGGCAAGAAGGCGGCTTTCACAGCCAATCTTGCCGTGCTTTTATCCGCTGCCTATGGCAAAGTTCTGCCAATGTGGTCATCACACCGATTCAGGATTTATGCGGTTACGGCAGTGATACGAAAATGAATTATCCAGGTGTTGCCCTCGGAAACTGGGCATTTCGCCTCAGTTCTACCGCTTTAAGTCACATTGATATCCAATGGCTAAAGACGCTAAACGACCTGTATAAGCGCTAAATAGATTTATATTTTATCGACAACTCGTCTTATTTATGGTATAATTATAAGATCTTAATAGTATTTTGAGCATAAATACTACTAGTTATAAAAAAGGAGAAAGAGAATTTTATGAAAAAAGCAAAAAAACTTATTGCCTTATTATTAGTCGCTGCTTTAGCTGTTACTATTGTAGGTTGCGGAGGGAGTAGCACCAGTAACACGAGTAATACTTTCCGTGTTGCCATGCAAGATCCTACTGTTCCAATTGACACCAATAAA
>JAVXTS010000003.1:0-91947 GCA_036642535.1 Eubacterium sp. | reverse complement strand
TCTTTGTCAAGCGATTTTTAAAAAGAATTCTATTTTTTTATAAGAGAACTTTTTTCATCTATACTAATTGCGTTTATTTCTTAGTATCCTGAACTTTTTAAACGATCGGCATCAATATATATTTAAAAACAGCATAATAATGGCACAAACTACCTAAAATCACAAAGACATGAAAGACTTCATGAAATCCAAATGTTTTTGATATATCGGGTTTTTTAAGACCATACATAATACCACCAACGGTATACATAACTCCACCGAGAACAAGAAATATAAATCCGCCAATTGGCAAGGCTTCGTATAGAGGCTTAAATGCAAAAATTGCAAACCATCCTAAAAAAATATATAAACCGGTATTGAGCCAGCGTGGCATATTAATCCAGAATACCATCATCAATACACCAAGGATAGCGACACCCCAGATAGCACTCATTAACACAATACGTGTTACTCCCGTCAAACATAAAAGACAAAAAGGTGTGTAAGAACCTGCAATCAGAAAAAAAATCATCGAATGATCCAGTTTTTTCATCTTTAATATTTTTTCAGGTGATCCGTGTACTGCATGATAACTAAAACTCGTAGTATAGAGAGCAATTAACCCGAGACCAAAGGCGAGAACTGAAATCAGTGTCAACGCATTAACCTCTTTTTCGACGATAATTAAAATTAACATACTGATCATACCGATAACAGATAAAACTGCTCCAATTAAATGTGTTAGCGCACTCATCGGATCTCTAAATTTTTCAATCATTTTACATTACTCCTTTATCTAGTCTTTAAAACTATATTTTAGAATGTTTAAACTATATCATACCTTATATCGAGTGTCAAATTTGCTTTTAAGATTGTCTTTTGATTGTTTTTAGCGTAAAATGAATATAAAGAAAGAAGGTATTCTAATGACAACTGAACAACTTCAAGCTATTATTGACAGACTCGATCTCAACAATCATATTACTATTGAAGAAATCCCGAATTTAGATTTATATATGGATCAATTAATCACTTTATTTGAAAATCGTCTTGGTCAAACAAAACGTACTTCCGAAGATAAATTATTAACAAAAACCATGATCAATAATTATACAAAAAATAAATTATTGATTCCCGCCCATAAAAAAAAGTATACGAAAGATCATATTCTTTTAATGCTTCTGATTTATCAGCTAAAACAAGTAACTTCTATGGATGATATTAAAGTTCTTTTCTCAAGTTTAATGAAAGATGATGCTATCAATCATGATAAACTGCACGATACTTATCAGAATTATTTAAATTGCCAAAATGAACTGCTCGAAAGTTTTAAAGAAAATGTTAATCAGATTGACTACACCATAAAAGAAAAATCCGCCGGTTCTAAAACGAACACGACGGATCCATTACTTATGATTTTATTACTTTTCGAACAAAGTCTTCATTATAAACGTCTTGCCGAAAAGCTACTGGATGAAACCTTTAAATAGATTAATTAACCCAAGTAATATTGCCCGTATATTCCGGATAATATTCTAACGGATCTACAAAGACGCCATTCCGATACCAACCTAAATGCAAATGTGCACCCGTTGAATTTCCAGTGCTTCCAACATATCCGATAACCTGACCTTGACTTACTGTTTCGCCAACTGAGACAACATAATTTGTCATATGTCCGTATAAAGTAGAGATTTTATTTCCAGATGTATCAGTACCCATATTAAGAACAACACAATTACCATAACCACCATAATATTCTGCAATTTCAACGGTTCCGTTGGCTGCTGCTAAAATCGGCGTTCCTGAAGGTGCTGCAATATCTATACCATCATGATTAATCCATTCATTAAAAATTGGATGCATTCGGTTTCCGAAAGGACTACTTAAAGAAAAAATATTGGGTGTCGGCCAGTAATACTCACCCGTCTGGACAATACCATTGACAGTGGTTGATAAGCCTAAATCTTTCGCCATTTGCTGTGCAGATGCTGTTTCAGATTCAATCGTCGCTTTTAAACCATCAATAAGTGTTTTGTTCTGTGCTAGCAATTGACCTTGCTGACCCTTAATATTTTCCTGCTGTGTCTTTGAATCGACCTGAGCGACTTTTGCAACTTCGATAGCTGCTTTGTCTGATTCTAAAATAGCATTTTTAGCTTCGATTTCTTTTTTTGTATTTTCAAGTGCTGTCACACAATCTTTATCTGCCTGCATAATATTTTTCATTGCATCGGCACGGGTAATAAAATCGGTAAAATCAGTCGATGAAAACAGCATTTCCACATAGCCTTCATTACCATACATATACATAACCCGTAGGCGTTCTTCAAGTTCTTTTTCTTGTTTTGCTCGTTTTGCTTCTGCCACAGCAATTTCAGCTTTTGTTTCTGCCATCCGCGTATCTAAATCAACAATTTGAGTATCCATCGCTGCGATTTGATTATCAATTTTTGTAATTTCATCATTTGATTTTTTAATTTCACTTTCGATACCCGCGATTGTCGTTTTTGTCATATCAATCTGATATTTAGCATCTTTAACATTCTGTACTTTCTGATCCAGTGCTTCTTTAGAAGCCTCTTCTGCATAGACCGGCGCACAAATTAATGTAAGACATAATAGTCCTGCAAGAATTCCACATAGTTTTTTCTTCATTCTTTCCCTCGCTCCTTTTTTCATATCCAATTTAATTAAGCATCTAAAAATTTTCTAATTGAAAATAAACTACCAAAGGCCCCAATAATCACACCATATATTAAACAAAATATAAAGATAGGCCCCATAATCGCTGACGGTGATACAAGTTCACTGTTCATTGGAATATACACACTATTTCCAACATAAGCAATAATATAATAATAACCAGTTCTTATCAACAGCATGGCAACCAATGCCCCCATACTACCTAGAAATGTTCCCTCCAAAATGAAAGGCATTCTTATATACCAATCTGTTGCTCCGACATATTTCATCACACGTATTTCTCGTCGTCTGGCAAAACAAGTCAATTTAATGGTATTGTAAATGATAAAAATAGAAATAACTGACAACACACCTAAAATAACAAGACAAAGAATATTACTAAATTTACTGAAACTTACAAGCGCATCAACGTATTCTTCACCATATTTAACATAATCAACACCTTGATCTTTTAATCCCTCCGCAAAAGCTTTTACTGCATTCATATCATCAGGATTATTAACTTGAACAACGAAAGATGATGACATCGGATTATTATTACTGTCATATCCTTTTAAAAGACCGGAATAATCTTCTAAACTATTTGAAAATTTTTCCAAAGCTTCATCTTTACTTTCAAAGGTTACGCCTCTTACTTTTTCATTACTTAATAATTTTTGTTCAACTGCTAATTTTTGTTCCTCATTATAAGTCATTTTCATAAAAACTTTAAGTTCAAGCGCCGATTCTAGATTCGTGGTAATATGCTGAAGATTAACGGTAAAAATCACAAAAATCCCCAAAATAATAAGTGCTGCAACCACAGAAAGAATTGATGCAATGCTCATAAGATTATTTCTTTCTATACTCTGTGCTGTCTCTCTGAATATACTTGTTAACATTGGAAAGAAATGATGTTCTTTTTTTCTGATTCCCATTTTTGGCTTCTCCCTGATCTATATTCATACATTCTAAAAAATTTACTTTCTCCAATGTTTAAATAATCTTTGAATCTAAATTCATATTTCTTATTATAAGTCTTTTTGCTTACAAATACCTTTAAAAAGCGTATCTTGTAACAAAATATATTCTAATTGTAACAAACCTTCGGAAAATTAGCAAGGAAAACGTAAATTAGATCCATCGAAATCAGAATAAGTCGTTTTTCGTCCCGGCTCTATAATGCAAAAATCCTCGTCCCACTGCCCATTTAAGAGTTTTTCAATAGGTGTAATATCACCTTGATAAACAATCGGTTCCATATTTAAGGTTTCTGCAATTTTTTCTACACGCGGAAGAAATTCCTTAACATTATAAGCACCTGTATCGATCAACATCAAATAATTGTAATGTTTATAAAGCATCTCACTGATCCTTTTTGCACGTTTTTCGCCAAACCGTTCAATATTATATTTAATTTCCCATTCAAGTCCTTGCTTTCCATCAAGCCATCCTCTTGTCAAAAAATAAGTATTGGTTCTAATCCGTTCCAAATTTTTTTGTTTATTTAAGAAAATATCAATACAATCACCATATTTGGGGATTATCATAGTTGCAGAATCACTTTCTAAACCGACTAAACCATTGCCACAATTGCCATAGGCAAACAATAATTCATCGACCTCTTTTAATTTATCAATCTCTTCTTGTAACGCATCTCTTAACTTTTCAGGATAAGTATGTAGTGTGTTACTCATCCAGATGGTTTCAATATCAATCGACCATTTTTCCTTTATTAATTCTACTTCATCTTTAATTGTTTCACATGCTAACAAAAATCTCGTTTTCATTTTTTCTTCTTTCTCGTTTCCCTCTCATTCATTTTCAAAAAATCTTCATTCTATTCTAAGTATAACGTATTTATCCGTACTGCGCAAAATTTTCGAGTATAAATTTTTTCTCTATCCCAACCCATCTTCTGATGTTATAATAGGTTCATTACTTGTAAACAACAAAGGAGAAATTATGGATAAAAAAGCATTTCGTCAGGAAACATTAAAAAAACGGTCTACGCTTTATTCCGAAGAAATTGATGCCGCTATCATTGACAACTTTGTACATTCTGATGCCTATAAAAAAGCAGACTGGATCATGGCTTATATCAGTTTTGGCACTGAAATTAACACACATGCATTTGTTAAACAGGCGCTAGCCGATGGCAAACATATTGTTGCACCAATTTGTAACTTAGCAGATCATACCGTTACTCTTTCTGAAATTTTACATTTTCCCGGAGATCTTGAAGCTGGCCATTATGGTATTTTAGAAGTTAAGAAAGACTGTATGCGCATCATTGATCCAAAAAAATTAGATCTCGTGATGGTTCCCGGAATGGCTTTTACCGAAGCGGGAAATCGTATGGGTTTTGGCGGTGGTTATTATGATCGCTTTTTAGAAACAATAAACGATACCTGCGTCACCGTTGCTCTTATCCGTGAAGATTTCATTTATGATACCATTCCTATGGAAGCTCACGATAAAAGTGTTGACATCATTATTACCGAAAAAAGAATTAAAAATTGCCGGTAAACTAAAGGAGAAAATTATAGAACATGAATGTTCAGGAAACCATTGACTTTATAGAATCAAACGGAAAATTTGGTATTCGACTTGGCCTTGAAAATATTACTTTACTTTTAAACGCACTCGGTAACCCACAAAATCATTTAAAATTTATTCACGTTGCCGGAACAAATGGTAAAGGCTCGGTAAGCACCATGCTGTCCTCTATTTTAAAAACGGCCGGTTATACGACAGGTCTTTATACCTCACCGGCACTTGAATCTTTTAACGAACGGGTACAGCTTAACAATTGTCCCATTTCTGACGATGACCTCATGGTTGTCACTAAAAAAGTTCAAGATGCTTGCGAAAATCTGGTCGCCGCAGGTCACCCGCATCCTACAGGATTTGAAATTGAAACGGCTCTGGCTTTTGTTTATTTTTATGAAAAACACGCTGATCTTTGTGTCATTGAAGTAGGTATGGGTGGGCGTTTAGATGCGACCAATGTCATTCCTACTCCGGAAGCAGTAATTATTATGAGTATCAGTCTTGATCACACTGATTATTTAGGGGATACCATTGGCAAAATCGCGGCTGAAAAGGCAGCAATCATCAAAGAAGATACGTGTGTTGTTATTTATCCGCAAAAGAAGGAAGCTGAAACAGTAATTGTCGATTTTGCAAAAACGCAAAATGCAGCGATAACACTGGTAAATCCTGAAAATATCAAATCACTTTCACACAGCCTTGATGGACAAGTTTTAGACTATAAAAAAGACCATGGCATTCAGGGGCTTGATACCTTCACACTTAAACTATTAGGTCACCATCAAGTGCTTAATTGTTTAACCGTGCTTGATACCGTACAAATATTAACTGAAAAAGGCTATTCTATTTCTGTGTCAGCCATCAAAAAAGCCCTCTCAGAAGTTGTCTTTAACGGTCGTTTTGAACTGATACACCGTGACCCGGTCATTCTCATTGACGGTGCACACAACCCCAATGGCATTGAATATTTTGTTCAAAACATCAAAACTTATTTTCCTGACCAAAAAATCAACCTTTATTTTGGGATGCTTGCAGACAAGGACATTCATCTGGCACTTGATTTTCTGATGCCGATTACCGAAAGTGTCCACACACTAACACCGGAAAATGATCGTGCGCTTCCTGCTGACCAAATGGCCGAATTGATCCGTACCCATTATAATAAGAATGTTAATTTTTACAACACCATTGAAGAAGCGGTTGACAGCATTGATTTGAATGTGAAAGACCGTATCAACGTTTTTGTTGGATCACTTTATATGATCGGTGTAGCACGAACCTTAATTTCTGAGAAATTACTTTAAGCAATGTCACATCGTAGTATAAAAAACCACGCAACACCACTCCTATTTCATTCTTCGGAGTTTGTTGCGTGGCTTTTTATTTTGATTAATTTTTCTCTTTTAAATAAACAGTGTCGTCCCCACATTTTCATTACTGGCAATATAGGTTCCTACACCGGCATATTCAATACCGTCGATAAGTTCTTCTTTTTTAATGCCCATAAGTTCCATGCTCATTGTACAAGCGATAAAACGAACGCCGGCTTTTTGCGCTTTTGCAATCATGGTTTCAATGTCATCCACATTTTTCTTACGCATAATGCTTTTAATCATAGCCGATCCAATACCAAACATATTCATATTTGACAATGGTAGACGTCTGGCACCTTTTGGCATCATTACCCCAAACATTTTTTCAATCATATTTTTTTTCACTTTTGGTGCTTTTGGTTTTCGTAAAATATTTAAACCCCAGAAAGTAAAAAACAGTGTAACATCTTTTCCCTGGGCAGCGGCCCCTTGAGCAATAATCATGGCCGCAAGTGCTTTATCGAGCTGACCGTCAAAAACAACCATTGTCGCATTTTTTTGTCCTTCCGGTGCTGTTGTTAAATGACATTTTGATTTCACATCGTTTCCTTTTCGAATGGTCGAAATATAGGCACCATCTTTACTTTCCTGAGAAATCAGCTCATGTCCGTTTGTTTTACACCAGCATTCAATGTCCTGGACAAACCCACAATCAGTGGCAATCGTTTTGACAAGTTCACCTTCTTTAACCTGATTGATTGCTTCATAAGTTGCCATAAGCGGTCCCGGGCATTGAAGTCCTGTAACATCAACTACTTTCGCCTGTGCACCTTCTGTGACCGCCATTTTAGACGGTTGGGACTCCCCCGGCGTTTCATCCACATCAAAATTTAAATCGGCTAATTTGTAATGTCCGGCTTTATAAGTATTGTAACCACCCGCTAAATTATACAGTTTTGTATAGCCTTTTTCTTTCAAAATTCGAATCGCTTGATAAGCTCTCAATCCAACTTGACAGGTAACATAAACGGGATGTTCTTTATCAATTTTAATTTCATCAAGATGCTCTCTGAATGTATCCAATTCAATATTAATGGATCCTTCAACATGGCCTGCGGCAAATTCGACCGGTGATCTGACATCGAATAAATAATATCCTTTGGCAATTAAATCATCAATTTCATCCCATTGTACGGCTTTGTAAACACCTTCTTCAATATTCTGTCCGATATAACCCAAAATATTAACCGGATCTTTAGCTGCTGAAAATGGTGGCGCATAAGAAAGTTCTAAATCTTGCAGATCATAAATGGTTGCACCGAGTTTCATTGCCGTTGCAATGACATCAATCCGTTTTTCAGTACCATCTTGTCCAACGGCCTGAGCGCCCAAAATTTTAAGGGTTTTAGGATCGTAAACTAGTTTCATAGCAATATTACTTGATCCCGGATAATAACCTGCGTGATTAGCACGATGCGCATGAATTTGTTTAAATTCAAGACCCTTTATTTTCAGAAGTGCTGCACTGTTTCCGGTTGCTGCGAATACTTTATTAAAGACTTTTGCCACAGATGTTCCTTGGATACCTTCATTTTTAAACAAAATGCCATTAATACGATCCGCAACGGTACGTCCCTGACGATTTGCCGGCCATGCCAATGGAATAGCTGTTTGTGAGCCATCGACAAAATCTTTTACTTCAATCGCATCGCCAATTGCAAAAATATTATCAATTGGTTTATCACTTTCGCTGTCAAATACTTCATAGGTGTCTGTTGTCACAATGTGACCCCTTTTACCTAATTTTAATCCGGCACCCTTTGCCAAACCATTTTCCGGTACAACACCGATCGCTAAAATAACCATATCAGCATCTAGTACCATGCCACTTTCCAATACTACTTTTTTACCCTTGTCTTCAAAATGATCGACACCGTCACCTAGAACCAGATTAACACCGTTCATATTGAGTTCTTGATGGATAAGCTGTGCCATTTCAAAATCTAAAGGTTTTAAAACTTGATTCATTTTTTCAACAACTGTCACATTAATGCCAAGTTCACGAAGGTTTTCAGCCATTTCAATCCCGATAAATCCACCACCGACAACAACTGCCCGCTTTGGTTTTAAGTTCACTACTTCTGCTTTAATTCGATCTGTGTCAGGAATATTGCGGAGTGTAAAAATACTGTCACTTTCAGCTAAACCTGGAATCGGTGGTGCAATTGGTTTTGCTCCCGGTGATAAAATAAGAATATCAAAACTTTCAGTATACGTTTCGCCAGTCTGGGTATTTTTTACCATCACCGTATTGGCTTTACGATCAATTCCGGTGACTTCATTAAAATTACGAATATCCAAATTAAACCGTTTGGACATCCCTTTTACCGTCTGAACCATCAATTTATCACGATCTTTAATCACATCACCGATATAATAAGGCAAACCGCAATTTGCAAAAGAAATATACTCATCACGTTCAAATAAAATAATTTCATCTTCTTCATTCAAACGTCTCAAACGAGCGGCTGCTGTTGCGCCTCCTGCTACACCACCGACAATTAAAATCTTTCTCATTTTTCTTCCTCCTCAAATAATACTTTAATTAAATCTCTTACTTTTTCATTACACAAATCATAATAAACTTCGTTTCCCTCTCGGGTTCCTTTAACAATACCCGCTGCCTTAAGTTTCGATAAATGCTGAGAAATTCCCGACTGGGAGATATCTAGACAAGACTCCATATAAGAAACGTTATGCCGTCCATCATCACAGAGCCCACGCACCATACACAAGCGTACCGGATGTGCTAACGCTTTTAAGATTTCAGCCGTTGTCTCATTCTCTCTCTTTTTATTATTATCCATAAATCACGCTTCCTAACATGATATTTGTTTATCTGAATATTATTATATTATGTTTTTGTAATATAGTCAAGGAGAAATTAACTTTTATTAAAAAATCCATTAAACGGACATTATCAGGAGCGCCTGTTCAAGTCGTTTCGCAACGAGATTGTAGAGCACAGAAGATAGTACAAGTGAAAAGATGATGAATACAAGGTATCCGGCAACAGGCATCAGAAAAAAGCCGATAACACCCACAGCAGTCAAAATAAGCATCATATAAACCATGCTAACCAACATCGAAATGATAAAATTCATATTATTTTTAACGGCTCTTTGGGGATTATCCCAATCCAAAAGTGGCCGTGACATGTCAATCAATAACCCAAAAATCAGAATCGGTATAGAGCCCAAAGTTCCAAAAACAAGTGTTATAAATAGCGTTGTCACCGAAAGGGGGACAAAAAAACAGATCATTCCCATTGTTAGAAGACTGCCTGAAACCTGGATACACAACCCGGTTAGGCAACGACCGATAATTTGATCTTTGGCACTCACCGGAATGATTTGTGTTAACCAGATTTTCTTACCTTCTCTTGAAAAAGTGGTGGGTGTTGTGGCTGTCATCCCCCCATAAAACATAAAGAAAGCCACAAATACCAAGTTAAAACCATCCGGAAACTGCTGATAAATTTCTTTTAAAATAGACCATGAAAACTCACCGTTCGTACCGGCCATGGTAAACGCCATAAAAATACAAATCGGAACAATAATAATGACACTAACATTATTGAATAAGAAAATCGGTGTTCTCAGGAGCAAACGCATGTCCATTTTAAAGATTGCTAAGGCACTAGGCGTTTTTTTACCCAATGCTTTACCTACTTTTTCTTCTGACATTTCGACCGATTTCTTGCGATTTTCATTTTGAGACAACAGCCCTTTAATATAAACCCGTTCGCCAACCCATACCATCAGAAAAAATGCGACGGCAGTAATGGCAAATAACGCCAGAATATTTAAAAAACCTAGCAGTGTAATGGTATTTAGCCCATTCGCTATAAAAAGACTGATCGGATAAATACTGATGATGGTTCTTAATAGCATCCCATTATCTGTTAAAAAGCCACTGACAAATGCCATTGGATCATTTGAATTTAGCATTCCGCTGCTTGACAGATACATTTCCCCACCTAAAATAGTAACAATAAAAAGAAATAACATCACAATCTGTATCACATCTTTTTTCCCAATAAGACTGGCACTTCGCATCACTAACATCATAAGCAGTGTTTCAATAGCAATGGGAAGTATCGGTAACATGATAACAACAATCAGCGAGAGCAGATAATACAAAATCCCCATATTTTGACCGATGCCGTAAATAATAACCGTTGGCATCATCAACATAAAGGATAAAAAACACTCGATCACCATCACACTGGTAAACTTTCCGATAATGATATTTTTAGGTTTGATGGGTAATGTCAGCAACATCTGAACGCCTTTTGAAAAGTAGAACTCAGAAAGCACATAAGCGATCCCGAAAATAACGATCATTAACGAAACAAAGGTAAAAACCACCGGCAAAAATACCGACGTTTGATTAATCATGGACAAACCTGAGTATAACATCGCCATATAGACAATATATAAAGCAAATGCGGGAATCAGTACCACTACAATCGCAGCACCCGTGCCAGCTTGCTTTAAGAAAGCTCTTCGGTCATATTTTCGATTATACCCAAGCACCGAGAGGCCAAAGTTTGTTGTCACAAAAAGTTTAGTTAAACGAATTATTTCTTTCATTATTCGGTCATCTCCAAGAAAATATTTTCTAACGATTCCTGATTCCCAGCTTTTGCACGAATGTCTTCCATGGTTCCTACTTCGATGAGTTTACCTTTATTAATAATCCCGATACGATCACAAATTTTCTCCGCAACATCTAACACATGTGTTGAAAAGAAAACTGAGTGCCCCCGATCACACATCTCACGCATGATTTTTTTCAGTTCAAAGGCCGATTTAGGATCAAGACCAACCATCGGCTCATCCAGTACAAATAATTCCGGATCATGGATCAATGCGCCAATAAGGGCTATTTTCTGTTTCATGCCATGGGAATAAGAACTGATGGGTTCACCAACTTCTTTTTCCAGTTCAAAAATTCTCAAATACTTTTCTGCCCGTTCCTGCCTTAATTCAGTCGGCACACCATAAACATCTCCCATAAACTTCAGATATTCGATTCCTTTAATTTTTTCAAAAAGTTCCGGATTATCCGGCACATAACTAAATTGTTTTTTAGCGTCTAAAATATTCTCGCAATTATCAATTCCGTTAATCGTGATTTTTCCGTAATCGGGTTTTAGAAGGGTTACAATCATTTTGATAGTAGTCGTTTTACCCGCACCATTTGGTCCTACAAATCCAAAGATTTCGCCTGATTTAATGTCAAAACTGACATCATCAACCGCCCTTATTTTTTTATCCCCATAGGTCTTTGATATATTTTCTACTGTTAGCATTTTCTCTTCCTCAACTTTCTGCTAATTTTTATTATACTCTATTTTAATTCAAGCTGTTTAAAAAGTGTAAAAAACTTTTAAGGTTTTTTTATTATTATTCTGTGCTATAATAAATTCAATTTAGGAAAGAAGGTTTATTTATGATCAGTCAAAAGGAAATTGCAACATTAAAGGGTCAGGGAATTCTAGCCCAGAAACAAGAGGGTTATTTCTCATTTCGCATTCTTAGCCGTTCCGGTAATTTTACATCTACCCAACTAAGAGATTTAGCAGACATCGCTGATAAATATGGAAAAGGTTATATGGGTGAAACAACACGTCTTGCTGCTGAAATTCCTTTTATTAAATATGAAGATATTGAGGCGGTCAAAGCAGTATTAGCCGCTGCTAATCTCTATCATGGCGGTACAGGAAAAAAAGTTCGTCCCCTTGTTGCCTGTAAAGGAACGGTTTGCCCCCACGGATTATATGATACACAAAAACTCTGCGGTGACTGTCACGATCTTTTCTTTGGAAGGGATCTCCATGCAAAAACAAAATTAACCTTTGTAGGATGTCCTAACAATTGCGCTAAAGCCAATACCAATGATATTGGTTTTGTTGGTCAGGCCACCGTAACCTTTGATGCTGAAAAATGTATCGATTGTGGTAAATGCACCGCAGTATGCCGTGCAAAATCATTAACAATGGTTAATAAAAAACTCGTGTGGGATCTCAGTAAATGTGTTGACTGCGGCAAATGTGCAGAAGTTTGTGATAAAGAAGCCATAACCATTAAAGAAAAAGGGCTTGCTGTCTATTTAGGTGGTCGTATGGGTAGAGGCTATCGTTTTGGTGACCGTCTGAAAGATCTTTATCCCGAAGATTCTATTCCGAATCTAGTCGAAAAAATTCTTGAAACTTATACTGAACTCGGCAATGATAACGAACGCATCTGCGGTGTTCTTGATCGAATCGGCATTGATGCTTTTGAAGCCGAATTATTAAAGAAATTATAAGTAAAAAAAGAACGCTCTTTTCAATTCAAGAGCGTTCTTTTTATTGTTTTTTAATCGAGTTTATGGATAAATAATCCACTTCGGAGTTTTGGTTCAAACCATGTTGATTTTGGTGGCATCAACAGATCTGCATCTGCGATACTCATCAACTCTTCAATGGATGTGGGATACATCGAGAATGCCAGTTGCATATCGGTATTAACTCTGCGTCCCAGTTCTTCCAAACCTCGGATGCCTCCAACAAAATCAATTCTTTTATCCGTACGAATATCCTTGATCCCTAAAATAGGTACCAATACGTTATTCTGAAGAATTGCGACATCTAGACTTTCAACCGGATCTTCAGCATTATAACTTCCTTCTTTTGCCGTTAATAAGAACCATTTTCCATCTAAGCACATTCCAAAAGTTCCCTTTTGAATTGGTTTTACCGCTTCTATTCCTTTTTCTTCAATGATAAATTTTTCTTCTAAAGCTTTTAAAAATTCTTCTGTTGTCATTCCATTGAGGTCTTTTACGACACGATTATAATCCATGATTTTTAACTGTTCATCTGGAAATAAGACGGATAAGAAAAAATTGAATTCTTCATTACCGGTATAATCTGGATGTTGTTCACGACGCATAAGTCCTACTTTAACGGCTGATGCACTACGGTGATGTCCATCAGCAATGTAAAAATTCGGCACTTTTTTAAAATCATCGGTTAAATCTTCAATCACTGTTTGATCATCAATGACCCAAACACGATGGGTAACATCATCATCTGATGTAAAATTATAAACCGGTTCTTTTTTCATTTCATCTTCAATAATCTTATTAATCGCTTCCTGACTGCGATACGTTAAGAAAATAGGACCGGTATTTGCATCACATACATTAACGTGCTTAATACGGTCTTGTTCTTTATCTTCACGGGTTAGTTCATGTTTTTTGATCGTGTTATCTAAATATTCGTCCACCGCTGTACAAGCGACCAAACCAACCTGACTTCTACCATCCATCACCAATTCATAAAGGTAAAGACATGGTCTATCGTCCTGAGCGATCACTTTACGATCGTACAATTTTTCAAGATTTTTAGCGGCTTGTTCATACACAAAAGGATCATATGGATTAATGCGATGATCCAATGTACTTTCAGGACGATCAACTCTTAAAAAAGAATCGTATTTACCTCTAACTTCAGTCGCAGCTTCCTCACGATTGTAAACATCGTAAGGAAGTGCTGCGACATCAGCTGCTTTTTCGGGAATAGGTCGAACTGCTTTAAATGCTTTTATCGTTGCCATGATTCATTCTCCGTTCTTATTTTAATACACGAACACGGGTAACACCTGTAATGGCTTTAAGCATCTCTTTAACACTTTCTTCCACTTCGCTGTCAACATCGATCATTGTGTACGCCCATTCACCTTTGTTTTTATTAGTCATATCAGAAATATTAATATTATTAGCAGCCAAAACAGCCGCAATCTGACCAATCATATTCGGAATGTTTTTGTGATTAACGGTAATACGGTGTACACTGTTGCACACGCCCATATTACAGTTTGGATAATTGACGGAGTTTACAATATTACCATTTTCAAGGTATTCGCACAATTCTTCAACTGCCATAGCGGCGCAGTTTTCTTCACTTTCCGGAGTTGATGCACCCAGATGAGGAATGTTAATCACATTCTTCATTTTTAAAGTTGCTTCATCCGGAAAATCCACTACATAAGAAGCGACAGTACCGTCTTCAATTGCAGTTTTCAAAGCGTCTGTATCCACAAGACCGCCTCTGGCAAAGTTCATCAAACGCAGACCTTTTTTCGTTTCTTTTAAAATATCTGTGCTGACGTAGCCTTTCGTTTCATCCATAAAGGGTATATGTAAGGAAATATAGTCACAATTTTTAAAAATAGCTTCTTTACTTGAGGATCTTTTTACTTTTCTGCTTAACCCCCAAGCATGTTCAATTGAAATAAACGGGTCAAATCCATAAACTTTCATACCAAAGTCTACTGCCATATTGGCGACTAAAACGCCGATGGCGCCTAGTCCAATAATTCCCATTTTTTTACCATATAATTCAGGTCCTGCAAAAGCACTTTTTCCCTTTTCTACAAGTGCAGCAACATCGCCGTCTTCATTAAGAAGACCTTTTGCCCAGTCGACCCCATCCACAACTTTACGGGATGACATCAGAAGGCCAAGCGCAACCAGTTCTTTTACTGCGTTTGCATTGGCTCCGGGGGAGTTACAGACCACGATTCCCTGTTCAGAACATTTATCCAGCGGTATATTATTAACGCCCGCACCTGCGCGGCCAATAAATTTAACACTCTCGGGAATATCCATGTCGTGCATTTTAGCACTTCTTAAAAGAATCGCATCCGGGTTTTCAACGGCATCTGCTACTTGGTAGCTTTCGTCCAACAATCTTAATCCCCTTTTAGAGATATTATTCAGGGTTTGTACTTTATAGTTCATTTTAATTACCTTTCAATTCAGCTGCAGCAAATCTGGCCAACTTCGATACTACCCAGTCTTTACTGCACGCAGTATTTATATGCCCACTCTTTGGGCATCGGTGCATCCTTATGGTGTCTGTTTTTTTATTTGTTTTCCATTTCAAATTTCTTCATGAAATCAATTAGTGCATCAACACCTGCCATCGGCATTGCATTGTAAATGCTAGCGCGCATGCCGCCGACACTCCGATGACCTTTTAAATTTTCAAGACCGGCTTTTTTTGATTCTTTAACAAACAATGCATCTAGTTCATCATTACCGGTTACAAAAGGAACATTCATAAGTGAACGGTCTTCCGGAACAACAGTTCCTTTGAAAAGAGCACTATTATCTAAATAATTATACAATTTAGCTGATTTTTCTTTGTTGAATGCTTCCATTCCGGCAACTCCACCTTGAGATTTAACCCATTCATACACTAATTTACAAATATAAATACTGTAGCATGGCGGTGTGTTATAGCAAGAATCATTATCAACATGTACCTGATAATCTAACATTGTTGGCGTCATTTCCATGGCATTTCCGATTAAATCTTTACGAATAATCACCGCAACCACACCAGCAGGTCCCATATTTTTTTGTGCGCCGGCAAAGATTAAACCAAATTTAGACACATCATACACTTCTGATAAAATATTAGAAGACATATCTGCCACTAATGGCACATCCCCCGTTTCCGGAAGCGCATCCGGTTTAAAACGGGTACCATAAATCGTGTTGTTGGCGCAGATATAAAAATAATCGGCGTCTTTTCTAAAGGTTGCAGGATCCACTTTCGGGATATATGAGAAAGTTTTGTCTGCTGAAGACGCTAAAGCCTTTGCATCGCCATAGCGACCAGCTTCCTGAAACGCTTTTTTAGCCCAACTACCCGTAATGATAAAATCAGCTTTTTTGCTTTTGTTCATCAGATTTAACGGAATCATTGAAAACTGTGTCGATCCGCCACCTTGCAAAAACAAGATTTCGTAATTATCCGGCACACCCATTAACTCTTTGTAAAGTTGTTTGGCATTTGCTAAAATATCGGCAAATGCGGCAGAACGATGGCTCATTTCCATGACGGACATTCCGGCATCGCCATAGTTAACCATTTCTGCAGCGGCTTTTTCAAGCACTTCTACCGGCAAAGCAGATGGACCGGCAGAAAAATTGTAAACTCTTTCCACTATAAATTCCTCCTAAAAAATTGGTATGATTATACATCTTTAATGAAGTGTATTTAATTATTATATGTTATTGCTCTTCCTTTTTCAAGGTAAAGTATCCTTGTTTTTAACTGTTTTGTATCGAAAACCTTTGCAACTTTAGATTGTCTTTTAAAACTTTACTTTAAGTATATTAAAAAAAGCCCAAAGGCCTTTTTAATATACTTATTCACGTTTATTCAATCGTAACGGTTGTTTTCCCAGGAGTGATCGACTTGACTTGTTCGCTAGGCAAAGTAACTTGAACCTTTACCTCATTTTCACCTTTTCCCATACCGTTGAGATCAACAAAGGCTTTGATAGTATCACTGTTTAATTTATTAAGTTCACTGGAAATACCTGTTACCTTAACTACAATGGAGCTGTCTTTCACTTTAGCCGCAGTCAACCCTCCGCCTAAATTTCGAGTTTCAATACCGTTCACCGTAAAACTTTTTTCAATAAGAGGCTCAATACTCACTGTAACATTTACTTTATTCGTACTATCAAGAAAACTAGCACCATCAGGGAGTTTTAATTGGACTTCTTTTGTAATCGTCTTTGTCGCTTCCGTTATATCGATAGGATCAATATTTAGATTTGTTATGTTATTCAAAACACTATCTTCTGCACCCACTATTTTTTGTGTTGGATCAACCGAAACTCCTGTCACTTTATAACCCGGTGCAACATTACCAGTTGTCGATGGCGGTATAATCATAACATTTTTTGTCTTTCCGATGGCAATATTCATTTTAACCATATTCGGTACACATTCCACATTATTGATAATATTGCCAACTTTATCGTAGGGCTTTACTTCAACGTAACGTGTTGTATTTTCAGCAATACCATTAACATTTACAACTGCCACAATTTTATCAACCTGTGCAACTCTATCATCTGGACCTTTCACCTGTACTTTTTCATTGCTACTTGCTGAAATAACCACATTATTTTCAGCGGGTTTACCCTCAGTAACAATTTCAACATCTTTTTTAGATTCAATAATATTATCAACTACTATTTGTATTTTACCGGGATTTATTTTTTCTAAAATAACTGAATTAGATAACCCCTTGACTACAATTTCAAGGTCATAAGTTCCTTTTTCATTAATATCTTTGAGGTCAATTTCTGCTGTTATCTCTTTTGGATCAATTGCCCGTAAACTTTTATCGGTTCCTTTTACACCCAGATTAACATAATAATTACGGCTATCAACCATTGTCAATTTTTTTCCTTGAAGCATCTCTGCATTGACCATTGTTACCGGAATACTATTAATATCCTGGGGAATAATATCATTGGAATTACCATTGACAAAGAACCAAAAAAGTAATGCCAGAACTACAGCGCTTACAAAGCGAATGGTTTTCTCATTGATCGGTATTTTTTTCTTCTTGATCATCTTTTTTCCCCCAGAACTTCCAAAATCCTTTATCGGTGTCATTGTCTTCATCTTTTATTGTAAATCGATCATTTAATAATTCTTCAATCATTTCTGATGTCATATTTCGTATTAATTTTCCCTTTTCAGCATATGAAACAATACCCGTTTCTTCTGAAACAATGATTGTAATCGCATCTGATTTTTCTGAAATTCCAAGACCTGCACGATGTCTGGTCCCAAGTTCACTTCCCAAATCCCGATTATCTGATAGTGGTAAGAGGCATCCTGCCGCTCTAATCTGATTTGACCATAGTGTTATAATCACTGCACCATCATGGAGAGGACGGTTCGGGGTAAAGATATTTTCCAACAATTCCCAACTAATATCAGAATCCAGTTCTATCCCTGTTGCAACAATATCTTTAAGCCCTGTATTTAATTCACAGACAATTAGTGCGCCAACATGATCTCTTGCAAGATTTTTAACTGCTCTACTGATTTCAGTAACATCTTTTTCAACTTGATCTTTGTCTGATTTTTTTATAATTTGTTTGAAAAAGCGATTGTTTCCCAGTTGTTCAAGTGCTGACCTCAATTCCGGCTGAAAAACAACGACAAAAACAATAAAAGCCCAGGTAAACATACTGGTAACAATGTAATTTAGTGTAGTGAAACCCAAAAATGAGCTTAATGGCGCTAAAATAAGAAGAATAACGATCCCTTTAATAGCTTGCTCTGCCTGTGTCCCTCTCACCCACATTAAAACTTTGTAGATGCAGAAAGTTATAATCACAATCTCTATGATTGCTGTTATTGTAATGCGTGATTGTATGTATAAGAGTAATTCTTCCATTTGTTTTTCCTTAAGTGTAGTATGCTTTTATTATACACTATTTCTCAGTAACATATAGTATAAACATACACTTTTTTTTGATTTTACATTTTTGATACAGATGTTTACAAAAATAACGTTTACATTTCTTGAATCTATGCTATAATAAAATCATAATCAAGTTAAGAAGAAGATTACTTTCAGTGATTATACAGTTTTGTAATCATCCTTAAGTAACGGATCTTAATCCACAATCTCTTTTAGAGGTACACTGGCAGATTCAGCGGAAGTTACCTAACATAAAGAATCTATCTCCATATTAAATTTGATTAAATAAAAAAAGAAGGGAATGAGACCACCAGAAATGCCAATTGAATTTAAAGAATAAAATCGAGTCCATTGCTTAATTCAGCAATTCGGAGTCGATTTTTTTGTATTTTTATAAAAAACATAAGCGACATCCCGGGATAGAAGCTTATCAAGTACTTCGTGTATAGTGACAGATGAGTACCAACATCAAATATTATAGAACCATATTATAAAGCCCAAAAAGACCGCTAAACTTTAAAAGCATTAAGCGGTCAAACTGATTAAATTTGAAACAATCGTTTCGAGTTTTCTTTTTTCTATTATTTTTACATTGACGTTAATTTTCTTCTTAAAAATACTGATTAAACTCATTCTTATCCGATGCCCACTGAAGACCAACATCAAAAGAAATCTGATTTTCTTTAACCAATTTGGCGAGATGACTGTTAAGGGTATTCATGCCATCTTTACTGCCGGTCTGCATCACCGATCCTAACTGGTGGGTCTTACTCTCACGGATCAAATTAAGAACCGCATCAGTTCCTGTCATCACTTCAAGTGCAGCCATTCGTCCTTCACCCGTTGCTAACGGAACAAGTTGCTGCGTAATAACGCCTTTAAGGGTACTTGCCAGCTGCGTTCTGATTTGCTGTTGACTATGAGGCGGAAAAACATCAATAATACGGTCAATGGTATTGGCGGCACCAATGGTATGAAGGGTAGATAACACAAGATGACCTGTTTCAGCAGCGGTTACCGCGGCAGAAATAGTTTCATAGTCACGCATTTCCCCCACCAAAATAACGTCTGGATCTTCACGTAGCGAGGAGCGAAGTGCGTTCGAAAAAGAATCCACATCGACACCGACTTCACGTTGATGAACGATACTTTTTTTATGAAAATGACGGTATTCTACCGGATCTTCAATCGTGAGGATATGTTTTGCCATATTCTGATTAATATAGTCTAGCATTGCTGCTAAAGTAGTCGATTTTCCGCTCCCCGTCGGTCCTGTAATCAAGATCAAACCTCTAGGTTCACAAGACAATTTTCTAATAATTGGTGGTAAATGCAATTCTTTAAAAGTCGGGATGGTGTCATTCAATAAACGTACTGCGGCACAGAGCTCACCTTGCTGATGGTAAACATTAACCCTCTGACGCAGACCTTCCGGCGTTTCGTAACAGAAATCTGCATCCATTCCTTTTTTCAATTTTTCCCGATCTCTTTCATTGAGCATATCAATGATAATTTTTTCAATTTCATCCCCGGATAGTTTGAAAGGTCCCGGCACCAATTCTCCATTATGTCTGAATACCGGACTTAAAGCGGCGGTTAAATGAATATCTGAGCAATTTTCTTGACGCCCATAATTGATGAGTTCTAATAAATCGGTCATATTCTATTCTCCATTCTTAATTCTTCTTAATCTCTATTCCACAAAATAAGTGACTTTCATCAATTCTTCCATCGTAGTTACACCTTGTTTGACAAGAGTGGTCAAACTATCTCTCAAACTTGTGGTTTTGTGATTTTTATTAACATACGCATACACATTTTCAGCAGATTCATTTTTAGATATCATATTTCTAATTGCACTGTCAATGGCTAAAATTTCATGAACGGCAATACGGCCTTTGTAACCGGTATTATTACATTGATGGCATCCTTTTCCTTTATACAAAACCGAAACATCTTGACCAATAATTGCTTTTTCAGCTTCGGTCGGTGCGTAAGCTTCTTTACAATCGGGACAAATTTTCTTAACCAGACGCTGAGCAACCACACCGATCAAAGAGTTTGCAACCATATAAGGTTCTACCCCCATATCGATTAAACGAACAATAGTAGATACAGCATCATTGGTATGGAGGGTTGAAAGCACTTGATGACCTGTAATTGCAGCACGAACGGCAATGTTTGCTGTTTCTGCATCACGTGTTTCACCGACCATAATGATATCAGGATCTTGACGTAACAGAGATCTAAGCCCTACTTCAAAAGTCAGCCCTGCAACAGGATTCACCTGGGTTTGATTGATACCATCGATATTCCGTTCCACAGGATCTTCAACAGTAGTAATATTCACGTTTCTTTCTGCAAGCATTTCAAGAACCATATATAGTGTGGTCGTTTTACCACTACCTGTCGGTCCTGTAATATAAATAATTCCATGGGGACTCTGAAGAATTTCACGCATCCTCATATAATCTTGGGGATTCATTCCAAACGTACCGGAATGATCAAGTTTCGTATTTTGATTCAGAAAACGAAGCACTGCTTTTTCGCCATAAACAGTGGGAATGATCGAGGTACGGATATTCATTTCCATCCCTTTAATCCGAGCACGAAAGTGACCGTCCTGGGGCAACCGGCGTTCTGCAATATCCAGATTAGAAAGAATTTTTATTCTGGCAATAACAGATTGGTGAAGGGCTGTCGCCAAAGTAAGATACTCAACAATCAAGCCATCAATACGTAATCTAACATTTGTTTTTTCTTCAAAGGGTTCAATGTGAATATCGCTGGCACCTGTATTAAAACCTTTGATTAGCATCGAATTGATAAGATTAACAATCGGTGCATCATCTCCTGCAACAGCATCCAAATCCTCTACAAGAGATACTTCTTCTTCATCGTCAACGGTTTCATTGGCGCTACTGGCAGCTTTTCTCGCTTCTATTTCAGAATAATAGAAATCTATGGCTTTTTGAATAGATTCTCGTTCCGCCAAAACAACGCTAACCGGCATATTGGTGATCAGCCTTAAATCTTCAATAGCATAAAAATCCAAAGGATCATTAGTAGCAACAATCAGATCGCCATTACTCATTCTAATAGGAATGAGTACGTATTTTTGAGCAATACTTTTAGGTATTTTAGATGCAGCTTCAAGATTGATTTCAACACGTGTCAGATCAATCACTTTAAGATCCAAACGTTGGGCTAGTGCTGTTAAGAGTTGTATTTCCGTCACATAACCGTATTCAACTAAAATAGCGCCAAGACGTTTACTTTTATCCACTTTTTGATAAGACAATGCTTCCTGAAGTTGCACTTCAGTGATATAGCCGTCATTAACAAGGATATCTCCTATTCGTATATTCTTCATAATAATGAAACTCCTTTGTTCTTAAACTTTCTTACATTATAGCATAAAAATAAGCTGATGGTGTGTGCTAATTTCACCCTCAGCTTATGAATCAAAACAAATTGTTTCCATTGGTCGTGATTGTTTTACCAGAATTCCACAAAATATAAAAAATACAGGTGCTACAGACACTACTGAAATGTTAAAGAAAGAAGCTATAATATAACCCAGCACACTGCAAACTAGGGGAATACAAAAATTATCTTTTTTCAAACATTGTTTAAATCCACCAACTAATACCGAAATTTCAAAACTCAAATAGGCTAACGCTGCCGGAATTCCACTACATACGGCAATATGAAGGTACTCATTATGGGCTTTATCAATATTAATAGTCATTCCAAAAGCATCAACAATATCTTGATGAAAATAAAGTTCCATCACTTTATCAAGATTTTCAATGCCAAATCCGGTAAAGGGACGTATTTGAATGAGTTGCACCACCTTGTACCAAATAAAAATACGATTTGATCCCCCAAAAACAGAGCTTTCTTCATGATTCATAATCTTAAAAAAGTCTATAAAAGTACTGAGCAAACGGTCAATAAAACCGGTAGTCACTGTAAAATAAAGGATGGTCAGTAATGCAAGCATCAAAATAAGAATTACTAAACGTTTCTTATTTTCTTTAAATAGAAAAACCCCCAATAGAAAAATCCCACAAAAACTCCCAATCCACGCACCTCGGGTATTGGTACAAAGCAGACAAAAATAAACCAATCCACTGGGTAACAGATAATATACTTTCATTTTCATAAAAGCATAAGCCATCATTGGCAGTGCTAATGTCAGAAACGAACCGAGGAAATTAGGATTACCAATGGTAGCATAAGATGATCCGGGGCCACCATACATTAACGGATCCTGTGGCAGAAAATCCAACCCGAATCGCTGAAAAATTCCATAAATAGCGATAAGAGATACTCCCACTGCGTATAATTGCATATGCCATTTTTTAAAACGATAAAAAAACGCCCCCAATATCATTAATATTCCATAAAATAGAATTGCCGAAAAACTTTCAAGCCGAAATGATCTTCCTCTAAGGGAATGCATGATATCTATTGAAAAGGGTAGCGTTATTGTAATAAGTAAGAGATAAATCAACAACCATTTCACCGGTAACGGTACTGTTGGACGTTTTTCAAAAAAAGTAATTAGTGGCCGGAGATAATAAAGAAGTAAACCAAAAACAATCACATATACTAAAAAAATTTTAGGCATATAAATAGGATCACCAAAAGCCGGTATAATAAGTAACGGAATCACCCCTGCTATAAAAGCCAAAGCCGCTGACACACCATTCACCATTTCTATTTTTTTGAGCATGGTCTCTCCTTAAAATCTTACTTTGCTGATCCTATTTAAATTATTTTTATATTGTTTATTATTCGATTGGTTTCATTGTTGGGAAAAGAATAACATCACGGATACTGTGCTGACCTGTAAATAACATAACAAGACGATCAATCCCAATACCTAAGCCGCCAGTTGGTGGTAAACCAACTTCTAGTGCGTTGATAAAATCGGCATCATAAGGATGTGCTTCTTCATCGCCATCGGCTTTCATTTGTACTTGCGCTTCAAAACGTTCTTTCTGATCAATGGGATCATTTAACTCTGAAAACGCATTGGCACATTCGGCACCATTAATATACAGTTCAAAACGTTGGGTATATTTTGGATTGGTTGGTTCTCTTTTAGATAAAGGTGATATTTCAACCGGATGCATGGTGACAAACGTTGGCTGAATCAATTTGTCTTCGACGAAAGCGTCAAAAACTTCTGCCATAATTTCACCAATTGAATGTTTATCTTCCACATCAACATGCAATTTTTTTGCCGCTTCTCTTGCTTCTTCAATATCCGTCATCACATCGAAATTGACACCCACATGTTCGGTCACTAAATCAACCATCCGTGCACGTCTAAATGGTGTTGCTAATGAAATCTCATGCCCCTCATATTCAACGGTTTCAGTTTCTAGAATTTCTTTTGCCAATTGAGCATAAAGTGCTTCTACCATATTCATGACATCTTCATAATCAGCATACGCTTCATAGGTTTCCAATAAAGTAAATTCAGGATTATGTGTTGCATCCATGCCTTCATTACGGAATACACGACTGATTTCATAGACTTTATCAAATCCGCCAACGATTAATCTTTTAAGTGGTAGTTCCAACGCAATTCGCATATATAATGCAATATCAAGTGTATTATGATGTGTAATAAATGGACGAGCGTTTGCACCGCCTGCTAACGTTGATAAAACAGGTGTTTCAACTTCAATAAAACCACGTGTATCCAAAAACTCACGAATTTTACGGATAATCAACGAACGTAAAACAAATACATTTTTAACTTCCGGATTAACAATTAAATCAACATAACGTTGACGGTAGCGCAGTTCCATATCTTTTAAGCCATGGTATTTCTCCGGTAAAATTTGAAGGGATTTGCTGAGTAATACCAATTCTTTAACACGAATTGAAATTTGTCCTTTTTGTGTCTTAAAAACTTCCCCTTTAATACCGACAATATCACCGATATCATAGGTTTTGATTTCGTCATAATTTTCAAGTAAATCTTTTTTAAGAAACATCTGAATACGTCCGGAACTATCTTGCAAATCATAAAATCCAACTTTTCCTTGACCTCGTTTTGACATAATACGTCCGGCTAAAGAAACTTTTTTTTCGTCATAATCTTCAAAGGTTTCATTAATATCATTGGCATAGGCTGTGACATCAAACCGTGTTTCTTCAAATGGATTTTTTCCATCATCCTGCAATTTTTTTAATTTTTCTCGTCTTACGGCTAAAACTTCACTTAAATTTTCTTCACTCACTAGTTTCTCCTATCTATGTATTCCCAAAATCTCAAATTTCACTTCGCCATCCGGAACAGAAATTGAAACAATTTCTCCAACTTTTGATCCTAACAGACCTCTGCCAACCGGTGATTCATTGGATAATTTATTCTGTTTAATATCCGATTCTGCCGATCCGACAATTTTATATTCTTCAATTTCATCAAATTCAAGATCTCTTAACTTGACAATACTACCAACGCCAACATCTTCCGTATGAATATCTTTATCATCAATAACTTTAACTTTTTTAATTTTAGATTCTAATTCTGAAATTTCACCTTCAACAAAACCTTGCTCAGATTTTGCTTCATCATATTCAGCGTTTTCACTTAAATCGCCATATTCACGGGCAGTTTTAATACGTGCCGCAACTTCATAACGTTTAACCGTTTTTAAATATTCTAATCTTTTTTTCAGGTTATCAAGACCCTCTTGGGTCATCACCAATTCTTCGTTCATCTTTAATCCCCTTTATTCATTATGCAAAAATAAAGATACCACTCTATTCTTACTTAAAATCATGTTTGTTATTATAAATTTTTTAACCGTTTCTGTCAAGTTTTCATCTTTATCTCTTGCTTTATGATTATTTTTTCAATTTTTAATCAGTAAAACCACCCAAGAGGGTGGCTTTACTCTTTTATTTTAGTACTTAAATCGAATTAATATCGACCAGCTCAATATCTGCCATTGTTTTATTCGATTCTAAACAATTGAGAAGAGCTCTTGCTGTATCGAGTGAAGTTTGCAATGTGATCGAACTTTCAACCGCTTTTCGTCGCATTTTAACCTCATCTTGTTCCGGTTGACGGCCTTTTGTCGATGTTGAAATAACATACGTTACCGCGCCACTTTCCAAAAGATCACCGATATTCGGTGACTTTTCAGCCATCCGTTTAACCACTTTTGTCGGAATATTATTCTCATTCAGAACCAGCGCTGTCCCAACGGTTGCGTAAATTTTAAAACCTATTTCGTGAAAACGTCGTCCAATATCAATAATTTCTTCTTTATCACGGTCTCTAACCGTTAACAAAACACCACCGGTACGTTCCATTTTATTGCCGGAAGCCACAAGCCCTTTATAAACAGCATCTTCAAAGGTTTTTGCAACGCCTAAAACTTCCCCGGTTGATTTCATTTCAGGTCCCAATTGGGTATCGACATCCTGAAGCTTTGCAAAACTGAAAACAGGTACTTTAACCGCAACGTACTCCTTAACGGGATGAAGTCCGGGTGCGTAACCCAATTCTTTCAATGTTGATCCCATCATAATGTGTGTAGCTAGATTAACCATTGGAATATCAGTTACTTTAGAAATATAAGGAACCGTTCGTGATGATCTTGGATTAACCTCAATTACGTAAACTTCACCTTCATAAACAACGTATTGAATATTAACAAGACCAATAACATTTAGTTCTTTTGCCAGTTTTCCTGTGTACTCAATGATCGTCGCTTTTGTTTCTTCTGATAAAGTCTGTGGTGGATAAACCGAGATCGAATCACCGGAATGAACGCCGGCTTTTTCAATATGTTCCATAATTCCCGGAATAAGATAATCTGTGCCATCACAAATCGCGTCAACTTCTACTTCTGTTCCCATCAGGTATTTATCGATCAAAACAGGATCTTTAAGGACATGTTCGGTGATAATATTCATATATTCGACAACGTCTGCTTTTTCATAAGCAATGATCATGTTTTGTCCGCCAAGAACATATGATGGTCTTAATAATACTGGAAATCCTAACCGTTCGGCCACGATAACCGCATCTTCGGTTGTATAAACCGTTTCGCCTTTTGGTCTTGGAATATGACAGCGTTCGAGAAGTCCATCAAATAATTCACGATCTTCTGCGGCGTCAATATTTTTAGGATCTGTTCCTAGAATCTTAACTTTAATTTCATCAAGATGTCGGGTCAATTTAATGGCAGTTTGTCCACCAAACTGAACGATCGCACCATCTGGTTTTTCTGTTTCTACAATTGAACGAACATCTTCCGCCGTTAACGGTTCAAAATAAAGTCGATCGGATGTATCAAAATCGGTTGATACGGTTTCCGGATTATTATTAACGATAATAGCTTCATAACCCATTTCACGGAGTGCCCATGCACAATGCACCGAACAATAATCAAACTCGATTCCCTGTCCGATTCGAATCGGGCCTGAACCGAAAACAATAATTTTCTTTTTATCATTTTTATGTTCTTCAAGGAAAAGTTTTGCTTCATTTTCATCATCCATGGTCGAGTAAAAATAAGGTGTTTCTGCCGAAAATTCTCCGGCACAGGTATCAACCATTTTATAAGAGGCATATTTTCGTGTTACTTTTTTACCCGTTAAACGTTCAATTGTTGAATCCATAAAGCCAATTTCCCGTGCAACTGAAAGACGTTCTTCGGCACGTTGATCGCTAAGTCCCTTTTTACGGAGATCTCTTTCCATCACTGCTAAATGACGTAATTTATCGAGGAACCACATATCAATTTTAGTCACCTCAAAAATTTCATCCATATCTAATCCACGATAAAGTGCCTCATAAACAACGAAACAACGTTCATCATCTTTACGTCCCATGGCAGCCATGATTTCTTCATCACTTGCTTCACGATATTTTTCAACACTTAACGTGTCAAAGCCTAATTCACTGGAACGTACGGCTTTCATCATTGCTTGTTCAAAACTGTTACCGATGGACATGATCTCACCGGTTGCTTTCATCTGTGTGCCTAATGTTCTTTTGGCATAAACAAATTTATCAAAAGGCCATCTTGGAAATTTTACAACGATATAGTCAATCACCGGTTCAAAACAAGCTGGTGTTTTTCCGGTAATATCATTCGTAATTTCATCTAGTGAAAATCCAACCGCAATGAGCGATGCAATTTTAGCAATCGGATAACCGGTTGCTTTAGATGCCAGTGCCGAAGATCTTGAAACCCTTGGATTCACTTCGATGACGGCATAATTAAAGTTTTCAGGATCAAGAGCGAATTGACAGTTACAACCGCCTTCAACTCCCAGTGCCGAAATAATTTTAAGTGCCGATGTCCGAAGCATCTGATATTCTTTATCGCTCAGGGTTTGAACCGGCGCTACAACAATGGAATCACCCGTATGAATTCCCACCGGATCAAAGTTTTCCATTGAGCACACGGTGATTACATTACCTTTACAATCACGCATCACTTCAAATTCAATTTCTTTCCAACCTGAAATACCACGTTCAACCAGAATTTGGGTAATTGGTGATAAGCGCAAACCGTTTGTCGCAATTTCTTTCAATTCTTTTGGCGTTTCCGCAATTCCACCACCGGTTCCACCAAGGGTAAAGGCCGGACGGACAATAACCGGATAGCCAATGGTATCGGCAAAACGCAGTGCGGCTTCAACGGTCACCACGACTTCTGATGGAATAACCGGTTCTCCAATTTCTTTCATCATATCTTTAAATTCTTGACGATCTTCGGCTTTATCAATGGTTTCAACATTAGCACCCAGAAGTTTTACATGATGTTCTTTAAGAAAACCTTCTTTTGCCAGTTGCATCGAAAGGGTTAAACCGGTTTGTCCACCCAATGTTGATAAAATACTGTCCGGTTTTTCCTGAATAATAATACGTTTGATCACGTCCAGGGTCAATGGCTCAATATAAATTTTTTCGGCCATTGCTTTATCTGTCATAATCGTTGCTGGGTTTGAATTAATTAAAATAACTTCTAAACCTTCTGCTTTGAGGGCTTTACACGCTTGTGTACCTGCATAATCAAATTCAGCCGCCTGTCCAATAACAATGGGACCTGAACCAATAACCAAAACCCGTTTAATATCTTTTCTTAAAGGCATCCCTGTTGTCCCCTTTCCATTAAATCGGTGAAATGTTCAAATAAATAACCGGTATCGTTCGGCCCTGCGCTCGCTTCCGGATGGAACTGCACCGTAAAAGCATTAATCGCTTTATAGTCAATACCTTCGCAAGAACCGTCATTCATATTGACATGTGAAACTTTTCCAATTTTTTCCGAAATACTTTCATTAATAACGGCATAGCCATGATTTTGACTGGTAATATAAACACGATCTTTTGCAAGATCTTTTACCGGCTGATTTAAACCACGATGTCCGTATTTCATTTTTTGAGTTTTTCCACCCATTGCCAAAGCCAGCAACTGATGCCCCAAACAAATACCAAAAATCGGTTTGCCATAAGCAATAAAATCTTTGATATTTTGAATAATTTCAACATTATCTTCGGGATTTCCAGGACCATTACTAAGCATAATACCATCGGGATTTAAGCGACGAATATCATCCAATGATGAACGTGCCGGCATAACAGTAACATTACATCCTTGCTGTAATAACATTCTCAAGATATTATGTTTGTAACCATAATCCATCAATGCAACATGGTTCGCTCTGTTTTCTCTGGTATAGTACCAGCCCTTTTTTTTCTGGGTAACCACTTCTACCGGATTAATCATTTTATAAGCATTTATTTTTTCAAGGAGTTCTTCTTTTTTAGCATAGACATCTTCGGTCGTAATCGCACCATTCATTGTTCCATGCTCACGAATAATACGGGTAAGTGCACGGGTATCAATATCCCAGATACCAATTTTTCCCTGTTTTTTTAAAAAATCATTGATGGTTTCCGTTTTTCTAAAATTCGACGGTTCTTCACACCATTCTTTGACAATATAGCCATTAACCCAGCTTTTTTCAGATTCCATATCATCATTATTAACGCCATAATTTCCGATAAGCGGGTATGTCTGTAGTACAATTTGTCCGTAATATGACGGATCCGTCAATACTTCCTGATAACCGGTCATTCCTGTTGTAAAGACAATTTCACCAATGGTTGTTCCTTCACAGCCAAAATTATAGCCTTTAAAAACAGTCCCATCCGATAACAGGATATACGCTTTTTTGTCACGTTTAAAATAAGACATTTTCTCCTCCTCTTTTGCTATGCAGCATTTATTATACTTATAAAAAGAGAATAATGCTCAGCATTATCCTCTTTACCTATTTCAATTCCCTAAATAGCTATTTCTTCGCGATCCGGGCCAACACCAATGTAACCAATAGTAGTTCCCACCAGCTCTTCAATTGTCTTAATATATTTTTTTGCATTCTCAGGTAAATCCTCAATCTTGCGAATTTCTCGTGTTGAACACATCCATCCGGGTAACGTTTCGTAAATAGGCTTAACACGTTCTAATTCATCTGTATTCGGAAAGTAATCAATTCTTTTTCCGTCAAGCTCATAAGCAACACATATTTTAATTTCCGGTAGATTATCGAGTTTGTCAATTTTACAAAGCGCTACCGTATCAAATCCATTAATCATATTTGTATATTTTAAAATAGGAACGTCAAACCATCCAAGCCGTCTGGAACGTCCGGTTCTAGCACCGAATTCATCATCCGGTTTATCCCCTTTTCCTCTAATGATATCGATATTGCCACCGAATTCTTCCGTTGGAAAAGGACCGCCACCTACTGCACTTGAAAAAGCTTTAGCAACGCCAATAACTCGGTCTATTTTTTTTGCCGGGAAACCACCACTAACAGCGGCATATGCTGCGGTTGGATTTGAAGAAGTAACGTAAGGATAAATACCAAGATCAATATCTTTCATTGCCGCCAACTGACCTTCAAATAAAATATTTTTACCCTCATTAATATAGCGATGTAAATAACAGATCGGATCAACAATCATATCGCCAAAACGCTCTGCCCACTCGACACATTTATTATAAATAAAATCAACGGTAAAAGGTTGACTATCATAAGCTTTTAACTGATTATTGATAACCGGAATGATTGATTCAAGTTTTTGACGTGTTGTTTCGAGACTCAAAAGGTCTTCAAATCTCAAATTTTTACGCAATGCTTTATAAGCATAAGCCTGACCGATACCTCTTTTCGTGGTACCAATACCTCCGGCTGCTTCCATAAGCTCATCCAATTTCTGATGATAAGGCATTAAAATATGTGCTTTACCTGAAATTTTCAAACCACTCATTTTTACTTTAGCATCCTCAATCTGTTTAATTTCATCTTCCAGAACATCCGGATTTACTACAGTTCCTGTTCCAATAAGGCATTCGCCACCTTCATTAAAAATACCACTGGGAATAAGATGCAACTTAAAAACGCCATGTTCGTTAATTACGGTATGACCGGCATTATCGCCACCCTGAAAACGAACAATTAGATCACAATCACTTGACAGGTAATCAATCATTTTCCCCTTACCTTCGTCTCCCCACTGTGCTCCAACTAATACAGAAATTGACATTGTATCATTCCTTCCTCAATATAAGAATCAACTTCTTATATCACTATAATCATTTTTGGCATAATATCACATTTTAACAGCCTTAATTCAAGACCGCACATATTATACCATATAATTTTATAGTTGTCTTTAAAAATCTCTTTTTTTGAAGATTTTGAAAACATTTAAATGTATATCTATAATCTTTACTTGATCACCAACACCCATTGCTCCGACCCTCTTCTGAATTTCTTCATTATATTAGTATTCTGAGTATTCACATTTTTCATGCTCAGATCAATATCAGAAGAAATACTATCAATATATTTTGATGGGAACACTACAGGTATTTAACACTCTTTGAAAATTCATCAAAGAAATCCTGTGATTTTTTATTCTTAACATTCAAAAATTTGAATTTCTACCACTCTGCTAAATCTAAAACAGACGTATAAAATTCATCATGATCTTCAAAAATAATATGCGGCTCATACTCCGCAAAATCTTCTTCCGAATAAACGACACTTACCTGAACTCCGGTATGAATGGTCATTTTAGCCAAACGTCTTGCCGATTCCGTCAATTTCTGTCCGCTTTCTGCTTGAATAGCAATGCATCCCGGTTTATCAAATTGTCTTGCAATTAAATATGCCATATTTATCATTCCTTTTTATTTTAAGTATAACATAATTGTAACTTTCTTAAAATAGCTAATCTAACCAACCCCTACTCATTATTTTTTATTTATAATTTTTAAGTTTTTAAGTTTTCATTAAGTTTTAATTATTCTAATATCTTGATTTTCTACAAAAATAGCTTATAATTCATCTAAAGATAGAAAATAACCTTCTTTATTGTCTTAGTCCACAATTAATTTGAAAATATACTTAATGTTTGATACTATTATAAAAGAAAATTCAAATGTTCGGAGTACTTTCAATGAAACTTACAAATTTATGGAAAAGAATGGCGCTTCGCGGAAAAATTCTCAGTGTATTTTTATTATTACTTTTTCTTTCACTGATATTTTTTATCGGTATCTCTATTTATAATATTCCTTCACTGGTTCAAAACCGTGCTATTCAATCAGTTAATGCCCTTTTTGCCGAAAATGATGAACTACTGGCAGAAGGTGTCACGCACAATACAAGTCTTATTTCTGATGCACAAAAAAAAGTTAATAAAGTCCAGGACGATTCCCTTCGTCTTTTTTTATCATCACGTCTCAATACTGCTCAAAAAATGGTAGATGCTTTTAATGGCGTCAACTCACTTTACACAACAAACGAAGATGGCACGCATTCCGTTATAAAAAATATTCAACTCTTTCAAATTGATAATATTAATAAAAATTTAGCCGAACTAGATGCATTGGGTAAGACTAAATTCACAGAATCTGTCAAAGCCAATTTTACTCAGGCTCTTGCCCAATATGAAATTTGCAAACAAATTGATACTTTATTTAATGCATTATACGATGATGGTGCCGCTCGAACCCAACTATCCAAAGACGCAACTACTGAAACAATTAATCAGATTGAAGCACTTCTTGATCAGCTTGAAAACGCAGATTTAAAAAACGATATTACCTTTAGCCTCAGTCAGACAAAACAACAAGTTGCAGAACAAGAAGCTAATCAAGCGGCCCAACGTCGAGCTGAAGAAGCCGCCCGTGAAGCAGAACGTAAAGCAAAAGAAGAACAAGAAAAAACGAAAAAACCTGAAACTGACAAAAAAAGCAACGATAAAATAGAAAAACAAATCAATAAAATTATTGATACTATCAATCCTTAATAAGTCTACTAATCTTTGTGCCTAGCCTGTATGGATACTTGAAACAAATAACGATTAGGATCTTTTACCGCAATTTCGTCCAAAATTGATTCACGGTAACCATCTCCACATATCACAAGTCCTTCTGTTTCAATATAGTTGTACAATCGTTCGTACAAATTATCAATAGTATCATAATCCCCTTCGATATAGCCAATCACGTAAAAACCTTCGGGCTTAATTACAACATTCGGCAGATCAAGGGGATCTTTTAATTTGGCAAAATAATGATTGGGATAGTGCCAATTTTTTTTATGTAGATTTTCACAAGTGATAATATCCCCTACCGGATAACCATAACTCATTTTATACAATGAGCAATACTCGTAAAAATCTTGAAGCATATCCAACATAGCATCATCATCCGCTTCAATTTCAGGGCTTGTAAAAATCATTTCAGCATTACAGTATTTAAAAAAAATCTGATCACTGTTTATTTTATAGCTGTTACACGTTGTTTTAATCCGTTCCTCCATCATACTGCTAATACGTTTAAGTTTATGAATGTCATTGTCAATTTTCTTTTTTTGTTCGGTGAAAACTTGTATTAACTTTTGAGGTGAACGTTCATCCAGATAAATTTTAATTTCTTTAAGCGGTGTTCCAATTTCCTTCATCGCATAAATAACGCTGATTGTATCCAATTGATAATACGAATAATAACGATAGCCATTTTCTTTTACAACTTCTGGTGAAAATAATCCAATTTCATCGTAATAGATTAAATTTTTCCGTTTCATTCCTGATAATCTTGAAAACTCACCAATACTTAAAACAGCTCTATTTTCTATTTCCATTTTAACAATTCTTTCTCCTTACTTAACCAAAAAATAATTTATAAAAAATGATTGACTATCCTGTTACTATACAGTTTATAGTAACATAGTAACCCAAAAGAAACAAGAATATATTAATGAGAAGGAACTTTTATGAAAAACATGTTATCTTTTTTTAAATCCTATAAAAAAGCAATCATCGGTGTCATCCTCTTACTTTTTTTACAGACACTCGGAACCTTATTTATTCCAACTTTAACCGCCTCAATTATCAATAACGGTATTGTCAACGGTGATATTCCTTATATTTTACGAACAGGTGGGAAAATGCTTATTTTAGCTGCATTAACCGGTCTTTTTGCCATTTTTGGCACTTATCTTTCTGCCATCTTATCTTCAGGAGTAGGACGTGATATTCGAAATGCTATTTTTACAAAGGCTCAGAATTTTTCAATTACTGATTTTAATACCATCGGAACTGCCTCTATGATTACTCGTAGCACAAGCGATGTTACCCAAATCCAACAAGCAACGCTTATGTCTTTACAAATGTTGCTTCCGGCACCAATCATGGCCATCGGTGGTTTGGTTCTAGCTTTTTTTAAAAACAAAACGATGGGCATCATTATTCTCATCACTATGATCGTTTTTATGTTCACCGCATTTATCCTCGGCAAAAAAGCAGTTCCTCTCTTTGGAAAACTACAGCGGGGGATGGATAAAATCAATCGTGTCATGCGTGAATACATCACCGGTGCCCGTGTTATTCGAGCATTTAACCGGACGGAAGCCGAACAAAACAGAGTCAATCAATCTTTTGATGACTATGCCGGAATCGCCATTAAGGTTAACAAAATCTTTGCTGTCATGATGCCACTTGTCATGTTGATGCTTAATTTATGTACCCTCTGTATTCTCTGGTTTGGCGGTATTCGTGTTAGCCAAGGTTCCATGGCCATTGGTGATATTATGGCGGTTATTGAATATTCTTTTCTTATTCTTTATTATCTTATTATGGGCGTAATGGTTTTTATGATGCTTCCAAAAGCTCAAGCCTGTGGCATTCGGATTAGCGAAGTTCTCAATCTTCACCCCACTATTTCCGATCACACTTCTTTTTCCGTACCGGATAAAAACGCACCAAAACTTTCTTTTGATGCCGTTACTTTTGCCTATCCCGATGCCGAAGAACCGGTACTCAGCCGTTTGACCTTCTCTTGCAATCCCGGAGAAATTACCGCTATTATCGGCGGTACCGGATCAGGTAAATCGACCATTGCCAGCCTGATTCCACGTTTTTATGATATTCAAGAAGGTAAAATTTGTATTGATGGTATTGATATTAGCACTTATTCTCAAAAAAAATTACGTGAACAAATAGGCTTTGTCCCTCAAAAAGCCTTTTTGTTCAGTGGTACAATCCGTGATAATCTCCGGTTTGGAAATCCACACGCAACAGATGAGATCCTCTATAAAGCTTCTCAAATTGCTCAAGCCGATGATTTTATTACCGAACTTGAGCTAGGATTTGATGCACCGGTGGCCCAAGGCGGTAATAACTTTTCCGGTGGTCAAAAACAACGTCTCTCCATTGCTCGAGCACTCGTTAAAAAACCTGAAATTTATGTTTTTGATGATAGTTTTTCAGCCCTTGATTTTAAAACCGATGCACGCTTACGTGCCGCTCTAAAATCCGAAATAACCGATGCCGCCGTCATCCTTGTTGCTCAACGGATCAGTAGTATTATGGATGCCAACCAGATTATTGTCCTCGACAACGGGATGATCGCCGGTATTGGTACACATCATACGCTTTTAAAAAACTGTACAGTTTATAAAGAAATTGCAGAGTCTCAGCTCAGTAAGGAGGAACTTCAATGAGTTTAGAACAGGATAATCACGAAACAGATGTGATGTCGTTCAGCGACGGCATGTCAGCCGAACAAGCAAAAAATGCCAAAAAGGCCGCCAAACGTTTGTTTTCTCAATTAATGCAGCAAAAATGGAAACTCATTATTGTTTTAATTTCAGTCATTTTAACCTGTACCGCCACTTTAACGGCTCCACTCGTTATCGGCGACGCCATTAATCTGATTTTTAACGGTTTAAAAGAATCGGCTACCACCGGTATTGCCTTTCAAATTAATTTGAAAACCATGGGCCATATTTTGATCGTTCTTCTTGGTCTTTATGCTTTTGGTAGTATTTTTTCTTATTTACAGCAATACATCATGGCCAGTGTTTCCCAGGTATTAACCCTCAATCTACGTAAAAAATTGAGTGCTAAACTATCCAGACTACCCCTTCGTTACTATGATGAACATAAAAAAGGCGATATTCTCAGCCGTATTTCTAACGACCTTGAAAAAGTATCCGATACCCTTCAAGAAGGACTCATGCAATTTATAACAACGATTGTCACCATCGTTGGTGCCGTTATCCTTATGCTGAGCATTAGTCCACTTCTCACGCTTATTGCTTTTGCTATGATTATTGTCGGCATGATTGCCACCGTTTTAATCGCACGAAAAAGCCAGTATTTCTTTATGAAAAATCAAAAAGCACTTGGTGAACTCAATGGACAGATTGAAGAATTTTTCACCGGACAAGTCATTGTCAAAGCCTTTAATAAAGAAGAAGATGCCATTGAAACCGTAAAAGAAGTTAACGAACGTCTTTATAAAGCCGGTAAAAACGCACAATTTATCACCTATGCTGTCACACCTGTTATCCGGATTATGAACCAATTTGGCTATGTTTTAATTGCCGTTATCGGTGCTGTTTTTGTCATTCAGGGACGTCTTACCCTTGGTGTCATTCAAGCTTTTTTCGAATACGTCATGCAAGCTTCAGAGCCCATCACAGAAGCCTCTTATATTTTTAATTCCATGCAAGCCGCTATTGCTTCTGCCGAACGTGTTTTTGAAATCCTGGATGAAATAGATGAGCTTCCCGATGCTGATCCAGCTAAAGTACTTGCTGATCCCAAAGGAAATGTTTCTTTTGAACATGTACGCTTTGGTTATAATCCAGATCATATTCTTATGAACAACATCAATATCGACGTTAAAGCCGGTGAAAAAATCGCCATTGTCGGTCCTACCGGCGCCGGTAAAACAACGTTGATCAATCTCCTGATGCGTTTCTATGAACTTAATGATGGTCGTATCACCATTGATGGTATCGATATTACCGATTTGCGTCGGGGAGAACTTCGTTCTCAATTTGGCATGGTTCTTCAAGACACTTGGCTTTTCGGTGGCACTATCGAAGAAAATATTGCTTACAGTTACCCCACAGCCCCAAAAGAAGCCGTTCTGCAAGCCGCTAAAGCCGCCAGAGCAGATCACTTTATACGCACCCTTTCAGCCGGCTATCAAACAGTTCTTGTTGATGAGGGTAGCAATATTTCCCAAGGACAGCGCCAACTGTTGACTATTGCCCGGGCAATACTCGCCGATCCCGCTATTTTAATTCTCGATGAAGCCACCTCCAGCGTGGATACCCGAACCGAACTTGAAATTCAGAAAGCGATGGATCATCTCATGCACGGTCGCACCAGTTTTGTGATTGCTCACAGACTTTCAACCATTATTGATGCAGACCATATTTTGGTGATGCAAAACGGTACCATTATTGAACAAGGGCATCACCTTGAATTGTTAAGTAAAAACGGATTTTATGCCGATCTTTACAATAGTCAATTTGCTTTGAAAATAACGAATTGAACACAATGACCCTTCTAAAAACAGCAACATCTAAAATAAAACAATTTTAGATGTTGCTGTTTTTACTTTTACTTATTTTGTTATGTTAAAGGATTTTTTGACAGATCGATCATCATCATCTATTTTTGTGAATGCTTCAAAAAATTTTTTTAATGGATTCATATTTATTTAGAAAGTGATTGTTTTTCCCTAAATATATCGCTATACTTATACTAAATACTTGAAAATAACGAACAGGAGATGACTATGCAAATCTATTGTTGTATTGATGACACCGATAATATTGATTCACCCGGAACCGGAACCCTTGCTGATGAAATCGTTGCTCAGATTCACAATGCTAACCTCGGCCGTTGTGCACCAGTCACACGGCATCAGCTCTATATCCATCCGGATATTCCTTACACATCACATAACAGTTCAATGTGTTTTTCACTAGAAACATCTGAAAATTGTTATCATAAAATCATCCAACTGGCTTCTGAGCATTTGAATAAAACGGCCGCTTCAGGTTCTGATCCAGGTCTTGCGGTTCTTCTTTTTCAAAGTCAAACGGATTATTCAAGTCTTATCAATTTTGGTTTATCAGCTCAGAAAGAAGTGCTGACCAAAGAAAATGCTTTCGATTGTGCTTCAAAAAATAAAATTCATTTATCCGAACATGGTGGCACCGGTCAAGGGGTTATCGGTGCTCTTGCCGGAATCGGATTGAGACTTACCGGAAATGACGGCGAAGTCAAAGGGTCTTTAAAAAATACGTTGCCCGACGGCGATTATAAAACCGATCAATTGCTTGCCCTCGAAAAAATAGATAGCATCGTAGATATGGCAAATGGTATGCCTTTAAGCGATGATGCTTTTGTTCATTTAGAAAATCCAAGTAAAGCCGTCTGGCATAATAGCCAGGCTGTGCTTTTCGTTCAAAAAGTTGGCAATCAAAAATATAAAACTTTTTCCAAACAGTATTTAAGATGTTTTGGTGAAACTTGTCCTCATTTTATGCAAGACGTCACCGAGGAATGGGTTTATTCAATTGTACATTCTTGTTATAATTGTCGTTATAGACGGTGGACTTCTGATAATTTCACCTGTCTGAAAAATATTAAAAAAGGAAAAGAGGAAAAAAATGAATCACACAAAGAAATTTAAATTATGCATTATACTTATGATCATCAGTTCCATGTTTTTTGTAACTGGTACTGTTTTCGCAGCCGGTGGCAATGGCAGTGGCGGTGGTAACGGCAGCGGTGGTGGTGGCGGTAATGGCGGTGGTAAAGACACAACCGAAACAGTCACACCGGAAGTAGCTCCAACACCCGAAAATAATACTAACAGTGGCGATGCTACCGGTAGTGGAAAAGATGACCCTTTAACATTGATTTCCGTCTCACCCGAAGAGGGTACTAAAAATCTAGCTACTGATGCTAAATTTGAACTTCAATTCAATAAAAATGTAGTCAATGTTGCCGTCAAAGATAATAACTTAAAAAAAATTACCTTATGGCAAGATTCCACTGAAATTCCCATTGATTTACAAATGGTCGATGATCAACTGGATCGTGAACGTCGAGATTACATTACCGTTGTTCCCAAGGAACCACTCCAAGAAGGGAAAACCTATACCCTAAAAATAGACAGTACACTTCAAGCCAAAAGTGGTTCTGTCATGCCTGAATCACGCACACTGACCTACACCACCCTTATGACTGAAAAACCCTTTAACATGACACCTATTTATATGATCATTGGTGCGCTTATGATCATCGTGATCGCTGTGGTCATTGTCAAAAAAAATAAAAAACATTAATATCCCATGCATTTTTCTAAAAAAAGTATCAGGCGCCCACTTTTAATTGTTTTACCCCTTGTTTGTTTTATTCTTACACTCTGTATTGGACGTTACAGCATTACACCCTTTGAATTATGGGCTGCCTTTTCTCAAAAATATTTAGGAATCGGGCCGGGTGTCACCCCTCAAATCATGACTGTTGTCACCGAGATAAGACTCCCTAGAGCTTTTATCGGTTTACTCGTTGGCGCTTCTCTGGCTGCAAGCGGTGCTGCTTTCCAGGGTCTTTTTAGAAATCCACTGGTTTCCGGTGGCATCTTAGGGGTATCCTCCGGCGCCGGATTTGGAGCGGCGTTATCCATATTAATCTACAACTCTGTCTTTATGACACCCTTTTATGCCTTCGGTTTTGGTATTCTTGCGGTTATGTTAAGTTACTTCTGTGGACGCATTGATAAAACATCGCCAGTCATCACCATGGTTCTCGGTGGTACAATTGTACAATCTGTTTTTTCTGCTCTCTTATCCCTTTTAAAGTATGTTGCCGATCCCAGCACCCAACTTCCGGCCATCACATTTTGGCTGATGGGTAGCCTCGCTTCTACAAAAACAAGTGATTTATGGCTCTCCTGTATACCAATGGCCATTGGTATCATTGGGCTATTTTCTTTACGCTATCGTCTTAATGTACTGTCCATGGGGGATCGTGAATCCCGTGCCCTCGGCATAAACGTAACGGCAACCAAAGTTTCGATCATTATTTTCGCGGCATTATCCACAGCGGGTGCAGTGTGTGTCAGCGGTGTCATTGGATGGGTTGGCCTCATTATCCCACACATCGCAAGGATTTTTGTTGGTAGCGATAATCGTCTTGTCATTCCAACCAGTCTTTCACTTGGTGCCTGCTTTGTCATTATTTGTGATACGCTTTGCCGTACCCTCACTGCAGGCGAAATTCCCCTTGGTATTGTAACTTCTCTGATCGGCGGTCCTTTTTTTATTTATCTTCTGAAAAAAACGAAAGGAAAAAACTGGTAAAATGGCTCTACTTTCAGTACATAACGCTTCTTTTGGTTATCAAAAAAAATCGGTTTTTGACGGCATTGATTTTTCGGTCTCTTCGGGTGAAATTTTCTGTATGATCGGCCCGAACGGGTGTGGAAAAACAACATTAATTGATAGTATTCTCGGATTACATCGTCTTAGTCATGGCTCTATGATCCTTAATGAACGTCCACTCAGCGATTATAATGCCCGAGATTTTGCAAAACATATTGCCTATGTTCCCCAAAGTCATCAGACTACTTTTCCATATACGGTTATTGATGTGGTTGTAATGGGTTGTACCCACACCGTCAGTCTTTTTTCGGCTCCCGGGAAAAATGAATTTGAAAAAAGTAGAGAAGCCTTATCCACCGTTGGTTTATCTGGTTTTGAAAATCGTCCTTACACCGAGCTTAGTGGCGGCGAGCTTCAACTCGTTTTAATCGCCCGTGCTTTAGCACAATCCGCTGATCTACTCCTCATGGATGAACCTACTGCCCACCTTGATTTTCGACATGAACTCCGTGTAATGGAAATTATCGCATCTTTAGTAAAAGAGAAAGGCATCAGTATCATTATGGCTACCCATTTTCTAAATCAAGCTTTTTATCTTGAAAACGAAAATGTACCCATTCATGTTGCGCTTATGGATAAAGGCCAATTTCTTGAAACAGGGACGCCTTCCGCTATTTTAACCGAAGATAATCTTAAACGTGTTTTCCATATTATTGCTTCCGTAAGCAATGAGGGAAAACGTAAATATATTATTCCACTAAAAAATGAAAGGAATTCTCAATTATGAAACATAAAACATCGGCTATTTTTCTTTCAATTTTATTATTACTCACTTTTATTACAGGATGTCAATTCAGTGTGCCCGTTAATAAAACCTCAATTGTCACAAAAACCATTACCGATTGTGATGGTCGAAAGGTTGAAATTCCGGAAAATCCAGAACGTGTCGCCTGTCTTTACGCCTCTACTGCCCACATTATGACAATGCTCGGAAAAGAAAATACCATTGTTGGTGCCCCAAAGGGAATCAAGCGTGATATACTCATGCAAAAAAAGCGACATGATCTTGACACCCTCTCAGTTCCTTTTCAGGAAAGCAGTATTAATATTGAGGAACTCCTAAAAATCAAAACCGATCTTGTTCTTTTACGACGCAGTACCGCTTCAAATAGTGGTGAAGTTGAAAAATTAAAGAAGGCCAATATTCCCTATGTTGTGGTCGATTACGCCACTATTGATGAACTAAAACAAGCCGTTACGGTAACCGGTGCCGTTTTTGATGAATCTCAGAAAGCTCAGGATTACAATCAATTTTGTGATGAAACCCTAAATCTTGTAAAAACACGCTTAAACGAGGTTCCCGAAAATGAAAAAAAGACCATCTATCATTCCGTTAATGAAGCCGCCCGAACCGATCTAAACGGAGATATTTGCAGTGAAATTACGACGCTTTCCGGAACCGTCAACGTTGCATTGGCGGGTGGCAATCTTTTTACCGAGAATGAAAAAACAATGACCACACTCGAGCAAATTTATACTTGGAATCCTCAAATTTTTTTAGTCAATGATTATACTACAGCCGAGTATATAAGGACTGATCCAAAGTGGTCCGGTCTTTCTGCCGTACAAAATAATCAAATTATTAATCTTCCTGTGGGTGTTACACGTTGGTGTCATCCTGGTTCGATGGAACCCCAGATGGCAACCCTTTTTATCGCAAAAACACTCTATCCCAATCATTTTGAAGACATTGATTTATCCGCTTATACCCGAAATTATTATCAGAAATTTTTTGATTTAAGTCTTACCGATGAAGAACTTGCCTCTATTTTATCCGGAGAAGGTATGCGATTGCCCAAATAAAGTACGTTATCATTGGAAATTATTTATGAATTTGATAACCGTTTCACTTTGATTTTCTTTAAAAATTACTTTACAACATACCGTGCTTAGTCTATAATTGACATCACAACTTAAGACGAGCAAGAACAACCTTTTGCTTGTAATTGAAATAGCTATGGTGCTGTTAAGAGTGTTTTTGCACTTTTAGCAACACCTTTTTTATTTCTTAATTGTATCATTTTTTAGAAATGATTTTGACTGTTATGTTATGCTATACAAAAATAAACTGGTTTATTAGGAGGCTGTTATGACTGACGAATTAATTGAAGTAAAAGATTGTAAAGAAGATATTATCGATCTTTTTGGTTCTAAAGTGTTCAATATTACTGTGATGCGCAAGCGTTTGCCAAAGCACATTTACAATTCAATGATCAAAACCATCAAAGAAGATCTTCCCCTTGAAGAAAATGTTGCCGAAGTGGTTGCCAATGCGATGAAAGATTGGGCCTTAGAACATGGTGCCACCCATTTTACACACTGGTTTCAACCCATGACCGGTATCACAGCCGAAAAACATGATGCTTTCATCAGCCCCACCGATGAGGGTAAAGTCATTATGGAATTTTCCGGCAAAGAACTGATCAAAGGTGAACCGGATGCTTCCTCCTTTCCATCCGGCGGTTTAAGAGCCACTTTTGAAGCTCGGGGTTACACCGCTTGGGATCCTACTTCTTTTGCTTTTATCAAAGGCACTACTTTATGTATCCCCACCACTTTTGTATCTTATTCCGGAGAGGTCCTTGATAAAAAAACCCCTCTTTTACGTTCTATGAAAGTACTCAGTGACCAAACCCTCCGTATTTTAAGGCTCTTCGGCAACACAGAAGCTAAAAAAGTTATCAATACTGTGGGCGCCGAACAAGAATATTTTTTGGTCGAACTTGATATGTATAAAAAACGTAAAGATCTTATCCTAACCGGCAGAAGCCTTTTTGGATCTAAGCCACCGAAAGGACAAGAAATGGAAGACCATTATTTTGGTAAAATCAGAGGTCGTGTTTGTATGTATATGCGTGATCTTGACCGTGAGTTATGGCAACTTGGTATTCCTTCTAAAACACGTCATAACGAAGCCGCACCTTGTCAGCATGAACTGGCACCGGTTTTTTCAAGTGCCAACCTTGCCACCGATAACAACCAATTGATTATGGAATTTATGCAGAAAATTGCCAATCGCCATCACCTAGCCTGTCTTCTCCATGAAAAACCTTTTGCCGGTGTTAATGGTTCCGGTAAACATAATAACTGGGCAATGAGCACCGATACCGGTGAAAATCTTCTGAATCCCGGTCATAATCCTGCCGATAATATTCAGTTTTTAACCTTCTTAGTTGCCATTATTGAAGCCGTTGACCGTTACCCCGAACTCATGCGCTGTACCATTGCCAGTGCCGGTAATGATCACCGTTTAGGTGCCGACGAAGCGCCTCCTGCGATTGTTTCTATCTTCCTCGGTGATCAACTGACCGCTGCGCTTAAATCTTTAGAAACAGGTGAACCGGCTGATTGCGTTAAAGACCTCATTATGGATACCGGCGTTGATGCCATTCCGAATTTTATTGCAGATGCTACCGACCGTAACAGAACTTCTCCTTTTGCTTTTACAGGCAATAAGTTTGAATTTAGAATGCTTGGCTCCAATCAATCCATTGCCGGCCCAAACATTGCCCTTAATACCATTGTCTCTGAAGTTCTTGGCTCGTTTGCCGACGAACTCGAACAAGCCGATAATTTTGATACCGCTTTAATTAAAGTTTTACGCCGGTCATTAAAAGAACATAAACGTGTTGTTTTCAACGGTAATAACTACTCCGATGAGTGGGTTAAAGAAGCGGAACGCCGTGGATTACCAAATTTAAAAACCACTTGTGATGCCTTCTCTCATTATTGTATGGATAAAAATATTGAAGTTTTCTCTAAACACAATATTTACAGCCCCTCTGAAATTTATGCACGCCAAGAAATTCATTTGGCCGAATACAGCAAAACTATCAATATCGAAGCATTAACAATGCTCAGTATGGCAAGACGGGAAATTCTTCCGGCAGTTTTGGATTTCACAAAAGATTTAGCCCAAATTCTGACCCAGAAAAAAGCACTCGGTGATTTTATTGATGCAACAGCAGAAGAAACTTTACTCGGTACGATTTCAACTCTTTCCGGATCACTGGTTAAAAAAATAGAAAATCTAAATACGGTTGTTACAGAAGGTCAAAAAATTACTTCATATGTAGAAAAAGCCCGTTTTTATCAGGAAAATGTCATTTCTGCAATGGAAACCCTTCGAAAAACAGCCGATGAACTTGAAACCATGGTTTCTGAAAAATACTGGCCTTATCCAATTTATGAAGACTTATTATTTTACGTTTAAAAAAATATTGTTGAAAATTCATCCCCTCTAAGTACTGCTATTTTAAAATAAATTTTTAAAACCCTTGCATTTTATTTTAATTGTCTGTATAATGGGGACAAGTTAATAAAAAAAGAATCATATGGTGCCTCATTTGAGGAGAATAGGGAATCAGGTGAAAATCCTGGACGAACCCATCACTGTAAATCGGTAGTAACCGGCATTACGCCACTGCAAAGGAAGGCGTCGGTTATGTTATTCCGTAAGTCAGGAGACCTGCCTATTATTCAAACGCATGAATGACGGTAAAGTTCATAGCTGGTAAAGCAGCTATGGGCTTTTTTTATATTTAAAATCCAAACGCTGCTTTGATAACAATTTCATTCCATAACACATATTTTAAGGAGGAAGACAAAATTATGACTTTGTTGGAAAAAGCAAAAAGTGGTCAAATTACTACAGAAATGAAGTACGTTGCTGAAAAAGAAGGGGTAACTCCTGAATTTATCTGCGAAGGTGTCGCAAAAGGCGATATCGTCATTCTTCACAGTTCCCGTGAAAATATTCATCCGGTTGCTGTCGGAAAAGGGTTATTTACAAAAGTAAGTGCTAGTGTGGGCATGTATGAAGAAGCCGACACCATTGATGGTGAGATGGCTAAAATTGCCTCAGCTGTTAAAGCGCATGCCGATACCATTATGGATTTATCAGTTCGAGGTCCGATTGAAGAAATGCGTGAAAAAGTGCTTTCTACTATTGACCGTCCGGTCGGAACACTCCCCATGTACGAAACACTTTCTGTTGCCGAAGCCAAATATGGTACCGCTCTTAATATGACACCTGAAGATATGTTTGCAATGATTGAAAAGCAAGCTTCCCAGGGAGTCAGCTTTATTGCACTGCATCCCGGTACCACTTTATCTGTGATTCACCGTGCTAAAGATGAAGGCCGTATTGATCCTTTAGTCAGCTATGGCGGTTCTCACCTCATTGGCTGGATGATTTACAATAATGTTGAAAATCCTTTGTTTACCGCATTCGATCGTGTGATCGAAATCTGTCACAAATACGATGTTGTTCTCAGTTTTGCCGATGGAATGCGTCCCGGCTGTATCGCCGATTCACTTGATGCTCCTCAGGTCGAAGAACTTGTTATTCTAGGTGGTCTTGTAAGACGTGCCCGTGAAGCCGGTGTACAGGTCATGGTTAAAGGCCCGGGACATGTTCCACTGGATGAAATTGCAACAACGGTTCAACTTGAAAAGAAACTCTGTCACAATGCTCCTTACTTTGTTTTCGGTTGTCTGCCAACCGATGCAGCTGCCGGTTACGATCATATTACTTCTGCCATCGGTGGTGCTGTTGCTGCTTATTCCGGTGCCGATTTCCTCTGTTATGTCACCCCTGCCGAACACATCGGTATGCCAGATGTTGCCGATGTTTATCAGGGCGTTATGGCTTCAAGAATTGCCGCACATGCCGGCGATGTTGCCAAAGGTCATCCACAGGCTGTAAAGTGGGATCTTGATATGTCCATTGCCCGCCGTGAACTGAACTGGAAAAAACAATTTAAACTTTCCATTGATCCTGAAACCGCAGAACGTGTGTGGCGTGAACGTAGCACCAGTTTTACCTCCGAATGTACCATGTGTGGTAAATATTGTGCCATGAAAATCGTTGAAAAGTATTTAAGAGCAGAAGAAAACTAGGAGGATACAAAATGACACAAATTTTACAAGCCAGAGCCGGAAAAATTACTGAAGAAATGGAAAAAGTAGCCCTCATCGAAGGCGTTACCCCTGAATTTATACGGGAAGGCGTAGCTGTCGGCCGTATCGTAATCCCTAAAAATACTAACCGTAACCGTGATAAAATCTGCGGTATTGGCGGTGGTTTAGATATTAAAGTCAATGGTCTAATGGGGACCTCTTCAGATCGTAACGATATTGAAATGGAAGCTAAAAAATTGATCCTGATGGAAGAATGTGGTGCTAATGCATTTATGGATCTCTCCACCGGAGACAATATTGATGCAATGCGTAAACAAAGCCTCGCTATTTCCAATATTGCCGCAGGATGTGTTCCCATTTATCAAGCCAGTGTTGAAGCCATTGAAAAACGTGGCCGTATGGTTGATATGACCGCTGATGACTTATTCACCGTTGTTGAAAAACAAGCCCAAGAAGGAATGGACTTTATGGCCATTCACTCTGCCCTAAATTGGCAAGTACTAAACGCCCTTAAAAAGACAGGACGCGTGACCGATGTCGTTAGTCGTGGTGGTTCTTTCTTAACTGCATGGATGTTCCATAATCAAAAAGAAAATCCATTATATGAACACTTTGACCGTCTCCTTGACATTTTAAAAGCCACCGATACCGTTTTATCTATTGGCGATGCCATCCGTCCCGGTTCTAATGCCGATTCTTTGGATGCCGCTCAGATTCAAGGTCTTATGGTTGCCGGCGAGCTGACAAAACGTGCTCTTGAAGCCGGTGTACAGGTTATGATTGAAGGACCGGGTCACGTGCCACTGAACCATATTGCTTCAACGATGCAATTACAAAAACGTCTTTGCTACGGTGTTCCTTACTATATTTTAGGTTTCCTCGCAACAGATGTCGCCCCAGGTTATGATAATATTACAGGTGCCATCGGCGGTGCTTTTGCCGGTATGCATGGTGCCGATTTCTTATGCTATCTTACCCCTGCAGAACATCTTGGCCTTCCAAACGAAGACGATGTCCGTATGGGTGTCCGTACTACACGTATTGCAGCTGATGCTGCCAATGTTTTAAGACGTGGAGGCAATGCTTGGAATCGTTCTTTAGCCATGTCAAAAGCACGTGTTGCCAGAGATACAGACGCTCAAATTGCAAATGCACTCGACCCTGAAACACTAAAACAAAAATTAGCAACCGAACCTAAATCCCACGACTGTGCTGCCTGTGGAAAAAGCAAATGTCCCGCAGACGTCGCCGCTGAATTTTTTGGTATCGCATAAAAAGATCGGGCGGATTTCATATCCGTCCAATTTTCACACTATTTTAAAAGGAGTTCATAATGTCTCAATTAACCTTAAATGAAGTTATTAATTCTATCGAACCTAAAGATCCCGATTGGGAAGCAAAAGCTTGCGATCATATTGAATCACTGGCCATTCCACCCTGGAGTTTAGGTCAAGTATTGGCTTTAGGCGTACAACTCTCCGGTATCAAACGTACGATCAAACCTAATGTTGATAAAAAAATGATTCTGACCATGGCCGCCGATCATGGTATTGCCGAAGAGGGCGTCTCTGCTTTTCCTCAAGAAGTAACAATGCAAATGGTTTCTAATATTGTTGCCGGTGGTGCAGGTGTCAATATTTTAGGCAAAGCTTCCGGAGCAGAAGTTCGCTTAGTCGATATGGGTGTTAAAGAAGATCTTCCCGATCTCGTTGCTAAAGGTGCTGTAATCGATGCAAAAATAGCCCATGGCAGTGAAAACTTCCATAAAGGTCCTGCAATGACAAGAGCACAAGCCGTTGCCGCCTTAGAAGCCGGCATCAACATTGCTTCAAAAATGATCTGCGAAGAAGGTGTCGATTTACTAGGCACCGGTGATTTGGGCATTGGAAACACAACCCCGAGTGCTGCTATTTTAGCCGTCATGGGTAACTATCCCATCACCTCGGTTACAGGACGCGGAACCGGCATCGATAATGCCGGACTTCTGCATAAAATAAAAATTATCCGTGAATCCATCGAACTCAATAAACCCGATCCAAATGACGCACTCGATGTCCTTTCAAAAATCGGAGGCTACGATATCGCCGGAATCGCCGGAATTATCCTCGGTGCAGCTTATCATAAAACACCAATTGTAGTGGATGGATTTATTTCTACCGCCGGTGCTCTTATTGCTCGTGGTCTTTGTCCAAACTGTCTCGATTATATGATCGCCTCCCATCAATCCGAAGAACCCGGCCATCAAATGATGTGGCAAACACTGGGTCTGAAACCTCTGCTTAATTTAAATTTCCGTCTTGGAGAAGGAACCGGTGCTGCCGTTGCCATGCATCTGGTAGAATGTTCTGCCCGCTGTATGTCTGACATGCTGACCTTTAAAGATGCAGGAGTAACCAATGGCCTTTCTTAAATGGGATCCCAACACTTGCGGTGGACAATATCTTGAAGATTTATCCACCGCCTACTGGTATTCTGAAACACTTTTTACTGCCCTTGAAATGGGGCTTTTTGAACTTTTAGAAACCGGCGACAAAACCCTTTCGGATCTTTCCGAAAATTTAAACTGTGATGCTTCGAGTCTTGGACGTTATCTGCATCTTCTAAAGACCCTTGATTTGGTAGATTGCTTTAAAGATTCCTGGTACAATACCACTTTATCTTCAACCTATCTGATCCCTGGAAAGCCTCTATATCAAGGAAATTCTATCCTCTGGCGTAAAGAAATCACCTCCGATTGGAAAACCCTGAATGAAGCACTTTCCGCAGGACGCCGTGTTCATTTTTTACCCGAAGGTACCAGTGAAAAAATGCTAAATGAACGGCGTGAAGAGTACATTACCGCCATGGATAATATTATCAAATTAAAAATCCCCGAAATCCTCACGTTCTTTGGACACGGTTTAAAAGTAAATGCACAAATTCTCGATGTCGGTGCCGGTAGTGGTGCCTTTGCCCTTGGTTTTATCCAAACATTTCCGGATTCTTTCGCAACGATGATTGATATTCGTCAAGTGTTACCTCACACCAAAAAAATAGTCGATCAAACCGCCCAAAAGCAAATGACAAAACCCACTGATTCTTTTATACCTCACATTACCTTCCATGATAAAAATATTTTAGAACCGGATTGGGCGCTAGATCATTCTTATGACCTTATCATCCTTTCAAATATTGTTCATGCCTATTCAGAAACAGAAATAAGCGCTATTTTTAAAACCGTCACCCAAAATTTAAGTGATGACGGTATTATCATCATTCACGATTTTTTTCTTGATCATTGGGATATTAAAGCTGCTTTTTCCGATATCAATATGTTCATCAATACTTATAATGGTAAAGTTTTTGATTCACGCTGGGTAAATAGCGAACTAAAGAAAAACAACCTATGTACCACTGCTCTTATTCCTCTTTCAACCGATACCGCTGTTATTTTCGCCTCAAAACAGGCCTCTGCACTCGATAATCTAACCATTAATCCCGTTCAGAAAATCAAACAGCCCATCAAAAATATAGGCTTTGATCAAGTGATCGACTTCGATCCTAAAGATGTTGTCGTCGCCGATTTCGCTAAAAATAAATGTAAATTCGGTTGCTCTTCATGGAATAAAAAACATTGCAGTGTAAACGGCGAAATGGACTGCGAAGAAACCCAATCTCTATTAAATACTTACACAAAAGCACTCTTATTGAAAAGTGAACCTCCTACCAATGAATTTCAGAGAAAAGCACTCCGTGCAGAAACCCTAGCCTTTAAAGCAGGTTATTATAAAGCTTTCGTTTTCTGGGCCGGTCCTTGCAGCATCTGCCCCGACTGCGATTTAAATGAACCTTGTCAAAATCACAAACACTCAAGACCTTCCATGGAAGGTTCGGGAATCGATGTTTTTGCCACGGTGGCAAATGCCGGTGAAACCCTTAAAACCCTGAGTGAACGTGATGAAGTCATTAAATATTATGCGCTACTGCTTTTAGAATAATAATGACCTATTTTAAACTCTACTGGAGAATTTTATGAAAAAAATCTTATTAATTCAAGCTATTTCTATGGAGGGCATTGATATCGAACGGGTTTATCCCATCGGTATTGTCACTTTGGCTTCCTGTATCGAAAAATCCAACCACTACACCTTGGATATTTTTGACATGAATATGGCCATCGATCCTTATGGCGATCTTAAAGAACGGTTGCTCAGCTTTAATCCCGATATTATCGGTATTTCTTTGCGTAACGTCGATCCATTGGGAAACAGAACCACCTCGTTGATCGTTCCTTTTGCCATTACTTTATCATTTATCCGCCGTTATTTACCTAAAGTAACCTTACTCGCCGGCGGTACTGCTTTTTCTTTATTTCCGGAACGCTTAATGAACGAATTTCCAGAAATTGATCTGGGTGTTGCCGGTGAAGCTGAAGAAATTATTCTGCCACTTCTGGATAATATTGATAATCCTCCTAAATTACCAGGGCTTGTTTACCGTGAAAATGGTCAGGTTCAAGTCATTCCTCCCACCGGTAAATTTGATATGAACAACTACACGATGCCCAACCGAAATCTTTTAGATCCGAAAAAATATCTTGAAGTCAATAAATATGTGGAAAGTATTGGTGTTGAAACCAAACGTGGCTGCTGTTATAACTGTGGCTATTGTTCTTACCCCTTACTTTCAGGCTGTGGCATGCGCTGTCGAAACCCTAAATCTGTTGTGGATGAAATTGAATTTTTGAACAAAGAATACGGTGTCAGTCGCATTCATCTCACCGATTCTATCGTTAATTTTCCAGTAAACCATCTGGATGAAATCTGTCAGGAAATTTTAAAACGTAAGCTTCATATCCATTGGAGTGGTTTTTTCAGAGAAAATCTCCTCACCGAAAAAAATGCTAGACTCTATGCCGATTCTGGCTGTGAATGCTTCTCTCTCTCACCCGATGGTTTAAGCCAGAATGCCCTTGACATCATGGAGAAACATCTGACGATCGATGAAATCCTTCATACCGCCAAAGTACTCTCCACTGTTGGTATCACCGCCGTATATCATTTTCTCGTCAATACTCCCGGTGATACTTGGAAAACTATTGATGAGGGAAAAGCTCTGATTGATCAGATTTACAATATCCATGGACAATCCAAAACAATCGGAACCATTGTACTCAACCTGATTCGTATTATGCCACGGACAAAAGTTGAAAAACTAGCCCTTGAAAATGGAGTAATTACACCCAAAACCGATCTGCTTTACCCTGTCTATTATGATCCCGATCCATTCCGTACCGTTCGTTACGATTTGGAAGTTTATCATAACAAAAAAAATATTTTTATGTGGAACGAAATGGATTTCTAACTTAAAAATGGAGAGTGACTGATGAAAAAAATTTTACTGCTTGAACACCCACGTTCTTTTGACGAAAACCGTCAAAATGACATTGCCAATACCACCCTTTCTTCTTGCCTGAACACCGGATATCTTGCTTCTGTTCTACTTGAAAAAGGAATTCAGGTCGCCGTTGTTGAAGGCTATATGGAAAACCTTGACTATGCTGCAATCGAATTAAAAATTGCAGCCCATCAGCCGGAAGTACTGGGAATTCACCTGGTCTACAATTGGGAAAATAATCAAACCTTATATCATTTTATTGCGAAAGTAAAAGAAAAATATAATATCCGGCATGTAACAGTATACGGCTATTACCCCACTTTTGCTTATGAAGAAATTTTAAACCATTGCCCTGAAATTGACACCGCTATGCTGGGCGAAAATGAAATTACTATTTGTAAACTGATGGAAATACTACCCGCTTATAAAGGACTAAAAGGCCTTGCTTATCGTACCGATAATGGCTTTGTTGCTTCAAAAGGAGAACTCATACGTGATCTTGACAGCATCCCTTTCCCCGTACGTAAAGCGACTTCTTATCCCGGTGGCGAAGTCAATATTTTTGGTAGTCGTGGCTGCTACGGTGGCTGTACTTTTTGTTACATCAATCCTTATTACGGAGCCGAAACGATGAACTGTGCAAAATGGCGGGGACGTTCACCTGAAAATATCATTAGCGAAATTGATCAGATTATTGCACAAACTGATTATCGTTATTTTTATTTTACAGATCCTAACTTTTATGGTCCCGGAAAAGCCGGAAAAGAACGGGTTCTAAAATTGGCAAAAATGCTCGGTGAACGTCATATTCGTTTTGGCATTGAAGCAAGAGCTAACGATATTGAACCCGAAACCACCGAAGCTTTAGTAAAAGCAGGACTTCAGAATATTTTAGTCGGTCTGGAAAGTGGTAAAAATGAATCCCTTAAACGGTTAAATAAATATACTACTGTAGAAGATAATGAAAATGCGCTCCGTGTTCTCAGAGCTGCCGGTATTGAACCCAGTGTCGGATTCATTATGTTTGAACCCGATTCTACTTTAGATGATCTTAAAATTAATTTAGATTTTTTAAAACGCAACCATCTTTTAGATACACTTGAAATTTCAGTCAATGTCCTTTATCACCATCAAATTATTTTAGCCGGCAGCAGCTCATATCACGATCTTCTTGCGGCAGGACGCCTCAATATTTCTGAACAATCAACTTATGAAGCCAATACGGATTATGTTAATCCTCAAGTTGCCGTTATGGCAAAAATGATGCGCGATATCACCAATCATATCTTTGATTATATGAAAAACACCTGGCAGCTCAGCGCCGATAAAGATCCCAAAATCATCAAACAATATAATAGCATTAACACTCTTCTTGTAGATGCTTTTGAAAGTGCTTTAAATCTTCTCGGTACGTCACTTTTAACTGAAGATCAACGTCAGATATGGGTTAATACCTTTAATACAAAATTTGATACACTCATTCATTAAACAAAACTGATTTTTATTCCACGATAAAGAAGACCAAAATAATAATTTTGGTCTTCTTTATCAACTGGTTTATAGGCGAGTTAAACATATTTCCTTGTCCAAAAAAAAATATTTTCAACTCTAAAAAATAAAAGGTAAACGGCTCATGCTCATAAAATAATTTATTCACATGAATTGATTATATGATACCACATTTTTAAAAAACTGTACCCCATATGTCGTAAAAAGGCTTTTTTTCGTTCTAAAATAATGATAAGCTTAAAATATTCTTCCATTTTACTATTTTTAAGTAAATTTTTCTTTCAAAATAGGTAAGTGGATAAAAATATTCTGCATTTCATCTTCGATCTCCACATTTAAAAAACCACCACTATTTTGAATTTCTTGACCTATAATTGCTAATGATCGCTCTTCTCCCTTTGGATAAACCATTGTAATGTTTAGCCAACTTCCCTTCAACATAGTGCTAATATTCAATTTCCGATTATCGTTAATCTCTAAATTGTTCTCAATCCCGGTTTCGCACAATATTGTAAACACATGACAAAATCCCTTTTCATCTAAATTTACCCCCTTAGGGATATACAGTTTTGCTTTAAACGTAATTTGCTCGTCTTTACAGCGATTTGCCACATCCTGAAGTAATGCATCCATTAAAACATCATTGGAATATTCTTGATGCACATCTATTTTTGAACTCATATCATCATTAATACTTAAAATCAATTTTCGTGCTTCTTCCATACGATTTTCAGCCATTAAATGTGTTACGGTTGTCATTTTCTGTTTATAATCATATCTAAAATTACGTAAGCTCTCCGTATAATCTTTGTATGATTGATAATATTGAATTTGTCTTTTCAATTGTTCATTAAAATGTTCAGAGTCAATTTTTGATTTTCTATTTCGATAATTCTGACTTTCATAAGCCAGTAAAACAAGACCGATAATAAGCAACCATACATTACTGCCAACATAAAAAAGCAAAGCTTCCGGCACAATCAGTCCTATTTCTGCCATCAAAGTACAAAACAGCAGATAAACATTAAAAAGCGTAATTCCAAACAACGTTGCACTCGATATTTCCGGACTTTTTCGCCGTGATTCTGATTGTGTTTCCGGATCGATATACTGTCCAATAAAAAATAAAATTAATGAAAAAAAGCTACACAAAAACACAATAAAGGCCTGATGTAAAGAACTCATGGATAAAATAGTCTGAAAATTCTGTTTGAAGATAACGGTCATGGCAGACAATACAAGATTTCGGATAATAATTAAATTAAAACTCACAATTCCGGCTGATAAAATACAGGCTTGAAACCTGATTGTGCAGCTTTTATTAAGTTCAAACACTATCATACACCAAAATATAATACTGGCTAATACTGAATATCCATGAATAGTCGCATAAACATAAAAAACAGACACCAAAAATGAAACAATAAATATTCCCAAACGTCGCTTATCAATATGATAAAAAACTTTCGCAAAATAATATCGAATCGTCAAAACCTGTATACACCATATTGTTAAAACGGACAGCACGATAAGAAGTAGTTCATAAAATACAGACACTGCGTGCAACCCCTTCCTATAATCTAAAACTGCTGTAAAAGATACTTCGACAATGCAATTTTTAAATTTTGTATATATTTAGCTCCTACAGGAACCATATCACCTTCAGATAAATGAACCGCATCTTTTTCAATACGATCAACATACCTCAAATTAACCATGAAAGAGCGCTGTGTACGGACAAACCCTTTAGCACTTAATTCCTCTTCAAGCTTATCCATCGCCTGATAGAATTCAATCTTTTCGCCTCCTAATTTATGCAGTGTTACAATACGATTTGTAATTTCAAAATAACAAATATCCTCCAAATAAACCTTCTGCAACGCCTGTCCACTTTTAAAAATAAATGTATTCTTTTCTTTATTGTCTTTCACCGCAACTGCTTTTAAAAGAATATCAGCAAATTTATCTTCATCTGTTTCTTCTTTTAAAATATAATGAAACGGCGTAATATCAAAAGATTCAAAGACATATTCTTCACTGGAGGTTAAAAAAATAATTTCAGCCTTACACCCTTTTTGCCGTAATTTTTTTGCGGTATCAATTCCATTAAGGCGTCCCATTAAAATATCAAGATAAATAATATCGGGATCATCAATATTTTCTTCCACCTGAAAAAGCAATTGCTCTCCACTGATAAATGTCAGAATCTTAACATCAAGCTGATGATCAATCGCAATATGCTTTATCAATGTTTCATATTTTTCCAAAATTATTTCATTGTCATCGCAAAGATAAATTTTTATCATTTTTTATCTTCCTTTCACACACCGCACAACAAAAACACTAATGAAAAAATCTTATTCTCATGATTAACCTCTAAAACACCCTTATATTTTTCAACAATAGATGCAATATTTTTTAATCCGAGTCCATGATTATTGGTATTTTGTTTACGTGTCTCATAAAACGATTCATTTTTAACCAAATTTCCATCTGTTGCATTTGTAATACTACAATTTAAAATATTTCCTTTAGTCACTATCTGAATATTGATCCAACGTTCAGATTCTTTTAAATACTCACAGGCTTCTATGGCATTATCCATAGAATTACCAATAATGATACACCAGTCTACATTACTAACATTTAGTTTTTCTTTAATCTGAAATTTTTTACTGACAAAAATATTTTTGTCCATTGCCTGTTTAATTTTTTCTGTCATCAATACATCAAAAATCGGATTTCCCGTTGTCACCATATTACTCTGATCCGCTGTTTCATTGATAAATGTATTGGTCATACTTTCTAAATACTCACTGGCCTTATCATAGTTTTTTCCTCTCAGCAATGCATCAATACAAAGATAATGATTTTTCATATCGTGCCGAAAGACTCTTAACTCCTGATGCATTTGCTCAATTCTTTCGTAATACCCAATCTGCTGTTCAAGAAGTCGTTCTAACAATTGATTTTTTAAATTTAATTCCTTTTTTTCTCTTACCATTTGTTCCATCAATAGTCGGCTTTCTTGTTTCTTTTCAGATTCTTTTTTGAGTTTTAATTCTTTCATATTGAAACGCTCCTCCGGCTAAAATCTTTGATGACTGATTGCATCTTTTTCTTTTGGTATTCACATTATAAATTTTCATTTTTTCACCCTTAATACTATGATCTTTTTATTTATTCTAAGTCTTATTATATGAAAAAATAGTATGCTAAAACTCCCTAAATAACTGATCTGAGCGGAAATATACTATTTTATTTATTAATGGCGTTTATTACATCTACTATACCACTGTCTCTATCTTTTCACAACAAAAAAAATGTTTTTTACTACAAATGAACCCCATAACATTATTACCAATGATAAAATAGCATCAATTAAAGAAAAAGCTCTATTTTTTATTCCCTTTCTTTTTTTAAAAATTTTAAAGTATCAGAGGTTTATAATGGGAAAACAACATTCCAAAAAACTAAAAAACAAATCTTATAAGGTTTGCACCGTTTTAGGAATTATATTGATTGTCTTAACATTTCCCATCTTATTAGCCAATTTAATATTGATTGCAAATTTTTATTTATATCCTAACTGTATTCCGGATATAGCAGGCTACAAACCTTTAATTGTTTCATCAGATTCTATGGAAACACGTATCATGACCAACGACCTTGCTGTTATCCATAATATTGATTTAGATACCCTTCAAGAAGGACATATTATTGCTTATCAATTAGATGATGTTATTATTTTACACCGAATTGTAGACATCATCGTGGTTGAAGGTGAAAGAGTTTTCATCACCAAAGGCGATCACAATAATTTAAATGACTCTATGTTTGTAAAACCAGAACAAATTGAAGGTGTCTTTGTCTTCCGTATACCGTCAGTCGGCTTTTTAATTGAGTTTCTTCAAACGTCTTACGGAATATTGTTGCTCATTGGTATTCCACTGCTACTTTTTATTTTATACAATGTTTTTCACAGTGGATTTTTAAATAAGCAGAATCACACCGATTGATCTGCTCTATCTTTTTTCGATCAAAAAAGTGCAAGGATGGTGACTACCAATAACATCATCACTTAACTTTTGAGATATCGATACAGATTTTATATTTTCTTTTTTAACCATCTAAAGATAGATTTCATCTATATTTTTTAGAATAACATCCTCTCATTCATATGTTATAAAAAAGAAAACATCTAGCTCCAACTGTATCGACAATACTCTCACTGTCTCATGTGAGAGACAAGTTTTCGCAGTATTCTTGTTAAAAAACTGCGACTTATTATTATTTGTAAAAAGGGGGGATGAAACTTTTATAAAGTTTCATACAAAAGTCAATTAAACGACTTTTCTGATCTTCATCAAACTGTTTTCGATATTATTCTGCCAAAACGCTTAAGGTTTTGAGTTTAAACCTTAACGTGATAATAATCGAACAAGTTCATCCCGTAACTTGCATATCAGTAAATTTTTAAACTCAAGTTAGTATGACACGCTTTTAACATCTTCCTGATATGACATTTGATGACTCCCCCTTAAAAAAGCATTCTCATCTTATAGAGGGGGAGCAAATCAGAAAATATTTCCAAATGAAAATTTGAGTAAAGAAGATTGCCTATGAAAACGAAAAAGAAAAATTGGATTGCACAAGTATCCGTTATCCTGCTTTTAATAACGCTTATTTCTACTGTTTTTGTCAGTTCTATTCTAAATCACTTTAAAGTACTTGGCAATGGGCAACTAAATTCACAAATCGCAACATTTTGTTTTGATATAAACTCTTCATCCGATTCAGATACAAAATTTTTACCAATTGTCACACCACTTTTACCCGATTTCATCAATCTATTTGATTATCGTGATCAAGTCATTGGCACACCATCAATTCCCGGAGCCAAAGGTAATTTTACAGTCAGTGCTTCTAACAAAAGTAAAAAAGACATCCATCTTGATGTTAATCTTGAAGAAATTAATCCCGATAATCTTCCTATTGTTTATGCTTATGATGGTCAATTTTACTCTAATATCCAAAAATCAACCGTATATTTATGTTTACAAGAAGATTATGTTTTTCCTGTTACGTTAGCCGGTGATTTGGAAAATATGGAAAACTCAATTAATAAACTGCATAATAATTTTTTTGCCGGTAATGACAAGCGCAGTAAAACGATCGCTTCTGTAAAATGGTTTTGGGCGATCACTGAAGATAAAGTTTACGAAGCCACTCTTCCGAACACTGATCATACCGAATTACGTTATCTTGAAGAAAACTGCGATACTTATTCTGATAGTTCACTCCCTGTTGTTTCATTTAAGGCATCGATTGATATTACACCCCTTCAATAAAAAGAACCCCTGGAACTCAGATACCTAAAAGGATCTGTTTCCAAGGGTTCTTCTTATTTTGTTTATTGTGGTTTTGCCGCACCGGTTATCTGTTGTAATTCATTAAGCACTGTTTGGAGTTCGTTCAATTTATTACCATACCCTGCCCAATCTCCTGATTTCTGAGCATTTTGTGCTTCTTGGAAAATCTGATTAGCCCGAATGGAAAGATCCGCCGCACCAGCACCTGTTCCTCCGGCTGTTGTTACCGCAGTATTCGATGCCTTTGGTGCTGCGCCGGCATCATAATTAAAGATTTCTCCTAAAGCCTGGTTAAGCGAATCAGCCATCACAATTTCATTTTGATAGCAAACAATAACTTTTTTCACTTCCGGCAAATTATTAGCGCCGGCACTGGCCTGAATATAAATAGGTTCCACATAAATTATCGCATTTTCAATCGGAATCGTCATCAGGTTACCCCGGAGCACCGCTGAACCCTGCTGTCCTAAAAGTGTCAGTTGCGGAGAAATGACTGTATTCTGATCAATTCGTTGTTCAATTTGCATCGGTCCGTAAACCAGTTGTTGTTTTGGAAATTGATAGAGCAAAAGCTTGCCATATTCATCACCGTCTGAAACACCGCCCATCCATGCAATCATATTGTCTTTATTTCTCGGCGTAAAGGTCGTTGTTAAGATAAATTCCGTATCACGATCGGGAAGCTTCATAATAATGTAAGAGGACTCAATAGGCACTTCTTCTTTAGATTGTCCAAAAAATTGCTTTGCCGTTTCCCATTGGTCTTCACGGTTGTAGAAAACCTGAGGATTGCTCATATGATACGTTTTATAAACATCCGATTGAACGTCAAAAAGCGTTTTAGAATAACGGATATGATCCTTCAAACCTTTTGGCATTTCCGAAATATCTTTCACAAGCCCCGGGAAAATTTTATTATAAGTTTCTAAAATCGGTTCATCGTCTACTTTATAAAAAGTGACATCACCATTATACGCATCCACAACAATTTTTACCGGATTTTTAATATAGTTTTTACCGGTTGTTACATCATAGGGCTGTGAATAAGGGTACTTACTACTGGTGGTAAACCCATCAACAATCCAGTACTGTTTTCCGTCTGCAAGAGCCATATAAGGCTTATTATCATATTCTAAAAATGGAGCGATCTTTGAAACACGATCCATCACGTTGCGGTTAATTAAGATTTTACTGTCCGTTGTCAATTCACTGGTTAAAATCATTTCCGGTGATCCATAGTAAAGAGCAAAGGCAATACGATTGAACCATGATAAGCGAATACCGCCGGTTCCATCATAAAAGATCTCTTTATTATTATCCCCTTCCGGATAATCAAATTCAGGATTACTTCCGTTTGTAATGGCATACTTATATTCCCCTTCGCCAAAATAAACCCTTGGTTGAACTATTTCCAACGATTTTGTGCTCGTTTGAGGCGGAATATCTTTCACTATTAATTCAGGCTGCCCGACCGAATTGGTTTTATTAACAGGTGACATTGCCACACCGAAACCATGGGTATATTTAGAATGCTGATTAACCCACGTTTTTGCATCTTCGGGTAATGCGCTATTATCCATTTCACGAGTTCCCAAAAACACTTGTGTATAAGTTCCATCGATAAAATACCGGTCAACATCAACATCATAGAATTTGTAATAATTTCTTATTCCCTGAAGGGAATTATACATATCCTTTGTTGGCTTCTGATCATTAATCGGAATATTTTCAATCGTACTCTTATTTTCTTTAATATCCGTTGCCGTAATTTCTTGTGTAGGTGAAAAATCTTTTATTTCCACCTTATCCAGTCCGTAGGCCTTCTGTGTGCTTGTAATATTTTTTTCAATATAAGGCATTTCTTTTGTATATTGATTAGGAACGACACTCAGGTATTCATAAGCAGTCTGAACAATACCACCCACCAGTACCACAGCGATGATTGAAATCGGCATAATTGCCATTAATTTAAATTTCTTTTTAAAGCCTGCAAAAACCGATACAATAGCCGCTATCAAATAACAAACAATTTTTATATAAATAAAGTTCATCCCGATCGTAATGTCCGATGCACCTGCACCGTAAACCATTCCGGTCCCACCATAAAGCATTTCATAACGTTGCATAAAAGCACCGAATGTCATCAGTAGAAAGAAAACAGACAGGAAAGCACCAATTTGTTTAGAAGCCAGTTCTAAAAATGTTCTAAAAATACTTTTTGCGCCTTCTTTAAAATCATCTATATTTTCAGCTGTTTGAATGCGAAAATCCTTTTCTCTATACAAAACAAATGCTGTGTATAAAAAAGTAAGAATTACAATCGCAAAGAAGCAGGTCATCACAACACTGTATAGTTTCTTTAATAATGGCAATTTGAAAAAGTAAAAAGATAAATCAATGTTAAACAACGGATCCGTTGTTCCAAAAGATGTGCCGTTAATAAACTGTAAAATTTCATTCCAAAGATTATTTGAAATAAACAGCGTCAACAATAAAGATACAATCACTGCGATTATAATCACAATCATCTGTTCTTTCTTAGACTTTTTCCCATTAACAATTCCTAGATAACTTTCTGAGAGTTTTGATAAAAATTTAAGATAAATAAAGATAGCTACCAGAAATACAATAAAAACAGGGGCACCAATCTGTAATTTTGTCACCATTTCTTTGAAAAAAATATCGATATAGCCCATTTCACTGAACCAGAGATAATCAACATAAAAATGATTAAGTGACAGCAAAAACCCAAGTATAACAACAATTGTTACTATAATCCCTATTAAAGTCTTTTTTCCTTTTTTCATTTTTCTTTTCCTTTTTTAAATTTAATGTTGTGAGGTATTATACCACAGTTCACACTGTATTTGACAATCTTAACAACTTTTTTATACATTTCTTAATCTGCTTTTCTTTTATTTTTGTCCTTTATACTACCTTATTATTCTCTTTTGGGATAATCTTTTTAATTTGAATCATAAAAACAATAACAGTGGTCAGCACTGCAAAAAAATCCGCAATAGGTTGTGCTAAGAACACCCCTGTAATTCCGAGCCCGGTCACCCTCGGAATAATAAGGATCAATGGTATCAAAAGTATTAATTTACGTAACATCGCCAAAAATACCGAAATTTTGGCCTGACCAAGGGAAAGAAATGTTTGCTGACAACCCGTTTGCAATCCCATCATTCCAACACACATCATAAAGATCCGAATGGCCCATGTTGTTAAATTCATCAATTCCGGATCCGTTGTAAAAATAGAAATAACAGCTGACGGAAAAAGTTCAACAATTCCCCAGATTAGCATTGATAAAGCAAAACTGGAAACAATCATTAATTTATATGCCTTTCGTACTCTATCAAAATTTTTCGCACCGTAATTATAAGAAATAATTGGCTGTCCACCCTGTGTTAAACCCATCAATGGCATTAAACCCATTTGACTGATACTGCCAATAATAGTCATTGCTCCAACTGCCAGATCACCACCGTAACTTTGTAACGAAGCATTAAGGGTAATATTTAATAAACTTTCCGTCGACTGCATAATAAATGGTGATATTCCCAGAGAAATGATTCCAAATACATATTCTTTTTTCAAACGCATTTCAGGTTTACGGATTTTTATCGTTGTTTTTTTACCCATCAGAAAATTAAAAACCCATATAGCAGAAACAGCTTGAGATATAATTGTTGCTAAAGCAGCACCTCTTACACCCATTCCAAAAACAAAAATAAAGATAGGATCCAATACAATATTTAAAACCGCACCAATCAAAACCGTGTACATTCCTATTTTCGCAAAACCTTGAGTATTGATAAAAGCATTAAGCCCCAAAGTTATTTGAACAAAAATTGTACCGCAAAGATAAATTGTTAGATATTGTATCGCATATTCCACTGTATTTTCACTAGCACCAAAAGCCATCAGCAACGGACGTTGAAAAATCAAAAATAAAGTCGTTAAAACCACCGATAAAATTAAAATCATCATGGTCGCATTTCCTAGAATACCCTCTGCGCCTTTACGATCCTTTTCGCCCAAACGAATGGCCGCTAAGGGTGATCCACCCATGCCGACCAAAGCCGCAAAAGCAGAAATAATCATAATGATGGGAAAGGTAATCCCCACACCGGTCAACGCAAGTGCTCCACTTCCTTCAATATGCCCAATATACATTCTATCAACAATATTATAAAGTGCATTAATCATTTGAGCTACAATTGCCGGTAATGCCAATTTAAACAATAATTTGCCGATTGGCATGGTTTCCAGTTCTACATTTTTTTCACTATTCATTTTTACACCTTCTGTATTTTAAAATCAAAATAAGTGTTGGGATAAGGTTCATTATTCAACGTAAAATGCCACCATTCCTTTATAAACGGTTCAAAACCGCAAGACATCATTAAATATTTAAGCATTAATCGATTTTTGCTTTGCTCCGGATTTAAGTTACTGTAATTGCTATAAGAACTTTCCTCAAAAAAATCAAAAAAACCACCCATATCTAGCACTTCTCCGTTCTGAAGATCGACAATGGTTAAATCGACACTGCTACCCCTGGTATGTGTAGAACGTGTTGATACAAAACCTTTATCAAAAATTTCTTTTTTACTGTACGTTGGATAGTGACGTTCTTTTGTCACACCCGTTTCCGGTCTGTTTTTCCATTCAATGAAATGTTCTACTGCCGATTGAGGGCGATAACCGTCAAAAATCCGAAGACAGTAGCCTTTTTCAAATACTTTATTTTGTGCAATCGTCAACGCTTCCGCTGTTTGATGGGTTAATAAAATAATCGGTGCATTATAACCATTAATTTTTTCTCCTACAAAATTATCACCCGAATAATATTTAACATCTGTCTCAATCGTTGGTATATACTCCCCTATATCCACAAAATTATCCGGTCTATTTTTTACTAATTCATTCATTTCCAACCTCATATTCTGACACCTTCTCTTCTATGTCTAACTTATGAAAATTTCTCGTATTCTTAATTGTACCCGATTTAGTCTCTTTTGAAAAGATATATACACTAATATTCTTTTTTCTTAATTTTTTTTATAAATTTTTCCAAATTAAAAAAGAACCGAAAAAAAGAAAGCATCCCTTGAAAGTATGCTTTCTTAAATCACATTGTTATCGCTGATTTAGATCCAAATCCATTACTCTGCAACCATTAGCAAATAACTCTTTTTCTGCTAAACCACATTTTTTTAAATATTTTAATTCATCATAACATCCTTGCCCATGAAGAACCAACGATGCACCGGAATCACTTCCAAGTGCAATACAAACCCCTAAACGATACGCCTTTTCAACTTGTATTGAATGGTCTTCATAGTAACGTTTCGAAACATCACGATAGCGATACAAAAAATTACTTTTACCGCAATCCGCAATATTTGCAAAAGGCGCAAGGGTTGGAACCCAGACCGTTTGACTTTCACTCAGTGCTTTAATACAATCATCATCAATACCGTAACCATGCTCAATACTGTCCGCACCTGCTTCAATGGCCATCATAATCCCTTTTGGTGTGTTTACATGAATCATTGCTTTTAATCCTACATCATGAGCATGCGCAATCAAATACCGTAATTCTTCGTCTGTAAACTCCAAATCACCGGACTCACCATAATGTTCAAAACTCATAATCCCTGATTGAATAATTTTAATAAAATCTGGTTTTTTCTTTAGCAAATTCGTCATTTCTTTTCGACAAGACTTAAGATCAGTCACGCCAACACCTAAAAATTCACCATAACATTTCTTTTTATAAAAGGCTTTTATCGGTGTTCTAAAAACAACACCATGATCTTCTGCAATAGGTTTAAAAACAGTTCCTAAACCATACCGATCGCCACCATCACGCAAAGCACAAACATTTGCATTTTTGTAACGGGCTATCAAAGATTCAAACCATTTTTGTCTTTCCGGTGTATCGGCTTTCATTAACGACGTTTTTAATTTTCCGACTCCGCTCAATGCACAGTGGATATGGACATCAATAATCACTCAACTATCACTCTGTAATTATTCTGCAATTGCTGCTTCATAAACTGCTGCATCAATTAAATCTTCAATACCTTCATCATCTGTAATCTGAACTTTAAGAATCCAGTTTGCATAAGCATCTTCATTGATTGCTTCCGGTTCATCATCTAAATCTTCATTTGCTTCTAATACTTTAAAAGAAAACGGTGCTTCAAGAGGTGATGCTTTTTTACCTGATTCAACAACCGAAAATTCATCACCACGTTCGAATTCATCATCTGCATCTGCTAATTCTACAAAAAGAATATCGCCCATTTTTTCCTGTGCAAAATCAGTAATACCGATTGTTGCGGTATTGTCATCAATTAAAACCCAAATATGTTGTTCTTTATCGTATTTCAATTCTTGTGGTACATTCATTTTCTTACTCCTTTATAGATCCATTTTTTTATTTTTAATATATCACGATCAATTCGTAATTTCAAGTTAAAATTATTATTTTTAGCTTGCTTACATAAAAAGCCAAGAAACTTCATGCAAATAACGTTGCATGAAAGATCCTTAGCTTTGCATTTATTCATCCTATTTATGAACTGATTTTCCATGAACATCATGGAGTGCTTCCATCAAAGCTTCTGATAATGATGGATGTGGATGAATGACATCACCGACTTGTTCCGCCGTTAAACCTGTATGAACAGCTAAACTCAGCTCAGCTAATAAATCTGTCGCATGAGGACCAACAATGGCAGAGCCAATAATCACATCATCTTTATCTACAATAATTTTTACAAAGCCCTGAATTTTACCAATAGCCTGTGCTTTGCCAAGACCTCTAAAATCGAAGGTTCCGAGTTTATACGCAATGCCTTGTTTTTCACAATCTTTTTCAGTCAGACCAACACCCGCTACTTCAGGTTCCGTGTAAACACAACGTGGTACTGCTTTATAGCTCACATGTTTATCCGCACCCATTGCATTTTCAACCGCTGCAATACCTTCTTTAGACGCAACGTGTGCAAGTTGAGGCGTTGCTACAATATCGCCAATGGCATAAATTCCGGGAACAGAAGTTTCCAGTTTATCATTAACGGTAATGCGACCACGTTCATCGACCACTACACCCGCATCTTGAGCCCCAAGATTATCAGCAAAACTACGGCGTCCAATAGCGACTAGCATAATTTCAGCTTCTACCGATTTTCCGTTTGCTAAGGAAGCTTTAACGCCATCGTCCTTCACTTCAACTTCGGCTACGCCAACACCGGTATGTACTTTAATTTTATCTTTTTTGAATTGACGCAGTAATTGTTTTGAAACATCACTGTCTTCATTCGGTAAAATTTGATCAAGTGCTTCCACAATCGTCACTTTAGAACCCATGCGGCTTAAGAATTGACCGATTTCACAACCGATAACGCCACCACCAACAATAATAATTGACGCCGGTGCTTCCGTTAAATCAAGAACTTCATCCGACGTAATGACTTTTTTACCGTCATATTTAAACATTCCCGGGCTTACTGGTACCGAACCTGTTGCTAAAATGATTTTATCACTTTCAACCGTTTCAGTTGTACCGTCTTCTTTTGTCACTTCAACGGAATTTTTATTGATTAATTTACCGGTACCCTTAATAAGCTGTACTTTATTTTCATCAAAAAGGAAATGAATTCCTTTGACTAAACTATCTTTTACTTTATTTTTACGTGCCAACACTGCTGAATAATCAACGGTAACTTTTCCGTCAATCATAATGCCAAATTCTTTAGCGTTTTCAACCGTTTCAAGCACATCGGAAGATGCTAAAAATGCTTTTGTCGGAATACAGCCACGATTTAAACAGGTTCCGCCAACTTCACTTTTTTCAATGACCGTAACTTCAGCACCCAATTTAGCAGCCATAATCGCTGCTTCATAACCACCGGGGCCGGCTCCAATGACAGTAATTTTCATTTTTTCGCCTCGTTCCTAAAGACCAGCAACATCAAGGATTTTCGGAACATTTTCTTCCGCACCGATTGCCATAATATGTGCGCCGTCGCAAATACCTTCTTCTTTTAACTGAGCAATAAATTCGCCTGAAATCTTAATACCTTCAGCAATTTTATTTTCTGCCGCCGTTAAACGTTCGATTAAAACATCCGGAACTGAAATACCCGGTACACTACGGTTCATGAATTTTGCCATTCCTGCAGATTTAAGTGGAATAATACCAGCTAAGATATAGCAATCCATATCTTTGGTCTGTTTTTTGAATTCACGCATAACCTCAATATCAAATACGCCTTGAGTCTGGAAGAATTTAGCGCCTGCTTTAATTTTATTACGCATTTTAATAAGTTGAACTTCAACCGGATCAAAAACAGGGGTAACACAAGCACCCAAATAAAATTCAGGAGAAGGACCTTGTATTTCATTTCCTGCTAAATCTTGACCACTGATTAATACTTCTGCCGTTTGGAGGATAGAAACAGAATCCATTTCAAAAACAGGTTTTGCTTCAGGATTATCGCCGGTTGTTGTATGATCGCCGGTTAATGCTAACATATTTTTAATTCCAAAATGTGCTGCTGAGAGCATTTCACCTTGGATAGCAATACGGTTACGGTCACGACCTGTCATTTGCAGAATCGGTTCAAGACCAATTCTTTCAAGTTCAATACACATTGCAAGAGAAGTTGCTCTAACAGCTGCTGACTGGAAATCAGTAACGTTAACGCCCTGTGTACGGCCTTTTAATAATTCAGCAATTTCCAAAATATGACTAAAATCAATGCCTTTTGGCGGTGCCATTTCCGCAGTAATCGCAAATTTACCGGCTTCTAAAGTCTGTTGTAATAAACTACTCATTTTTATTCACCATCCTTTTCTGCATCTCTTAAATTAATGGTTCTTGGGTAGGCCACTTTTTTATATCCACGTAACGGTTCGATTGTTTCTAAAAGTGATTCTTTACCTTGGTCTTTAAGGCGTTTATAAATTTCAATCCATGCACAGTCGTTATCCGAATTAACTTCACATTTTCCATCTCTTGATCCACCACATGCGCCATTTAATAATGATTTTCCACAACGGGTAATTGGACAGATTGCTGCTGTTCTTCCTAGTACACAGTCACCACATGTTTTACACATTTCTTCAAAAATACCATTACGAACTGTTTCGCCGACAAACATTGTATCATTTGCAGGATAAGTTTCTTTTTTAACACCTTTAGCAACGGTTTGAACGCCATCGCCACATGCCATACATAATACAGCATCCGCATCTGCTATTTCTGATTTGATTTCTTTGAGTTCTTTTTTATTTAAAAGAACATTACAGGATGTTGTTAAAACTTTTGTTGCAAGTACTTCTTTGCCTTCCGCTTCAAGTGCTGCTTTCATGGCCACAAGTTCTTCTTCACCGCCGGTTTTACAAACCGTTGCACATTCAGCACAACCGGTAAGAACCACTTTTTTAGCATCTTTCAAATAGTCTAATACATCTTCAAAAGATTTCTTTTGAGAAATAATCATTTTTTATCCTCCGTATATTATAAATTCATACAAAAAGCAATTTGCCTTTTGTTTCATCAAATTTCCTATAAATTATTTTGTTGTTTACAAGCTTTGATAACATGTTGTGCTAGTAACGCCGTTGTAATTGGTCCTGTTCCACCACCACAACCCGGAGTTGCGGATGTAATCATACCAACTTTTTCTAAACAATCAACGTGAGCATCGCCTGTTCTGATTTTTTTGCCTTCTTCGTTTAAGACAAATTCTTTGTTTTTATCTTTCATCTGTGCCATTGCAACATCAATCAAGATACAATTTTCATTTAACATATCCGGTGTAACCAAACCGTAAATACCGGCTGCTGTGACAACAATATCTGCTTTCTGTGTATACGCCGGGGTATCTTTCGTAAAGACATGACACATCGTAACCGTCGCAAATTCATTGGTTAACATAATAGCAAGTGGTTTTCCAAGTACGTTTGAGTTATTAATAATAACAACATCTTTACCTTTAACATCAATTTCATAATGTTTCAATAATTCCATAACGCCTTCAGCTGTACATGGGAAGAATCCTTTTTCATCAGCAATCATTAATTTTCCTAAATTTGTAGGATTTAATGCGTCCGGATCTTTATCAGGACTTAAGATGTACTTAATTTCTTCTTCATCCAATTGTTCAGGAAGCGGTTTAAAAATAAGTACAGCATTGATATTTTTATCATCATTGATTGTTTGTAATTTCGCAACAAAATCTGCCTGTGTTACTTCAAGTGGAAATTCTACAGATTCAACTTCAATACTTGATTTCGCCATTCTAGAAACAATACTTTTTTCATATGAAATGGATCCCGGATCTGCACCAACGCGCATAATAGCCAATTTAGGATGAATACCATCCGCAATCAATCCTTTGGCATCTTCCAAAACTTTTGCTAACATTGATTCACTTACTTCTTTACCGCTTAATAATTTTGCTGTCATAACACTCTCCTAAATTAATTTTTATTTTTTAAATTCTAAGACAATTGCTTTTCTACATCCGCATAAACTGAATCACAAATCCGAATGCCCTCTTCCAACATCGGTTTCAATTCAGCTTCAATAGAAGCTACATAATCTCTGTCTTTCATGGTTTTAATGTTAATCAGAACATTTAGCCAACCGCTAACCATTGCTGCACGCAAGCACTGTACGCCAACACCAACATCGGAAATAGCTAACGCAGACCCTTTATGAACCAATTCTTCGTGAATCTTAATACTCTTATAACACACACGAACAATCTCAATAGGTACACCACAAGCCACTTTTGTGCATTCTTCCATTACTTCTGACTTATGTGCTTTCTGTTCTTCTGTTTCGGTCGGAAGACTGTAAGCTTTTGCCAGAGGCGCAAAATTTTCAGCATCTTGGTCAATCATTGCCATGAGCTGATCTTGCAAAATCTGTGCTTCACCCAAAGTTCTTTGAATATCTTCTTCATATTCAGCATATTTTTTTTTGCCGGTTGTCAAATTTCCAACCATTCCTGCCAGTGCAGTTCCGATTGCACCAACCAAAGCTGCAGCACCGCCACCGCCCGGTACAGCACTTTTACTGTAAAGTACTTCTACAAATTCTGTACATTTTTTGTCTGCAATTCCCATAAAAGTTTCCTTTCGATACTATCATAGCTACTAAAGTGATTGAAGTGCATCATATTAGAGCGAAAAAGGGAGGAGTCGAACCCCTCCCCCGGACTGACTTTGTTCAGTCGCATCTTTTAATTCAATTTTATTTATTTCATTTTTAGAACAAGCCTGCAATTACGCCGTTTTCATCAACATCAATACGTTCAGCTGCGGGTGCCTTTGGCAGACCCGGCATTTTCATAATTTCACCGGTCAAGCATACGATAAAGCCTGCACCTGCTGAAACTGCTGCCTGACGAACCGTAATTCTAAAACCTGTTGGACGACCTAATTTTGTAGCGTCATCGGTTAGTGAATACTGTGTTTTTGCCATACAAATTGGCACTTTATCAAAACCTAATTTTGTTAATTTAGCAATTTCGGTTTCAGCTTCCGGTGTATAATCAACGCCGTCAGCTCCATAAATCTTTGTAGCAATCGCATTAATTTTTTCTTTAATGGTCATATCATCTTCATAAGAGAACTGGAATTTATTTTCTCCAGCTTCAACAAGTCTGATGACTTCTTTAGCTACTTCGATACCGCCGTCGCCACCTTTTGCCCAAACTTCGGAAAGTGCAACATTAACACCAAGTGCTCTACATTTATCTTCTACTAATTTGAGTTCAGCTTCTGTATCAAGTGGGAAACGGTTGATTGCAACAACTGCAGGTAATTTATAAACCTGTGTGATGTTTTCAACATGTTTAAGTAAATTTGGAAGGCCAGCTTCTAGAGCTTCTAAATTTTCATTATTTAAATCTTCTTTTGCAACGCCACCATTATATTTAAGCGCTCTAACTGTTGCAACGATGATAACAGCATCCGGTTTCAAGTTTGCCATACGACATTTAATATCCAAGAATTTTTCAGCACCAAGGTCAGCACCAAATCCGGCTTCTGTTACAACATAATCTGCCGCAAAATGCATTGCCATCTTTGTAGCGATTACAGAGTTACAACCATGTGCAATGTTAGCAAATGGTCCACCATGTACGAAAGAAGGTGTTCCTTCTAGTGTCTGTACCAAGTTAGGTTTTAAAGCATCTTTTAAAAGTGCTGCCATTGCGCCGTTTGCTTTTAACTGAGCCGCTGTTACCGGTTTATCATCATAAGAATAGCCAACAATGATACGACCCATTCTTTCTTTTAGGTCAATAATATCACTTGCTAAACAGAAGGCTGCCATAATTTCAGAAGCAACGGTAATATCAAAACCATCTTCTCTTACAGCGCCGTCACCTTTTTTACCAAGGCCATCGACAATATTACGTAATTGACGATCATTCATATCAAGACAACGTCTCCAAGTGATCTTTTTAGGATCAATTCTTAATTCGTTTCCTTGTTGAATATGATTGTCAAGCATTGCAGCAAGTAAATTATTAGCTGCTCCAATCGCATGGAAATCACCTGTGAAATGTAAATTAATATCTTCCATTGGAACAACTTGTGCATAGCCACCACCGGCAGCCCCGCCCTTAACACCAAAAACAGGTCCTAATGATGGTTCTCTCAAAGCAACTAAAGTGTTTTTACCAAGTTTCGTTAAAGCATCGGCTACACCAATTGTAGTCGTTGTTTTCCCTTCACCGGCTGGAGTAGGATTAATGGCTGTGGTCAAGATTAGATGTGCTTTTTTACCTGTTTCACGTTTCAATAAATTGTAATCAACTTTTGCTTTATATTTACCATATAAATCCAAGTCATCTTCCGATAAACCTAATTTTTTAGCAATTACTCTAATATCTTCCGGTTTAGCTTCCTGTGCAATTTCAATGTCCGATTTAAAATCCATTTTTGTATCCTCCAATACTTTGATAAATTTTTAACATTTCCTACTTCATATTCTAATGCATTTTACGAATAAAATCAAATATTAAGTAAGATAAATTTTGTGCATTTATGGCGTGTTTATCGTTTACACTTGTATATTCCTGTACTACAAGTATAAACATATATATACACCTATATAACTGTAGAACGTTGTATATACATCTTGTTGTAAAAAAATACCTATAGGTTTTTGTCAGGTTTTTATTGTACCCTTTTTAGCGATACAACGCTTACTTGATAACACCTATACTAGCATATGCTAAAACCGATGTCAATTATTTATTTGCATTTTTAAGGATGAAAGTTTCTTTTGATTGTTAAATATCAAACAACCCTTTGATAAAAAAATAACAATAGAAAATAAAAAGAGATTCAGTCATAAATATCAAAATTTACAACTTTATCTCTTTTTGTTTAGGAAATACTAATTTTTAATCATTTATCGTGTATTTATTACTATTTAGCTTGAATAGGTCCAATTTTACCTTGTCTATAGGCTTTACTATATTTTCTGCAATGTTTATCGTTGCCTAATAAAGCGTTAGTAGAAGAAATCGCACCCATCATGTCGCGGCTTGTTGGATCCATAACAGCTGAATCCATTCCTACGAACATGGATAAAGTCATAAAGTTTTGGTTCATTAATTTTCTTGCCGGTAAACCGAAAGAAATATTACTTAAGCCTGATGTAATATGAATGTCAGGATAAACTTCTCTAATTCCTTCAATTTCTGCTTTGAAATTTAAGAAAGCGTTATTTTCAGTTGACAATGCCATAACACAAGGGTCAATGTGAATTCTATTCGGTGTTAAACCAAACTTCTTAGCTTCTTCAACCATCATTTTAGTCAATGCAACTTTAGTTGCTACATCATTTGGAATACCATTATTATCACAAGTCATTGCTACTAATTCCCATGTAGGATCAGCATCTTTAAATAAAGGTAAAAGAATTTCTAATTTGTTACCTTCACCTGAAGCCGAGTTAACAAGACCCGGTTTTTTACAAAGTGGAAATACTGCTTTTAAAATTTCCGGATCAGGGCTATCAATACACAATGGTGTTTCAACTGCTTCTTGAACAATGTCCATCATCCATTTTAAAGATTCTAATTCGATTTCCGGCGCTGTACCTGCACATACATCAATAAACGTTGCACCCGCATCGGCTTGAGCAATTGCTCTGTCACGAATAAATCCTTCATCTTTTGCTTCAATGGCTTTTTTAACCACTGGAATAGCACCATTCAGTTTTTCTCCAATAATAATCATTATAAATCCTCCTTTATCGGCGATTTATACTCGCCAACGCAATAATGCATATACAAGTCGTACCTGTATATACAGATATACTTTACAGATAGATTACCACGTTTAGAAACCGTTGTCAATATTTTTTCATCATTTGTTTAAAATTTTACTCTTTTCGTTTAAAATTGAGGTTTTCTATTGTAAAATTACCAGGTAGAGCGTATAATGAAAATGTTTAATAAAGATGAAATTCTAAATATTCCATCTTATATATACAATTGAAAAAAGAAGGAGATTCATAATGCACATATTATTCCCACTGTTAGATGATCAGATTGAAATCGCATCGGACTGCCTTGTTTCTGATGCGTGTGCCGCAGTAAATTTACCTCTTAATCTTGTATGTGGTGGTAATGGCACTTGTAAAAAATGTCTTGTAACCATTAAAGAAAATGGTTTACTATCTGAAGTTCTTGCCTGTCAGTATCCTGTTTCCGAAAATATGGAAATTTATATTTCAAGAGAACGTGCAGCCAGTCAAATTTTAGAAACAACCGATAATGAAGATTTACCCTTTAATCCAACCGTCAAGTGTTATCCCCTTCGTTACGATGATTTGGTAACACCTATGTGTACTTATAATTTAGATGTTCTACGAAAATTAATCCCACAAAACATAAGAATGTCAGATTATACCGTTTTAAAACAATTTTCAAATGCCTATTTTCTAAAAGATATTACTTATTTAAATGTCATTGTTGCCAACGACGAAATCATTGATTTTGTTCCCTCTAATGATATTCAACCCATTTATGGTATTGCTTTTGATATTGGTACAACTTCTGTTGTCGGCTACCTTTACAATCTTAATGACGGTTGCCTGCTCAATCAGTATTCTGTATTAAATAAACAAATTTCATTTGGTGGAGATGTCATCAGCCGGATTGATTTTGCCGGAAATTCCCCAGAAAATCTTCATGAAATTCATCTTTATATTTTAGATACCATTACCGAAATTATAAACGAGCTCTGTAAACGTTCCGCCATTGAAAAAAATGCTATCTACTCAACCGTTTATTGTGGTAACAGTACCATGCAGCATCTCTTTTTAGAACTCAACCCTAAAAACCTTGGTCTTGCACCTTTTATTGGTCATTCAAAAGATGCTGTTTCATTAAAAGCAGGTTCATTTTCATTACCAGTCAATCCAAATGGGATCATTACTTTTATGCCTTTGCTGGGTGGCTTTGTCGGTGCTGATACCACTGCTGTCCTCATGGGACTTCCACGCGATAAAAAGCTTCGGTTAATGATTGATTTAGGGACCAACGGTGAAATCGCAGTTGGTAATTTTAAAAAATATTATGTTGCGTCAACCGCTTGTGGTCCGGCTCTAGAAGGCGCAGGGATCACTATGGGAATGCGCGGTACAACCGGTGCTATTGAAAAGGTCAACTGCGAAAATGGAAAAATTACGTGTAAAGTTATTGGAAAAACAGCCCCAAAAGGTTTCTGCGGATCCGGTATAGTAGATGCCATTGCACTTCTTTTCCGTGAAGGACTGATTGTAAAACGTGGCAATTTTATAAAAGGGCACGATCTGGATGCCCATCCAATGAAAGAACGTTTTGGCACCACCGAATCCGGCCAACGATACTTCATTATTGTAACTGCCGCCGATAATCCTGATGGTAAAGATATTTTCATTACTCAAAAAGATATCCGTGCTGTTCAGCTCGCTAAAGCTGCTATTTACACAGGTTGCTGTTTATTAACCGAAAATTATGGTATCAAAGGAAGCGATTTGGATGAAATCGTCATTGCCGGTGCTTTTGGAAACTATATTGATGTTCATAACGCCCAAGAAATCGGCTTACTTCCGGAAATTGAAGGCGTTCCTGTCCGTTCAATCGGAAATGGTGCCGGAACCGGCGCACAGCTCTATCTTCTATCCCAAGATGAAGCCGATGCCTGCAATCAACTTCCGGATATTACAACTCATATTGAACTAGCCACCGATCCTAAATTTACAGAGTCTTACATGATGAACACTTTCTTTGGTGATAACGTCATGATGTAATTTAAAAAACCGGAGAACTGCCCCATCCGTTCTCCGGTTTTTTATTTTTATTATTGTATTCGATTGTTGATCAAACAAGCCGCAACCGCATCCGTTGTTATAATCATCGCCTTTATATTTTCCTGTTTCATCTGCCGTTCTAGCCGGGAAACGCCATCTTCCTGATAAAATGTAACATTGCTCACTTTACCGGCACTATCTCCCATTACAGCCTTTGATATTCCTGCTTTTCCAAAAAAGATACATCCAAAAAGACAAAACATCAGTGCCACTCCTAAAATAAGCACCATATAAAACGATTGATGTTGCTTAACTATTTTCATCTCCAACTCAAACGCCCCCTTTTCAGTCTAACAAAGTTATACCCAAAAGATAATTTCTTTATTCATATATCCTTTAAATTTTCTGTATATTCCCAAAGTGTATTGGCGATACGCGCAAAATCTTCTCCTTTAAGGGTTTCACCTCGAATACCCGGGGCAATACCGCAGGCATCAAGTACATTGAGCAATAATTCTTTTTCATATTCTGTATTCATCATCAATCCATTAATCAATGTTTTTCTACGATTTAAGAAAGACGCCTTTACCACTTTAAAAAATAAAGCCTTATTGATTAAAGTAATCCTCGGTTCCGCTAATTTTTGAAACGTCACCACAATCGAATCCACTTTAGGTCTTGGCATAAATACGCTGGAGGGTACATAAAAACTGACCGCCGTATCCGCATAAAATTGGGCAGCAATGGTTAGTGAGCCATATGCCTTTGTTCCCGGTTTTGCACAAAGCCGCTCACCCACCTCTTTTTGAATCATAAAAGTCATGCGTTCAATAGGAAGATCCGATTCTAAAAAACCCATAATAATGGGTGTTGTTACATAATAGGGTAAATTTGCCACAATTTTTAATGGCATCTTTGACAGATCCTCTTTTAAAAGTTCCGAGATATTTGTTTTTAGCACATCCCCGCAGACCACTGACACATTATCATATTCCTTCATCGTTTCTTCTAATACAGGAATCAATTTTTTATCTATTTCTACTGCATACACTTTTTTAGCCGCTTCCGCAAGAATCTGCGTCATCGTTCCAATGCCCGGTCCCACTTCAAGAACCATATCATCCTTAGTGATTCCGCCTGTTTCAACAATTTTACGAACAACATTCTCATCAATTAAAAAATTTTGCCCGTAACGTTTATTAAAATGTAAATTATATTTTTTTAAAATCCCCTCAATCACTCTTGGGGATGTCAGTTTTTCCATTCTTATCTCTTTCCAGATAAGCAAGCAGCTTATCTTTTGTATTATCCTCGGGATACACATAAACTCTTTCCAATAATTGTTTTAGAATCACACCGATTTTGCGATCCTTGTACCCTAAGTTTTCTATATCTTCACCATTTACTGAAAGATCTGCAAGCATCAATGGTTCCTTGTTTTTCATAATTCTATGAAAAACACGCCGATTCTCTTCAATTTCAATTAAATGTTTTTTATTATTTTCCCATTCCGATAAACCTTGTTGAAAATCCCATAAATCTTCTGCCTGTGCCGGACCAAAATCGGCCAACGCAACTTTAAACTGAAGAATATCTTTTGTGTTCAATCTAAAATAACGACAGTATTTCATTGCCATCGCTGCTTCTTTATTGGGACAATGAAGTGTTTCTAAAAAACAGCGACGTTCTTCCTCATGCATAAACAAAATCAAAGCCGCTAATCGAAGGGCTAAATTTTGAGGAAGATAAGCCATAATTTCAAAATTTTCTACTAAATGTTCTTCATTTCTTTCACCGTAATCTGGTATAATTTTCCGTAGCAGTTCACTGTAAAGTCCTGTTTTTACAAGAAGATACCCTCCCCATGTTACTTTTTTTGATCGTATAATACGGGTAAGTTCCGACCATATCCGTTCCATACTCACCCCATTGATGGAGGTGTCCGCTTCAAGCGCATTTCTCGTAACCTTTTCGATTTCCATCTTCTTTTCCGTTGCCAAACGTACACAACGCCATTTTCTGAGTTTATCTTCTTCAAAACGCCAATCAGGATTACCAATACAGCGAATTAATCCGGCTTTTATATCCCTCAGTCCACCAACATAATCTAAAATGCAACCCCGTTCATCCATGAGTAAACCATTGATTGTAAAATCACGCCGTGCCACATCTTCCCGAACATCGTCTGTGAAAATAATTTTTTCCGGATGTCTTCCGTCGCTATAATCTGCTTCTCTTCTAAACGTTGTGATCTCATAGATTTTATCTTCTAAAGCAACGCCTACGGTCCCAAACCGTTTGCCTATTGTTACCACATGATCAAACCAACACTCCATTTCTATGGGTAAGGCATTGGTTGTCAGATCAAAATCGTCTGGATTTTCGCCGATGAGACCATCTCTCACCGCACCACCGACAATATAAAGCTGTTTATGATGCGTTCTAAAAACTTCAAACAAATATTTTAATGCACTGTTCATTCCGCTTTATCTTTAACGATTGTTATAATATCCCAAATCGAATCGACCATATAAGTTGGTTTACAACGTTCTAACGCAAGGGGGGTATTATATCCCCATCTTACAGCTGCCACATCAACACCTGCTTTATGGCAAGATTCAATATCACGAGTCTCATCACCAACGTAAAGCAACTCCTCCTGTTTAAGATTATATTTCTTAAGAACTTTTTTTATTTTCCGTTGTTTTGATAAAAGAGCTGAGCATAAAATAAAATCAAATTCTTCTTCAATTTTATAATTCGTTAAAAAAGAATTAACTGTTTTTTCCACATTTGATGTTAGTATTCCCCGATGGGTTGTTATTTGACATAACTCATCAACAAATGATTTAATTTCAGGATTAAAAGCACAGATAGAATCCATTTCTTCATGCATCCGCTTTTGACCTTCACTAAGCATTCTTGGTAAACGATAAAAAGGAATATCGACAATTTCCATAATTTCTTTAATATGTAAATTTTTTATATGTTGTAATTCTTCTTTAGTTACCGTTCTGTATTTATATTTTTTTGCCATTTGATTATATATATTAAATGCCTTTTCTTCTGTGTCGGCAAGTGTGCCATCAAAATCAAAGACTACACATTTATATGCCATAGTTTTTTCTCCTTCTAGTAAAAGGGAGCCTATCCCTGCTAATTTCAATGTACCCGTTGTTGGTACAAAGTAATGTTATTTTGAATTTTATCCCGTAATTTTTCATCAAAAAAATAATAATCCATCTTTGAATTTTTTCTGGCAAAATTCATTGAAGCATCGGCAAAACGCAATAAGTCTTCTTTATTTTCCGCATCCTTCGGATATCTGGCGATACCAACCTGCCCTCCCATAACAATACCTAATCCACCGATTTCACAGGGAATATTTAAAGTTCTTATAATTTCAAGACAAATCGGTTCAATTTCTTCGCATGTCTTACGATTAGGCAAAAAGAGCACTAACAAATCATCACTATGCCGCGCCAAAAGCCCATAATGTCCAATCGATCTATTCAACCGTTCGCTAGCTTCCTTCACCAATTTGTCGCCCATGGCGTAACCATAAAGATCATTAACTTCATTATATGAAGTCAATGAAATAAAAAGGAGTGCCATATATTTATTTGGTTTTCCTGAATTTTTCTGAAAATAACGTTCAAGAACCTGCCTCAGTTTAAGCCTACTTGATAGTCCCGTAATAGGCTCGTGATACGCCAAATACTCAAATTTTCGACGGTATTCATGTCCTTCCGAAACATCAAGCCCCACGCTCACTCGAACCCGCCCATCCAGATAAGACAGTTCTCTTGTATTCCACAAAATAAAATGTATTCGTCCTTTTTTATCCTTCATTTCAAGGGGGCCGTTATAGTATGGCATTTGATTTAATTTATTCAGATAACGTCTGTTCAACTGCCCGAAAATAGTAATGGCCGGCTGCCCTATCAAAACCTCTTTTGAGAATCCACTCAATTTTTCAATAAAAGGGTTCACTTCTAAAATAATATCATTTTCATCCATCGTTAACACCAAGATATCCGAATTATCTAATACCGTTTTTGAAAAGCGTGTTTGAAAATCAAGATTATTCCGTAATTCTTTTTCTTCCGTAATATCCTGAACAATCCCGATTGTTGATAAATGTTCATCTGTCGATGAGAAATTATGACGGATACGGACAATAACCTCAATTGTTTCATTGTTAATATTCACAACCCGGTGATGAATATCCACACTTTCTTGATTTTGGAGTGCCGAAGTAAATGCTTTTGTCACTCGCTCTTGATCTCCCGGGTGCACCATTGAAAACAGCATATCTAAATTAGGTTCAATGGTATTTGCTTTATACCCAAAAATATTATACAGTTCTTTTGACCACATGATTTCATTTGTCCGGTGATTCACTTCCCAATAGCCTAGCTTTGCCAAATGTTCAATTTCAGCCAATTTTTCCTGTTGTTTTTTAATGAAAGTTTCATTTTCTTGATATTTTTTAATATTCTTTGCAATCACACCGTAATAACATTGCCCGTTATCAACAATAAACTGATGAATTTCCACATCAAACGGAACTATGGTTTTATCCAATTTATAATAATTAACCATCACTTTATAAACATTCCCTGAGCAAAAATAATTTTCCATTTCATTCCGTTGCTTATCATAATCGAAATCGGTATGAAATCGCTGAATATTTTTACCGACAATTTTTTCTGCTGATTTTTCATGACACTCTTCAATCTTTTTATTCACTTGGAGGATTGACCCTTTTTCATCAATCAACATCATACAATCAGAAGTTAAATCCAACATCTTACGTATAAGTAAAACATTTAAATCATATTTTTTTTTCAGATTACCATATCTTCGAATATGACAAAAAATAAAAATAGCTATAACGGCCACAATAATAATCATCCACATCATTATATTATTGATAAAATTAACCCCTAAAAAAGTAATCATAAACACTTCCTTTGATTCTATATTTATTTTTATACATCATAATTACATCAAGTGCCTTCTTTATTGTGCACTATTATTTGTCTTTTTTCAATATAAAACTACCTAATGAAAGTAAATTTATGATAAAATACTGCATATCTTAATAATATTCTAACTAAAAAAGATTAAAGTACGCTAAGAATATTGACCTTTTAAAATAAAAATGTTATGATAATACTACAATACTTTATTGCACTACTGCAATAAATTACCGGAGGAAAAATATATGCTTGAAAATTATACCATTGATGGCTTTGAAGATATTCAATATCAAGATTATCATACTTTACAAAAAATAGAAAACAATCTTAGTCGTCTGTTTAAATTACACGGTTATCACCAGATTTCAACCCCCACTTTTGAATCCTACGATTTTTACGCCGCCGAGGATTCCATTCCCAGTGACGATCTTTTTAAACTCGTCAACCATCAGGGGAAAGTTCTGGCTTTAAAACCTGATGCCACCCTTCCCGTCACCCGCATGGCCGCAATGAACCATCATAACCCCAACGAGATCATTAAGTTTTCTTATTTAACCAATATTTATCGAAACTTTGCTACCTCGGATATCATCAAAAAAGAACTTACCCAGATGGGGGTCGAATATTTTGGAAACAACAATCCGGAATGCGATGGGGAAATTATTACACTGGCCATTGAATCGTTACTTTCAAATGGGATTGAAGATGTTCACATTGATTTAGGACACGTTGGTTTTATCAATCATCTAATGGATGAACTCGCTTTGTCCGACAGTGAAAAGGCTCAGCTTTTTCAATATCTTGAAAATAAAAATATTGGGGATACCGAACAATTTTTAAGCAAACGATCCTTAGATAAAAAAATTGTTGATATTCTTCTGACATTTCCAAAACTTTACGGCGAACCTGAGCAAGTCTTTACAAAAATGGAAGCTTTGTGTATCAATACCGCCATGGAAGATGTGGTCTGCAAGTTGAAAGCCATTTATGCTCACCTTGAAAATACCGGTTTTTCACAGTATATCAGTTTTGACCTTGGTTTTACCAATCAAATGAACTATTACTCCGATATTATTTTTAAAGGCTACATCAATAACTGGGGGGAACCGGTGCTCAGTGGCGGCAGATATAATCATTTATCCGAAAAATTTGGCATCTCACGTCCGGCTTGTGGTTTTGGGGTTGATATTCTGAAAATGATCGAATACATGGCGCAAAATAATTTGCTTCCATCTGATGATGAAACAAAAAACATTTTGGTCTATCCCGAAAAAGATAAAGAAAAGACCTACAACATTGCGAAACAAATGCGAAATAACGATCAAATGGTCGAGACATTTGTCATTAAAACCACTGCGGAAGAAATTATTGCTTCATTATCGGAAAGTGCTCTTTACAAAAATGCACAATACTATGTCATTGATGGCGAATCCCTTCTTCCTATCCATTCTACGCTTAAATCGGAGGTACTTTAAAATGCAGATACGTTTTGCTTTAGCCAAAGGTCGTGTTGCCCGAAAAGCCATTGAGCTTCTCAAATCCATCGGTTATATTTTTGAAGATTATACTGAAAAAAGTCGAAAACTCATCTTCAAAGATACCACCGATACCATCGCTTTCTTTCTGGTCAAATCACCAGATGTACCCACTTATGTCGAAAAAGGTGCCGCTGATATTGGTATTGTCGGCCGTGATGTCCTGATGGAACATCCTGCCAATGTGTATGAACTTCTTAACCTAAACATCGGTCAATGTAAAATGTGTGTGGCGGGTCATAAAGATAACCCTCTTCAATTTGGTAAAAAGCTGGTGGTCGGCACCAAATATCCCACAATTGCCAAAAATTATTTCAACAGCAAGGATCAACCTGTTGATCTCATTAAAATTAACGGCTCAGTTGAACTCGCTCCACTGCTCGGTCTATCCGACTGTATTGTCGATATTGTTGAAAGTGGCAGCACCCTTAAAGAAAATGGCCTCATCGTCTTAGAAGAAATTTGTGACATCAGTTCAAGGCTCATTGTCAATAAAGTCAGTTTAAAAACAAAGGGAACCGCCATCGACCCAATTATCGAAAAATTTGAAAGCAGACTGCTCTAATTCACAGTCTCCTAAGAAAGGCATTCTAAATGAAAACATATACCTATACTGAAAGTATCAATCAACTTGATAAACTCTTAAAACGAGATGAAGGCGAAAATCTAAAAATCCGTCAACAGGTTCTCTCTATTATTGATACCGTTCAAAGTTCAGGCGATAAAGCCCTCTATACCTACACTGAAAAATTTGATGGTTGTACACTTGATGCGCTCCGTGTCACCGATACCGAAATACAAGCTGCCTTTGAAACAATCGGTTCCGAAATGGTTGCCATTATCGAAGAAGCTGCTGGCAATATAAGGCGTTTTCACGAAAAACAATGCGAAACCACTTGGATGTATCATCCCGAACCTGGTATCACTTTAGGGCAACACATCACCGCCATTGAACGGGTGGGGCTTTATGTTCCCGGTGGAAAAGCCGCCTACCCTTCGACGGTTCTGATGGACAGCATCCCTGCCATTGTGGCGGGTGTTGATTCTCTGGTTATGGTCACCCCGCCGAGTAAAGACGGCACTATCAATCCACATATTCTAGCTGCTGCAAAAATAGCCGGCGTCCATGAAATTTATAAAGTAGGTGGCGCACAGGCCATTGCCGCACTGGCTTACGGTACCGAAAGTATCCGCCCAGTCAATAAAATTGTAGGCCCCGGAAACATTTATGTCGCCACCGCAAAAAAAGAAGTTTTCGGCAAAGTCGCCATTGATATGATCGCCGGTCCGAGTGAAGTACTCATTCTTTCCGACGGCAATGCGAACCCTGTCTTTGCCGCTGCCGATCTTCTTTCACAGGCCGAACATGATGAAATGGCCATGCCTATTTTAGTCACCACCGATGCTGCTTTCGGAAAAAAAGTGGTGGATGAAGTATACCGCCAGATTGATGCTGATCTTTCTCGAAAAGAGATTGCGAAAAAATCAGTCGATCAGTACGGCTTTGTTTTTATCACCGATACACTGGATCAGGCCTTTGAATTATCAAATGCCATCGCCCCGGAACATATGGAGATACTTCTCCCTGAACCCATGAAATACCTTGAGAAAGTTCGCAATGCCGGTGCCATCTTTTTTGGTGCCTATACCCCCGAACCGCTGGGGGATTATTTTGCCGGGCCAAACCATACCCTGCCCACATCAGGAACGGCTAAGTTCTCATCGCCTTTAGGGGTTTATGATTTTATTAAAAAATCCAGTATCCTTTCTTATTCTGAAGAAGCCCTTAAAAGCGTTTATCCTAAAATTGCTGCTTTTGCCCGTTCCGAAGGTCTGGATGCCCACGCAAAATCAGTCGAACGCCGATTTGAAAAAGGAGAGTAATCATGAAATCTTTTATAAGAAACTGTGTGAAAAATCTGGACGCTTATAAAGTCGAAGCGCCCCATTACGATATCATTCTCAATGCCAACGAAAACCCTTGGGATTTCCCGGCTAATCTCAAAAAAGAACTCTGCGATCAGATTATGAAAACCCCGCTCAACCGTTATCCCGAAGCCTGTTTTCCGGAACTGCTCAAAGCACTAGCCGATTATACCGGTGCCAAAGAAGAACAAATTATCTGCGGTTCCGGCTCGGATGAACTCATTGCCCTGATCAATCAGGCCTTTGTTAACCCTGCTGAATCCATTGTCACCCACACCCCTTCTTTTGCGATGTACCAAATTTGGACAGCCATCGCCGATGCCGATTTTATCGGAATCCCTGATAAAGAAGGGCATATTCCTAATGTTGACAGTATCATTGCCGATGCCAAAGAATATGATGCCAAACTGATTTATCTCTGTAACCCCAATAATCCTACTGGTTATCTTTTCCCCAGATACGATGTCATCCAAATTCTTGAGGAAACGAATGCACTGGTTATTTTAGATGAAGCCTATATGGAATTCAAAGGTAGTACCTATGCTGATCTTATCGATACATATCCCAATTTACTGGTGCTGCGTACCTTGTCAAAAGCTTTTGGTCTTGCCGGAATCCGATGTGGCTATTGCCTTGGCAATAAAAAGCTGATCGATGCCCTCTACAAAGTTAAATCACCTTATAATCTCAATACCATCACACAAATGGCCGCTGTTATCGCACTGAATCATCGGGATGAATTGTTAACTCATTTAGAAGTACTCAACACTGAACGGCGCAAAATGTACCATGCCCTTCAAGATTTTCAACTTGATAAGCTGTACCCTACCGCCGCCAATTTTATCTATTTTGAAACAAAAAAAAGTGAAGCCCTTTATAAAGCACTAAAAAAGAATGCGATTTTGGTTAAATACTTTGCCGGACACTCCGATGCCCCTGCCGGTATCCGTCTTTCCATCGGAACACCCAAAGAAAACAAACGTGTACTGGCAATTCTAAAGGAAGTGTTGTAAAATGGAACGTAAGATCACTCTAACCCGTCAGACTCTCGAAACAAGCATCGAACTGTCCCTTAATCTGGATGGCAACGGATACTGTCACATTCAAACCGGTATTGGTTTTTTCGATCACATGATGACGCTCTTTACCAAACATGGTGGATTTGATTTAAGCCTTGACGCCAAAGGCGATAATGCCGACAATCATCATGTCCTCGAAGATATTGGTATTCTTCTGGGTAAAGCTTTTACAGAAACCCTCGGCGATAAATCCGGCATCAATCGCTATGCCTTTCAGTTTACCCCCATGGATGAATCCCTCTGCCGCATTTGTATTGACATTAGTGGCCGCCCGATGCTGGTTTATGATGTGCCTCTGACCCGGGAATATATTGGTGATTTTGAAACTGAAATGTTAGAAGAATTCTTTATTGCTTTTGCTAACAACAGCAAAATGACTCTCCATATCGCCTCGCTCTATGGTCGTAACAACCATCATATTGTCGAAGGTATTTTCAAATGTTTTGGCCGCACCCTCAAAGAGGCTGTTTCCATTGATCCCACTGCAAAAGGGATTCCCAGTACCAAGGGAATCATCGAATAGAACAGGAGTAACTTTATGATTGCAATTATCGATTATGATGTCGGCAATTTAAAAAATGTCGCCACCGCCTTAAAAGATGTTGATCTTAACGGCGTCATTACCCGTGATAAAAAAATCGTCGACGATGCCGACGCCATTATACTGCCCGGCGTCGGTGCTTTCAGTGACGCTATGGCGCATCTTCACCGTTACGACCTCATCGATTGTCTTAACAAGAATGTAAAATCCGGTAAAATCCTCATGGGGATCTGCCTCGGGATGCAAGTCTTATTTGACAAAAGTTTTGAAGATGGTCAGTGGCAGGGGCTTTCTTATATTCCCGGTGAAATCATCAAGTTTGATACCCCCGGATTAAAAGTGCCTCATATGGGTTGGAACAATTTAGCCCTTAATCTGGAAGACCCCCTAACAAACGGGATCACTTCGGAAGATTATGTGTACTTTGTTCATTCTTATTATGCCAAACCCAAAAATTGGGAGGATGTGGTTGCCTATGCGGATTACGGCGTAAAAGTCCCGGGAATTGTCCGTCTGGATAATGTGATCGGCATGCAGTTTCATCCTGAAAAAAGTTCAAAGGTCGGAACCCGATTATTAAAAAATTTTAAGGAGATGCTACAATGATTATATTCCCTGCTATTGATATTAAAAACGGTAAATGTGTCCGCCTGCAACAAGGTGTTAAAGATGCCGAAACCATCTACTTTGAAAATCCTTTAGAAGTTGCCAAAAAATGGGAAGCCACCGGTGCCGAATACTTGCATCTTGTGGATCTGGACGGCGCTTTTGAAGGTAAACCCAAAAACCTTGAGATCATTAAAGAAATTGTTAACACCTTAAACATTCCCGTTGAACTGGGTGGTGGTATTCGTACAGTAGAAATTGCTGAAATGTATATCAATATCGGAGTGCAGCGTATTATCATCGGTACCCAAGCCGTTAAAGATCTCAATTTTATCGAAAAACTCCTGAGCCTTTATGATGAAAAAGTCTGTGTTTCTATCGATGCCAAAGACGGTATTGTTTGTACTGAAGGCTGGGTTGAAAGTAGTAACCTTGAAGCACTGGAATTAGCCGGAAGCCTTGAAAAACTAGGATTATCTACCCTCGTTTATACCGATATCTCAAAAGATGGCATGATGAACGGTCCTAATTTTAATATGCTCGAAATACTCAACGCTAACCTTAATATGGATATCATCGCCTCTGGTGGCGTGGCCGGACCCGACCATTTAGACCGTCTTAAAGCCATGAATCTGTACGGCGCCATTACCGGAAAAGCCCTTTATGAAGGTACCATCAATCTTTCAGATTATCTGAAAAAGGCGAAAGGAGCCTCCTGATTATGTTAACCAAACGTATCATCCCCTGCCTTGATGTTGACCATGGCCGGGTGGTTAAAGGTAAAAAATTTCAGAATATAAAAGACGTTGCCGATCCAGTCTCTCTGGGGCGTTATTACTCTGAGCAAGGTGCCGATGAGCTGGTCTTTTATGACATTACCGCCACTTATGAAGAACGGGATATTTTTATCACAATTGTTGAAAAAGTAGCCGAAGCCATCCGAATTCCTTTCACGATTGGCGGTGGTATCAGTAAAATCGACGATTTTCGCAAGGTCTTAATGGCCGGTGCCGATAAAGTATCCGTTAATTCTTCCGCCGTTAAAAACCCCGAACTCATCCGTGAAGCGGCTCTTAAATTCGGTAACCAATGCGTAGTTCTGTCCATCGACGCCAAACGTAATACTAAAGGTTCCTGGGACGTTTATGTCAAAGGTGGTCGGGAAAATACCGGTATTGATGCCATCGAATGGGCAAAACAGGGTCAGGCACTGGGTGCCGGCGAAATTTGCATCAATTCCATTGACACCGACGGTGTTAAAAAAGGTTATGATCTCGAACTCAATCGCCTTCTGTCAAAAACACTCACCATCCCCATCATCGCTTCCGGTGGTGCCGGTGAGAAGCAACATTTTGCCGATGTTTTAAACGCCGGTGCCGATGCCGCTTTAGCCGCCTCGGTTTTTCACTACAAAGAAATACCCATTCCTACGCTAAAAACTTTTTTAGCCGATCAAAACATTCCCGTCAGAAAATAATTACCCAAATTTAAATAAGGAGCAAACTTATGAACACTGAAATCAAACTCAAATACAATCATCACGGTCTTATCCCTGCAGTACTTCAAGATTATTACACCCGTCAGGTGTTAATGGTCGCCTACATGAATGAAGAATCTCTTGCCAAAACTTTGGAAACCGGTAACGCTACTTTTTGGAGCCGCAGCCGGAAAGAACTCTGGACAAAAGGAGAAACCTCAGGTCATTTTCAAGAAGTCGTTGCCATTGATTACGACTGCGATGCCGATACCCTTCTGATTCAAGTCCTTCCAAAAGGCCCAGCTTGCCACACAGGCAATACTTCTTGCTTCTACCGCAATCTATACACCAATACCGAAAAACTCACCGGAAATGTCGATATTCTCCACATATTAGCCAATCAGGTTCAGGATCGTAAAGACAATCCGGTTGAAGGCTCTTATACCAATTATCTTTTCCGTGAAGGGGTCGATAAAATTTGTAAAAAAATAGGTGAAGAATCCGCCGAAACCATCATCGCCGCTAAAAATAACTCCAAAGAAGAACTCACCTACGAAGCCTCTGATCTCCTATATCACCTCACCGTTCTGCTCAACAATCAGGGTGTCACCTTTGATGATTTGTTTGAAGAACTGACGAAACGTCACAAATAAAAAACGACACCTTAAGTCTAAGCTTAGATGACCGAAAGCGGTTATTATGAAATTTTCTAAAATTGAAAAATCATGGATTCTCTATGCAGAAACGCTTCAGTATACCCTTAAGCGTTTCTGCCAAAAGGATTAAAAATTAAAAAAAGGTTGAGGTGGCATTTTACTGCTACCTCAACCTTTTTATTGAATCATTTTTTTTAGTTCCGTTTTTTCCGGCTAATCATAAGATAAATACTGACTCCACAAGTGAATAGCACAACGATGATAAACATCACCATTATGGCATTTCCATCGGCTTCGCCGTAAATTCCTGTTAATGCGTTAATGATATTATTCGTGTTGATCGGATTCTTAGGATTCGTCGGCTGCATCGGATTGCTTGGATTTGTGGGGTTTATGGGTTGATCGGGGTTAGTCGGTTGATCGGGGTTAGTCGGTTGATCAGGATCGACCGGTTTAACCACAACCTCATCAATCATATCCCAACTTTGAATATAGTTTTCATTCGGTCCTACTTTTCGGTCACTCATGGTGAAGGTGATCGGCGCTGCCAATTGATACCCGGCTGGTGCTTCAAGTTCGACTAAAATATAAGTCTTTCCTCTAACCAAAATACTTTCAATCAGCTGACCATCAGTATCTGCTGATACCCAGTCATTTAAACCGGTTACCGGCGTACCGTCTGCATTTGTAATGCGCAGTTTAGCCCCTGCCAATAAGTTGCCATTCACATCTTTTTTGTAAATCTTAGCCATGGTTGGCGGTTCATACCAAACAATTTTACCATCAACCACTTCTGCGGTTCCCTTGCCATCATCGAAACTTTCGATAACAACATTGCCTTTGCTGTCTTCCTTGAAGGTGATTTCAATTGGTTTCTCAGAAACCTGACTCCCTTCCGGAGCGGTGAGTTCACGAATTGTGTACTGCACACCTGTGAGAATACCTTCAAATTTCAGAACGCCATTTGCATCAGTCGTTGCTGTTGCTACCAAAATTTCACCCGGTTCTTCTGCTGCGATCGGTGTTACTTGAAGTGCTGAACGCCCGGTCATCCGGTTTAGATTTTGGCCTACTTTACGATACAGACCGTAGGTAGAATCTGGTATGGTTTCTTCTGGATGCTGTTCATCGACTTTCTTGATTTCGATCGTTCCTCTGACCACATCGTTAACTACGGTGTTCACCGCTAAAACATCCCCGGATAGGGTTTTCAATCCATCAAAGTGACCGTAAGCGTCAATGGTTGCGCAATACGTTTCTGTGTTCATGATGATCTTATCGCCTGTGACACTTAATTCTTTCACATAATAGGTTCCGACCGAAAGGTCTGTAAAGCTTACTTGTCCAAAAGAATCACTGGTTGCTTCTGCAATTTTATGTGTCGTATTTTTATCGGAATAAAGTCCAAATATTGCGTCAGACAATGCTGTTGCTTTATCTGGTGTTGCCGAACAAGATTCCATGTACTTAACGGTTTTGTTAAAGCTAAAACCGGATAGTCTATTGGTTCTTGAAATACTTGGTTTTTGCGCACTTCCCTTTATCAAGGTAATTGTCGTAATATCTTCCGAACATGCATAGCCGTTCGGTGCGCTAATTTCTCTTATGGTATAGGTGCCCATTGGCAGATCGGTAAAGATGATCTGTCCGTTTTCATCGGTGGTCTTTTCGACAACCTTGCCATTAGCATCTTTAAGTTCGAAGACAGCGCCTGATAGTGCTTTTTGTGTTTCTTCTGCTGTCTTATTCAGGGTAATACTACCCTTATCTTCATTGATTACTTCGGTGATCGTTTGATCATTATCCGTCAGTGTGCCGATACCCTCTTGATCTATGGTCAATTTGAAAACGGTTGGATTAACAAAATAATCTTCCGGTGCTTCTAGCTCTTTAACCGTATATGTTTTTCCTTTTTCAAGGTGGGTAAACGTGACATCTCCAGTATCATTACTCGTCGCTCTGGCTATTTCTACTTCTCCGTCATACAGTCCGAAAACCGCATTTTCCAGTGGTGCGCCGTTAATATCGGTCTTTTTGACACTAAACGCTGTGGGATCATTGTTCCATGTTCCAAGATCTTTCTGGGTATGATCCGCCGTCACTGTGAACGTTTCTGCACGATTTAACAGGACGTAATTATTTAATGTTGCCATTTCCTTAACGGTGTAGTTCACATTCATGAGTAAATTGCCAAAACTTAGCATGCCGTTTTCATCGGTAACTGCTGTTGCAAACGGTTCGGCTGCGTCTTCTTTGAAAATACCGAAGGTGACACCTGCCAGTGCTTGACCCGTTAGTGTATCTGCTTTTTTCAAGCTGACACTGCCACGGATTGCGGCATTAGTGATCGTTTTAATTTCTGTTGCCTCATCTGATAATGTGTATAAGCCTTTGAATGTGCCGTCATTATCGATAACGGCTTTGTAAATTGTCGCATCTGCCCTATAATTAGCCGGTGCTTTTGTTTCTTTGATGTAATAGGTACCCACACGATTATCGCTAAAGACAACGTTGCCGTTTCCATCACTTTCTGCTGTCTTACTGATCATCGTACATTCTGGATCAGTATAAAGTGTAAAAAAGACTCCGGCAAGTGGTGCTGTTAAACTTGCATCCTCACTGATTTCGCCAACTTTACCAAAGGTAATGTTGCCTACATTAGAGGCATTTTTCCAGCTACCAAAATTGATATTCGGTGTGGCTTCTGTGAGTGTAAATGTTTTGCTGTTTGCTGCTGCATCGCTCGATAAATGATAACCGATCGGTGCTTTTGTTTCGGTAATGGTGTATTGATCACCCAAATATAAATGATCAAACTGTACCTTACCGTCACTGTTTGAATCTTGTGTCATCACCACTGTACCATTGGCATCGGTTATGGTGAAGGTTGCTCCGGCAAGTACTGCTCCGTTATCCTGATCTGTTTTTGTCAATGTGACACTGCCGATTGAACGATTATTAAGGACTTTGTTATCCGTTGTCCCTTCTAACGTACCAAAGCTTCCATCACCATTGATAACGGCTTTATAGACGGAGGTATTCACATCATAATTGGTCACATGTCCGATTTCCTTCACATAATAAGTTCCGAAGGACATTTGGTCAAAGACCACTTCACCTTTATCGTTACTGATTGCCGTTCGAGCATGACCGCTTTCATCCGTCACCGGTTTTGTGCATTCCAGATCTTTGTAAAGACCGAAGGTTGCACCCGCCAGAACCGATTCCTCGGTATTTGCTCTCATACCAATTTTTGTAAAGATAATACTGCCTTTATTTCTGTCATTTTCAATAATGTAATGTCCATCTTCCGTTTTTAGATCACCGGTGACGATAACAACTGCTGTGTTATCTTTTTCGGTGACATTCACGGTCCATGTTGTTCCTAACGGTTGATAATTGGTCGGTGCGCCTGTTTCTTTTAGCGTATACGTCCCAAGCGGTAGATTTTCAAAGTTTGCAAATCCGCTTTCACCCGTTGTCTGGTTAGACTGAATCCTGTCCCCGTAGCTATTTGTGCCTTCGAGACTGAAGGCTGCGCCGGCTAAGACATTTCCATCTTCTTGATCCACTTTCTTAATGCTCAGGTTCCCCTTAAGCATCGTGTTATCAATCGCATCTGCCGTAACGGTCTGCCCGTTTTCTGTGATACTCACGGTGACCGGTGTACTGTTAAGCACGTAACCTGCCGGTGCTTTTGTTTCTTTAATGCTATACGTTCCAAATGGAATATCTTTAAAGCTATAATGTCCTACGCCATCGGTGGTTGTTACCCCAACAGATTTATTATCGCTGTTAAAGAGTTCGATTGTTGCCCCTTTAACCACGTGAGGCACCGCTATGTTTGTGGTGGTATCCACTTTAATGCCTTCGATACTGCCACGTTTTAAGCTGTT
>JAVXTS010000002.1:58575-96221 GCA_036642535.1 Eubacterium sp. | reverse complement strand
AGTTTTTTAGATTTAGCAAAAAAGGCTTGCGTTTCAAAGAAATCTGAGATATAATTATAAACTGTATCCTTGCGCATCGGATAAATGATGCGCCATAGACCACAAGGAGGTGAATTGGAAATGAGAGCTTACGAAACAGTATTTGTTTTACAACCCGAATTAGAAAAAGAAACGATCGATACTTTGGTTGCAAAAGTTAAGTCTACCATTGAAGCTGCGGGTGAAATTGAATCCGTTGATGAATGGGGTAAACGAAAATTAGCTTACGTAATTGAGAAAAAGTATACCGAAGGTTACTATGTATTGATTCAGTTTAAAGCTGAAAACTCAGTATTAGACGCTTTAGACCATCTGTATAAGATCACTGATGGCTTCATCAGAAATATTATTATCAAAAAGGAAAAATAGAGGTTGAACCGTGAATAAAGTAATGTTAGTAGGAAGATTAGCAAAAGATCCTGAACTTAAAACGACCAATACCGGCAAATCGGTAGCATCGTTTTCCATCGCCGTTGATAGACGGTTTAAACAAGATGGACAACCAACCGCCGATTTTTTCAATGTTGTTGCCTGGGGAAGACAAGCAGAAGTGATTTGTCAATATCTTGGTAAAGGCAGACAAATTGCGCTAAACGGAAGATTACAGGCACGTTCCTACGATGCTCAGGATGGCTCCAAACGTTATGTGACGGAAGTCGTTCTGGAAGAATTTGATTTCATTGGGAGTAAAAATGATGGTGGCAATGTCGGCGGTGGTGGTTATAATAATAACTTCAGCGGCAACAGTCAGAGCAATTCTGCTCCGGCTAAACAAGCCCCTCAAACTACAAATAATATGCCTTTAGAATTTGATGATGATTTTCATTTGATGGCCGAAGATGACGAAGTACCATTCTAAATAGGAGGAAAAAACAATGCCAAAACCGTTCAAAAGAAGAAGAAAAGTATGTGAATTCTGCGAAAGAAAAGTTGCGGAAGTCGATTATAAAGATGTCGTTACATTGAAAAAATACATTTCCGAACGTGGTAAGATTTTACCAAGACGAGCAACAGGCACTTGCGCAAAACATCAGCGTAAAGTAACCGAAGCCGTAAAACGTGCACGTAACATTGCATTATTACCATATTCAGCAAATAATTAAAAATGTAAAAAACCCGAATTCTGATGATTTATTCATCCGGAATTCGGGTTTTTTTTATTTAAGAAAAATAAAAATCTTGACAAATAGGTTCTAAATGCATTATACTAAGTCAAGTCTCTTTGCACTGGATATTAACCACAGTACAATCTGATCAGGCGATAAATTTTCAAGATTTAGGTAGCCGGGCCAATTGGCAGCAGAAGATCATTTGATACATCTGCGGGACAGAAGTATGTTCCGTAGGTGTATTTTTTATATATGGAAACTTACAGGTAACAATGGGAATACTGTTAACAGACGTAGAGCGGCTTTTTAAATGCGATTAAGCAAAAGGAGGAACGTTTTATGACAAAGGATCAGGGATTAACAACGGCAGAAGCCGAGGAGCAGCAGAAAAAATTTGGCAAAAATGAGCTAACACCGGAAAAAAAGGAAAATTTTTTAATGAAGGTGGTTCATATTATTGCTGAGCCCATGTTTTTATTATTACTGGTAGCAGCCGTTATTTATTTTATTTTAGGTGAACCCCGTGACGGTGCGATTATGTTAATTTTTGTGATGGGGATCATCAGTATTGATGTGATTCAGGAGTGGAAAACGGATAAAACATTGAGTGCGCTCAAAGATTTATCCGCCCCTCATGTTAAAGTGATCCGTGATGGTGTACAAAAAACCATCGCCAGTGTGAATCTGGTCCCCGGAGATGTAATGCTCATTGAAGAAGGGGTGAAGATTCCCGCAGACGGTGAAGTATTGAAAGCCAGTGATTTACGAGTGGATGAATCATCACTGACCGGCGAAGCCGAGGGCGTTTTTAAAGTCGCTTCTATCGATGCAGAATCCGATGCAGAATCTACAAAAGATTACTGGCGTACCGATTATTGTTATGCCGGAACGTTGGTCATTCAGGGGAGTGGCTATGTGTTGGTCAAATGTATTGGAGCAAATACTGAATACGGTAAAATTGGAACCCATGTGTCAGGAGTGGTTGAAGAACCAACACCCCTCCAGAAACAAACCGGTGGTTTGGTTAAATTATGCGCAGGGATTGCCGCCGTTTTATTTGCTTTAGTTGGCATTATTACGTGGTTTAATATTGGGGAAATGCCCCTTCATAATCGTTTAATCCAAAGTATTTTATCGGGGATTACCCTGGCGATGGCGATGATTCCCGAAGAATTTCCGGTCATTTTGACAGTCTTTCTCTCGATGGGCGCTTGGCGTCTGGCTAAGAAAGAATCACTGGTCAGAAAGTTACCTTCAGTAGAAACCTTAGGCGCAGTTTCGGTACTTTGTGTTGACAAAACCGGTACCGTCACCATGAATCAGATGACCGTTTGCGATGCGTGGGCACTTGACGGCGATATTCCCCATCTGGTTGAAAATATGGGATTAGCCTGTGAAACAGAAGCTTATGATCCCATGGAAAAAGCCATGCTCATCTATAGTGAAAATTCAGGAATTCCAAAATCACATCTGTTTGCAGGGCGTTTAATTACCGAATATCCCTTCACCAATGAAACTAAAATGATGGGGCATGTTTGGGAACATGACGATGAAATTGTGGTAGCCTCCAAAGGATCACCGGAACGAGTCATGACACTTTGTCATCTTAGCGAAACTGAAAAACAAAGGATAACGGATAAAATCACGGCATTATCAAAAGAAGGATTGCGCGTGATTGCCGTTGCGGAAAACCATCTTCAAAGTGAAGCGGAAATCCCAAAAACACTAGAGGAATGTAGGCTTACGTTCATTGGCTTAATTGGTTTGGCAGATCCGCCGAGAGCTTCGGTTAAAGACGATATTGCAGCGTGTACCAAAGCGGGGGTGCGTGTGGTGATGATCACCGGCGATAATGGTCTTACAGCGAGTAGTATTGCGAAGCAAATTGGGATCCCCCACAGTGAATGTGTGATCACCGGCGATGAGCTAAACACCTTATCCGATGCGGAACTGCAAGAAAGAGTCAAAACAGTCAGTATTTTTTCACGAGTGATACCAGAACATAAAATGCGTATTGTAGCGGCATTTAAGGCCAATGGTGAGGTGGTTGCGATGACCGGGGATGGTGTCAATGATGCGCCAGCGCTTAAAAAAGCAGATATTGGTATTGCCATGGGAAAAAGAGGCTCTGAGGTTTCACGTGAAGCAGCGGATCTCATTCTTATGGATGATAATTTCTCCACCATTGTGGAAACCATTCGAGATGGACGTCGCATTTACGATAATATCAGAAAGGCAACGGGGTATGTTTTCACCATTCATATCCCCATTGCAATGGCGTCACTTCTGGCACCACTTCTGGGGATTAATCCAGAGAATCTTCTATTGTTACCACTACATGTTGTATTGTTGGAATTAGTCATTGATCCAACCTGCTCAATTGTATTAGAACGTCAGCCTGCGGAAAAAGATATTATGGAGCGTCCACCAAGAGATCCCAAGGAAAAAATGTTGACGGGTTCCATGGTGGGGCGTAGTGTTTTACAAGGATTGCTGATTTTCGTGGCATCTTTTGGCACTTATATTGCAATGTTATCTGCAACCGGTGATGCGGCACTGGCAAGAACCATGGGGATTGTGATGATTATGTTTTCAAATCTTTTCCTCGTTCAGGTGATCAGCTCAAGGACAGAATCAGTTCTTTATTCAATGCGGCAACTTAGCCATGATAAGGTGATGTGGGCGGTGGATTTGATCACCGTTGTGGCGGTATTAGTTTTGCTATACACGCCGTTGAGCACCTTTCTAAAAATGGAAGCACTGAATATGATACAATTAGGCAGCACAGTGTTGATTGCATTTGTTGCGGTTTTCTGGATTGAGATCGAAAAATGGATCAAACGCAATAAACAATAACGCTTTTGTAAACCCACTCTAAACCTGCGATTTACCGATTATGCACAATTTTTCCGCTTTTTCAATCAGGTGATGCGAAGCGGATTTCCCGTCTTAAATTTCATTTCTTTTGAAAGCGAGGGTAAATTTAGATTGTATAATTGATGAATTTATGATAGACTTTCAAGAGATAGTTGAATTTAAAGAATTAAATCTTCTGAAAAAAGGGTGGATCGTACAAATGAAATCAATTTTAAAAGATAAGAGAAAATATACCACGATCGAAAGTATAGATGCTTTGCTAGCAGAAGAACTTTCTAAAAATTATATTAGTATCTGTAAAGTTGATTTACACACCGGAAAGACCACCATTTTAAAATCGGAACGTGATTTAGAATTTGTGGGTTGTACGGTATCTTGGTCAAAAGCCATCAAACGTTATATTCGTCGTCGTGTTTATCCCGAAGATCGCCATATACTGACTGCGCTTACCCAGGATCGATTAAAAAAGCTTTTAACCCAAGAATCTGAAAGTCTTTCGATTGAAATTCGTTGTGTTAATGAAGACAACACGTATGATTGGGTTGAAGTTCAAGCCTCTATTATTTCTATGACAGAAAAAACGCTGCTTGTTACGACCCGAAATATCAATAATGATCGCATGTTGAAAAGCATTGTGAACCTTTTTGTTTATGAAAGTCTCGATTATCTCATTCTTCTTGATGCCAAGCATAATACCTATCGCATGTTTAGTGGTAAAAATACAAACACCGTTCTGCCACCAATAGGTGGCGATGATTATACAAAAGAGGTTCTTTTATATAATAAAAAGTATGTTCTTCCCGAGGATTTTAAACGTGTCACCAGCAATATGCAAATTCCACACGTCCTTGAAATGCTCGAGAAAAATGACAAGTATTCTTTTCAAAGTAACGGCATTAAAAAAAATGGCGGTTATAGACGAACCCAGGTACAGTTCCAATATTATGATAAAGCAGCGAAACTTATCCTTCTCACACGTATGGATATTACCGAAGCGTTCAAAGATGAACAAGCCCGGAGTGAAACGCTTTCTAAGGCACTGAAAGAGGCACAACTCGATCCACTCACACAAATTTACAATAAAAAAGCCACACAAGAACTCGTTTCTTATATGCTAGAACGGCAATGCAGAAATTCTGCAGCCATGATGTTCATCGATGTTGATCAGTTTAAGATCGTCAACGATACCCTTGGACATTTGACGGGGGATACCGTTTTACAATATTTAGCCACCGCACTTAAAGAGATAGCGGACCGTTCCGGTATCGCCGGTCGTATCGGGGGGGACGAATTTCTGTTATTTCTACCAAATCTTTCGGATAAAATTGAAATTAAACATTATGCAACTCAGGTTTGTAGAATTTTTGATACCTTTCATGACGAAATGCTCAAAAATCTTTCGCTCTCATGCAGTGTTGGTATTTCAATGTATCCGAAAGACGGCACCAATTACGATACATTGATTCGCAAAGCGGATTGGGCCTTATATATTTCAAAACAAAATGGAAAAAATCAATATTATTTTTATTCAGAATAATAAAAAAGGAACCTCGATCAGAAAGGTTCTTTTTTTAGTGGATCCACAGAAGCTTCGGTTGAAAAAACATCTAAAAAAGGATGAACGCATTAGTATTTTATTTGAAAGCGTGTATCATAGCCTAAGGGAATAGCCTTCATTGAATAGTCATCCACCCGGATAAAAGGGTTACCGTGTCGAATTGCTTTTATAAAAGCATTAACGTGTTTGGCAGTGCCTTCAATTTCCATCTCAACGTTTTCGTCTAAACGGTTTTTGACAAAGCCCACAAGAGAAAATTCAACCGCTAGTTTTTGCGCAAAGTAGCGGAAACCGACGCCCTGAACACGTCCTGAAAAAATAATGCGATAACGTAAAATTTGAGGTTTATCCATCATAGTCTCCTTTTCTAAAGGGTTTTATCGAGGACCAAGCTTTTTCTAAAAGCCCGATAGCGGTTTCAATTTCGTCCTCGTTAAAACTGGCATAACCCAGAATCACAACATTATCAGGGAGATTATCCGCACGGTCAATACAATATTCGGACAGACCATAGATGCGAATTCCCTCATTTTTGGCACGGGCAATAAGCTCGGATTCGGTGCAGCCGTAAACGGTGAGAAGCAAATGCAGGCCGGCATTCTCACCGGAAATCGTAATGGCGTCGGCCATTGACATTTGTCGAATACAGGCAAGCATTTTATTGCGACGGATTTTATAGATTTTGCGCATACGTGTCAGATGACGCTCAAAATGGCCTTCCGCAATAAATTGATGAAGTGTGTGTTGCTCAAAACGGGGAACGGTGGACGAATAAAAAGAAAAATCAGCACAGTATTTGTGAAGGAGTTTTTCCGGCAGAATCATATACGAAATACGCATAGAAGGGGCCAGACTGCGTGTAAAAGTATTGAAGTAAATCACTTTATCATGGGTATCCAGTCCTTGAAGTGCAGGGATAGGACGGCCACTGAACCGGAATTCACTATCATAATCATCCTCCAAAATATAACGATCCGGTGATGCTTTGGCCCATTTAAGGAGCGCCATCCGCCGTTTGACGGGCATGACAATCCCTAAGGGAAAATGATGAGATGGCGTTAAATGAAGAATATCCGCACCGGAAGCCGTCAGTGCTTCTAAAGAAACACCATCTTGATCGAGGTTCATCAGATGCACATGGGCACCATTACTACGGATGACTTTGTACACTTTATCATAACTGGGATTTTCTACCGCATAGTGACTTTGCCGACCTAGAAGCTGTACCGCCAACCCCAAAAGATATTCAGAACCAGCGCCGATGATGATTTGATCGGGGGTGCAGTTAACACCACGGTACTGGTGAACATAGTCGGCAATGGCCAGTCTAAGGGGATAATAACCCCTTGGATCAACAGCACGTAAGAGGTTACGATTGCCATGATTTAGAATTTCCCGGGAAATTTTAGCCCAAGTGGGAAACGGAAAAAAGGTAGCATCAACGGTATTGGTTTTGAAATCAAACCGATAGGCCTCAAGGGGTTCAGTTTTCAAAGCACTACTGTGTTCTGTGGGAGGGATTACTTTTTCGGGTAAGACATCATCCAGTTCAGCAACGTAATAACCACTTTTAGGACGTGCTACAATATAACCTTCAGCGACTAATTGTTCATAGGCGGTAGCAACCGTATTGAGACTAACCTTTAGGTGTGCCGCTAATTGTCGTTTTGAGGTTAATTTTTGTCCGGGACTGAGGTTTCGATTTTCGATTTCCTGTCGGACAAAGGCATAAAGCTGTTGATAAAGGGGTAACCGATGGTCGGGATTTAAAATAAAAGTTAGCATGATTCTCCAGTCTGAACCTGCTCATTGTTTTAAAAAAGCGGAGTGAGTAAGGATCAGTTTATACGTATCATGATACACAAAAGAGTGGGGTACTGTCAAATTTTATTTAAAAATTCAGAAGGATTAGCACATAAAATGAACCGTTGTTCCACTAAAAAACAAATTGAATCAAGAGCATATACACAGCAGTGCCACCAGCGATACTGAGCAAAACATTGTCCTTCAGATGATGTAAAAGGATAATAACAGCAATGGAGATGAGTTCAGGAAAACCATGGGGCGTTTTAATCAATACGGTATTTCTCAAACAATAAACCACCAGTAAACCCATCATTGCCGGTGGTAAAACACGCCCTAAATACAGAATGATGTCGGGTGTATTTTTATTTTCGGGAAAGAGGATAAACGGCAAAAAACGGGTAACGATGGCACCGGCAGCAACCGCAAGGATGGTTAAAAAGATTTGACTATTGGTTAAGGACATGGGTTTTCCTCCCTGCGACTAAAATGAGTAAAATTAAAACCATAGCCGGGATGACAAGTTGATCGGCACCGAAAATAATAAGCGCCAAAGCAGTGCCGCCGATACCGATGAGCGCAGAAATACGATTTTCCGGCTTTTTCCATTGTTCCAGAAAAAGAACCACAAAAAGAGCGGTCAATACAAAATCCAATCCTTCGGTATTAAAGGTGATAAAATTCCCCGCCACACTGCCTAAAAAAGTGCCGAAAACCCAGTAAAAATAGTTAAGAATCGAGAGGGACAGATAAAAGTATTTTCGGTTGATCCCCGGTGGTGGCTGAACATTGGAAGCGATGGAAAAGGTTTCATCGCATAATGTAAAAATAAGAAAACCCCTGATTTTTCCAAGGCCTTTATAAGCATCAAGCATGGAAATGCCGTAAAATAAATGACGGGCATTGACCATCAGGCTTAAAAGAAAAGCTTGCACGGGGTTAAAAAAAGCAGTAAGTAGGGTAATGGCAACAAATTGCATGCTGCCACAAAATGCCACCGCACTCATGAGAACAGACCAAAAAACGCCGTAACCTTTGGTTTGCATCAAGACGCCGTAAGACATACCAAGCACCAGAAAGCCTGTGAGAACCGGAATGGTGAGGGGAAAAGCAACACGGAAGGCTTGCTCAAATCCGGATTGTTTAAATTTCATTTTGAGAGATGATCCCATTAACGTGTACTCCTTTTTAGAATTGGATTTTAGGCATTTGTGAGGTACCCTCAACCCACCTCATTTAGTGGGTTTCTTTTACCTAAGAATTGGATAATATAATAGAGCGTGAAAAAGCTTAAAAGAGAGTGAATCCCATCGATAGCGTATAGTTTACAATTCTATGATGTATTTGTCAAATAGGAATGGAAAATTGGGCATGTAGAGCGCAAACTCATGAAGCGAAACCTCATTTCAATGGGAGTGTGATCGAAGACACGAAAGTAAAAGTGTATTATTTTAAGGGAGTTCATGTAAAATAGAAAAAACTAAAGGAGAAGCATAAAATGGAAAATGCAATTTGGAATAAAGCGGTCGCATTTCACGGACATGAATGTCCAGGGTTGGCGATTGGTGTAAAAGTGTGTGAAGCGGCGGTGCTTAAATTAGGAATTGGTCAATCAGAAGATGAAGAAATTGTCTGTGTGACTGAAAATGATGCGTGTAGCGTGGATGGTGTTCAAGCAATTTTAGGCTGTACATTTGGCAAAGGAAACCTTCTTTACAGAGATACCGGAAAACAAGCTTTTTCATTTTTTAATCGAAAAACAGGCGAAAAGATCCGGATTTGTCTTAAACCTTTTGAAAAATCCATGGATCGGGTAGAACGTCAAGCGTATCTTTTAGAAGCACCGGTAGAAGAATTATTTGATTTTTCGGTGCCACAGTTTGAGCTTCCCGAAAAAGCACGGATTTTCAATACGATTATTTGTGATCTTTGCGGTGAGGGATCACCGGAACATAAAATGCATTTACAAGATGGAAAAAAAGTCTGCGTGGATTGTTTTAAAGCCTATAAACGTGGCTTTTAATCATAAAAAGAAATGCCTGTGTACGGGAAAGTGTACACAGGCGTTTCTTTAGTTTTTTGGATTGTTCATGACACCCATAAACAAGGGTTCATTGCCTTCAAGGCGAATAATGAAGTAAGCATAGGGGCTATCGAGGGTAAGGTTTTTAACATTCTCGGGCGGGGCAGGCATGGCTTTCATTTCCATAGCGATGACAGAAGCTGCGGCCGCTTCCGTCCCGTTTTCATCAATGTTTATTTTTGATTTCTGAAGAGCTTCGCTAATAAAGAGATCGTTGGCATCGGTCATTTTTGAAAAATCGGCAAGATTTTTATCAAAGGCACGATCGAGGCCCATATCAATGAGACTTTTTTTCATATCAAAAGTATATTCCCTCGTAAATTTAGGCATGGATAAATTCACAGGAGCATCTTCTGCGGTGGCGAGGGTATTTTTTAAGGTATCCGCTTTGAAGTTACGGATAAAATCGTTAATAGGACGGTTGTTTTTGGGACGTAGGGCGACAAAAGCGAGTTTATTGTCATTGTAAGGGAGAATAATACCCTCGGTATCAGCGGTGTCAATAAAGGGTTGAACATCGGTTGTACTGTTTAAAAATGGGACGCTGACGGCGGTGCCATCGGTGCATTTAAAATCACGATTATGGGTATTTTCGGGGGCAAAAGGTTTCATCCAGGATGCCTTAAGATACAAGGCGTTTATGAGCATCATCTGGGTACCTTCTTTCGGATTTTGGGTGAGAAATTCCGGAATAAGAGCCTTTGTTTGATCAGATACCCAAGCATTGATCGGATCTTTTGCGGTGGCAAGATTTTTTTCAAAAACTTCCGCACCATAGGGGGCGGTTATCGTTTTTATAAAACTTTTTTTAGGCGCATAACCAGTATTGAGCCAGATCGAATGGGCAATATTTAAGGCGGTGTCACCCTCTGTCTTTTGAAGATTTTGTGTCATATTTTGGCAATAGGCATTGAGTGTGTCCGAGGGAAGACCCATTACTTTTTCGAATTCGGCAGCCGTTTCATTATCGGCGCCATTTTCGAGCATGGCGAGGACAAAATAGGCAGACGCCGGTGAAATAATGCTGTTTTCGGTTGTATCTGAAGTGGCATGGGTAAAAAGATTGGCAGAAAAAGCGTGATAAGCGTCGCTATTTACGCTATCCTTTTTCGCAGCATCCTCTGGAGATACGGGTTTGGCGCATGCGGTTAAAGTGAGGCTTAAAAGAAGCAAAGGGATAAGTACTAATTTTTTTAGAGACATAGGGTTACCGACTTTCTTTTAGTAAAATTTGAACGTGTTTTCGATGGGTGAGTAAGGCTATACCCACCGTGTATTCGCTGCCGATGCGTGGTTGTCCATTGATGTTGTCATGGATTTTTGAAATTTTCGGATTTTTAAGCGTTTATTTTCGCTTTTGCCACAGCGGTTTTGAGAAGGAGTTCTAATTCTGCTGGCTCAAAGTAATAATGTTTGCCACAGAAATCACAATTCATTTCAATGGTTTTATGGTCTTCGATCATTTCGGCGAGTTCCTTTTTGCCAACAGAAAGCAGTGCTTTGGTGACCCGTTCTCTTGAACAATCACATTTAAACTGGGTAGGAAGGGTTTCGTTAACCGTTACATCAAAATCCTTAAGGAGGGTTCTGAGGGCATGTTCAGGATCGGGATTCTCGGCGAGTAAATCGGTGATAGAAGGACTGTGCGTTAGTGTTTGTTCCAGTTTATCAATGATGTCATCATCGGTAAAGGGCATCAATTGGAAGATAAAACCACCGGCATTTAAAACGCTGCCATCGGGGTTTAGGGTAACGCCTAGAGCAACCGAGGTAGGGGTCTGTTCGGAAACGGCGTAATAATAGGTGAGATCTTCGGCAATTTCACCGCTGACCAAGGGAGAATTACCCACATAAGGGTCTTTAAGACCAATATCTTTGATAATTCTTAAATCGCCTTCACCGATGGAAGGACCGGTTTTCATAGGATTAGCACTGGCAACGTCGGGTTCGTAAGCAAAACCTTTAAGATTGGTGCGGTGGGTAACGGTAACGGTGAGGCCTTTCATTGGTCCGTCACCGTGGATGAGTAGGGTGAGCACTTCATCGTCATTTTTCATCATACTGCCCATAAGACTGCCGGCTGTGAGAAGGCGACCAAGGGCAACAGTAGTGACCTCGGAAGTGTGGTGTATTTCATGTGCGTGTTCGCATAGTGTTTTTGTATTGGCGGCGATGGCGATAATCTGTCCACCGGCTGCAGTTGCTTTTACAATCGTATCTGACATGGGATGTCTCCTTTCAAGCATTAACTTTTGAATATAGTGTAACATAGAATTTCAAAAATTTTTGTTCAAGTTCCAAATTCTTGTTCTTTTTAAATGAATTGTGGTATAATAACTAAGTTAATTTTAAGTTTTTGAATTTTTTAAAAAAGCATCAATTTAAAATAATAATCAAGATAAAGCGACTATAATGAGCATTAACAGAATCATGATCGATTTTATCTTAAAACGTAGAGAGGTTAGTAAAAAATGAAAACAAAGGCAATGGCGGAGGGAGCAATGTTTTGTGCGTTAGCAGTGCTGCTTGCTCTGATTTGTTACTATGTTCCTTTTTTGATTGTGCTCTATATTTTCATACCGGTGCCGATTGTGGTGCTTGCAAGAAAACAGGGCTTTAAGGTGTCAATGATTTCCAGTGTAGCAGCAACGATTCTTTTATTTTTACTGGTAGATCCGGTAACGGCTGTATCTTTTGGAATGTACTTAATTTTGGTAGGTTGTAGTTTGGGCTATACCTATTATAAAGAAAAGAACGGTTTTATTAAGTTGTTAATAGGATATGGAAGTTCATTTTTAGTCATCATTTTGGGCATTGTGTTGTTCCAAGTTATTTCCGGGCAAAATTATATTGACAACATGATTACGATGTTTGCCACAGCGTCGACTGAGGCGTTGAAAATTTATGAAAATTCAGGATTGCTATCAGGGGATCAAATGGCTCAAATGGGCACAATGATTGATTCGTTGATGAATACCCTTAAGCTTAGTATTCCCGGGGCATTTTTAATCCTTCCGTTTTTTTTAGGATGGGCCAACGTTGTTTTTTCGGATATTATTTTGAAACGACTGCGGATGCCAGTGGTACCGCTTAAAAAATTATCACAGTGGCAGTTGCCAAAATCCCTTAAAACATTTTTAATTGTGGTGATTGTTTTCGTATTGGCAATTGATTTGATGAAAATAGAGGCTGTTCCCCAAATTTACACCTTCACGATAACAAGTATTATTTCGACGATTTATTTTATAATGGGTCTATCCTTTATTTTTTGGTTGATGGCCAGAAAAAAAGTAAAAGAAAATATGGGATTGAAGATTCTGATTGTCGTTTTATGCGTGCTCTTTTCATTTTTAATGAGTATTGTAACGTTTGTCGGTGTCATTGACATTTATATTGATCTTAGAATGTTAATTGAAATTAAAGGTGGTACGAAATCATGAAATCTAAACTTGGTGATGGTAAATTATACTTTTTTATTTTTATTTTGTCTTTGATATTAGTATATTTTAATCCGATACTTGGTGTTGTAAGTGTTATTTTTTGTGGTGTGGTTTACTATTTTGATCATCAGCAGGATAAAGACTCGACCATGCGACTTAAAAAAGCCATTGAAAATATTAATGATGATATTGAAAAGATTAATCAGGAACGGATGTATGAGTTGCCGATTTCAATGGTCATTGTGGGGAGCGATGGCAAAATTTTATGGTATAATCAGTATTTTGATCGTAATTTTAGAAAAAAAGAAGAAGGTTACAGCTTTTTTCAGAAAACAATTCAAGATGAACTCGGCCTCAATATGGAGCTGATGTTTAAAAAACATGAAGCCGATTTTATGTATAAAAATCAGGAATTTACAGTGGTGGCCAATGATTTTAATGATGGCGATGATGAGCGATTACTACTCCACTTTTTTGATGTTACCATACAAAAAAAACAACAGGAGATTTACCAGAGAAACGAGCCGGTTTTTGGGTATGTACTCATTGATAATTATGATGATATCATCGAACAACTCCCAAGCCATGAGCGCTCTGCTGTACTGAGTAGCATTGATCTAAAGTTAAATAATTGGGCAAAACAGATTGGTGCTTTTATGCTTCAATATGAAAATGATCATTATTTAATGATCTTTGAGAAAGAAAAGTTGGTTGAACTCGAAGAAGAGCGCTTTCATATTTTAGATGATATCAGAGAAACAACCACAGAGGAAAAAGCTCAGGTCACTTTGAGCATCGGGATTGGCGTATCGGACGAACCGCTAGCGATCAAAGATGCGGATGAACTTTCTCATACAACACTGGATATTGCCCTTGCTCGTGGTGGGGATCAGGTGGTAGTGCGTAAAGATGAAAAAATGGCCTTTTACGGTGGCACCACAGAGGCTACCGAAAAACGGACAAAGGTTAAAGCACGGGTTAAGGCACACGGTTTGCGTGAGCTTATTCGGGAGTCGGACAACGTGCTGATTATGGGGCATCAAACCCCGGATATGGATTGTTTAGGTGCCGCAATTGGTTTACTCGGTGCGTGTAAAGCCGTGGGGAAAACCGGTAAAATGGTCATTAAAGAGATCAATTACAGCATAAAAGAGTTGTTTCGTTATCTCATGGAAGATGAAGAATTTACAAATTCGTTTATCAAACCGAGAGAAACTAAAAAATATATCAATACGAATACCCTGCTTATTATTGTGGATACTCAGAACGGAAATTATCTAGAACTGCCTGAATTAGCCGATGAGATTGCAAAAGTGGTGGTCATTGATCACCATCGTCGATCCGGAAAATTCATCGAAAAAACCTTGCTGAGTTATGCCGAAGCCTATGCGTCATCGACTTGTGAACTCATCACTGAATTGCTCCAATATTTCGATGAAAAAGAGATTGTAACAGAAACGACAGCCAATGCACTAATGGCGGGGATGTGCATGGATACCAAGATGTTCACTTTTAAAACAGGGGTACGTACCTTTGAAGCTGCGTCTTATTTAAGGCGACGAGGTGCCGATACGATTATTGCAAAAACCTTGCTTCAAGATGATTTTGTAACCTATGCGACCCGGTCTGAAGCGGTACGAAACGCAAAAATTCACTATGAAAATATTGCCGTTTCAACCATGACGGATAATACGGAATATGCCAAAATCATTGCTTCACAGGCGGCGGATGAACTCCTTAATATTAAAGGAATTAAAGCCTCTTTTATCCTGCTCAAAACCGATGAGGGATTGATTATCAGCGGTCGTTCCATGGGCGAAATTAACGTTCAGGTGATCCTTGAAAAAATTGGCGGTGGCGGTCATTTAGCCATTGCAGGCGCACAGCTTCCGGAGGTTTCTGATTTAGAAGTGGGCAAGCAGTTGTTACTAGATGCCATAGAATTATATATGAAAGAGAGAGAGTAAAATGAAAGTTGTATTATTAGAAGATGTTAAAAATGTTGGGCAAGCGGGTGATATTGTTGAAGTTAAGGATGGTTACGGACGTAATTTCTTGATTAAAACGAAAAAAGGGTTGCCGGGAAACAAAGAAAATATTGCAAAAGCCGAAGAAGAACGGGTGATGAAAGCCAAAAAAGCCGAAGAAGAAAAAGCGCTGGCGATTGAACTGGCAAAAGTGATTGATGAAACGACCATTACAATTTCTGAAAAAGCTGGTGAAGATGGTAAATTGTTTGGTTCTGTGACAAGTAAAGGGATTGCGGAAGCACTTGAAGCGCAGAAATCCATTAAAATTGATAAACGTAAAATTGCCTTAGATAGCCCAATTCGAAATATCGGACGCATTGAAGTACGTGTAAAAACCCATGCAGGAATTGAAGGACGATTGACAGTACTGGTGACAGCAAGCGTATAATTAGGACAGACAAGTATAAACGTGTGATCAAAAATATAAAAACGTGAGGTGAAGCTTGTGTTAAATCCAAAAATACCGCCACATAATCTTGAGGCGGAACAATCGGTGCTAGGGGCTATTCTGCTTGAAGAATCAAATATTGCCCGAGCGGAAGAAATTCTGTCGCCGTCAGATTTTTATGCGACGGTAAATGCTAAGATTTTTGAGTGCATGCTGACCCTTCATGACGACCGTCGACCCATCGATACGGTGACACTGGTAAACCTTCTTAAAAACCGGGGAATCTTGGAAGAAATCGGCGGACCGTCCTACATCGCAAACTTGCTTGATCAGGTGCCGATGTACACTAATTATGAGGAATACTGCAAGATTGTGCAGGAAAAATCGGTTATTCGTAGTTTGATCAATACAGCAACGGAAACGCTTAACGATTGCTATGGACAATATGATGACGTGGAAACGGTCATTGAGAATGCTGAACAAAGTATCTTCAAAGTAGCTCAAGGAAAGAAACAAGGAGATTTTGAAAGTATTCAGGATACCCTTGGTGAAACACTGCTTCAGATTGAAAAAGTACAGGAAAACAAAGGACAACTGACGGGGATCGCCACCGGATTTGCGGAGCTTGATCTCTTTACATCTGGGCTTCAACGCTCAGATCTGATCTTTGTGGCCGCACGCCCCTCCATGGGGAAAACGGCATTTGCACTGAATATAGCTCAGAACGCAGCACTCAAAACGAAAGCATCGGTTGCGATATTCAGCCTTGAAATGTCTAAAGCGCAACTCGTTCAACGTATGCTTTGCGCCGAATCATTAGTGGATAGTAATAAAATCAGAACCGGTGAACTTTCGGGAGAAGATTGGGATAGTATTTCTCTAGGTTATACCAGACTGTACAGTACGAACATTTTTATTGATGATACCGCAGGTGTAAGTCTGCCCGAAGTACGAACTAAATGCCGCAGACTTAAAATGGAAAAAGGCTTAGACATGATTTTAATTGATTACCTGCAGCTTATGAGCGGGCGTGGAAAAGCAGAAAATAGACAAAATGAAATTTCAGAAATTTCCAGGGGGCTTAAAAGTCTTGCCCGAGAAATGGATTGTCCATTGGTCTGTTTATCACAGCTCAGCCGTGCCCCGGATGCCCGTACAGATCATCATCCCATGTTGGCGGATCTTCGTGAATCCGGTTCTATTGAACAGGATGCCGATGTAGTGATGTTTTTATATCGTGAACATTATTACGATAAAGAAGCCGAACCCCATATTGCCGAATTGGATATTGCCAAACAACGTAACGGCCCAACCGGTCGGATGAAGTTGGCTTGGCTTCCGGAATATACCAAATTCAATGATCCCGCACCGGATTATTATCAGGATCCGGGTTATTAAAAATGAATTTAAAAAGAGGAATTGTATGAATGTGGATATTATTATCATCGGTGCAGGTCCCGCCGGAATCTTTACTGCGATGGAACTGAAAAAAGAAAATCCGGCGCTTTCAATTTTGATGTTTGAAAAGGGAAACGCCATTGAGAAGCGTATCTGTCCCAAACGAAAAACCGGCGTATGTATCGGCTGTAAACCCTGTAACATTACCACAGGATTTGCCGGAGCAGGCGCTTTTTCAGATGGAAAATTGTCGTTATCACCCGATGTAGGTGGCGATTTGTCGGGACATATCGGTTACGCTGAAACCAAAAAACTGATTGAATATGTGGATGAATACTATCTTCGTTTTGGAGCGGATACCAAAATTTATGGCCTCGATCATCCGGAGAAAATAAGAAAAATCCGCACCAAAGCCATCCAAAATAATCTTAAACTCATTGAATGTCCGATCCGTCATATGGGGACAGAAGTAGGAGAAACCATTTACAAGAGCATTCAGAAACATCTGATTGACGATCTGGGTGTGAGCATTAAATTTCGTACACCGGTTAAGTCGCTGATGGTTGAAAACGGCATGGTTAAAGGTGTAGTAGCTGATGCGGAGTATAGGGCAGATAAGGTGATTGCTGCCATTGGCAGAGATGGTTCTGAGTGGTTTAAAACCATGTGTGACGATTATGATATCCATACCACCGTGGGTAAAGTGGATATCGGTGTTCGTCTTGAGACTCGAAATGAGATTATGAAAGAGATTAATGAATCTCTGTACGAGGGAAAATTACTGTACTATACCCCAACCTTTGACGATTCGGTACGGACATTTTGCTCTAATCCCGGAGGCGTTGTTTCAACCGAATATTATGATGATCATTTAGCCGTCGTGAATGGCCACAGTTATAAAGCCGATGCGCTCAAAACGGAGAATACTAATTTTGCGTTGTTGGTGTCAAAAGGGTTTACCGAGCCGTTTAACGCACCCATTGCCTATGGCAAACACATTGCCGATCTAGCGAATATGCTGACCGATCATAAAATTATTGTGCAACGCTACGGCGATTTTCTAAAAGGACGCCGCACCACCGCCGAACGTTTGCTTCGTACAAATATTAAGCCAACCTTGGAAGACGCCGTTCCGGGAGATTTAGGCTTGGTACTCCCTTATCGCATCATGTTAGATATTGATGAAATGATTCAGGCGTTGGATAAAATATCACCCGGCTTAGCCAGTGAGGAAACCTTGCTTTATGGGGTCGAAGTTAAATTTTATTCCAATAAAATTGATGTCGATGATAATTTTCAGACCAATATTAAAAACTTGTATGTTCTCGGAGATGGCGCAGGCATCACAAGAGGACTGATGCAAGCCTCTGCCAACGGTGTTTATGTTGCCCGAAAACTGATGGAAGATTAAGCTCATAATACTGAGGGAGATCTAAAGAACGGGCAACCAAAGATTAGAGCTGTGTATTACCTAGATTACTTTAATAGCGCATATAAAAAGGATGGTGACCAAATGTCAGGGACACTTTACATTGTAGGAACGCCCATAGGCAACTTAGAAGATATTACATTAAGGGCTTTACGCATTTTAAAAGAGGTCGATCTTATCGCCGCAGAAGATACCAGACATTCGATTAAATTGCTTAATCATTTTGAAATTAAAAATAAACTTATGGCCTATCATCAACATAACGAACAAAGCGGTAGTGAAAAATTAATCGAACAACTCATTTCCGGTAAAAATATTGCTCTCATCAGTGATGCAGGAATGCCGGTGATCTCAGATCCCGGAAGTGTGATTGTTAGGCAATGTGTGTTAGCTGGAATTCATGTTGAGGTGATCCCAGGAGCAAATGCAGCACTTTGCGCTTTAGTCCTTTCGGGGATCGATGCCAGAAGTTTTACCTTTATGGGCTTTCTGGGAAAACAAAACAAAGAAATAAAAATGGGAATTGAGACGATTAAAACAGCCCTAAACACAGTGATTCTTTATGAATCCCCCCATCGTCTCTTAAAAACCCTTGAAGCTTTATCAGGGGAAATGCCGAATCGTCGGATGAGTATTTCTAGGGAAATCACCAAGAAATATGAAGAAACACGGATGGGAACAACATCAGAACTTCTCGAATGGTTTCAGGCAAATCCGCCAAAAGGCGAATTTGTTCTAGTCATCGAAGGAGCAGACGGCACCGAAAAATCCGAAGCAGTGAAAGATCTTAGCGGTCTTTCTGTGTCGGAACACATGGCGTTTTATACCGATCAGGGGTCGTCCGAAAAAGAAGCGATGAAACAGGTCGCCAAAGATCGTGGAATTTCGAAACGTGATATTTACAATGCGATTAAAAGATAGAAAGTACATAAACACAAGGAGAGACAATGGAAAACAAGAAAACATTTTATGTGACCACACCAATTTACTATCCCAGTGGGGATCTTCACATCGGGCACACCTATACAACGGTGGCAGCGGATACCATCACACGATTTAAAAAACTACTGGGATACGATGCCTATATGTTAACGGGAACAGACGAACATGGTCAAAAAATTCAGAAAGTGGCAGAGGAAAAAGGGGTCAATCCTCAGGATTATGTGGATGATGTTGTGGATAGAATCAAAAAACTGTGGAAACTGATGAACATTAATTACGACCAGTTTATCCGCACAACAGATCCGGAACATGAAAAAACGATCCAGCGCATTTTCAAGCAGTTGTATGATCAGGGCGATATTTACAAGGGAAAGTACGAGGGATGGTACTGTACACCCTGTGAATCTTTTTGGACAGAGAGCCAGCTTGTGGATGGAAATTGCCCGGATTGTGGACGACCTGTGGAAAAAGCATCGGAAGAAGCGTACTTTTTCAGAATGTCAAAATATGCGGATCGTTTGTTAGCGTATATTGAAGAACATCCGGATTTTATAAAACCGGAATCCCGAAAAAATGAAATGATCAATAATTTCATCAAGCCGGGTTTACAGGATCTCTGCGTATCACGGACGTCGTTCAGTTGGGGTGTACCAGTTGATTTTGATCCGGGACATGTGGTTTACGTGTGGATTGATGCACTGCCCAATTATATTTCGGCGCTTGGGTATCTCAATGATAAACCCCAATTAATGGATAAATACTGGCCGGCAGATGTGCATTTAGTGGGGAAGGACATCATAAGATTCCATACGATTTACTGGCCGATTATTTTGATGGCCCTTGAGTTACCATTGCCGACAAAAATTTACGGACATGGTTGGATTCTGCTTAAGGGTGGAAAGATGTCAAAATCCGTGGGTAACGTGGTAGATCCGCTTGAACTGACGGAAAAATATGGAGTCGATGCTCTACGTTATCACGTGCTTCGTGAAATGACTTATGGTTCCGATGGCATTTACAATGAAGATTTACTGGTGAGCCATATTAATTCAGATTTGGCCAATGATTTAGGCAATTTACTGAGCCGCACAGTAGCGATGACGGTTAAATATTTTGATGGGGTCATTTCGGCTAAACGTGATGCCGGTGATTTTGATGATGATCTCATTGCGCTAGCAAAGGAAACGCCTCATGTGGTAGAAGAGTGGATGGACAAACTGGATTTCAGCAGAGCGCTTGAAGCCATCTGGAAACTGGTATCCCGCACGAATAAATATATTGACGAAACGGCACCTTGGGTGCTCATTAAAGACCCTGAAAAGAAAGGGCGCTTAGCAGCCGTAATGTATAATCTGACCGAATCCCTACGGATTATTTCCGTACTTATCGGACCTGCAATGCCGGATACAGGCATTAAGATTGCCGATGAATTGAAAGTACCGGAAGCTTTACGAACATGGGAAAGTATTCTTGAGTTTGGTGGTTATCCCGATGGCATTCAAGTGGAGCGCTGCGAACCGATCTTCCCGAGAATTGAAGTGAAAAAAGCAGAAGCTAAAGAGCCGCCAAAGAAAACAGCGAAAGCGGAAAAAGTAAATGAAAAAGCAGAAGTGCCCGAAGGGTTGATTACCATAGATGATTTTGGAAAAGTTGAAATGAAAGTAGCTGAAGTCATCGATTGTGTTCAACATCCCGACGCCGATCGCTTACTCGTTTTCCAATTGGATTTAGGCAAGGAAAAACGTCAAGTCATTTCAGGGATTGCAAAATATTATAAACCGGAAGATCTCATCGGTAAAAAGGTGATTGTCTGCACCAATTTAAAACCGGTACAACTCCGTGGCTTAGAATCCAATGGGATGATTCTCTCAGCAGTTAAAGGTAAAAAACTCAGTATTTTAACCGTCGACGGTGACACGATCCCAGCAGGTGGAAAAGTTAGCTGATCCTCACGGAGGGTATCGTTAATATTAAGTGACATTAAGAATAGAAGATAGATCCCCCGAACAAAGTGCTTTTCAGGCATTTTTCGGGGGATTTTATTCTTTTTTTGATATAAAAGCATTTTGTAGAGAAAGATAGGTGCTTTTTTAAATAAAAAAGGGTATAATATTAGATCATAGAAGGAGGTATGTTTGGAAACTTTAATAATATCAACAACTAAAAAAAGAATTTTTACAGCCTTTGCGGTGGTCACCGCATTAACAATCGGTCTTGTGAGCTGTTTCTATAATTTTGAATTGACGATTTCTGAGCTTAATGCCGCCGGCATTGCGATTTTCATGATCGGTTTAGCTATTTTTTCTAAAATAGAATGTCATGGACGGGTATCTGCTTTTTTTCATATATTATTACTGTTATTGTTAGTATCTTTTTCCTACACCATTTTTGAGATTTTTCAGTCGGGTCCATTTAATTCTGAACCCATTATTATCTTTTTAAATTTTGGATGTATTGCAATACCAGTTATATTGATGTATGCACTGATTGGAAGACCACGTTTAGCATTAATACTAAGCAGTGTTTTCTTATTTATTTTTGGATTAGGCGGGTATTTTATACATCGTTTTCGAGGAGATATGCTCCTTTATTCAGATCTTAAATCAACCAAAACAGCCTTGCAGGTTTCTTCGGGGTATCATTTTGAAATTACCGGTACCATTCTTGTCGGAACGGTTATTTTTGTAGCCATGATTTTATGGATGCTGAAAGCAAAACCCAAAATTGCCAATATAAAAAAGAGTGGTCATCTGCGTCTAGGAGCGCTGACAGTGGCATTTTTAGGGGTGTTTCTATTTATCCAAACCGATGCAGAGCAATTTTATCGTTCATGGGAACAGGAAATACCACTGAATGGCTATGCGTATGCCTTTTGTGCCAATATGAAAATGATGAATGTGCAACCACCGGAACATTACAGTACCGAAAAAATGGGTGATTATATGGAAGGGAAAGAGGCGACAGTGGTTGGCGATCGAGGTCATGCGGAAAAGACAGAAGAAAAAAAAGAAGAAAAAAAAGTAGAAAAACCTAAAAAAGAGATAACGGTCAAACCTAATATCATCGCTATTATGAACGAATCCTTCAGCGATCCCAAGGTGATCGGAGATTTTGAAACCAATATACCCTATAGGCCATTTTTAGATGGATTAACCGAAAATACCATTAAAGGAAACGTGTATGTATCCGTTTTTGGCGGAGGAACATGTGATTCGGAGTACTCTTTTTTGACTGGAAATACCACTGCGTTTTTACCCCTAAACGCAAGACCTTATCAGCTTTATATCGATTCTCCAACACCCGGATTACCAATGACACTAAAAGATCAAGGCTATAAAAACAGTGCCATTCATCCCGGGGAACCAATGGCATGGAATCGGCAAATGGTTTATCCCGAATTGGGATTTGATGAATTTCTGGCGGCAGATCGTTTTAATCATGAAAAAATGATCCATGGTTATATCAGTGATGAAGCGACTTACGATAAAATTATTGATTTGTATAAGAATAAAAAGGATAAAAAGGATGAAAATCCTTTATTTATATTTGATGTCACCATTCAGAACCATGGTGGTTATAGTGGCGATACTACAGGACTTGAGCATGTTACATTAAAAAATATGAAGAATAAGTATCCCGGAGCAGAACAATATCTTTCCTTAATGCGCAATTCGGACGAAGCTTTTGAAAAACTGATTACCTACTTTCAAGATGAGGAAGAACCGACACTTATTATAATGTTCGGAGATCATCAGGCGGGTGTAGAACCCGGTTTTCAAGAAGAACTTATGGGAAAACCCATGGCAGAGTGGACACTTGAAGAACGTCAGCAACGTTACGTCACACCTTTTGTCATCTGGGCGAACTATGACATTCCGGAAAAGACCATTGATAAAATAAGCATTAATTATCTGGAAAGTTTGTTGTTGGATCAAACCGGACTTGAGCAGACATCCTATAATAAGTACCTCAGTCGTTTATCAGAAACTTTACCGGTGATTAATATTAATGGGATTATCGATCGTGATGGAACTTATTTTCATAAAGGAGAACCCTCACCTTATACCGAAGAACTTCGAAAATATCGTCGGATTTTGTATAATAATATTTTCGATAAAGACCATCGGCGAGATGATTTGTTTAGAATTCAGAAAAAATAGAATGTATGCACAGCATAAAAAAATTCCAGGAGCCATAGAGTATCCTGGAATTTTTTAATTAAATTTTTAATTTTTGGCACAACTCGGGAGAGAAAGAATAAATTCTCTGGCGAGAATAAAATCGTCATCGGATAAGGTATCAAGCAATGACGAAAGACCATCCGCTTTAGATGAAAACCCCGGCAGAACATCGATTAATAAGTTGGATGCTGGAATTTTAAGAGCCTTTGCGATAAAAATAAGAGTTTCAAGCTTGGGTAGATGGGAACCCCGTTCTAACATACTTAAATAATTGGATGAGAGGCTAACCATTTTGGCTAACTTACACTGGGTAAGGTTTTGTTTCATTCTGGCAACACGAATGTGCTGGCCAATCAGTTTTGTATTCATTTTTACTCCTCGAAAAATTTAAAGAGGCAACCGGCTACCATGCTGTTAACAACAGTTTAGGCCCGTGGCTTTGCGTCACTATCTTTCAATAATTTTGCTAAATATATAATTGCACTCTTAATGATAATCAAACAAAATCAAATTATAAGGTTTTTAGGGTATCGATATAGTGTTGTTTTTCACGTGAACCAACAAAACGTTCTTTTTCTTCACCTAATTTAAAAAAGACGCAAGTAGGAATACTCATTACCCGAAATTGTCTTGCGAGTTCAGTGTTTTCATCTACATTTAGTTTACAAATTTTAATGTTATTAGGAACTTCTTCCGCAATTTCATCAATAATCGGCAGTAAAGCCTTACAAGGACCACACCATTCAGCCCAAAAATCCACCATAACAGGACCGCTTTTGTAGTTCAAAACTTCTTCTTCAAAATTTTCCATATTTAAATTAATTATTGTTGTCATTTTTATTATACTCCTAAACTTTAAGATGGTTTTATAATAACAATTATTGAAGAAAAAATAAAGAGGAAAATTATCTATTTTGTGATAAAATAAAAAGATGAAGAAGAAATTGTTAGAAAAAAACTTAGAAAAACTTAGTAAACAAGGCGCACTACGCTTTCATATGCCCGGACATAAAGGGAAAAATATTTTAAAAAAAGAAAATTGGGGAGCCTTAGATTTCACAGAAATACCCGGCTCCGATAATTTGCACCATCCGGAAGGAATCATCAAAACGGTTCAGGAAAAACTCGCATGCATTTATGGCTCGGAGGAAGCGTGTATTCTGGTGAACGGAACAACCACCGGTCTTCAAAGTGCGATAATGGGAGTTTGCCGTGAAGGCGATTCATTGTTGATTCCGCTGAACTGCCATCGGTCTGTTTTTGGCGGATTGGCACTTGGTCGAGTAAGAGGGGTGTATTTTGCACCGGAGAGCGATCCTCTGTTAGGCGTGGGTAAAAGAATCACCGTTGAACAGGTGAAAATTCAGACTCAGGCCCATCCGGAAGTGAAAGGGATGCTTCTGGTAAATCCAACGTATTATGGCACAACAAGTGATGTCAAAGCCATTGCCGAACACCTTCATCGTGAGGGTAAAATCCTGATTGTCGATGAAGCCCATGGTGCGCATCTTAAATTTAGTAAGGCATTGCCCGAGGATGCCGTCAGTGCCGGCGCAGATATTGTGGTGCAGAGTACCCACAAAATACTAGGTGCGCTTACCCAGAGCTCGCTCTTGCATTTTCAGGGGGATCGGGTTGATCGATCACGGGTTAAGCGTTTTTTATCCGTCTTGCAATCATCAAGTCCCAGCTATCTGTTAATGATGAGTGTTGAAAACGCAGTGGATGAAGCTTTTGAAAAAGGCGCCGCTATTTTTGGCGAAATTGCCACTCAATGGGATCATTATCAGACCATCGGGGATCAAGGACAATTGCTCACCTTATACACACCTGAAGATGGATCCCCTTACGATAAAAGTAAGTGGCTTTTTCATGTAGGGGATCATAAAGGAATGGCGATTGATGAAATGTTACGTACCGAGTATAACATTCAGACCGAACTTTCCGGTGAAAACCATCTACTCGCCATGACCGGGATGGGAACAACCCCAGAGGATTTAGAGCAGTTGATGAAAGTGGTAGAGGCAATTAACCATAAAATTCCGATCCGACATTTAGAGAATCCAACACAACCGATAAAGTTAGAAATTGATTATGAAGAAAGTATTCCCATTTGGGAGGCGCTCTACAATAAAGACAGTCAACGGATTCCTTTAGAGGAAGCCGAAAATAAAATAGCGGCCGATTTTGTTATTCCATACCCACCCGGAATTCCGGTACTTTTACCCGGCATGTATATTACCCGGGAAATGATTGCTTATTTACAATCCATTGAAGGAGAAATAATAGGCATCGATGGTGGAATTCCGGTGATAAAAGAGTGAAAATAGGGGAACATTAGAAAACAATTTACCTTAAAACCGTGTTATAATAAATAGAATAATTAAGAAGTAGCGAAGGAGTATCGATGTTTAACTCAAAAAAAGGTCAATTAATCGTGATCGAAGGCGTTGATGGCAGTGGAAAAGAAACCCAAACTGATCGTTTATACAAACGGCTTCGGGAAGAGAAAGTACCGGTGATGAAAGTATCCTATCCAAGATACGATAAAGACTCATCAGCCATGGTAAGAGCCTATCTCGCAGGGGAGTTCGGTAGCGATCCGGATGCGGTGAGTCCGTATATTGCATCAACATTTTATGCGGCAGATCGATATGCTTCATATAAAGAAGATTACGAAGATTTTTATAAAAATGGAGGCATCGTCATTGCCGACCGTTATACCACTTCAAATATGGTGCATCAGGCTGGAAAAATTCAGGATTGGGAAGAACGTGAAAAATTTATGAATTGGCTGACCGATTATGAATTTAATCTATTGGGACTTCCGAAACCGGATCGTGTTTTTTTCCTGAATATTTCGCCGGAGATTAACCGTCAGTTGATAGCAGGACGGGCCAATAAAATAACCGGTGGCGCTGAAAAAGATATTCATGAGAAAAGTTCGAAACATTTGAGACAATCTTATGCCAATGCCATTGAACTTTCGAAACGGTACCATTGGATTGAAATCCACTGTGTGCAAAATGGTGAATTGCGAAGTATTGACGCCATTCATCAGGAAATTTATGAAAAGATAATGGAGGAATAATAAGTGAAACGTTTGGAAGATAAGTATGCTTTTTTGAAAATGGCGTATACAGATATGGAGTTTACGCTGACTAAAAATTATCTGGAAGCCAACGGTATCCGGGTAACCACACGAGAAAAAGGATTTGGCGGTCCCATTCGTGGTATTTTTATGGGGAATTTTACCCCGGCTAATATTGAGATGTTTGTAGAACCAATAGATTTTGAAATAGCGAAAACCTTATTGAAAGCAGATTTTTCGAGTTTTGCCAACGAAGAATGGGAGTAAAGAAGGATAACTATGTTTGAGGAAATTATTGAACAGAATCGGGTTAAAAACCTTTTAGCAGGGAGTATTTTAAAAGAACAGGTCAGTCATGCGTACCTTTTCACAGGACGAAAGGGTATCGGAAAAATGTTTATGGCACAGGAGTTTGGCAAAGCACTTTTGTGTCTTACCGCCGGCGATAACCGCCCTTGCGGGAAGTGTATCTCCTGTGAAAAAATTGATCATGGTAATCATCCGGATTTTCTTTTGGTCGAACCTAAAAAAGGGGAAATGACGATTAAAATTGAGCAGATCCGAAAATTGATTGCGACATTACCGATCAAACCCTATGAAAGTGAAAAACGGATTACAGTGATTAACGGAAGCGATCGAATGACCATCGATGCTCAAAATGCGTTGTTGAAATCCTTAGAAGAACCAGAACCTCATAATTTATTTATTCTGATCACCGAGAATCCTCAGAAAATCGTGAATACCATAAGATCACGGTGCCAGACCCTTCAATTTGAGCCGATCTCAACAAGAGGTCTTACCGAAATCATTAAAAAGCACATGGATGTTTCCGATAAAGAGATCAAACAGGCCATTTATGATGCAGAAGGAGCACCGGGAAAGGCTTTAGAATTTCTTGAAAATGAAGATCTCGAAAAATTAAAAATTGAGGTTTTAAATGATTTTTATGCTATACTAAAGGGAGACAGCTTTAAAATATTTGGACTGAGTGAAAAATTAGGAAAAGATAAAGTGTTAAGCATGACGATTCTCAATTTTTTAGTCGTATGGTTTCATGGAATGTCATTATTTTTGGAAGGCATGCGTCATGCAGAAAACCCTTATTACGATAAACAGCAGAGGTTCGCTGAGGTGCTGACAAAAGAACGTGCTACACAGGTAATAGGCCTTTTATTTGAGCTGATGGATACCCTACAGTATAATGTCAATTTGAGGTTACAATGGGAATGTATCTTATTACAAATATAGAGAATTACAGGAGAGAACATAGATGGCAAAATCAGTGGTTGGCGTCCGATTTAAAAAAGTCGGAAAAGTCTATTATTTTGACCCCAAAGATCTGGAGATTGAACAATACGATCATGTGATCGTTGAGACGGTAAGAGGCGTGGAATACGGTGAAGTTGCGTTAGGAAAACGTGACATTGAAGAAGAACTTTTTAATGCCCCCATTAAGCCGGTTATTAGAAAAGCAACAGTAAAAGATACCGCTGATTTCGAAGGACTTAAAAAGAAAGAAATGGATGCTAAGGATATTTTTACCGGCAAAGTCAAACATCATAAACTTGAGATGAAACTCATCGATGTGGAATATACATTTGATAAGAAAAAAGCGATTTTTTACTTTACCGCAGACGGACGTGTGGATTTTAGAGATCTGGTTAAAGACTTAGCCTCTGTCTTTAAAGTACGGATTGAACTGCGTCAAATTGGTGTACGTGATGAAGCAAAATTGTTTAAAGGCCTTGGCGTTTGTGGCAGAACAACTTGTTGTGCTCAGTGGCTTGGAGACTTTACCCCGGTTTCCATAAAAATGGCAAAAGAACAGAATCTGTCCCTTAATTCGACTAAGATATCCGGAATCTGTGGTCGCTTGCTTTGTTGCTTGACCTATGAACAGGATTTTTACGAAGAAATTACAAAAAGAATGCCTCGGGTCGGACAAACGGTTATCACTCCGGACGGTGAAGCGGAAGTCTTTAAACTGCTTATCCTTGAAGAATCGATTTTGGCTAAAGTTCGGCTTGATAAAGATGAAACCGAAGTTCGGAAATACAATCTGTTAGAGATCGAAAAGAAAAAACAGATCGATAAAAAACCGGCAGATAAAAAGCCCATAGACAGAAAATCGGTGGATAAAAAGCGTGAAAGAAGACCGGAACGCCCTAAAAAAGAGAAAGGCTAAAAGTCCTAAAAAAGAGATAAGAGGATGTTTTGAAAAATTTTTAAATTATAAAAAAATACTAAAAATAACCCTTGCAATAATCAAATAATAGGATATAATAAAACTAAACGTTTTTTAGAAAGGGGTGTATTAAATGGCTTATAAAATTACAGATGAATGTATCGCATGCGGTACTTGCGCTGATCAGTGTCCGGTAGAAGCAATTTCTGAAGGTGCTATCTATGAAATTGATGAATCTTTATGTACTGATTGCGGATCATGTGCAGAAGAATGTCCAGTAGACGCAATTGTACCAGAAGACTAATAATAAACCAATAAAAGGTGCCATTCCAATTGAGGAGTGGTATTTTTTATTTTTTGATTTGATATAAACCATACAAGGATAATGTTTTTACAAAAAAAACAATCCGTGTTATAATAAATATAATGGATCAGAGGATTTAAAAAAGTTGAGCGATTGAAATTATAGATGAAAATAAGAGGCAATCAATGAATAAAGAGTTTCAGATAGAGGATTCATATCTTGAGTATCTGCGGTCAATCCCAAAAGATACATACATTAAAATACTTGAAAATTGTTCTTCGGATGTTTATGTAACCGATAAAAATGGAAAAATTATTTACGTAAATCCTAATTCGATCAGACACTATGGCGTCGATCCCCAGGAGATGGTCGGTGTGGACAGTAATTCGTTTCGAAAAGGGAAATGGACACCTAGTGCTTTAGATAAATGCATGGAAGAAAAGCGAACTGTTTTTGCGGAACAGAATTATTTGCTGGTTGGAAGAAATGTATCAACCGTGCTTACCCCAATATTAGATGCCAAAGGAGAAATTGAACTGGTAGTCGCCATTGCCAATGAAATTCCGGATACGTATGACGTTACTTGGCGGAAGGTAGATGGACAAAAATCGAAGCGAAACAGTGGACCTATACATTTAGTGGAAGACGGTAATGATGAAATTGTTGGGCAGAGTTATATTTTTTGTAAGATTCTGCTCACGATCAAAAAGGTGTCTAAATCCGATGTACCTATTCTACTTACCGGTGAATCTGGCGTTGGGAAGACCCTTATCGCTGAGTATGTGCACAAAACAAGTCTGAGAGCAACCAAACCGTTCTGGGCGATTAACTGCGCGACGATCCCCGAAAATTTACTGGAATCCGAATTGTTTGGTTATGCACCTCACGCCTTTACCGGTGCCAATCCCAAGGGAAAAGTCGGTTTGATTGAGCTTGCTGATGAAGGAACGATTTTTTTAGATGAAATAGGAGAAATGGCACCGGCGCTTCAAGCAAAACTCTTAGATGTGTTAGAAAATAAACGGTTTATTCAAGTCGGCGGCAGTGAAATGAAACATGTGGATATTCGCATTGTAGCAGCAACGAACGCAAATCTAGAACAAATGGTTGAAGATAAAAAGTTTCGATCGGATCTTTATTGGCGGATTAATACCATTAACATTGAGATCCCTGCACTGAGAGAACGGCGTGAAGATATTCTGCCATTAACCGCTTATTTTATGAAAAAGTATAATAAAAAATATAATAAAGATCTTGATTTTTCACCAAAATCTTTTGCGATTCTCATTGCTTATGATTGGCCGGGAAATATCCGTCAGCTTAAAAATCTAATCGAACGCACCGTGTTACTCAGTGCCAGTGGACCGATACAGCCTAAAGATTTGCCGGAATTTATGGTCGAGGGAAATGCTTTTATTGAAGAAACCTATAAAGAAAGTTATGATTATATTTTAGAAAGCGTAGGGAAACAACTGGTTCGAGAATCCTACAAAAAATATAAAAACATGAAAAAAGTAGCCGAAGATTTGGATATCAGTCACTCCAAGGCTTTTAGATTAGTCAGTGAATATTGTAAGGATCTAATGAAAAAATAAAATATTATGATTTTAAGGTTCAATTTTTCACAGAAATACAACTTTTTTAATTTGATCTCTCCCAATAAAAAAAAGAACATACACGATGATGATGTGTGCTCTCTTCAGAAGACAAGAAAACACACCGAAAACTATTTCCGCTTTCGGTGTGTTTTTTTACGTCCGATTTGTTTGCATATAATCTTTGGGTGTTAAGCCAAATTCGTTTTTAAAACTTCTAAAAAAATGAGAGTAATCATTAAAACCGCAAGCGGTGGCGGCTTCCATGGCATTTGTACCTTGAAGTAAATATTCTTTAACTGCAAAGAGCCGTTTTTTAATGATGTATTGTTTAGGGGATAAACCAGCATAGGTTTTAAACTGGCGAATCAGATGAAATTTACTGATAAAAAAGCGTTCGGCAAGGTCGTCAAGATTGAGATCTTCGCAGAGATTCTGATTAATATAATAAATGATATCACTAATTTTATCGTCATAGACTACGTCAACATCCACTTCAAGGGGGCCTGTCAGAAAGTAGGCACGATTGAGCAAAATCAGAAATTCGCACATATGAATCTCTCTGAGAATATCTGCGCCAAAGCCATCATCGTCAGGGGAAATGATGAGGGATTCTAACAATTGGGTCAGTTTCTTTAATAATTCCGGGGAGGGACGGAGTAAATTGTAGTGGCGTTTTGATGAGGAGTCGAAGCATAGGCTTAGGTCGATAGGATGGTTCTGGGATTTTAGAAAGCGATCAAAAAAATTTTGATGTACCCAGACGACATAACGCTCATAGGATTGTCCTTCGTTAACCACCGGACGGTGAATTTCTTTATTGTTGGTCATCATGATGTCTCCGGGGCGCAGGTAATACGTCTTACCTTCGACAATATAGGAAACATTGCCGGAAATAAAGATTAGAATTTCGCAGAAATCATGGTGATGATAGTCAACGATAATGGGTTTATTATTAAAGCTGTGAAAAATCTCGAAATCGGTAGTTTGCATTTCTTGACGTGTGTCAAAGGGGGTACATGTTTTTTTCATTTTACGTCCTCGTTAAAATGGAATATAAATGCTGTTTTTTAGTTGATTCTATTATAATAAAAAAATATTAAAGATGCAATAGTGAATAATTATCGATTAAGAAAGAATGAGATAGCAATTTTCGCCATGTTTTTTGGCAAGAAGCGCAAAGCGTTTCAAATAAAAATGATCTATAATACACTTAACAAACGATCGTAAAATAAAAAAGGAAAGGATAGTAGATGAGAACATTTAATGATAAAGACTTTATGTTGAAGAATGAAGCGGGTAAAAAATTATACCATCAATGGGCGGCACAAATGCCGATCTTTGATTATCATTGTCATTTGGATCCTCAAGCCATTGCGGAAGATTGGCACTTTGAAAATCTAACCGATTTATGGTTATCGGGGGATCATTATAAATGGCGATTGATGCGGGCTGCGGGTGTGGATGAAAAATGGATTACCGGAGAGGCTGATCCATATGAAAAATATCTCAAATGGGCAGAAACCATTCCGAAAGCCATTGGTAATCCAATTTATCACTGGACACACCTTGAATTAAAACAGTATTTCGGTGTGACAAAGCCGTTTAATAAGGAGACGGCACCTGAAATTTGGGAAATCTGCAATGCTCAGATTCAAGACGCCAATTTTTCAACACTTGAATTACTGAAGCGTTTTAAAGTTAAGGCATTGAGCACCACCGATGATCCGGTGGATGATCTGAAGTGGCATCGGAAAATAAAGGAAGAACAGAAAACAGAAACACGTGTCTTACCGACGTTTCGTCCGGATAAAGGCATACATCTTGCTGATGCGTCTTTTATCCCTTGGATTAAAAAATTAGAAACAGCAACTAGTGTAAAGATAAGTACCTTAGATACATTGGAAACCGCCCTTGAAAAACGGCTCCTTTATTTTAAAGAATGTGGCTGTTTAACATCGGATCACTCTTTTGGAGCACCGGATTTTACAAGAGAAGAGCCTGAACTGGCGGAAAATGCGTTTAAAAAAGCGCTGAAGGCAGAAACGTTAAGTCAGAAAGAAATAAGTGCATATCATAGAGAAATAATGATTCGCTTGGGGCGGCTTTATCATCAACATGGCTTAGTGATGCAACTGCATCTAGGAGTAATCCGCAATACCAATACGGCAATGTATAACGCTATTGGAGCAGATGCCGGTTTTGATGTGGTGGGTGACGGAGTATCCGCACAGTCGATTAGCAACTTGCTTGACGCACTGAACATGACGAACGAACTTCCCAAAACAGTATTTTATTCGCTCAATGAAAACGATAATGTAAAACTCAGTGTAATTGCCGGATGTTTCCAGAAAGACTGTGAAATTTCCAAGGTTCAGTTGGGATCTGCATGGTGGTATAATGACTATAAAGAAGGAATGGAACGTCAGCTTAAAGCGGTAGCCAACACCGGTTTACTAGCAAATTTCATTGGAATGTTAACAGATTCCAGAAGTTTTATGTCCTATTCAAGACACGATTATTTCAGACGGATTCTTTGTAATCTCATGGGGTCTTGGATTGAAGAGGGAGAAGTGCCGGAGGATGAGGAAAGGATGAAAGCACTCATCGAAGGCATTGCTTATAATAATGCGGTTAAGTATTTTAATTTATAATAAAAAGTTACAAAAAGTAAGAACTGATTTCATATCCGTCTGTGGTGTGGATAAAATTTGAGTAATGCACATTCTATTGTGTTTTTATAGATGTTTGACCGGTAACCAACGGCGCCGAAAGTTTCCGGTCAGAAAAATAGAGTACACATTAATATTCTTATGAAAGATAAAAAAATGAGGTTTTATTATGAAAAAATTTGGAATAAGCGATAAACTAGGTTATATGTTCGGCGACTTTGGAAATGACTTTTTCTTTATACTGGTTTCAAGCTTTTTGATGCTTTACTACACCAAAGTTCTTGGGGTTAGTGGAGCAGCTGTAGGCACATTGTTCTTAGTCGCACGTTGCGTTGACGCCTTTACCGATATTACCATGGGAAGAATTGTCGACATTGCAAAACCGACTAAATACGGAAAATATCGTCCGTGGATTCGACGTATGGCTCTTCCGGCAGTCCTTGCCGGTATCCTACTCTTTTTACCGGCAGCCCAGTCTTTTTCAGACAGTGGCAAATTAATTTACATCTATGTGACTTACCTTTTATGGGGTAGCATCTGCTACACGAGCATCAATATCCCTTATGGTTCGATGGCGTCCGTTATCACAACAGACCCCACCGAAAGAGCAGCACTATCGACATTTAGAAGCATCGGTGCGGCACTTGCAGGTGTTTTAATTAGCGCCGGTGTGCCACTATTTATCTACACAGCGGATGCTAAAGGGAACCAAGTGGTTATGGCTGAACGTTTCTTTCCAATGGCGGTTATCTTTGGGATTTGCGCACTGATTTGCTATATTTTATGCTTTAAATTAACAACAGAACGTGTTAAATATGACACGACAGGAACGGCTAAAAGCCAGAGTTTAGATTTTAGATCGACCCTTTCCGGCATTGTTAGAAACAGAGCGCTCATTTCGATTATCGGAGCGGCGATTGTCCTACTGTTATCCATGTTAATGGTACAATCAATGAACGTTTATCTGTTTATGGATTACTTTAAAAGTGCACCGGCGATGTCGGTTGCCGGCTTTATCGGAATGGGAACAACACTCCTTTTAGCCCCATTCGGATCGAAAATTGTTGCCCGTTTCGGGAAGAAAGAAGCCTCTTCGGTCGCATTGGTTTTTGCATCCGCCATGTACTTCTTACTGTTCTTCCTTAAAGTAACGAACCCTTGGGTATTCTGTACGTTGATGTTACTGGGCACATTAGGCTCAGGATTCTTTAACCTGATGATCTGGGCATTTGTAACAGACGTTATCGATTATCAACAGTTGATTACCGGCAAACGTGAAGATGGCACCATTTATGCCGTTTACTCCTTTGCCCGTAAAATCGGACAGGCGTTGGCCGGTGGTTTAGGTGGCTTTACCCTCAGTGCGATTGGTTATGTATCGGCGAGCGTTTCCCAAGCAGATGAAGTAATCGGACGAATTTATATGGTCGCTACGATGGTACCGGCGATTGCATACCTCATTGTTGCGCTGATCTTGATTTTTGCATATCCTTTAGGCAAGAAACAACTTGCAAAAATGGTGGATGATTTAAAAGAAATGCAAGATGAAGAAACCGTCGAAACGGTTTAAAATAAAGTAAAATCCTGTTGCTGTCCGTGCTTTAAAAAAAGACAGCAACGGATTATTTAAAAAAGAGAGACTTTAAAAGAAAGATGGGAAAAGATTCCGGATTTCGATTATAAAAAATAAAAAATGTCGCAACGAATTGCGGCGGAATGGAGACTAAAATGAAATTATCATTTCGATGGTACGGAAAAGATGATCCGGTCACACTGGATAAAATCAGACAGATTCCGACGATGGACAGTATCGTGACGGCGGTTTATGATGTGCCTGTTGGCGATATATGGCCGACGGAAAGTATTGATGAATTAAAAAATGCCATTGAAGAAAAAGGCTTGCATTTTGAAGTCATCGAAAGTGTACCGGTTCATGAAGATATAAAACTTGGCAAACCCAGTCGGGATAAATATATCGAAAATTACAAAGAAAATATTCGTCGTCTCTCAAAAGCAGGGGTTAAATGCATTTGCTATAACTTTATGCCGGTGTTTGACTGGACACGGACAGAACTTGATAAAACCTTGGCAGACGGTTCTAAAGTACTGGTTTATTATAAAGAGCAGCTTGAAAAAATGAATCCGCTAACGGGCGAATTAAGCCTTCCGGGATGGGATACGAGTTATAAAAAAGAAGATTTAAAACGTCTTTTCGAGGATTACAAAGCGGTGGACGATGAAAAACTTTGGGAAAATCTCCAGTATTTTCTGGAAGCGATCATCCCCGTTGCCGAAGAAAATGATGTCCTGATGGCGATCCATCCGGATGATCCACCGTACCCGATTTTTGGATTACCTCGGATTATCACGGGCGAAGAAAATATCGATCGCCTGTTAAAAATGGTGGATAATAAATATAACGGTTTAACCCTGTGCACCGGATCACTCGGGTGTTCCTGCCGGAATGATGTGGTGTCACTGGTGAAAAAATATGCAGCCATGGGACGGATTCACTTCATGCATATCCGAAATGTGCTGCTCCTTAAGGACGATAGTTTTGAAGAAAGCGCCCACTATTCAGGATCCGGTTCGCTTGATATGGTAGAAATTATCAAAGCTCTTGTCGATCACAATTTTGACGGATACGTTCGTCCCGACCACGGGCGCATGATCTGGGGCGAAACCGGAAAACCGGGCTATGGCCTTTATGACAGAGCACTGGGTGCCAGTTATATTACGGGCATTTGGGAGGCGCTTACAAAAATGAAAAAAGCCCAGGAGATGAAAAAATGACAGTACCATTTAAAATTGATTTAAACAATAAAGTGGCAGTAGTCACCGGTGCGGGTGGCGTACTGTGTTCCTTATTCGCACGGGCACTGGCAGAATGCGGGGCAAAGGTTGCGCTGTTAGATCTTAATTTAGCAGCCGCTCAGGCGTTTGCCGATGAATTTGTAAAAGACGGACTAACGGCAAAAGCCTATGAGGTCAATGTGCTGGAAAAAGAAAGCCTTGAAAAAGCACACGCCCAGATCTTAGCGGATCTCGGTCGCTGTGATATCCTCATCAACGGTGCCGGTGGGAATTCCCCCAAGGCATCGACAACCAATGAATACTATTTTGACGGCGATAATAACGCCGATGTGATCAGCTTTTTTGATCTCGATCAGAGTGGGGTTGAATTTGTCTTTAACCTTAATTTTCTGGGAACTTTACTGCCCACTCAAGTTTTTGCACAGGATATGTTAGGTCAAAAAGAGGGTTCGATTCTTAATGTTTCCTCGATGAACGCTTTCACACCCCTGACTAAAATTCCGGCATACAGTGGCGCCAAAGCAGCCATTTCAAACTTTACCCAGTGGTTGGCAGTGCATTTTTCAAAAGCAGGCATTCGTGTGAACGCCATCGCACCGGGATTCTTTGTGACAAAGCAGAACGAGGCACTCCTCTTTAATCCCGATGGCACACCGACCCCAAGAACCGGTAAAATTCTGGATGCCACCCCGATGGGGCGTTTCGGCGAAGAAAAAGAACTTATCGGAACGGTGCTGTATCTTCTATCAGAAGAAGCGGCGGGCTTTATAACCGGTGTAGTGATTCCCGTTGACGGTGGATTCAGCGCATATTCGGGGGTCTAGATGACCATGGCATTTGTGAAGGAAAAAGAGTTTCTCATCTGTATTGATTCCGATGGTTGCGCCATGGATACCATGGAAGTGAAACATCGGAAATGCTTCGGCCCCGAATGGATAAAAGCCTTTGGGCTTGAAGCTTACGAGCCGGAGGCAACAGCACTCTGGTTAAGGGTTAATCTGTATAGCCAAACCAGGGGAATCAACCGCTTTAAAGGTTGTGCGCTCTGTCTTAAAAAGCTAGGCGTGAGTTTGCCGGGGCTTGATGCATTTCTCAATTTTACCGAAACGGCAAAGGAACTTTCAAACCGTGGACTTGAAGCAGAACTTGCGAAAAATCCCAATCCCTGCATGGAAAAAGCACTGGCATGGAGTATCAATACAAACATCGCCATCGGTGCCCTCACAGGCGAAGATCATCCGTATCCGTTTGTACCGGAAATCCTTTCCTACCTCAGTACCCGTTTTGATGTGGTGGCGGTTAGTTCGGCGAATAAACAGGCTCTTGAAGAAGAATGGACACGCCATGGATTGAAAGAATCGACACGGACGCTCTTATCTCAGGAGGATGGCAGTAAAACAGACGGCATTAAATCCCTTTTGGAAATGGGATATTCCCCTGAAAAAGTATTGATGATCGGTGACGCTCCCGGAGATTTAGAAGCTGCGCAGAAAAACGGTGTGTGGTTCTATCCGATTTTAGTCGGGCAAGAAGCAGAAAGTTGGGCGCTCATAAAAGAGGACGTGGCAGAAAAACTCATTAAAGGGTCTTTTACCCATGGGTATCAAAAACAGCTCATTCAGAATTTTTTTGAAACACTTGACAATTCAGGAAAAAAATAAAGAGAAAGAGGTAAAAAAATGGTCGATTTAAAAGCAAAACCGTTTTA
>JAVXTS010000002.1:37858-58475 GCA_036642535.1 Eubacterium sp. | reverse complement strand
AAAAATAAAGAGAAAGAGGTAAAAAAATGGTCGATTTAAAAGCAAAACCGTTTTATCTGGAAGATGAAGCGATTAAATGGGTTGAAGAAACCATCGCATCAATGACGATCGAAGAAAAAATTGGTCAGTTATTTGTTAATTTGTGCGCATCACGAAAAGAAGAAGATTTGGCAGATGTGGCGACAAAATATCACATTGGCGCAGCCCGTTATAACCCGGGAACAGCCAAGGAAATTTACGAGCAGAACAGAATACTCCAAGAAAATGCAAAAATTCCGCTGTTGATTGCCGCCAATATGGAAGGTGGCGGAGACGGCGCCTGCTCAGATGGCACCGTCATTGGACAGCCGGTTAAGATCGGCGCAACCGGTGATTCTAAATATGCCTACGAAATGGGGCGTGTCTCCGGTGAGGAAGGCGTTGCCGTTGGTTGCAACTGGACCTTTGCACCACTGGTGGATATTAATCAGAACTGGCGGAATCCGATCATCTCAAACCGTTGCTTTTCGAATAAAGCAGAAGACGTTCTCGACAATGGCATTCAGTACTTTAAAGGGATATCTGAAAGCAATATGATCTGTGCGATGAAGCATTTTCCGGGAGATGGTCTTGACGAAAGAGATCAACATTTGTCAAACTCAGTCAATACAGCAACCTGCGAAGAATGGGATGAAACTTACGGTAAAATTTACGCCGGGCTTATTGAAGAAGGCATTCAGTCCGTGATGGTCGGCCATATTATGCAGCCGGCGTACACCCGTTATTTCAATCCGGAAATTGCAGATGAAGACATCATGCCGGCCACGCTTTCAAAAGAACTCGTGACAGATCTCCTTCGAGGAAAACTGGGTTTCAATGGGCTTGTTGTCACCGATGCAAGCCACATGGTGGGCATGACCTGCATGAAAAAGAGACGTGATATGCTACCGGCATCCATTGCAGCCGGGTGTGATATCTTCTTATTCTTTAACGATTTAGATGAAGATTTCGATGCGATGCTTAAGGGTTACAAAGAGGGCATCATCACCGAAGAACGTCTCAAGGATGCACTCAGCCGTATTTTAGGCGCCAAAGCGATGCTTGGACTGCATAAAAAAGCAAAAACCGATTTAGTACCAGAAAAAGAAGGCTTATCCATTGTGGGTTCCAAAGAACATAAAGCCATGGCAAAAGAAGTCGCAGAAAAAGCCATTACCCTCGTTAAAAATAAACAAGAGATCTTTCCACTAACACCGGAGAAAACAAAACGCTTGTTATTGGTACCGGCAAAAGCTTCCGGCGGCACAGGATTTTTAGCCAGTCTTCAGGCTGGAAGTGGCAAAACACCCTTTGAAATAATGGCAGAAATTTTGAGGGAAAAAGGATTTGACGTTGAGATTTTCAAATCACCCCTCGAAAATATTACCGCTGAAAATAAAGATGCAGCGCTTGCAGCTTACTTTGGTGGAAAAACACGGGTCGACGACTTCATCGGTAAATACGACGCCATTTTAACCGTCGGTAATGTGAACGGTATGGGGCAAACCACCGAACGTGTTAGCTGGTCCTTCTCAAAAGGTGGCGGTGAAATTCCATGGTATACCCATGAAATTCCGGTCATCGTGATCTCACTGAAATCACCCTTTATGCTCGTGGATGTTCCTCATGTAAAAACATATATTAATGCCTATGATGCGACACCGACAACCATCGAAACAGTGATCGAAAAAATGATGGGCGTATCGGAATTTGTCGGAACCGATCCGGTAGATGCATTCTGCGGCTTATGGGACACTCGGATTTGACAGAATAGAAAGTAGAATAAAAATGGAAATTTTAAAACAAATTGAAGCTTGCGGCATTATTCCCGTCGTTAAAATTGACACCGCTGAAAAAGCAGTCCCGCTTGCGAAAGCACTGATGGATGGCGGCATTAATGTGGCAGAAGTCACCTTCAGAACCGATGCAGCAAAAGAAGCAATTGCGTTAATAACCCGGGAATATCCTGAAATGTTAGTTGGCGCAGGCACCGTGTTAAAAACGGAACAGGTGGATGATGCCATCGAAGCCGGCGCACACTTCATCGTTTCGCCGGGGCTTAATCCGGTCGTTGTAGAGTACTGTAAAAAGCGAGGGATTCTCATCATCCCCGGTTGTATTACTCCGGGCGAAATTGAAAAAGGCTTATCCTTAGGACTCACAACCCTTAAGTTTTTTCCGGCAGAACAAGCCGGCGGATTGCCCATGATTAAAGCCCTTTCCGCACCTTTTGGCAATGTGAAATTCATGCCCACCGGTGGGATTGGTCTTGACAATATGGCAAGTTATCTGGCGTGCGACAATATTATCGCCTGTGGTGGCAGTTTTATGATCTCCGATAATCTCGAGGACGTGATACGTTATTCAAAAGAAGCGGTGGCAAAAGTAAGGAGTATCCGTTATGTCTAAAGTGGTTACCTTTGGTGAGATAATGTTACGCTTGGCACCAGAAGGATACATGCGCTTTGTCCAAGCCGATCGGTTTGGAGCAACCTACGGCGGCGGCGAAGCGAATGTAGCGGTGTCCCTTGTAAATTATGGCATAGCGGCCTCTTTTATCACCAAATTGCCGGCGCATGAGATCGGTCAAAGTGCGGTTAATGCCTTAAGACGCTATGGTGTTTTAACCGATCAAATTGTGCGGGGCGGTAACCGTGTGGGCATTTACTTCTTAGAAAAAGGCGCCAGTCAACGCCCATCGAAAGTCATTTATGACAGAGCGGGTGCCAGCATTGCAGAAGCACAAGCCACGGAGTTTGATTGGAATTCCATTTTTGAAGGGGCCGACTGGTTTCATTTTACAGGCATCACCCCGGCACTCGGCGATAATGTGGCCGAAATTTGTCTGGAAGCCTGTCAAAAAGCACAGGAAAAAGGCATCTCCGTCAGCTGTGATTTAAATTATCGTAAAAATCTTTGGTCAAAAGCCAAAGCGGAAAAAGTGATGAGCAAACTCATGCCTTACGTCAATGTTTGCATCGCCAACGAAGAAGATGCCGGCGATGTTTTTGGCATCACCGCAGACAAAACGGATGTGACAAAAGGAAACGTGAATCACGAAAGCTATAAAGAGGTTTCCCGTAAACTTAAAGAACGTTTTAATTTTGAGAAAGTGGCGATTACGCTGAGAGGGAGTATTTCCGCCAATGATAATCACTGGGCAGCCATGCTTTACGATGGGGTTGATTATCATTTCAGCAAAAACTATTTGGTGCATATCGTCGATCGTGTCGGTGGTGGCGATAGTTTTGGCGGTGCGTTAATATATGCCTTGTTAAAAAACAAGACAGCACAGGACGCCATCGAATTTGCCGTCGCCGCCAGTTGCCTAAAACATAGCATCGAAGGCGATTTTAATCAAGTCAGTGTAGAAGATGTTGAAAAATTAGCCACCGGAAACGGCAGTGGACGTGTCGAGCGGTAGCGCTTAAAAAATGAATATAAGACCGGGACAATGACCGGGTGACTGTGAATTCACCCAGGGGGCATTGCCACCGGTTTTTTTGTGATTTGGAATCTTTTTACAACAAAAGGAGATGTGTGGGAGCAATCACCCTTTTATTCACACGCTACCCCACTTACTATTTTACACATTATAGGGGCATTGTTATCGCTATGCCCCTATAATTTTTTATTTAGTTTTAAGCGTACAAATGGCGATTAGAATAATCAACTACAATTTGCTTTTAGCTGTTCTAATTCGCTAGCGGTTTCGCCTTTTAAGTCACTACAATAGTACAGCATAATTTCTTTAAAATTGGAGATTGAAGCGCTATAAGCTTTTCGATGCAGTAATTCAAATGGGACATCTAATATGGTCAAAAATTGTTCATTTCCAGTAAAACCATTGCTTAAATAAAAATGCTTTCGTTTTATTCTCTGATCATTGTTTTTAGCTTTTTCATCTAATATTTCAATAAGTAATATAATCTTATGCTTATTAAACGTCTTATACATGTGGTTTAGCATCATGGAACCATATCCTTTTGAGCGATATTTTTTATCAACAGCAAAGTAAAAAATATGGACAATTTCTTTATAATTAGTATAGTAGATCATGCCTACCAAAACCTGATCATCATAAAAGCCAAGGAAATGACCTTTTCCCGAGTTCTGCCTTTCAACCAAGTTGTTAAAATCTAAACGTTCTTCTTCTGGAAATGACATTAAATAAAGTTTTTTTAAATCTTTTAGTGCATTACTGTTACACGATATATTACACACGTTCACTATTTTTCATTCCTTTCGCAGTTTTCTTTCAAGTTTTTAATCAATCAATGAGTCTTCTGTTTTGTAAAACTAAAAAGTATCGCGCCCTATAGGTAGAGCACGCAACTATTCTTGAGTAAATGACACCGATCACTTTATTTTTACACACTAAATGGATCTGTGTCAAGTTGTTGTAGAAAAATTTACTCAAAAAATTAAGGAAGTATCATACAAAAAATCGGTTGGTAAGGTCCAAGGGGGAACAATACGCAAAGGTAAAGCCGGCGATTATCTGAAAAAATCAAAAATAGTTTTGATAAATTTTGCGAAAAACCTCCAACCTGCATAAATATAGGGCTTTTGAAATTTTGTTCTTTAAAATCCCCGACGCTTTCCCGACACTTCGTATTGTATAATAAAATAAGTATAGCAAAAATATTTCAAAAAAAGATTAAGGAGGAATACATGGATTGTATTTTAAAAACAAAAAACCTAACAAAGGTTTATGGAAAAGAAAAAGTCGTTAATAATGTGAATCTTAACATTAAACGAGGAGAAATTTATGGTTTACTTGGTGGCAACGGCGCAGGGAAAACGACAATCATGAAAATGATGACAACTTTAGTAAAACCGACAGAGGGGAGCATTGATATATTTGGAAAGGATTTAGCGAGTAACGCTATTCCAATTCTTAAAAATACGGGTGCACTCATTGAATATCCGGTATTTTATGACCATCTAACGGCCAAAGAAGTATTAAGATTACATTGTAGTTATATGGGGATTGGCAATGATGGCGATATTGAAGAGGTACTTGATCTGCTGGATTTGAGCCAGACGAACGACAAAAAGGTAAAAATGTTTTCTTTAGGGATGAAGCAACGATTGGGTATTGCAAGAGCGATGCTTACAAAACCAAAACTATTGATTTTAGATGAGCCAATCAATGGTCTAGATCCCCGAGGGATTCGAGAAGTTCGAGAGATTTTAAAAAATTTGCGTGATTCCTATGATACAACCATCGTCATTTCCAGCCATATTTTAGCTGAAATTGAACAAGTTGCAGATACCATTGGTATCATTGCAAAGGGAACGCTTATAGAAGAAATATCAATGGATGAGGTTAGACAGAAAAACACTGAATACATAGAATTAAAAGTAGATAATACAAGAAGAGCTAAGGCAATTTTAAAGAACCTGCCGTCAATTGGAAAAATGGAAATAATGGATGAAAATCAGATTAGAATTTTTGATTTTTATTGTGAAGCGAACGAACTGTTAAAACTACTCATCGACAACAATGTAATAATCAGTGAATTTAGTAAAAAAATTACTTCATTAGAAGAACATTTCTTAAAAATCACTAAAGGAGGTAATCAAAATGTTTAAGATTATTGGACTAGAAATTAAAAAATTAAATCCGATGAAACTGTTAAGGGGGATCATTATTGCGCTGATTCCTATCTTCTTTGTACAAATAGGTGGCCTGGTTCAAAACCCTACTCTCGCTTTTAATATAGAAGACTCATGGGTAAATGCTGTTAAAATTTCTGCTTATATTCTTATGGTCTATGGTGGATCCATTCTTTCAAAATGTATTATTGAGGAGTATAAAAATCGAACGATTAACGCATTATTTATGTATCCAGTGTCCCGAGCAACCATTCTTATTGCAAAATTAATTGTTATTGTAGGGTCTACTTTTGTAGTCATCATTTTTTGTTCTTTCTTTTCGTTTTTTATAACGTATGCTTATGCTATGCTAAGCGGTTTTGAAATCACAGGGTCTATGGCAGATATCTTTTCTGTTGTATCTATAAAAGAGTTTTGGATGGATGCGATTATCTTTTCTATTATGCCTTTGATTGGTTTACCACTTGGGATCAAAAGACACTCTACAGTGGCTCCGATTATTGGGTTAATGATAATGTTTCTGTTGTTTTCGCAGCTTCCTTCTCTTTCATGGTTACCAATAGCCGTTGCTGCCATCGCTTTGATCCTAACCGTACCTATTGTAAATAATTTGATTAAAGCAGATGTATCCTAATTTTTATCCATTCATTTACTGAAACGGTCAATAATGGATCATAAAACAGTTCTGTAATATTGGTTCTATAATATTTGGTGTTGGTACGCATACCAGCACCATTTTTAATGCAAAAAAACCTGCTAACAAAAGTCAATACTTTTGAAGTAGGTTTTTTTTGTCTCATACTAATGATATCTCAAATCGGCTAAAGGGCTTTAAGATAGACACTGCTTTTTGTGTAATATTTTAGTTCCTTATTCTAAAAACTTAGTGGGATAATCTTCTTTAATCCATTTGAAGAAAACCCAGATCATTAAAATTAGGAGAATGGCTGCGGGAAGTCCGACGATCACTACGATGGTCTTGATGGCATCGAGGCCTCCACCAAGTCTTAGAACAGCGACACCGAGGAGTGCAATGGTGAGTGCCCATGTGGAGCGATTAAGTTTGGTGGGTTGCTGACCATCGAGAATATCCTTAGAGGCGATACACCCCATGGTAAAGGAACCGGAATCGATGCAGGTGGCTAAAAAGACGAAGAACAGCATGATCATAACAATTGAAATAATGTTACTGAACGGCAGTGAATTAACCGTCTGTAAAACCGTTTCGGTCTGACCCTGTTCTTTATAAATCTTGGCGAGATCGAGGGTTCCGGAGGATTGTAGCTTCACAGCATAATTACCAAGTACCCAGAAAACCGACATTGTTCCGATGGAACCGGCACCGATAATCCCAAAAAGCAGTTCTCGGATGGTGCGACCTTTGGAAACCCGGGCGATAAAAATAGACATAAATGGAATATCCACGATCCACCAGATCCAGTAAAAAACAGTCCAGTCTTGGGCAAATGTATCACCGCCAAGGGCATCGGCGTAAGTGGCCATGTGAATAAAATTGGCGCCGAGTGATCCGGTTTGTTCGATAATGCTTCTGAGAATATAAAGGGGATCGGATACAAAGAAAACAAGGAGTAATAAGATGGCGAGAAGCCACATATTAATATCGCTGAGTACTTTGATCCCTTTTGTCAGACCACGGTAAACGCTGGTGGTAAAGATGGCGGTCCAAATAATGAGTACCGCAAATTGAAGGTAATCGTTGTTGGGAAGTCCGGTCAGATTGGCAAGCAGCGTGGTTAAAACAGGTACGCCAAAGCCAAGACTTGGACCAAATGTACAGAAAGTAAAGAAAATGGATGCAATGTCAATCCCTTTTCCAAGGACGCCGTTGGCATTTTTAGTGCCGATCACATCTTCAAGGACATGGGAGAGCTGTAAGCGTTTTTGTTTGCGCTTATAAAAATAATAAGCAACGATCATACCGCTGAATGCGAAAAATGCCCAAGCGATGGGTCCCCAATGAAAAAGACCATAAACCACTGACATGTCAAAGGCCTGTTCGGAAAAAGGCGCATAGCCAAAAGGTGGTTTGATCAGATATTCCATGGGTTCGCAAATGGCCCACATCAGTGTTGAGGAACCGATGGCTGAGAAATAAATCATGAAGAGCCAGCTCCAGAAACCAAATTCGGGTTTTTCACCATTTTCAGATAAGCGGATTTTACCATAACGGCTGACACCGACAAAGATGGAAAGAATAATGACTGCGAGTCCTAAAAGAAGGAAGAACCAGTCGAATTTTGTAACAACAAATTTTCGAGCCACTTCGACGGCATATAAAGCCGGTTCAGGGAAAATAATACAATAAGCACAAACAAGAACGATAACAATTAACGAGGTAAAATAGATCGTTTTATCCATTTCGACTTGATAGACGGAGTCATCATCTTTTTTTGTAGATTTTTGTTTTTTTGTTTTAATAATTTGCATCTATAATCGTCTCCTAAATTTTGTATTTTATGGGTTATAAATTATTTCGGCTTGATGCCGTCACCAGGATACTGTCAGCAATGGTATACGTTTGTCCAAGCGCAATCAGGTGTTCATATTTATCGTAGTACTTTTGTTTGAAATAAAATACCGGTGTTTGTTCAGAAATTTTTAGAGTTTTGACAATATCTCGAGTAGGTGTGATGATCTTGATTTCCAAAACTTTATTGATTTCTTTTTCGAGAAAATCATCAATACGTTTGAGATTATCGTAATAAAACATTTTCTTGGTATCACCTCTGAAATGATGGAGAAGATATTTGATATCATAAGATACTGGTGCATCAAGATATGAATTAAGGGTTCTTCTTATTTTGATCGTCTGTATTTTTTGACTGGTTGTTCGATCGAATTCTTCTAATCCATTGAAATCAAAGATTTGTGAAATACTTAGAATAGAGGTATCTAAAATAGTTTCTTTAATATTATTAATTTCATTAAAATACATATGAAAAAGGTCGTTTTCACTTTCTTTGACAAAACAACCGGAGCGTTCTCTGGTTTCAATATAACCTTCATTTGCCAGAATAGAAAGGCTGTTTCTTACGGTAATGCTGCTGACGTTATATATCTTTGTCATTTCTTTAATAGAGGGGAGCTTGTTTCCGGAGATCAGCTCACCGCTAATGATTTTGTTTTTTATATCTTCTACAATTGTTTCATATTCTTTCATTTTTGCCTCTTTTCTATTCAGTTCTTGCGAGAAAACGTGTTTTATCGGGTAAAATATAAAGTTTTCCCCAACCAAAAGGCAAACCGCTTTTATCATAAACATTGAGTTCAACTAACATTAAAATGCTATTTTCGGCAATGCCGAGTTTTTTAGCGACACTAGGATCTGCATTAACCCCTTTAATGCGGATTTCCTGATACATTTCGTAAACGGATATTTTGTTTTTGACAAGATCTGAGAAATCCTTATATTTTAAACTTTTTTCAGAAATATTAATACCGGCAAAATAAGGCAGATATTTTTCATCATAAGCAATGGGAATACCGTCTTCATAAATTAGCCACTTCAACGCAACTACTTTTTCATTGGGCGCAATATTAAGGTTATAGACCATATAAACATCCGGTTCCATCAAACTGGAGGAAATAAGCTTGGCTTCATCGTAACCATTATTAAAGATACTCTTGCAACTATACCGGAGTGAGAATTTGTTTTTTTTGATATTTTTGATATAATTGCCCTTTCCTTGAACGGAGTAAATAAAACCTTCGGATAGTAAAATGGACATGGCTTTACGGACGGTGATTCGACTGGCAGCGTATTCTTTACATAAAAGCGTTTCAGAAGGGAGTGATTCGTTATCTTTATAGCTGTTGGTTTCAATTTTATGTTTGATACTTTCAATAATTTCTTCGTATTTAAATTTTCCGTTACTCATTTTTCATCCTGTCTTTTTGCGTTAAAAAGTTTTTTTAGGCGGATGCATTCTGTGACACCGGCCTTGGCGGTTTTTGCAAAAGAATCGGCGCCTGAAATTGCGGCAATATCAATATTAACCATAGCACCGCCGATGATGGTTATAATATCTTTTGTTTCCGGATCACTTTTAAGCAGATCGATGGTTGTTTGTATGGCGGCAATGGTGTTGGTCAGTACCGCACTGATACCAATGATACTGGGATGGTGTTTTTTAGCAGCTTCGAAAAAAACTTTTGGAGGAACATCAACGCCTAAATCAACGACTTTAAAACCCACCGATACTGCGAGTGAATGAAAGATGGTTTTACCGATATCATGAATATCACCCTCAATGGTTCCAAGAAGAATCGTATCCGAAAAAACAGATTCATCGCAATTTGCTTTAAATTGCATTCCTTCAATTTGTAGGATATCTTCAAAAATTACACCAGCCATCATTAAATCGGAAATGCTGTATTCTTCATTTTCATATAATTCACCAACTCTGTCAAGACCTTCATTGATAGCATAGACAATTTCCATAGGTGTTACACCCAAATCAAGTGCACGTTCCACAATCCGGATGACCATTTCATCATCTAGATCAACGACCATGTTCGTAAGTGCTGTTAAATCCATTATGACCTCCTTTGATATGTATATAACTTAGTATGTACAGATTTTCTTTTGAAGCATTTAAATTTCCTTAATATCATAAATTATACCATGCTTTTAATTTTTTAAAAGATAAAAATCTGTTAAATTAAAAAAAACTTCTATTTTAGGTGAAATTAAGAGGAGTTTTGCGTTTTCATTAGTAAATAAAAAAATTTTAAGAAAATTATTGACAAAGTTATTTAATCGTATTACAATACAGTTACAGTGTATAACACAATATGCACAAAAATTAGGAGGGAAGAAAAAATGAATTTTACTTACGAACCACTAACACAAAAACAGATTGAGGATATCCACCAAGCGACTCTGGATGTTCTGGAAAAATGCGGCGTCGAAATGTGCGATGAAAGGGCGCTTGAAATTTTTAAAAAACATGGGGCTGTTATTGACGGAAACATTGTTAAAATACCCCCATCAGTTGTCAATGATTGCATGAAAATTGCGCCAAAATCCTTTGTTCTGGATGCGGCTAATCCGGATCGCTCCGTTAATATCGGTGCGTCTGATCGTCCACTGATTGCACCAAATGCGACTTCACCCTTTATTATTGATGATGAATTTAAACGTCGTAATGTTACCTTTGATGATATGCGTAATTTTTTCAAATTATCTCAGAGCAGTAGTTGCGTGGATATCGGTGGTCAATTGATTCTTTTCCCGACAGATAACTGTACGTATAAAGAAGGCGTTCTGACAGCCTTATACGAATATTTTATTCATATGGATAAACCAATGAATCTTTGTTCGGTTGATCGCAATACCATTGATATGACTTTAGAACTGATGCATTTATTAACTGAAAAAGAAGGCGGATATCCGATGTTTGCATCTTTATCACCGATTTCACCACTTCAGTTCAATGACGAATTACTGGACGGCTTATTCTATGCAGCTGAAAAAAATCAAGTAATGGAAGTAACACCTTGTTCCGCAGCCGGACTGACGGGTCCGATCACAGGCGTTGATAATGTTGTTTTAACCAATGCTGAAAATGTAGCAATGTTTACTTTAATTCAGTTGATTAATCCGGGTCTTCCTGTTGTTTATTCAACCTATACCTGTGTGACGGATATGCGTACACTTCAACTGTGTACCGGGGCTTCAGAAAGTATTAAAATGTGTGCAATGGCAAGACAAATGGCCGGTTATTATGAAGTGCCTTTTGATATGCCATCCGGTAGTACCGATGCTAAAAATGTAGATGTTCAGGCAGCACTTGAAACAACAACGGCTGTTATGAATGCATTTGGTAGTAAAGTTGATATCGCGATGTTTATGCTAGGGAGTCTTGATAGTTTTAACAGTGCTAGTTATCGTAAATTTATTTTGGATGAAGAAATCATTAAACATGTTCAAGCACTTATCAAACCGGCAAAAGATATGAATATTAGCAAGACGGTGGATCTTATTACAGAAGTTGGACAGCACGGAACATATGTTAAACATAAAAATACCCTTAGAAACTACCGTAAAGAACATAGTTTCCCTGATTTTGGTGTACGTACAACTTATGAAGAATATGTTAATGATAACATGGATATGAATGACCGTATTGATAAACAACTGAAAAAACGGATGGATTCTTATGTTTATCCTGAAATTCCGGAAGAAAAGAAAATTAGAATGAAAGCGATTTATGAAAAATATTTAAAATAGGATTTTCGGAGAGAATAGTGGGGAATAACAATTGCGTCATTCCCTACTTTTCCTGTTTTGAGTTTTGCGAAGAAGGAGAAGAAAATGGGGTCAAATAAAAAAAAGGGCGTTGGTTTCGGTATTTTTCTGGCATGTAGTTCAGCTTTTGCCACCGGAACATTTGGAATTTTTTTACATTATATGGCGGCGCTTGGTTTAAGTGAAGATACGGTGACGCTGGTCGGTCCGGTTTTTATGTTTTTTGCCTTTCTGGCGATTTGTCTGATCAAAGATCCGAGATCGCTCTTGGTTGAAAAGAAGTTATACTATGTCACGATGATTGTTGTCAGTGGGTTTATTCTTTATCCACTGTATAATTATACGTATGTTCAGGTTTTTTCAAACCTGCCGATGGCCATTGCGTCATTGTTTCATTTTTCAAATTCAATTGTTTTGGTCTTTTTAATGCGAATTCTTTTCAAAGAAAAAATTACCAAAGAAAAAATTATCTGCTGTATTTTGGCGGTTGTAGGGATTATGTTCGTGCTTCAAATTATTACATTTGGCACCGCAGTACCAGATGAAAGTGTTCCGATCACGGCCATGGGTATTTTCTGGGGTGTTGCAGTTGCGGTATCATTAGCATGCGTTTACTCGATCGATTATTTTCACATTAACCGGAATATTCCGGTCACAACGACCCAGACTTATGCCTGTATGTGTACCTCAATTCTGCTTTTGATTACATCAAATCCGGTAACGGTTGGGCACAATATTGCAGAAGCTGTTTCGGTAAATGGTCCTGTTGTTATTTTTGTAACGCTGGCCTATTGTGCGGTTTTAATGTGGTCATATTATGCAATTACGGCATGCTATACTTATATTGACGCCTCTTTTGGGGCACTAACGTTTGTACTAGAACCAAGTGTTGCCGCAATTTTAGGATTTTTAATCTTGAAAGAAAGTTTGACGCCTCTCCAAATTCTTGGCATTGTTATTGCGGTTTCAGCCATTGTCTTTATGCAATATGCTGAAGGCAAACGAGAAAAAGCCACCCTTGCCGCCCTTGCAGAATCGGATATGCTAAAATGCGACGACGACCTCGGGAATGCGAACCCAGAAGTCGATGTTGAATAGCACACGACCTAAAAAAGGAAGTGAGTGAAATGAATTTGATCAAGCATAAAGGTGCCAGTTATGGACTGATCCTAGCGATGGCTTCGGCCGTTGCGACTGGAACCTTTGGTGTTTTCCTCAATTATTTTAATGATCTCGGGATCTCAGAAAATGCATTATCAACGTTGACACCGATGACGGTTTTGTGTTTCTACTTGATTTACACCCTGATCAAACAACCGAAAGTCCTGAAATTACCACGTAAATTGTTTTATTTTACACTGATTGTGTGCAGCGGATTGATAACATCACCACTTTATATTTATACATCAATCCGTGCGTTTAATGCACTTCCCATTGCGGTTGCGTCGTTATTTGATTTCTCTAACGCCATTGTTCTTGTGCTTTTGATGCGGATCTTTTTCAAATCAAAAATTACTAAGTCAAAAATAGTTTCCTGCGTTATTGCGGTTATTGGTATGATGATGGTTCTTAATGTTTTCAGTATTCACACCAGTGAACTTTCAACAATTGGTATTCTTTGGGGACTGGCAAATTGCCTAAGTTTGGCTTTTGCGTATCTTTTTGATTATTTTCACATAACAAATGGTGTATCCTATCTTGCTTATCTGATTTATTCCAATGCGATGGGTCTTTTGGTCTTTTCGTTTAAGGCCTCTCCGATTCAAGTATTTCATGAGTTTTCATCAGTAGCCTCTTCTGGTGGCATCACCATGTGGCTGATGCTGATTGGTTATTTTATTGTGCTCATTGTTTCATACGGTACCATTGCGGTATCATACAATTACATTGAAGCCTCAACGGCATCCCTTGCCTTTGTGTTAGAACCGACCACCGCGACGCTTCTCGGCTTCTTTGTTTTAAAACAACACCTCAATCCCCTACAGATCCTCGGGATGATCATTGCGGTTGTGGCGATTGTCTACATGCAGTATACAAGCGAAAAAACAGATGAAATGCAAAAACAAACACCGGTACAAATCGAATAACGTATTAAAAAAGCAGTGACCCTTTGTGTTAGGACACTGCTTTTTGTGTAATATTTTAGTTCCTTATTCTAAAAACTTAGTGGGATAATCTTCTTTAATCCATTTGAAGAAAACCCAGATCATTAAAATTAGGAGAATGGCTGCGGGAAGTCCGACGATCACTACGATGGTCTTGATGGCATCGAGGCCTCCACCAAGTCTTAGAACAGCGACACCGAGGAGTGCAATGGTGAGTGCCCATGTGGAGCGATTAAGTTTGGTGGGTTGCTGACCATCGAGAATATCCTTAGAGGCGATACACCCCATGGTAAAGGAACCGGAATCGATGCAGGTGGCTAAAAAGACGAAGAACAGCATGATCATAACAATTGAAATAATGTTACTGAACGGCAGTGAATTAACCGTCTGTAAAACCGTTTCGGTCTGACCCTGTTCTTTATAAATCTTGGCGAGATCGAGGGTTCCGGAGGATTGTAGCTTCACAGCATAATTACCAAGTACCCAGAAAACCGACATTGTTCCGATGGAACCGGCACCGATAATCCCAAAAAGCAGTTCTCGGATGGTGCGACCTTTGGAAACCCGGGCGATAAAAATAGACATAAATGGAATATCCACGATCCACCAGATCCAGTAAAAAACAGTCCAGTCTTGGGCAAATGTATCACCGCCAAGGGCATCGGCGTAAGTGGCCATGTGAATAAAATTGGCGCCGAGTGATCCGGTTTGTTCGATAATGCTTCTGAGAATATAAAGGGGATCGGATACAAAGAAAACAAGGAGTAATAAGATGGCGAGAAGCCACATATTAATATCGCTGAGTACTTTGATCCCTTTTGTCAGACCACGGTAAACGCTGGTGGTAAAGATGGCGGTCCAAATAATGAGTACCGCAAATTGAAGGTAATCGTTGTTGGGAAGTCCGGTCAGATTGGCAAGCAGCGTGGTTAAAACAGGTACGCCAAAGCCAAGACTTGGACCAAATGTACAGAAAGTAAAGAAAATGGATGCAATGTCAATCCCTTTTCCAAGGACGCCGTTGGCATTTTTAGTGCCGATCACATCTTCAAGGACATGGGAGAGCTGTAAGCGTTTTTGTTTGCGCTTATAAAAATAATAAGCAACGATCATACCGCTGAATGCGAAAAATGCCCAAGCGATGGGTCCCCAATGAAAAAGACCATAAACCACTGACATGTCAAAGGCCTGTTCGGAAAAAGGCGCATAGCCAAAAGGTGGTTTGATCAGATATTCCATGGGTTCGCAAATGGCCCACATCAGTGTTGAGGAACCGATGGCTGAGAAATAAATCATGAAGAGCCAGCTCCAGAAACCAAATTCGGGTTTTTCACCATTTTCAGATAAGCGGATTTTACCATAACGGCTGACACCGACAAAGATGGAAAGAATAATGACTGCGAGTCCTAAAAGAAGGAAGAACCAGTCGAATTTTGTAACAACAAATTTTCGAGCCACTTCGACGGCATATAAAGCCGGTTCAGGGAAAATAATACAATAAGCACAAACAAGAACGATAACAATTAACGAGGTAAAATAGATCGTTTTATCCATTTCGACTTGATAGACGGAGTCATCATCTTTTTTTACAGGCTTTTTTGTTTTATCGTTTTGCATGTAGAATCACCTCCTAGTGATTTTTTGATAAGCGTTAAAAAGAAAGCTTAACCCTTTTGAGACTAAAGGTCAAGCTTTCAGGGGGTTACTGACCTTTATTGTTCAGAAGTCGTTTCGGTTACAGGTTCTGTGACCGCTAATGCTTCTTTTTCATCTTGTTTCTTAGCATAAATACGAATGGCAATTGAGCAAATCATGGCGAGAATTGAGAAAACAATAATCATCCCAAAGATATATTGATGCCCGGTAATGCCCGGATGTTGATCAAGCCAGCGACCGGAAAGGATTGGAACAAACATATCCGGAACAAAGGCGATGACTGAAAGAATACCGGTTGCGGCGCCAAAAATAGGAGTGGGCACCCGGGATTCGGTAAATTGTGAAGAGGCAACGCCATAAGCACCGCTTGTAAAAAAGCCGGCGATTAAAACAATAATAATGGCGACCATGAGGAGTGCTTCGGAAGCTGGTAAGAAAATCAAAATGCCGGCACAAACAGCAGTCAAAAGCATAATAATAACAAGAACTTTTGCCGGAGAATTGAATTTCGTGGATAAACCACCGATAATGGGTGCTGAAAAAAGAGCAATCCCGTAGTTACGAATCATGCCGACAATGGAGACGACTGCCATTGGAGCAAGAAAAATTTCTGTTAAATAAGGCGTGGTGTAGCCTAATGCGGCGTAGGCACCATAAACAAAGAACATGGAGGCCGTGGTTAACCAGACCCCTGGATGTTTGAGGGCCATTTTGAATTCATCGAGATTAAAACTACTGCTTTCTTTAATTTCATCGTCAAATTTTGGAACGAGGATGAGTACTGCCACACCAAAGATGATGTTGAGCACGGCACTTGTGATCAGGACGCTGATAAAGCCGGCAGCCACATTAGTAGTAGCGGCTTCAAAGACTTTAAGGGCAATAAAATTTAAAAGCAAACCGCCCACGCCGTAGATCCCGTAGCTAAGCCCAATGTTTTTAGGGTAGGTTTTTTCATCACTGACCAAACGGACAAGTTTGTAGCGAATGCCCCAGAAAATGAAAGTACTGGTGACACCGAGCATACCGAAAATAACGACAACACTGCCGTAAGAAGGAAGCGTTGCAAACCAAAGCGTAACGGCTGCGGTGGTAAAGAAACCAACAGCAGCGAGATATTTAGCCCGAATTTTATCGGCGATGATGCCGCCGGGAAGGTAGCAAATGGTAGCAACAAGACCGTAAATACCCCCAAGGGCACCTAGTTGCGTATTGTTGATTCCAAGACTATCGAGAATTGGTTGATAGAAAACAAACCGCAGGTAAATAATTTGAAAGAGAACGGCTGAGCCGAAACTGACAAGGAAAATGATGAGCATAATCCGAAATGGGCTCAGGTTATCTTTATTAATTGGAGTCGTATTCATAAGAAAATCCTTTCATAAAAGTAATTGTGGATGTTGAAAAAATTAGTGCAAAATCAGACTTTGGAGGGGCCGCAGACTATTTTGCACTAATCATCATTGAGTGAAGTTAATTAATTTACAGAATTAAAACATAAATTCTTTCGGAATCAAGTCAGCAATCATTTTTTCTTGATAAGCAGCTAACTGAGTTGGTAATTCATATTCAGCAACACGTTTTTTCCATGCTTTTCCGGCAAGTTCTTGTACCGATGGGCTGCCTGCAGCTTCCCAGTTACCGATGGATTGACGGTTGAATAACTGTGGCAGATAGAAATCGGCTTTATACAGTTTGTTTGTTCTAGCAATGTAATTTGTTTTGTGTTCGATTTTTTCCATTTTGTCCATCATCATGGTCTGATCGTTGACGGTGGTGCCTTTTAAGAAATGTTTGATAATCCGTGCGGTTTGTTCGTCAAGCATGAATTTTTCATAACCCAATGCGCCGTAAGAATCAAGAATCCCACCAAGCATGTATATTTGTTCAGGTTCGCACATGTAACCGGATAAAGCGATCATGAAGGATTCCATACCACTTTGATAATCGTCGGCTTTTGCATCAGATAAGCAACCGTTTGAACGACATGGTAAGTTGTAATAGCTTGCTAATTCACGCATAGTGAAGAATGATTGAGAGGTTTCAGCCCCGCCACAAACGCAGAGTGAGTATCTTAAATCACATTCCAGTGAGCTGAGCTGATAGATGACAGGTGTGCCTGGTTTGATCAGTTCGGCTAAAGTAAGGCCTGCTAATAATTCGGTATTGTTCTGGATAGTTGTTGCTGCTAATGCTGGTGGAGACGTCATTCCGGCTAAGCCAACGCCTGTGATAACCAAGGATTGTCCCATTTCGGCATAGGTGATAATGGTTTCACACATTTCTTTATTCCAAGCAAAAGGTGCAGAGTTTGTTGCTAATGTAATGGTTTGGCAATGTTCATGATCATCGTTGAAATCTTGAACAAGTTTGATGAATTTTTCGCAACGTGCTTTTGGACCATTGTGTCCACCAACTAATTTATCAGAATATTTTAAAGTCGCAAGTGTTGTCCAGTCTAAATGATTCTTTGTCGGTACATTGTTTGGTACAACAAGGTCGCAATCGATCAAGTGCATGATATCACTGTCTTGATGCATTTTAACGAAATTGATAAAATCGACATCGTTTGCTTTACGATAAACGCCGGCATCCAAAACATTAACAGGTCCTAATGAAGACTGAACCATTGTTTCTTGACCAATCCCTGTGGTGAATTTCATACCACGTGAGTACATATCAAATGTTTTTGGCACTGCTGCAATTGCTTTGTTGACGAGTTCTTCGGTGATATAAACGATCTTGCCATCAACACGGCAACCGTTCTTTGCAAAGATATCACGTGCTTCTTCACAATCGAATAAGATCCCCTTATTTTCGAGTAGGTAAATACTCTTTTCGTGAATAGCCTCAACATCTTCTTTACCGGTGAACAAACTTGAATAGAATTTACGTTCCATAATTACCCTCCATCATTTTAATTAGTTAGTATTTATTTTTCTTCCTGACATATACTAATGCAAGTCCCGTGCCAAAATTAAAAGAAGTTAAGAATGGCTCAGAATCGCTGAAAAAGGATAAATCGTAAATTAAAGGATTTCATAAATGAAATTAAAGGAAGATTAAACGTTGAAAGACTGTTTGATTATGAAATTGCTGATTTTACGAAAAACAAAAAGGGATTGATGAAAAGAAAGAGGACATCGTCTGATGTAGCCAACATCAACTGCCAACATTCTGTTCAATTTTTCGTTCAGGAATCCCCGCTAAACAAACCGATAAAATTACGAGTCCGGCACCTAATAGTTGAAAAGCAGTGAGGCTTTCTTTCAGAAAAAGTGTACTAAAAATAATGGTGACCACTGGAACAAAATTGACGAGAATGGTGACCGTAAGCATGGGAATAAATTTGAGGGCATACATATAAGTCAGGTTGGCAGTGCCAGAAACTAAGATGGCTAGAAATAAAAAATTGAGGAGGACCTGGGGAGTCATTAAGCTGAAATCCGGTGGATAAATAATAGCCAGTGGCAGAGTAATGCCGGCGATACAAGCGGAAAGATAGGCAGCCATGTCTAGCCCGGTATAGCGTGCGTAAAGTGGTTTAGCTTTATAATTATAAAGCAGCCACCCGATGGCAGAAAGAATCATAGCACCGCAACCCCAGGGATTAATCTGAAGTTCTGAAAGCCCGACGATGAGGATGACGCCGATCACAGAGAGAAAAACACCTATACCTTTAAGGAAGGTAAATTTTTGCTTATAAAGCAAGGTATCGGTAATGACACAAAAAATAGGAACCATACTTAGCAAAATTGATGCCATAGAGGCACCGGTTAAATCCACACCAACAGCTTCAAAAACGTAGTAACCGGTAAACCCGACAAGTCCGGCGATGAGCACATTAGGCAGATCTTGTTTAAGCAGACGAGTATGTGGTTCGATTTTGCGTTTAACGATAAAAAGAATCACCGCAGCAATGGCAAAACGTCCAAAGATAAGCGAATAAACGGAAAAGGCACCGAGGCAGATTTTCGTACTGATAAAAGAAATACCCCAAAAGAGCAAGGTATAAGAAATAGCAATATAAGGTTTGATCTTATTCATTAAAGCCTCCAAAATGATAAAACGTTTAACATTCATTATACCTGAAAAATGACTATTTTTTAAGCTTTATTATAAAGAGGAATGATTATAATTAAAACAAAAGGGGTATATATAATGAAGCAATAGAAAAAAAGACAGTGTTAGGGGGAAAATGAAATGGAAAAATATATTTGTGAAATTTGTGATTATCGTTATGATCCGTCTATGGGAGATTTCCCAAAAACCGCTTTTAGTGATTTACCAAAAGACTGGATATGCCCCGAATGTGGAGTGGATAAAGACGAGTTTTCACTTGAGCAATAGGAAATCTGCTTCTTGTCAAAAACCTCAGGAAAGATTATAATGGAAAGAGTAAAAGACAAAGGAGATGAGGTTAATGGCAGTTAAAGCAAGAGAAAAAGTAAGTAGCAGAGAATTCAGCCTTTTGGGAATGGCGATTATTTTTGTGTTTGTAGTCGGGTACACCCTGATTTATAATCGGTCAATTAGTTTGATCGACAATTTCGAGTTAAAAACAAGTATTGGAATTGCGGCGTTGATTATAATGATTATCTTTTTCTTCGTGGTAATTCGGTTTATTACTACGAGTTATTCTATGGTGCTGACCCATAAAAATTTATCCATCGAACGAAAAATATTTTTCTTTGAGAGAATGATGGCAGATATTCCGGTAAACGAAATGGAAAGTATTGTTTCGGAAGCGGCGTTTAAAGGCGTTAAAGGGAAACTCAAAAACTATACCCTTGCCAGAATCGAAGGTAAAGGCCGCTATGTGATCACGTATAAACACAATGGCATCGTCAATGCGGTTAAAATTCAGTGCTCTTCAAAGTTTTATAATGAGACTAAGAAGTTGATTAATAAATAAAGAAAATAGTGTATAGAAGTACGAATTGAT
>JAVXTS010000002.1:0-37758 GCA_036642535.1 Eubacterium sp. | reverse complement strand
GACTAAGAAGTTGATTAATAAATAAAGAAAATAGTGTATAGAAGTACGAATTGATAGAAGTACGAATTGATCTAAGCGTGAGAAAGAAGTTATTATCTTACGCTTTTAAATAATCAACCTTATTAACCGGACGTTCCCACGTACCGGTTTTTGTATTTTTTGATTAAAAAGAGTGGCAAAATGGCGGGGTTCATTGTAGAATGGTCTTATGACATAATGAGGGAGAAACCTATGAACTTTCTACACACTTCCGACTGGCACATTGGGAGGACCCTTAATGAAAAGAGCCTTCTTGAAGATCAGTCATTTATTTTAAAAAAATTATTAGTGCTCCTCAAAGATGAACATCCGGAGGCACTTGTAATTGCAGGTGACATTTACGATCGGTCGGTGCCTTCTAAAGAGGCAATGGGGATGGTGGATGATTTTTTATCGGAGGTTATTTTGAACCTTAAAATTCCGACGATTATGATTGGCGGAAACCATGATGGTAGAGAACGATTGGCATTTAGCGGAGGAATTCTTAAAAAGCAAGGATTATATATTGTGGGAAATTATGCCCCGGATATCGAACCGGTTATTTTAAAAGATAAATGGGGTGAAATTTGTTTTTGGTGTGTTCCTTTTATTAAACCGATAGAATATCGTCATTTAAAAGAGAGTGATGCGCTACATTATGATACGATGTATCAGGAAATTATTGAGGATATTACTGAACGGATGGATCAGACAAAACGCAATGTTCTGATTACCCACGGATTAATTCTCGGTGGGGCAAAGGATATTGAAACCATTGATGATTCGGTACGTCCAATTGAAATAGGTGGCGTGGAGTATGCCCATGCCGAAGATTTTGAGGCTTTTGATTATGTGGCATTGGGTCATCTTCATCGTCCACAAAAAGTACTTCGGGATACGCTGCGTTATTCCGGTTCACTGCTTAAATATTCATTTTCCGAAGCAAAACAACAGAAATCAGTGACCATGGTTGAGATGAAAAAAAAGGGTGAGGTCAATTTTACAACGCATATTTTAGAAACAAAACGAGATCTCAGGGTAATTAAAGGGAAATTATCAGATTTGACAGCTCTTGATGCTTACGATAAACCGGGAAAGGATGATTATCTTAAAGTCATTTTAGAAGATGAAGATCGTCTGGTCAGACCGATGGATAGACTCAGAAAGGTGTATCCTAACGTGCTGGAAATGGAGTATGAGGTGCGTGAAAAAACCGAATCTCAAAGAAAAACCGGTCGAATTAAAGAACGAATACAAGATCCGATGGGGCTTTTCGAAGATTTTTATAATTTCATCTATGATGAGAACATGAAAGACGATGAACGAGCAGTGATAAGCGATTTATTTAAAAGCATCGGGGAGGACGAAGTATGAAACCATTAACATTGAAAATGCATTATTTCGGTCCTTTTATTAATGAAACCATTGACTTTACCAAATTGGACAAAGAACTTTTTTTGATCGCCGGACCAACAGGGAGTGGGAAAACAACTATTTTTGATGGTATGTGCTACGCTCTTTATGGCGAAGGAAGCAACACAACACGGGCATCAGGAGAGATGAAAAGTCAGTTTGGTGATCCTCTTGAAACGATGTGGGTTGAGTTTAGCTTTGCGCTTCATGATAAAATATATCGCATTAAACGGATACCGGAGCAAGAACGTAAAAAAGCGCGAAGTGAAGGTAAAACACGGCAAAAACATGAGGCGGAACTGATTCAGATAGACGGTGACACAGAAATCTTGTTATCCTCTTCGGTGGCTGAAATCAGCAATAAAGTTCAGGAAATTATGGGCATTAATGCGAATCAGTTTAGACAGATTGTTATGTTGCCTCAAGGTGAATTTAGTCGGTTGTTAAAGGCGAAAGAAGAAGAACGGGTTGAGCTGCTGAAGAGTATTTTTCGGATGGATGTGTATAATCACCTTAGGGAAAAAACCTCGAAAGAATTACAGGAGATCAAAAAAGAACGGGATGGATTGCAGCAACGAATTTACGCAGAGAAAGATCATTTTATTACGGAAGAAGGCTCTGATTTTGCGAATGCACTGAAATCTGATGATCGAAATTTAGAATATCTTCTAAAAATGGCGGGAGAAGTGGTCATCCGGGATGAAACTAAGGTCCATGATAAAAAAAGTGAGCAGGAAGCACTTGAAAAGAAACACGATCGACTTAAAAGAGAGATAACGGTTGGAGAACAGATCAATCTATCTTTTCAAAGGCAGTCTGAGAATGAGCAGAAACGCAGTGAACTTGAAAAGCAAAAAGAAAAAGTACAATCCGATGAAGAGTGTCTTAAAAAGAGTCAACAAGCCCGGCAAATACAGCCGATTGAAAAAAATTGGGAATTGGCGGAGTTAAAGAAAAAAGAAGCCATCGTCCATTTTGAGCAAACCCAAAAAGAGTTAGAAACGGTAAAAGAAAAAAAGAAAATCCTTGTAGGAGAATATCAAAAAGTAAAAGATGCTTCCTATGATAAAGAGATAGAAGTAATCAAAAAAAAGATCGATCAAACTCAAAATCTTTTTAATAATTTAGAAGATTACAATGAGAAAAAGATAATAGAAGTGCAAAAGTTTAAAGCCAGTGAAGCACTTAAAGAAAAGGTCAATCAAATGATTGCGGATAAAGAAAAATTAGAAAGATTAGAGGAAAAGTTTAGAGAATTAGAGAAAAAACAGGGCATACTTGAAAAAGAAGGTTGGCAATTAGAAACAGATTTAAAAAAGTATAATCTTTATCAAACAGAGCTTAAAAATTTGCGGGAGCGGTTTACGGATATTGAAACCCGGGATAAAGAGATCGATACCCTTAGAAAAAAATGGAGTGAGCTTAATGATAAATGTTTAGAAAGTGAAGAAAAATACAAATCACTTTTAACGAGACAGAAAGCGGCTATTGCAGAGAGTCTTCGGGCAGATCTTGTGGAAGGTCAACCTTGTCCGGTCTGCGGTGGAACGCATCATCCTAAAATAAGCATCGAAAATAGCGATGGTGTACCGGAAGCTGAGCTTGAAAGAGCAGAAAAAGAGATGAGAAGTGATCAGGAGAAGAAAAATAATCTCCAAACTACCGGTAAAAATAAGCGTGAAGAACGCAATAAGCGACAAGAAGAATGTATAAAAGCGTGTGAAAACATACGAGAGGTTAACGATGAAATAACGGATATACAAAATGTGCAGAACGTTTGTGATTTGCTGGATCAAATAGAAATAAAACAGAAAAATAAAAAAGAAGAACACGACAAAAATTCAAAACAGATCAAAGAATGTAAGGTAGAAAAAAATAAAATCGAAATCGAAAAAGATGGACTGAAAAAGGGAATAATCGCAGCAAAGACAGCAGAAGATCAGTTGAAAAATATTCAAACAGAATATGATGAATTTAAAGGTCAGATGATTCAGGCGAGATCAGTCATTGAGAAAACACTTCTTACCATGGATGAAAAGTTAGATTTTAAAAATGAAGCAATCAATATAACACCATTAAAAGATAAAATAAATAAGGATATAGTGTTAGTTGAGCAGAAAATTGGGTATAAAAAAACCATTGAACTTCAATTTCGAGAAGTGGAAGACCAACAGGTTATATGGGAAACCGATTTGAAAAATGCAAAAACTCGAATGGTTGGCGATATAGAGGATGCTAAAAAGCGAAAAGAAGAATTTGAAGCAGCCCTTAATGAAAAGAATCTTGATTTTGAAACCTACAGTGCCCATCAAAACATTTCAAATCAAGCTTTAGAAGTTCTTGAAGAAGGAATAAAAAAATATGAATCTGAATGTCAAGTAACAGAAGCTAAGTTAAAAGAATTAGCCCAAGTACTATCCAAACAGGAAAAGGTAGATCTTGATGAATTAAATAATCAACTGAAAGAGCTCAGTAAAAGCATTGAAACTTGCCGAAAGGAAGTTTTAATGGTAGACCAACGTGCAAGAATCAATCGTCAGCAGATTCAAAAAATATCGGAAAAAGCCATTGATCTTGAGCGCATAGAAAAAAAAGAAGGTCTTTATGAAAAACTGGATAAAACCATTAAAGGAACGCTCTCCGGGCGGCCTAAAATCAGTTTTGAACGGTATATTCTATCGGCATATCTTCAAGATATTTTAGAAAGCGCCAATCTTTTTCTGGAACAGATGTCCGGCAATCGCTATCGACTTGAGGTGATGGAGGAACTTAAAAAAGGGAATGGCAGAGGTCTTGAGATCGAAGTGGTCGATGCTTACACCGGATTACGCAGAAGTGCGAATACCCTTTCCGGTGGCGAAACATTCATGGCAGCGCTTTCCATGGCTCTGGGTCTTTCTGATATTGTCCAATCCTACGCAGGAGGGATTGTTCTTGATACAATTTTTATTGATGAAGGTTTTGCAACCCTCGATCCTGAAGCGTTAGACAATGCGATTAATTGCCTTTTAAGCATTAAAAATGATGGTCGTACAGTGGGGATTATCTCGCATGTGGAAGAATTAAAAGAACGCATTGATACTAAAATCAGTGTTGAAAAAACAGAAACAGGGAGTCATATTTGTATGAACAATGAAAGGAATAGAACATGAAAGTAGTTGCAATTATGGGCAGTCATCGCAAAAATGGACACACCCGAAAAATCTTAAAATATTTTCTTGATCAGATTAAAAAAGAAAATAGTATTCGATACATTGATGTCAATGTAGTCTATATAGAACCTTGTAAAGGCTGTGATTATTGCGTTCGACATCAAGGCGAATGTGTGATTAAAGATGATGATATGTCCGATATTTATAAGGAGCTGATGGCATCGGATATGATCATTATCGCTAGTCCTGTTTATTTTAGCGCATTTCCGTCGAAATTCAAGACAATGATTGATCGTACTCAGATGATTTACAATCTCAAAGACCATTCGGAAATTAACCCCAAAAAAATAATAGTCATCGGTGTTGGCGGAGCGCCGTATTATGGGAATCAATTTAAAGGAATGGAGTATACACTAGAGTGGTATTTGAAAAACTTTAATGCCACCGAAATTAAAATTGTGAAGATTTCTCATACTGATAAAACGCCGGCCATCGAAAATGAACACGCTCGTCGTGAATTGGATGCGCTAGCTGAAGAAATAAATAATTTAAAGGAGAAAGAAAATGGCTAAAATCATTAAAACAGAAGCGTTTAAAACAGAAGTATTGGAACATAAAGGGACGGTATTGGTAGATTTTTTTGCTACATGGTGTGGTCCTTGTAAAATGTTGGCACCAACACTCGATAAATTATCGGACGAACTCGCCGACAAAGTGAAAATTGTCAAAGTTGATATTGATCAAGAAGCAGCACTTGCCAGAGAATTTATGGTTATGAGTGTTCCAACGATGAAAATTTTTAAAAATGGTGAAGTCGTCGAAACCATTGTGGGTATGCGACCTGAATCGGAATTAAAGGAAAAATTGAATTATTATTCCGCTTAAAGCCAAGATGAAACACACCTGAAACCGCCGAAAGGCGGTTTTTTAATGGCCCGTATAAGGGATATTAAAAAGGTTTTTATAATTAATATTAAAAGTCTTTCAAAATAGACAAGCTAACTTTTTTATGATAGAATAAACACGCTCGTATCTTAAGATAAATTAAAGAAAAAATACGTATTTTTTGAAGAATTTGGAGAATAATAAATGAATCTATTATCCATAATATCGATTATTATTTATACTTCTTTTTTCATCGGGGCCATTAATATTGTGAGGGCTGAAAGAAAGAGTATTTTAAATATATTGGCCTGTGCCGTTTTTATATGCTTAGGATGGTGGTCGTTTTGCAATTCATTCTTTTTTGCGGCGACGACTCAAGAACAAGCTTGGTTTTGGCACAAATTAAGTTCCATCGCTTGGTGTGGCTTTGTTCCTCTCACCGTTTACTATTTTTTTGCGTTAACGAATTATGATAAGAAAATTATGGCTTGGTGGAAGCAGGTTTTATACTTTACACTACCCGTTATTTTAATAGGCAGAAATCTTTTTGGAAGAACGACTTCTTTGGCACAAAATATTGTACAATCTACAAATGGTTGGGGTTGGACCTATGAAAATTCGATAACATCATTTTGGCTGTGGGTTTATTTAGGCTATGTTGCTTTATATTTTGGAATTGCTTTTTATCTTTTATATCAATGGTCGAAATCGGTAAAACATAAAATGAAAACAGAAATGGCCATTCGATTTATTGTGCTGGATTTGATAACGATTTTATTTGGCGTGGTGACAGATGTTATATTACCCCTGACAACTCCGGTTGTTCCTGCACTTGCAAGTGTTGGAACAGCTCTTTTTGGTATTGGTTATTTTGGAATTATCTATAGGCGTGATGTATTTAATATTAGTTTAGTCATCTCATCAGATGATATTTTGCAAACAAGTAATAATTTAATCTTTGTCATAGATGAGAATGGAGAAATATTAAAATATAATAATGCCATTGGGAGCTTGCTTGGCTATAATAAAAGCGAACTTATTGGCACCGATTTTATGAAATTGGCAGTCGGACAAATTAATTTTAAACCCCTTTATTCCAGTGGCGATTTAATAAATGTCGAATCTAAAATGTGCTGTAAGGATAACCGGGTTAAAGATGTGTTGATCTCTGCCTCAGTGGCTAAAGATAAACAGCGTGATTTTCTATGTATCATCGTTTCATGTCAGGATATTTCTGAGCAAAAGAAAATTCAAGGCGAGCTTGAACATGAACGGGAAAGATATAAAGAACTTGCCGATGACTATCTAAAGCTTGCTTATTATGATCCATTAACAGGGTTGCCTAACCGTCGACATTTTTTTGATACATTAAATGATTTTGACAAGCGTTATCAAACAGAAAAAAGAGATTTTGCGGTTATTTTTATGGATCTGGATCATTTTAAACACGCTAATGATGTCTATGGACATAAAGGTGGCGATGAATTGCTGATTGTTGCAGCAGATAAACTCAGAATTTGTGTGGAAAAAGACGAGTTTGTGGCAAGACTGGGCGGCGATGAATTTATGATTATTATGCCCTATACAAATATTGAAGATATTCATTCCAAAATAAAAAAAATTCAGGATACCTTTCATCAGAGTATTTTATTTAACGGACAGTCGTATGAGATCGGAATATCTGCCGGTTATAGCGTGTTTTCAAAAATAGGAAATACCACTCAATTGATGCAAGAAGCAGACGAAGCGATGTATAGTAATAAAAAAAGAAATATTTAAAAAGGAATCATAAGAATAGAGCGCTAACATTTACAGCATAAAGCATGAGGCATTTATAAAAGAGTAGATTTTGAATTGTAAGGCAATGATGAATATGCTATAATACTAATGCATTATGCGGAAAAGTTGCGATTATAGAAATATTAAAAAATAAAAATAAAAATAAGTATAAGTATAAGTGAAGAGCAGCTCCATTAAAATAAATTCATGGATGAAACAGAGGTGAAAAAGGTTTATGTCTAAAAGGAATATGATGCTTATCGTTGATGATATTGACCTAAATCGTGAACTGCTCAAATTAATTTTTGATGAGTTTAATATTATTGAAGCGATTAACGGAGAAGACGCACTGGATAAATTAAGAACATTTAAAACAGAAATTTCAGTGATGCTTTTGGATATTATAATGCCGGTTAAAGACGGCATTGAAGTGTTGAAAGAGATGCGGAAGGACAATGCGATTAGCAGAATTCCTGTTATTATAACGAGTGCTGCAGATGAGCTTGAAAACGGTTTAAAAGCGATCGCTTTAGGTGCGATGGATTACGTAACAAAACCGATTGAACCAGCATTTGTCAGATTGCGGGTGGCAAGTGTTCTTCAAAGACGTGAAAACGAACGTTTACAGGTACAGAACGAGTATCTTTTGATGCAACGTGAAGAAGAATTGCGACATCAGAAAGAACTGCGTTATCTTGCGGAATATGATACGTTAACAGGGATTTTCAATAAAAGAACTTTTTGTAATCGGGTATATCAGTTGTTGGCGCAGAATAAGACAGAGGAACATATGATTATTACCTTTGATATCGAAGGATTTAAAATGATCAATGAAATGTTTGGGTTTGATGAAGGCGATCGGCTTTTATGTTATATTGCTGAAAAAACGAAAAAAAATGCCCTGCCCGAAGACGTGTTATGCCGATTAGATGGGGATAATTTTGCATTATGCACCGCCTATTATCCTGAACGGATCGGGGCAATCGAGGCAATCCTCGATAATATTAATGCTGGATTAAAGGGTTATCCTCTCCATTTTAAAGTGAAAATTATGTTAGGTTGCTATGTGGTGAATGACCGTACGCTTTCAGTTGAATCGATGATTGATCGTGCGCTCATTGTGAAGCGCAGTATTAAAGGAAAATATCAGATGCAATGTGCGTTTTATAATGATACGCTTCGACAAGAGTTGCTGTATGAACAGGAAATTATCAACCAAATGGAACCGGCATTGGCAGAGGGTCAATTTAGGATGTACTTGCAGGCACAGTATAATTATGCAACGGGCGAACTGATGGGTGCGGAAGCACTTGTGCGGTGGCAACATCCCAAAAGAGGACTGATTGCACCGAATGAATTTATTCCAATTTTTGAACGCAATGGTTTTATCCTGCGGCTAGATGAGTATATGTGGGAACAGGCATGCCAATGTGTACGGCGTTGGATTGATGAAGAAAATCGAATTTCGCCACTCTATATTTCAGTTAATATTTCACGAACAGATCTTTACAATGAAAATCTTTGTGAATTTATTTGCGATTTAGTTAAAAAATATGAAATAGAACCACAATATTTAAAACTTGAAATCACAGAATCGGCTCATGTAGAAGATCCGATACAACTGATTAGTGTTGTAGAGCATTTAAGAAAGCATGGTTTTATTGTGGAAATTGATGATTTTGGAAGCGGCTATTCATCATTAAATACATTAAAAGACCTTCAAGTGGATGTACTTAAACTGGATATGCGATTTTTGGATTGTAACAATACCTCAAAACGAGGCGATCGCATTTTGTATCATGTTATTAATATGGCCAAAAGTCTTGATCTCGCCATTATTGCAGAGGGTGTTGAAACCAAAGAGCAAGCCGATTTCTTGTTGTCGATCGGTTGTGAAGAAATGCAAGGTTATTACTTTGCAAAACCGATTCCGGTTAAAGATTTTGAATGTTTAAAAAATAAGCTGTTATAAGTGGAAGAGAGCGTGAGATGACAAAAAAATGGATTGCGGCAAGTGTTGCTTGCCTAATTATTTTATCGATAATGGCAGTGCCGATAAGTGCGGCAGAAGATTGGTCAACACAAAGTCGTGTTGTAAAAGTAGGCTATTTTGAGTTTCCCGGATATCAGGAGCGTGGTGAAAATGACGCAAAAAGTGGCTATGGCTATGCGTATCTTCAAGAATTGAAAAAGTATGCTAACTGGCAATACGAATATGTTTATGCGCCTTATGATGAATGCCTAGAGATGCTTAAAAAGGGTGAAATTGATCTTCTCACATCGGTTTCGTACTCGGAATCGCGGGATGCTTATTTAGATTATGCCGATACCCCAATGGGGACGAAAGATACTATTTTAACGGTAAAAAGTTCAAACACAACATACATGGCGGGTGAATATTTAAGTTTTAACGGCATGCATGTGGGCATGCTTTCGGATAATACAAGTAATGCTAAATTTGATGCATTCAGTCAGGAACATCATTTTTCATACACTGTTGATGATCATTTTACAACCATAGAAGAACTTACGCAAGCATTGCAAGAGGGAAAAGTTGATGCCATTGTGACCAGTAATCTACGGAGGATAAGTAACGAAAGGCTGATTGCGGAATTTAATCTATCCCCTTATTATGCAACCGTTAAAGCGGGGAATGAAACGTTACTCAATGAGCTAAACGTTGCAATGGAAAAAATTAATATTGTTACACCAATGTATGAGTCAACCCTTTATCAGAAATATTACGGTGCGGATCAAAAAGAAGGTGTCGCTTTTTCAGCCGATGAACAGGCATATATCAGAGATAATCCCGAGGTATCTATTTTGATTGCACCGTCACTGGAACCAATGGTGTATTCAGAAAATGGTGAAGTGAAGGGGATTATCGCTGAAATTATAAAAAAAGCGATGGAACCCTCAGGGTTGAAAGTGAATTTTACAGAAGCAACATCCGATGAAGAATATCAGGAGAAAAAAGGAGACGCAAAAACATATCCAGTACTTGGAATGGTGGATGAAAATATCTACGCTGCCGAATCCGGCGGGTTACGGTTGACATCACCTTATTTAACGATGAGTTATAATGTGATCACAAAAGTAAGAGCAAAACAGGATAAGGTATTGGTCGCAGCCGTAAAAAATGAAGATGTTACACGAAATTATATAGAGAAACACTATAAACCGGAAGAAATTAAATATTATAAAAATAAAGAGGAATGTGTAAAAGCGGTTAGTGATGGTGACGCCACACTCACGATTGTAAACTCATATAATGGCGATCGTATTATTGAAAATGATGTTAGCGATGTGTTAATAAGCAATACCGTTGCTGCGTTTAATACCAAGATTACAATGAGTGTGCACAACGATGCCGATTATCGTCTTTTTTCGATTCTTAATAAATCAATAAATGCTCTGTCTGAAGACGATGTACGCATTATTTTGATTGATAATACCCTCTATAAAGATAAAAGTTTTTCGTTGGTAGAAGTCATTTATCGCTATCCGGCACAGATCATCTTTGGAGTTATGCTGTTTTTTACCCTAGTGATTTTGTTAATCATATTTGTGCTCAGACAAAAACAATTGGAAAAAGAACAAGCGTCCCTTAAAGAGGCCGCAAATTTTGCGAAAATTGCATCCGAAGCCAACGGAAAAATTACCGAACTCAATCTAAACACCAAGTCGGTGCTTACTTATGCGGTAACCAATGGACAATTGACAAAACATAAAAGCCTGTTATCCATTGAAAATCTAGATGAAAAAATGCGTTTTGAACGGATTTATAAAGAGGATTTGCCTAAATATTTAGCTATATTTTCAAAAGAAAACATGATAGCACTTGCCGGAACAGAAAAGCAAGAAACATATAGTCTAAAAGTAAAAGCCGAAAAGGGTGACTATCGCTGGAACTTATTTACCCTGCAAGGGGTTTTACCGGATGATGCACATCCTAATAATTTAATGGTTTTCCAAAAAGATATTGATACATTAAAAAGAGAAGAAGAATTGCGAAAACAGCAACTGACCGACGCACTAAACACGGCTATAGCTGCCAGTGAAGCCAAAGGCACCTTTATGTCACGGATGAGCCATGAAATAAGAACACCTCTCAATGCCGTTATCGGCTACATGACCATTGCTAAAAGTAATGCCCAGAGTGTGCGAAAAATGAATGATTGCATCACTAAAGCCGAGATCGCCGCCAAACATTTGTTGTTAATTATCAATGACGTGTTGGATATGTCTTCCATAGAAAGTGGTAAACTTAAAATTGCCCACACTGGATTTGATTTTAGAGAACTCATCTCGGAAATTGCCACGGTTTTTTATAGCCAGACCCAATCAAAAGATATTCAATTTGAAGTCATGACCAATGGCGTCAGCGAGGACTTTTTAATAGGGGATAAACTAAGGGTCAATCAGATCCTTATGAACTTACTTTCAAATGCGGTCAAATTTACACCATCGGAGGGGACGATCTATTTTACCGTTGTCCAGAAAGCGATTAAAAATAACATCGTTTTTATTCAATTTATTATTTCCGATAGTGGCATCGGTATGGATGAACAATTTAAAAAGCGTCTTTTTATGCCTTTTGAGCAGCAAGACGCAATCACTTCACAACAATTTGGGGGCACAGGCCTAGGTCTTTCGATCACTAAAAATTTGGTCACGATGATGAAAGGGAACATTGACGTAAAAAGCAGTCTAAATAAAGGGACGACATTTACCGTGGAACTTCCTTTTGAATGCGATCATAGCCAACCCACAACCCACGTTACCGTCCGAGATTTTTCACATGTTCACGCATTAATCCTAGATGATGAGCCGGGAGCATGTGAATATATGCAGATTTTAATGCAGCGTTGTGGCGTACAAAGTGAAACAGCGCTCACCGGTAAAATAGCGGTGGAAATGGTTGAAAAAGCGTACAAAACGGAAAGTCCTTTTGATCTCTGTTTGATGGATTGGAAAATGCCGGATATGGATGGCGTTGAAACGGTGAAACGTATTCGAGCCTGTGTCGGAAAAGAAATGCCAATTATCATCGTAACCGCCTACGATTTTTCTGAAATTGAAGAGGATGCAAAAGAAGCGGGCGTGAACCTTTTTGTATCGAAACCGCTGTTTCAATCCACTGTTGTTGATTTACTCATGAATAGCTATGGCAAGTTTAAAAACATACCGATTGAAAAAGATGAGAAGATGGATCACTTTAAAGGTAAACGCCTGTTACTGGTAGAAGATAATGAAATGAACCGTGAGATTGCGGTGGATATTTTAACGCAGTACGGCTTTGAAATTGACTGCGCGGAAAATGGACAAGAAGCAGTGACACGTTTTGAAGCATCAGAAACCGGAACATACGCAGCTGTTTTAATGGACATCCAAATGCCGGTAATGAACGGTTATGAAGCCACAAAAGCGATGCGCAGTTCGTCGCATCCGGAAGCAAAAACAATCCCAATTATTGCCATGACAGCCAATGCCTTTTCCGAAGATATCGCCGCGTCACTTTCGGCAGGTATGGATGATCATATTTCAAAACCCGTTGATTTGGATCAACTATGCACCATTCTGAAAAGAGTCATTCAATGATCGTAAAAGATCAATTTTAAAAAAAGAGGAACGAAAAAATGGAACAAATACTGATAGCACTTGAAGAAAAAGGGTGTGATATTTCGGGTGGATTAAAACGCTTTATGAATAACGAAGCGATATATCTTAAATATCTTAACAAATTTCCCGAAGAAAAAACGATGTCTCAATTTATAGAAGCCCTGAATAGCGGTGATTATGAATGCGCCGCCCAAGAAATACACACTTTTAAAGGCATTACCGGAAACCTCGGGTTGACCGAATTGTTTGAACTTTCAAAAGAAATGATGGTTTTGTTAAAAGAAAATGAGTATGAGAAAGCAGAACGCTATGCAAAAAAAATAGAGACCGCCTATGAAACTTGCATCAACATTATCCGTGAAACCCGATGACAAAAAGAGTCAATGATCATTAAAAATCTATTTTTAAGAGGAGTGAAGAGAAAATGACAACTTTAAAATTAAATGCTGGCCCTTGTGGTTTTAACACGGTCATTACCGCAGAAACTGAAAAACCATATAAAGTGAAGGTAACCGTTGAATCGGAATGCCCACATTATAAGGCGATCAACGATGATCTGGCAGAACCGCTTGATGCACTGAATATTTGTTGTAAAGAAAAATACGAAAGTAACACGGTGTATAAAATTTTTTCTAAGCATATGAAACATCCGGCTTGTCCGGTGGCCGTTGGCGTGATTAAAGCCATGGAAGCCGAGGCAGGACTAGCGCTTAAAACGGATATTAAAATGACGTTTGAATCCGATTAGAAAAGGAGAATGAAATGAAAAAAGTAATCATTGGATGCAGTGTACTGCGTCGGGAGATAGAGGATTCTTTAGGCGATATGCCGGATTTTCAGTTTAACTGGCTGGAGGATCAATTACACAATGTACCCGAAACCTTGCATCAAAAAGTACAAGATGCGATCAAAGAAGCTGAAAATGCGGATATTATTTATCTGCTTTACGGACATTGCGGACAAGCGCTAACCGGTGTTAAAGCACTCGATTGCCCTATTGTATTGCCAAAGGTTGAAGATTGCATTGATGTGTTACTTTTTCATAATCACGCTAGCGTTAAAATGCGTAGAACGTCATATTTTGTATCCCAGGGATGGCTATGGGGAAAAGAAGGCCTCGGTTATGAGTATGACCGTATTAAGGAAAAGAATGGTGAAAAAAGGGCGTTACGTGTTATAAAAGCGATGTACAGGAATTATAAGCACTTGATGTTTATTAAAACAGGCATTGATGAGGATCGTGTTCGAGAAAAATGTGCAGAAATTGCTGATAAGATTGACCTTGAACTTTTGGAAACCGATGGAGATGTTACGTTGATACTGGAAATGTTGAATGGCAGCATTGATGAGCGGTTTATTGTAATCCCACCAGGCGGCAGTATTACTGAAGAAATGTTCAGACAATAGCAAAACGTGAGATAACGCAAAAAAAAAAGCTTACCATTATTGGCAAGCTTTTTTACGTTATCTCTTAAATTTTTTAAAATTAAGACTCTTTAATTTCTAAAATTTCGACAGGACAAGCTTTAACACAGATTCCGCAAGCGATACATTTTGTGGGTGATTCTTTTTCTTCAGCTTTAACAATTAAGCCAAATGGACAAGCATCAACACATTTTAGGCAACCAACACATAATTTTTTATTAATCATGTAAACACCTTTTGCATTTTTAGTGATCGCTTTTTCTTCACAAGCCTTGGCACATTTACCACATTGTACACAGGTTTTTGTTTTAATGGTTCTATCTTCTTTTAAAACGATTTTGATGCAGGATTTTTCCGTATCCGGTTCTTTGTAGAATGCTTCTGCACAAGCTATTTCACAGCTTAGACAAGCCATGCAAAGTGATTGGTCTGTTATAACAACTTTTTTCATGAATACTCCTCTTCTTGGATCTTTATTCAAAGATCCGATCCCCAATTATTTATACATCTTCTATTCTAATGATAATTACAGAGATTGTCAATAAAGTAACAAATTTTTGCTGACACTTTATTCAATTCTTTATTGGGGGTAAAAAGTAGACCTTAAAGAGAGGGGAAATAGAGGGGAATTCTAAAAAGAAAGGACAAAAAACAACATTAAAATTAAAGAGTAATTAAATGAAGCAGATATTATTATTTGAATATTAATAAATTTGTAAAATTTTTTAGAATTTGAATTTTATAAGATTTTAAAATTGTTATTTAAAGGTTTATGAGCTATAATAATTTGTATAACATCTTAAAAATACGAGAGGTTTATCATGGGAAAAAAAGACGACTCAAACCTTGGTGAAGATATTAAGAATATCGTTCAAGAAGCATTGAGTTCAACAGATTTTAAACAATTAAATCAAAATATTAAAAATACGGTTAATAACGCTTTGGATGAAGCCAAAAAAAGCATCAAAGAAAGCCAAGAAAAGTATCAACAAACATCGGCAGCAGATACAGGTCAAGTTGAAAAAACAGTTTCACCAAAACCGAAAGTGATGACAGCGAGAGAGCTTAAAGCGCAAAAGAAGGCTAGAAACAAACTCATTAGCCCATCACCGACGGGCAGTGTAACGGGAATGATGCTTAAAGCTTTTGGTGGAATAGGGATGATCGGTTTTGGTTCATTTGCTGCGTACCAAATAGTATCAGTAATAGGCAGTGGTACATTAGGCGATTATGCAGTATCCCTTCCGATGCTTTCAATTTTCTTCATTATAAGTACGATTGCTTTTTTTACAGGAAAAAAATTTAGAAATCGGGTGTTACGTTTCAGACAATACGTCAAGCATCTTGGAAAGCATGATTATTGCAGTATTAAAACACTGGCCTCCGGTGTGGGGAAAAGCGAAAATTTTGTGTTCAAAGATATAATGAATATGATCCATTTGCGCATGTTTCCCAAGGGAAGAATTAGTGAGGAAAGAAACTATTTTATCTTGAGTGATGAAGCTTATACGGAATATGTTAAAATGCAAGAAGGCGTTCGTCTTCTTAAAGAGGAAGAAGAAAACGAAAAACAAGCACGGTTGGAACGTGAAGCGATGGAAAAATCGAATCCGGCATTGCGGGATATTAATCGGGTCATTGACGAGGGTGAAGATGCGATCAATCAGATTCGTGCGGCGAATGATGTCATTGCAGGAGAAACAATTTCGAAAAAATTGGATCGACTTGAACTGATTCTTCGTAAAATATTTATCTATGTTAAAAATCATCCTAGTGAAGTTTCGGAAATCCGAAAATTCATGGGTTATTATTTGCCAACAACACTTAAGCTTGTTAATGCTTACAAAGAATTGGATGATCAACCGATTCAGGGAGAAAATATTAAAACCGCAAAAGGTGAAATTGAAGGAACCCTTGATACTATTAATCAGGCATTTGAAAACTTGCTAGATAGTTTTTTTGAGGATACGGCACTTGATATTTCAACGGATATTACAGTCTTAGAGACCATATTTGCGCAAGAGGGTCTGACGGAAAAAGATTTTAAAAATGGAGGAAACTAGATAATGAGTGATGAATTAAAGGATGCAACAGAGATTACCCCAACGTTAACCTTTGAACCTTTTGACGATGGAAACAGTGGTGAACCGAAAAAAGAAACAGTGGTTGAAGTACCCGCAGAAAAGCAGATAGATGCTGGATTTGATGAACGTACCTTAACACCGGAAGAACGACAAATGGTAGATAATTTTGCTGCGCAGATTAATGTGAGCAACTCGAGTATGGTGATGCAGTACGGCGCCGGGGCACAAAAAAAAGTAGCCGATTTTTCGGAATCAGCACTTAATAATGTCAAGACCCAAGATCTGGGTGAAGTGGGTAATATGCTGACAAGCATGGTGACCGAGCTTAAAAATTTTGATGTTGCGGAAGTTGAAGAGGAAGAAGAGAAGGGAAAAGGATTTTTAGGATTCTTTAAAAAAAGCGCCAATAAAGTAAGCTCAGGAGCGAATAAAATTAGCGCAATGAAGGAAAAATATGCGGTAGCAGAAGTAAATGTGACAAAAATTTGTGAGGTATTAGAAGGCCATCAGCGTCAGTTATTGAAAGATGTAGCGATGCTGGATCGGATGTATGAGGTTAATAAGACTTATTTTAAAGAATTATCCATGTACATTTTGGCCGGAAAGAAAAAGCTTGAACAGGCGCAAAATCAGGAATTACCGGCACTGGTTGTCAAATCTCAAAACAGTAATCTTCCGGAAGACGCACAGGCAGCTAATGATTATGCCGCCATGTGTAACCGCTTTGATAAAAAAATCCACGATCTTGAACTGACTCGAATGATTTCACTTCAGATGGCACCTCAAATTCGACTGGTGCAGAACAATGACACTTTAATGGCAGAAAAAATTCAATCGTCACTCGTGAATACCATTCCACTGTGGAAAAGCCAAATGGTATTGGCGCTTGGTTTGGCTCATTCCGGACAAGCAGCAAGTGCGCAGCGTGCAGTAACAGATATGACCAATGATCTATTGAGAAAAAATGCCGATACCTTAAAGATGGAAACTATTGCTACGGCCCAAGAATCCGAACGGGGGATTGTTGATATCGAAACCCTTAAACATACGAATGAAACGTTGATTTCAACCTTTGATGAAGTGCTTAAAATTCAGGCTGAGGGTCGTCAGAAACGGAAAGAAGCTGAAGTCGAAATGCAGAAAATTGAAAATGAATTGAAACAGAAATTATTGGAAATTAGAAAATAGAAGTTCTCGGGAGGGACGTTTAAATGATTATTACGCATCAAAATATTGATACAATTAATAAAAAATTAGAAGAAAATAACCTGAGGTACACCATTCATCTCAGTGATACTTGTGGATCACAGAGCATGTGGATTGAGGCGGATGGTCTTGGTGAAAGTGCTAAAAGAAGAGAACTTATGTACACACTGATCAGCGATTATTTTAAATCGATCCACGCTGAAATTGAATTTAGCTGGGATCATAAATCATTTCACACGAAAGATCGGTCTGTATTGATTTAAAAAAGAAAGAACCCAAAAATCCCGCAGTAAGGTGCTGTGGGATTTTTTTGGGTTCATGCGCTAAAAAGTTTCTAGATTACGATACTCTTTTGGAGTATAACCAATCTGTTTTTTAAATTGCCTCGAAAAATAATTGGCGTCATCAAAGCCTGTTTTTTCAGAAATCACATTGATCGAAAAATCCGAGGTTTTTAAGAGATAGCAAGCTTCTTTCATTTGAAGGTTCATGCAATACTGTTTAGGTGAGAGACCATATTTTTCTTTAAAGAGCCGTCTAAATTGCCGTTCAGACAAAAAGGCCAATTCAGCCAGTGCCTCGATAGAAATAGATTCATTATAGTGCTTTTCAAGATAAGTCATGACTTTTTGAAATTTCTGATACTTGGTATCAACGGATTGATTCTTTTCATAAATCCGTGAGAGAAAGGTAATAAGAATCAGAAAATAAGATTGCACCATGATTTCATAACCGCTTTCCAAATGATTGACTTCCTCAAGAAGATGGTCACAAATTTCGGAAATATAATTGAGTTCATCAAAAAGAAGATGCACCATATTTGTGAGATCTTGATTTTCGTTGAGGGAGGCTTGCAAAACAAAAAGAGTTTGAAAACCGAGATTTTCTTTTAATGTGCCTGCGGATTTCATTAAATCATCCGCTTGAAACAGGATATTAATAAATTCTAGATCCTCAACATCTGCTAGATAGTGTGGAGTAAAACTGCCTATGACATAGGCACATCCTTCCGTTAGATTTTTTTCGTGATGGTTGACAATAATTTTTCCTCGTCCCCCCGTGACGATGGTCAATTGAGAAAATTCATGGATATGTGGATGGTCGCTTTTAATAATTTTACTTTTTTCAATGCAAAAGGGAATACAATTGAAAAAAATATTTCGTTTTGTATCTTTACTGATTAAATCATAAGGTTCCATAAATTAATTATAAACGGTTTGAAGAGAAGATGCAAATAAAAGATATTTTTTGTAAAAGAGGCAATTATTTTTTTATTTGTCCGAAATATGCGGGTAAAATGCCGAATAATCTCAGAAAAAACAGGTTTGTGCTAATTGTTGACCTTTTGATTTATAGGAAAGGTAGAGCAATCTTGCTATAATTGAGTTATCAAGTTATCCGTTTACAATTTAAAAAAGATCTAAATTTTTAAGAAAAAGAGAGGTTAATCAAATGGCAGAAATGAAATCAAGAGAACGTGTTGAGCGTGCGCTGAACCACGAAGAAACAGACCGTATTCCAATTGACATCGGTGGTTTATCAAATATTACCACCATGCATAAGGATGCTTATCGCAAAATGCAAAAGTATTTGGGACATGAGGGTGAACCCATTACGATCTCGTCCATGCTTTCGCAATCGGCAAGACCTGACGAATATGTAAGAAAACGTTTCAAGGCGGATTGTTATCCCATCTATTCAAGTGGCCCGGAAGGTTATATGAAGATTCTTCAAACTGATCCGCTGGATGGTTCGACATTTTACTATGATGATTTTAATGTGAAGTGGTCATGTCCTAAAAATGGTTTTTATTATGACCCAGTGGGACATCCATTAGCCGGTATGAAAACCATTGATGAAATGGAAGCCTTTGATTGGCCAGATCCTTACGATCGTACCAATATTAACGGTCAGGGAATTGTTGGATTAGGTGCACAGGCACAGAATCTTTACGAAAATACAGACTACGCACTAGTTGCCGGTGGCATTTTTAACGGCGGAACTTTTGTACCATTAGAACAACTGATGGGTTATGAAAAATTCTTTAAAACACTGATGAAAAAACCAGATATTATTCGTTATTTACTCGATAAAGTATTAACCTATGAAAAAGCACATTGGGATATGCTCCTTGATGAAGTCGGAAAATACACGAGTGTTGCCGTATTATCCGATGACCTTGGTTCTCAAATGTCACCTATTATGCGTCCATCTATTTATCGGGATGTGATCAAACCATATCATAAAGAAATTGTTAATTTTATCAAATCAAAATGTGATCATATTAAGATTGTATACCATTGTGACGGTGCTATTTCCGAGTTTTTACCGGATATGCTCGATATTGGTTATGATGCATGGAATCCGGTTCAGTTCTCGGCTAACGGCATGGATGACACAGCTGCCATTAACCGTGATTTTGGGGATAAAATTGCATTTTGGGGCGGTACCTGTGATGCACAGGGCGTTCTTTCAAGAGGAACGGCAGAAGAAGTCAGAGAAGATGTTCGTCGAAGAGTAAAAGATTTGGCACCGGGAAGCGGGTTAATTCTTGCATCGGTCCATAATATACAACGTGAAGTACCAATCGAAAATGCGGTAGCTCTTTATGACGCGTTTTATGAATTTGGTACAGCATTTGCCCAGGGAAAATTATAAAAGTATAAATTGAGGAGAGAAAAATGGAAAAAATATTAAATGATATTACAGAATTAGTAATTGACGGTGAAGATGAAGAAGTACCTGCACTGGTGCAGGAAGCACTGGATGCAGGTATTGGTGCACAGCGTATTTTAAAAGAAGGTCTTGTTTGTGCGATGGACGTGGTTGGTCCTCGGATGGCATCCGGCGAAATGTATGTGCCTGAAGTGCTCATGTGTGCCGACGCTATGCGTGCTGGATTAGAAGTTTTAAAACCACTTTTAGCGGAAGAAGAAGATTCATCTCTTGGAAGAGTCATTATTGGTTCGGTAGAAGGCGATCTCCACGATATTGGTAAAAATCTTGTGGCAATGATGCTTGAAAGTTCCGGTTTTGAAGTGATTGATATCGGTATTAATCAGTCTATTCCACGGTTCGAAGTTGCTATCGAACAACATAATCCGGATATCGTTGCGTTATCAGCATTACTGACCACCACAATGCCGGCATTAAAAGAAACAACTATTGCATTAAAAAAATCAAAGCCCAATTTTAAAATTTTAGTCGGAGGCGCACCAGTCGATTTAAAATATGCCAATGAAATTGGAGCTGACGGATATGCAGAAGATGGCGCAGGTGCTGTAGTGACAGCAAAACAACTTCTGAATATTCTGTAAATAGGTGATCTCATGGAAAAGGAACGGAATATCGCGTGTTTAAAAAATTTTAAAACCATCGATGAGAAAGCCGTGTCAGAAGAATTAGAAGAAGCACTAAAAACGTTTAAACGAAAAATTGTCGTTCTTGATGATGATCCCACAGGGGTGCAAACAGTGCACGACGTCTCAGTCTATACGGACTGGTCCCTTGACAGCGTGCGAAAAGGTTTTGAAGAAGAGAGCAGGATGTTTTTTATTCTAACGAATTCACGGGGGATGACGGTGAAAGAAACCACCGAAACCCATCTTGAAATCGCACAAAATATTTTGATCGCAGCCAAAGAAACGGGTAAAGAATATGTGGTTATCAGCCGTGGTGATTCCACCCTTCGGGGTCACTATCCGCTGGAAACAGAGGTTCTGAAAGAAACGATTGAGGTCAGATCAGATCAAAGTATTGATGGCGAGATCATTCTTCCTTTTTTTAAAGAAGGCGGACGCCTAACGATTGACAACGTGCATTATGTGAAAGAAGGAGATACCCTTATTCCCGCTGGAGCGACTGAATTTGCTAAGGATAAATCTTTTGGATACAAGGCTTCTCACTTGGGTGAATGGTGTGAAGAAAAATCTTCCGGTAAATATAAAGCTGAAAATATGATTTATATTTCATTAGATGCGCTAAGAAATTGTGAGATTGAAGCCATTACCGAAAAGCTTATTCAGGTTAAAGGGTTCAATAAAATAATTGTCAATGCTATTGATTATGCGGATATTAAGGTTTTTACCATTGCTTTGATCAAGGCGATGGCGCATGGCAAAAATTTCATTTTCCGTTCGGCCGCAGCCATTACGAAAGTGATTGGTGGGGTATCGGATAAAGCTTTGTTAACCCATGATGAATTGATTTTAACCCATAATAAAAATGGTGGAATTATCATTGTCGGTTCGCATGTCAACAAAACGACCCAGCAGTTAGATAGCCTCAAAAATGCAGGGCTGGGTATTGAATTTATTGAGTTCAATCAACATCGTGTGCTTGAACCGAACGGGCTTGAAAATGAAGTGGTTCGGGTAGTCGGTGTTGTTGAAGATAAAATTAAAGCCGGTAAAACGGTGGTGGTCTATACAAGACGTGAACGATTCGATCTGGATACCGATGATAAAGATGAACAACTTAAAATATCGGTTAAAATATCTGATGCTGTTACCAGTATCATTACAAATCTGAGCATCCGTCCTAACTTCATTATTGCCAAAGGTGGCATTACCTCCAGTGATGTGGGGACAAAAGCACTCGCTGTTAAAAAAGCATCTGTGATGGGTCAGATTAAACCCGGAATACCAGTGTGGATGACCGGAGAAGAAAGTAAGTTTCCGGGATTACCCTACGTTATTTTTCCAGGAAATGTAGGAAGTAATACCACACTGACAGAAGCGGTTGAAACATTAATGGGAACATCCAGATAATAATAAAACAACGAACACTGATATGAAATAGTGTTCGTTGTTTTATTTTAGGTGCCTAAGGTAGGTTTTAGATAAAACGATTATGCTTGCAATACATCCTGTAAAGTAATATAATAAAGGCAATAACAAAAGAGACTGTATCCGATAAAAACAGTATGTATAAAGTGACGTTATTAATTAAAATATTAATATAAGAGAGGGAAAAATGGAAAAGAAAAAAATGAAAAAGAAAAAAGAATTTGTTAGTGATTATCCTTTATTGGATTACAAAGCAATTGGTGTTCGCATTCGAAAGCAGCGAACTTTTTTGGGAATGTCTAGAGAAGACCTTGCAAAACACATTGGTATTACACCAACGTTTTTAGCGGATATTGAGTTAGGAACCAAAGGCTTCTCACTTAAAAGTCTGAATCGGTTTTGCAAAACATTGAAAATGTCATCCGATTCAATTCTATATCCTCCAAAAACAGATGCAGCAGATAAATACGATAATATTTTAAATATCTTAGAAAGCTGTCCTGAAAATAAATTAAAAATTGCAGAAGATATTTTAACGCTGTTTCTTCTAAGTCATGATCCGGTTAAATAAAAAAATCAGGAAGAACCGATGGGGTATTGAAGAATCGATACCCCATCGGTTCTTTTCATTAATAGGGGTAGAAACAGATTGTAATAAATGATAAAATAAAAAACGAAGGAGGTAATCAACACGAAATTACGGAAGAAAAAATTTGAAAAAATGAGAGTATAACAAACGTATTAATGCGCTAATGAAAATGAAATGGAGTAGACAATGATAAAAAAAGTTGACCATTTGGTCATTACCACTGAAAATATGGACGCTTGCCTTAGCTTTTATGAACAAATTGGATTTTCTTGGGCAAAAAATGGAGAACGTTATGAACTTTTTGCCGGCGATTTCAAGATAAATGTGCATCAAAAGGGGAAAGAACTCACACCGAAGGCAAGTCATGTGCAAAGTGGCAGTGTTGATTTTTGCCTTGAAATTACCGATGATCCGGAACGATTGAAAGAAGATTATATGAGCCGCAAAATACCCATTGAATGCGGTGTTGTGAAGCGAAATGGTGTCAGAGGTTCGATGCGTTCACTCTATTTGCGTGATCCGGATGGTAATTTAATCGAGCTATGCCAGTATGAATAACATTAAAAGTTATCCACAAAACGAGGCGGTTATCCACAAAAACGCATCAAAAAGATCGCATCCCCTTTATTTCAATGGGTGATGCGATCTTTTTTTGAGGTGCTTAATTTTCGAGTGATTTTCCTTTAACAATAACCTTCACAACATTTAAATCTTTATCAAGCAATACAATGTTGGCTAGTTTTCCGGGTTCGAGACTTCCGATAACATCCGTTTCGCCAAGCACTTTTGCAGGATTAACAGTAGCCATTTTAAGGGCACTTTCAAGGGGAATACCGAAAGAAACGGCTTTCCGCAGACAATCCATCAGGTTAGTGGCAGAGCCGGCAATGGTTCCGTCGGCAAGGGTGGCCAGATTTCCCGAAACATGGACGGCTTGACCACCAAGGCTATATTCACCATCTGAAAGACCGGTGGCCATCATACTGTCGCTGATGAGCACCATGCGGTCATCGGTAAAAATTTTAAAAGCTGCCCGAATCATCGCCGGATGAATATGGACACCGTCACTGATGAGTTCAACCATCACGTTTTCGGCATCGGAAGCAGCACCCACAAGACCAGGTTCACGATGGGTAAAGGGTGCCATTGCATTAAACAAATGAGTAACATGGCGGGCACCACGTCTAAAGGCTTCGGAAGCAAGGTCATAATTTGCGGTGGTATGACCGATGGAAATGATCACTTCATCTTTCAGGGTATCAATGGCTTCCATGCCACCTTCACATTCAGGGGCGAGGGTAAAAAGCTTGATTAGGTGACCGGAGGCCTTATTTAGACGTCTGAACAGTGCGCTATTGGGTGCGGTTAAATATTTTGGATTTTGGGCACCTTTTTTAGCGTTAGAAAGGAAAGGCCCTTCCATATTGATCCCCATGAGCAGTGCGCCTTTGGGATTTTTATAATCATGGGCGTTTTTAAAAATACCGGTGAGTTGTTCTTCGTTTAGGGTCATTGAAGCCGGTGCAAAGGTAGTGATGCCATTTTGGGCTAGATAAGTTGAAATAGTGTCTAATGCTTCTGGTGTACCATCGCAGAAATCGGCGCCCATACAGCCGTGAAGATGGATATCAATAAGCCCGGGAATAACGTAAAGTCCTTTGGCATCAATGCATTCACCGGTTGCGTTATTCACAATTTGTTCACCGGAAACATAACAATTTTGTTTTTTAAAAAGCAGATCTTTTGTAAAGACCTGCCCATTTTCAATGATCATTTTTATTGACCATCAACCAGTTTAAGTGCTGCATTGTCGGCAACGACAATGAGGTTTTTATGGAATTGAAGAATTGAAGCAGGAACTTGAGGTGTTACCGGACCGCAAAGAGTATCGTAAAGGGCTTTTGCTTTTGCTTCTCCATTTACCACTAAAAGTACTTTATCGGCGGCCATAATAGATTTGATTCCCATGGTGTAAGCTTGATGCGGTTGTGCTTCAGGTGAATCAAAGTAACGAGCATTGGCGGTGAGGGTACTTTCAGTTAAGGTGACGCAATGTGTTCCTTTGTCAAAGGCATCGGAAGGTTCGTTAAAACCAACGTGACCGTTATGTCCAAGACCTAAAAGCTGAAGATCAATACCACCGGTAGATTCGATAACCGCATCGTAGCGGCGGCATTCTTTGTCGGCATCTTTTTCAAGACCGTTCGGAACATTGGTGTTTTCTTTATTGATATTAACATGGTCAAAAAGATGTGAATTCATAAAATAACGGTAGCTTTGGGGATGATCTGGCGCTAAATCTTTATACTCGTCAAGGTTGATCGAGCAAACATTTGAAAAATCAAGTTGTCCCATAGCGCACCAGTCCACAAGATTGGCATATAAACCTTCAGGCGTAGAGCCAGTGGCAAGACCAAGTGTACATTCCGGTTTCAAAAAAATCTGAGCCGCAATAATGCTGGCTGCTTTTTGACTTAAAGCTTCATAATTTTCGACTTTATAAATTTTCATAAATATTACCTCGTTTTCTATTACTTATTATTTTATATTATAGGTCTGATTGGCTTTGATTTCAATAAAAAAGTTTAAATTCGAAAGAAATTTCAGAATTAAAAGCATTTTTACCAAAACTTAAAGGATTTCATGTTAAAAATGAAAGTAATTTCTAAAAATAAAAAAATCTTGAAATTAAAAACAAAAGGAGATATACTGGATTTACATCAAGGAAAACGAACAGAAAAAGGAGCGAGAATGGACATTGAAAAGCAATTAATTGTTTCTTGTCAGGCACTTCCTGAAGAGCCGCTGCACTCATCATTTATTATGGGGCGTATGGCAAGAGCGGCAAAAGAAGGAGGGGCAAAAGGAATCCGGGCAAATACAAAAACGGATATTGAAGCGATACGTGAAAATGTAGATTTACCGATTATTGGTATTGTAAAACGTGATTACGATGATAGCGTGATTTATATTACGCCAACAATGAAGGAAGTAGAAGAGATGATTGAAGCAAAAGCGGAGATCATAGCAATGGATGCAACCGGTAATCTTAGACCGGCAGGGCAAACGTTGGATACTTTTTTTAAAGAAGTGAAAAAACGTTATCCTAATCAACTTTTTATGGCAGATTGCTCGACCGTCGAAGAAGCGGTTCATGCGGATGAAATTGGATTTGATTTCATCGGAACAACGCTTGTAGGCTATACCGAACAGAGCAAAGAATTAAAAATTGAGAACAATGATTTTGAAATGATCCGCGAAATTTTAAAGCGGGTGAAGAAGCCGGTTATCGCAGAAGGTAATATCGACACACCGGAAAAAGCAGTACGTGTACTTGAACTCGGTTGCTACAGTGTTGTTGTGGGATCGATTATTACACGACCGCAAGTGATTACAAAGCGTTTTGTAAACGCTGTTAATGAAAAATAATTTTTGGAGGACAAACAAATGAAGGGTATTTATTCGGCACTATTGGTTTCTTTTGATGAACAAGGGAACATTAATGAACAAGGGGTTCGTGAAATCGTTCGACACAACATTGATAAAATGAAAATTGACGGTCTTTATGTCGGGGGAAGCACTGGTGAAAACTTTATGCTGACAACGGATCAGAAAAAGAAAATTTTCGATATCGCTAAAGATGAAGCGGGTGATGCCGTTAAACTGATTGCTCAAGTAGGTTCAATCAACGTATATGAATCCATTGAACTGGCAAAATATGTAACCGACTTAGGCTATGATGCTATTTCTGCCGTCACACCATTCTATTATAAATTCAGCTTTGAAGAAATTAAAGATTACTACAATATGATTATTGATAGTGTCGATAATAAACTAATTATTTATTCTATTCCATTCTTAACGGGTGTAGATATGAGCGTGGAACAATTTGGAGAATTATTTGAAAATCCAAAAATTATTGGTGTTAAATTTACAGCAGCGGATTTCTTCTTATTAGAAAGAATGCGTAAAGCATTCCCGGATAAATTGATCTTTGCCGGCTTTGATGAAATGATGTTACCGGCAACGGTATTAAATGTTGATGGTGCCATCGGTTCAACCTTCAATGTGAATGGGATTCGTGCCCGCCAGATTTTTGAACTGACAAAAGAAGGTAAAATTACAGAAGCACTTAAAATTCAACATGTCACCAATGATTTAATCGCCGCAATTTTAGATAACGGATTATACCCAACCATTAAATGTATTTTAGAAGAACAAGGTGTTCACGCCGGATATTGCCACAAACCAATGGCAAGTGCCACACCTGAAAAACGTGCGAAAGCCAAAGAAATTTACGAAACATATATTAAATAGTACACGATAGAGGGGAAAATATTATGCAAGGTTTTACAACAATTGATCTCATTGTACTCATTGTTTATTTAGCGGCGGTTCTTTTTATCGGGCTTGCATTTGCTAAAAAAGATATGGAGGGCAAAGAGTTTTTCAGAGGGGATGGTACCATCCCCTGGTGGGTTACCTCGGTATCAATTTTCGCAACATTATTGAGTCCGATTTCATTTTTATCACTGGTCGGTAGTTCTTATGCAGGCACCTGGCTTCTGTGGTTTGCGCAGCTGGGGATGCTCATTGCGATTCCGATTACCATTCGTTTTTTCTTGCCGATGTACAGCCGTCTAAATATCGATACGGCGTATGAATATCTGCAAATGCGTTTTAACAGCAAAGGTCTTCGTGTACTGGGTGCTGTGATGTTCATTATTTATCAGATCGGTCGGATGTCGATCATTATGTATCTACCATCTATGGTACTTGCTAATCTGATGCACGTTAATGTTAATATTCTTATTTTGCTGATGGGCGTTGTTGCCATTGCGTACTCTTATGCCGGTGGGATTAAGTCCGTTTTATGGACCGATTTTATCCAAGGCTGTGTTTTAATCGGAGGCGTTGTGTTTGCGCTGGTTTATCTAGTTGCCAGCATTAACGGTGGCATGGGTTCGATTATGGGTGCACTTGCCGGCGGTAAGTTTTTAGCAGCTAATCAGCATTTAATTGAACCTCAAATTTGGAAAGACAGTATTTTAATTATTTTTGTGGGAGCAGGATTTAACACATTTTCATCTTATATTTCAAGTCAGGATATTGTTCAGCGTTTTACAACCACAACAGATGTAAAAAAACTGAATAAAATGATGTTGACAAATGGGGCATTATCTATTTTTATTGCTACAGTATTCTTCTTAATCGGAACCGGACTTTATGTTTTTTACGGTCAAAATCCGGGTCTTGCACAAACAGCTCAGCAAGATCAAATTTTTGGTTCTTTCATCGCTTTTCAGCTACCAGTAGGGATTACAGGGATTCTTTTAGCCGCAATTTATGCAGCGGCGCAGTCCACATTATCCACCGGGATTAACTCGGTAGCGACCAGTTGGACCCTCGATATCCAGACGATGGTAACCAAGAAAGAATTAAGTTTTAAAATGCAGACTCGTATTGCAAAAATGATTTCATTGTTAGTGGGTATTTTTTCCATTATCGTTGCGATTATTCTGGCAAATGGCGATATTAAATCAGCTTATGAATGGTTTAATGGGTTCATGGGGCTAGTCCTCGGTGTCCTTGGCGGTACATTTGTGTTGGGCGCATTTACTAAAAAAGCAACTAATATTGGTGCATATGTTGCCTTTGCAGTATCCGCTATCGTTGTTGTTACCCTGAAATATACCATTAAAGATGTTTCGATTTGGTCATATTCCATCATTTCCATTACAATTTCAATGGTTGTAGGCTATATTGTTAGCATGATTCACCGTAAATTGGTGAAAAATGTTCACGATTGTGATACAATTACAACTGTGTTTTATAAAAAGGGAAAAGAAGGAGAACAACTATGATTTTTGGAAAATTAGAAGATCGTGCACGTTATGCGTTTTTAGAGGAAGGCATACAAAAGTGTTTTCAGTATTGTGAAGATGAAGATTTGCTTCACAAAGATAAAGGCTGTTATGAAATTGACGGACGTGATGTGTTTGTGAATGTTGTAGAATATCAAACGGTTCCCCGAGAAGAAAAGCCATGGGAAGGTCATAAGAAATATATCGATATCCATGTGATGCTTTCAGGTGAAGAAGTGATTGATGTTAATTTTACCGCTAATATGAAAGAAGGCTCTTATGATGAAGAACGTGATTTTCTGGCACTTGACGGTGAATGCGTGTGTCCGGTGACCTGTCATCCCGGTGATTTCTTGATCTGTTATCCGGAAGATGGACACAAACCGGGCGTTAAAGTGGATGCGGTAAAAGGCATTAAAAAAGCAATTTTTAAAGTCATTGTAGCATCCGTATAAATTTGTAGAAAAGTGACAAAGTGTCAAACCCTAGAGGATAGGGAATGACGTTGTCACTTTTCTGCGATTCAGAATAAAAAAGGAAAATAAGTGCGATGAAACAATATGTTTGTATTGATATTGGAGGCACATCCATTAAATATGGCGTGCTAACGGAAAAATTGGAAATGCTCACAAAAGGTAATCGAGCAACAGAAAGCGAAGGTGGCGGAGCAGAAATTCTCCGAAAGCTAGAATCGATTATTGCGGATTATCAGAAAGAGTACACGGTGTCCGGTGTGGCTATATCGACGGCAGGGATGGTTGATCCGGAAGAAGGATCGATCATTTATTCCTGTGATCTGATGCCCCATTATACGGGAACACCCCTTAAAAAATGGGTCGAAAACACCTTTAATCTGCCCTGTACTGTCGAAAATGATGTCAATTGCATGGGCATTGCGGAAAGCATGATCGGTGCCGGACGTGGGAAAAAAAGTTGTTTTTGTCTGACGGTTGGTACGGGTATCGGCGGCTGTATGGTCATTGATGATCAGGTTTATCACGGCTTTAGTAACAGTGCCTGTGAGGTAGGTTATCTGAGATTAGCCGGCGGAAAAACCTTTCAAGAATGTGCGGCGACCAGTGTACTCGTTGAAAAAGTAGCACAGATGCGTAGGATTGACCCATCTGAAATTGATGGAAAAATTATTTTCGAACAAGCAAAGTTAGGCGCAGAAGACTGCATCAGCGCCATTGATGAACTGGTGGAATCTTTAACAGAAGGGATTGCCGGTTGTGTTTATATCTTAAATCCCGAAATCATTATTCTCGGTGGCGGTATAACAGCCCAACACGATTATCTGGGCGCACGGATTATAAAAGCGTTAAATACAAAAATAATTGAATCCATCCGTTGTAAAACGACCTTTGCTTTTGCCGAAAACGGGAATGATGCCGGAATGATCGGCGCATTGTTGAATTTTCAGAATCGCATCGCATAACGCTAAAAATAAGGGGGAAATGAGCATGAGTAATTATCGCAAAACAATTATACCAAGGTTAGAAGCAGCCTATGACAGCATGACCAATGTGGAGAAAATCATTGCGGATTTTTTTATTGGCAACAACGAAAAAATGAATTTTTCGGCAAAAGCGATTTCTGAAAAACTCTTTGTTTCAGAAGCCTCCTTATCACGTTTTGCCCAAAAATGCGGCTATAAAGGGTATCGGGAATTTTTGTTTAACTATGAAAATACCTTTGAACAAAGCGAAAAAAAGGTAGACGATCTCACAAAAGGCGTGTTAAATACCTATCAGGAACTGCTCAACAAAAGTTATGCCCTTGTGGATGAAGCCCAGATGCATCGCATCGCAGAAAAGATGAGTAAAAATCCTCGGGTGTTTGTATATGGACGAGGCAGTTCCGGATTGGCAGCTCAAGAAATTAAATCCCGTTTTATGCGTTTAGGTCTAGATATAGAGGCCATTACGGATAGCCATATCATGCGGATGAATTCGGTACTGGTGAATGAAAAAACCTTGGTTATCGGCATCAGTATTAAAGGAAAAACACCGGAAGTACTGCGTTCGCTTAAAGCAGCCAAAGAACATGGTGCCAGTACCCTTCTTATTTCAAGCAATTGCAATGCGGAGCTTTATGAATTTTGTGATGAAATTCAACCCATTGCGGTCACTAAAAATCTAGAAGGAGGCAATATTATCTCGCCTCAATACCCCATACTTGTCATGATGGACATTTTCTACGCCTATTTCTTAAATACCGATTTGATTAAAAAATCTGAGCTTTATCACAATACACTGGGGGCACTTGAAGAAAGTTTTTGAAAAACGCTCTAAGGTGTTGACAAAAATAATTCAAAGGGTTATACTTTAAAACTATAGAACAGAAACCAATGATTAAGGGTAAGTAGATGTGTAGGCATTTGTATAGAGAGCTGTTGATGGTGGAAAAATAGCGAAGTGTGGCAGATTGAATGGACTTAAGAGGGCAGAACGAACGGCGTAAGCTTAGTATTTTCTGACGGGATCTTCGCCCGTTATAAAGGAAGCATATATGATCGTATATGAAACAAGTGGGCGAGTAATCGTCAATTTGGGTGGTACCGCAGGCATATAAATCCTGTCCCTTAGTGTAGCTAAGTGACAGGATTTTTTTAATGGAAAGCATTTAAGAATGCATGAAAAAGGAGTTGATTATCATGAGTTCAGACTGGTGGCAGCGTAATCAGCAAAGAAGAAAAACGTGAAAAAAGTATTTTAAAAATGAGAAAGAGGCAATAAAAATGAATCAAACAGTTAAAAAATTAATGGTCGGTTTAATGGGGTTTGCACTGATTGCGGGAATTACTGCAGGATGTAGTAGCAATGCGGGAACAGCGGAAAAGAGTGATCAAGTGACCGTCGGTGTCATTCAATACGCCGCACACCCATCACTGGATAATTGCTATACCGGCTTTAAGCAGGGGCTTGAAGAAGGGGGATTTAAAGAAGGCGATAACCTGAAGATTGAGTTTCAAAATGCCCAGGGTGATGTGGGAAGCGCTGATTTAGCCGCTAAGAACATGGTCTCTAAGAAATATAATATGATCACCGGTATTGCCACACCAGCAGCGATGTCGGCTTATGCTGCCGCTAAAGACGGTACAATTCCCGTTGTTTTTACCGCCATATCTGATCCCGTTTCAGCAGGAATTGTGAAGAGTCTTGAAAAACCGGGCACCAGTTGCACCGGTACAGCGGATGTACTTCCCCTAGAAGCCCAAGCTAAAATGATCCGTGCCTTTTTACCGGAAGCTAAAAAAATCGGCATTCTTTATACGACAAGCGAACCGAATTCCATTTCAAATTTAGCACGGTTTAAAGAAATTGCCCCTAAATATGGCTTTGAAGTCGTCGAAATGGGCGTCACCAATGCCTCCGAAGTCGCCGCTGCGGCTCAAGGATTAATTGCAAAAGGTGTTAACTGCATTAATAACTTTACAGATAATAACGTGGTTGATAATTTAAGTACGGTATTAAAAACAGCCAGTGATGCAAAAATTCCTGTTTTCGGTTCTGAAATTGAACAAGTAAAAAATGGTTGTTTAGCATCAGAAGGCATCGATTATGTAGCACTCGGAAAAGAAACCGGCAAAATGGCCGCATCCATTTTAAAGGGTGAATCCAAACCTGAAGATACAGCCGTACAAGTAGTGAAAGACAGCACACCGGTTTATAATAAAGAAGTATTGGATGCATTAGGACTAAAATTACCGGCAGATTACAGCAGTGCAGAAGCAGTGAGCAAATAAAGTTAAGCGTTAAAATAGAGAGGACAAACAGTAATGGATATTATTGGCGGTTTAGTCGTTAATGTACTAGAGGAAGGCTTTATCTATGGGATAATGGCCATCGGCGTGTACATTACTTATTCAGTTTTAGATTTTCCGGATCTTTCGGTAGATGGTACATTCCCCATGGGAATGTGCCTGACAGCCATGCTCATTACCTTGGGAATGAATCCGTGGTTAGTGTGCGTTATTGCGTTTATGGGGGGTGCCGTCGCTGGATGTGTGACAGGTTTTCTCCATGTGAAATTAGGAATTACCGATCTGCTTTCCGGAATTCTAGTGATGACTGGACTTTACAGTGTTAATCTTGCCTTGACCGGTGGAAGTGCGGTATTACCTTTTTACAATAGGCATACCATCTTTAACACCGGCATTGCCACAATACTACCCACGAATTTTATCGTAGTGATTATGGCAGGTGTCCTCTGTATTATTGTGAAACTCGTGGTTGATCTTTATATGAAAACACAATCCGGCATGCTCCTTCGGGCATCCGGAGATAACGCCCAGTATGTGATTTCGCTAGGACGTGATCCCGGTAAAATGAAAATACTCGGTCTTGCCATCGGAAACGGATGCACCGCATTAGCCGGTTGTGTTTTAGCCCAGCAAACCGAATCCGCCAATGTAGCCAGTGGTACCGGAATGGTCGTTATGGCCCTCGCATCCGTAATTATTGGCATGAATTTATTTAAGAAAGTAACATTTATCAAGCCCACATTGGCCGTTGTGTTTGGTGCGATCATTTACAAAGCTTGCCTCATGATTGCGATGCAGCTAGGGCTACCCACCAATTATCTCAAACTGCTGATGGCTATTATTTTCACCATCGCACTAGTATCCAATCATCTTGTTCCCGGAAGGAGGAAAAAAGTCAATGCAAAATAAAAATGAACCCCTCGTTCGGATGGAACAGATTGATAAAACATTCAATCCCGACTCAGTTAACGAAGTCATCCTATTTCAGAATTTTAACTTAACCATTAATTCCGGTGAGTTTGTATCCGTCATCGGCAGTAATGGTTCGGGAAAAACGACAATTTTAAACCTCCTTTGCGGGAGCCTACCCATTGATAAAGGACATATTTTTGTGAATAACGTCGAGATCACTACCCTAAAAGAATTTCAGCATTCCGCCTTTATCGGACGGGTTTTTCAAGATCCCTCAAAAGGAACGTGTCCCAGTATGACCATCCTCGAAAATATGGCGATGGCAGATAATAAAGGGAAATCCTATGGGATTCGGATCGGCGTTAATCGCAAACGGATTGATTATTATAAAAGTCAGCTTGAGCTTTTAAAGTTAGGTCTAGAAGATAAATTAGATCTTTCCGTTGGCAGTTTATCCGGTGGACAACGGCAGGCATTGGCATTGCTCATCTCCACCATGACCCCACTCGATCTGTTAATTCTCGATGAACACACCGCCGCCCTCGATCCTAAATCCAGCGAAAATGTGATGGAACTCACCGAAACAATCGTTAAAGAAAAGCAAGTGACCACCCTGATGGTCACTCATAATCTTAAGTTCTCAATCAATTATGGCAATCGATTGGTGATGATGCACCGTGGCAATATTATTATAGACGCCAAAGGAAACGAAAAAGAGAGGATGAAAACCGCTGATCTCACCGCAAAATTCAATGAAATTAGTCTGGAAGATGGCAATTAGAAGTAAAAATAAAAAAGTAAGTTCAAAGAGTTTAAGCGTAAGTTTTGCAAAAAGCGTGCGCTTTTTTTGATGCGAACAATCATCAACCATGGTAAAATAGGATTAAAATAACGACTCAACCCGAAGAAAGAGGATATAATGAAAAAAGGCGATATTATTGAACTTAAAATAGAAGGCATACAATTTCCCGGGAAATCATGGGGAATCGCAGAAGATACAAGCGGATCACGAAAAGTAATGGTTAAAAATGGCATCCCTGGACAAGTCATTAAAACCCGGATCACTAAAAAACGTAGCTCGAAAATTGAAGGACAAGCATTGGAAGTTTTGGAAAAATCACCCCTCGAGATCCCCGCGGAATGTGACGCATTCGGCATTTGTGGCGGCTGTACCTATCAAAATCTCCCTTATGAAAAACAATTAGAACTTAAAGCACATTACGTGCGAGAACTTCTGGAACAAGCAAAAATAACCGACTTTGAATTTGATGGTATTATCCCAAGCCCAGAAATCTTTGGTTATCGCAATAAAATGGAATACTCCTTTGGCGACGATGTAAAAGAGGGGCCACTACTTCTTGGAATGCATGAGCGAAGTAGTTTTTACAATATCGTCAAAACCGATTGCTGTAAACTCACCGATGATGATTTTAATACTCTTCAAAAAGCGATTTTAGGTTATTTTCAGGAAAAAGAAGCCACCTATTTTCATAAACAAAGCCATAAGGGTTTTTTGCGCCATCTCGTCGTGCGAAAAGGGAAGCAAACCGGAGAAATCCTTGTGAATCTCGTCACCACAAGTCAAGGCACATTGGACAATGACGCACTAACAACATTGCTTCTGGAACTAGAATTAGAAGGCACCATCAAAGGCATTCTTCATACCATTAACGACGGCGTCGCCGATGTGGTGAAGAAAGATGACCTCCATATTCTTTATGGCGAAGATCGCATCCATGACCGTATTTTAGGCCTCGATTTTGAAATTTCAACCTTTTCATTTTTTCAAACCAATACCCTCGGCGCCGAAAAACTCTATAGCGTCATTCGGGATTATATCGGCGATCAGCAGAATAAAACCATCTTTGATCTCTATTGTGGCACCGGCACCATCGCCCAAATATTGTCCCCCATTGCCAAGAAAGTCATTGGGATTGAGCTTGTCGAAGAAGCCGTCGAAGCCGCTAAAATGAACGCCACAAAGAATCACCTCACTAATTGCACCTTCATCGCCGGCGATGTTATGGAAAAAGTGAATACCCTAAGCGATAAACCCGATATTATTATTTTAGACCCTCCACGAGATGGCATCCATCCCAAAGCCATTTTTAAAATCATTGATTTCAAACCCGAAACATTCATCTACGTCTCATGCAAAGCAACATCCCTAGCAAGAGACCTGCCGTTTTTTAAAGAAGCAGGGTACAAAGTAAAAAGAGTTCGGTGCGTGGATATGTTTCCGCATGGGGGGCATGTGGAGTGTGTTTGTTTGCTGACCAAAAACAAGTAGAAAAAGTGCCGTAAAAGTCGATGAAATGGGCATTTATCGAAAGCTGGAACAGGCAACCAAGAAACGCTCAATTTGAAAATAGGGTCGATATTTTGATATGACCTTGAGAGTAAATCGAAATCTGCCCGATGACTTATTATAGGGTTTTGGCTTGGGGAGTGCTTAGGACTGTTGACATAGTGGGAGTGTGTAGTGTTGTTGACAGCAATCGGAGCATTCTGACGGATTGAAAATATTTGGTGTATTGGATTGCTTTTAATAAATATGCGTATGCTAATGTAGTATTTGCGAAAGGTTTTAATATACAGTCTGAAAATACTGAATACGGTGATGCATTTGTGCAGAAACTTGCTGATTTTTTTGCGGCGAATTACCCTGATCTAAAAGGATTCAATCGCCGTGGACTTTACAGAATGAAGCAGTTTTATGAGCTTTATAAGGACAATGAAAAAGTGTTACCACTGGTGACACAATTGAATTGGACGAACCATCTCAAAATTATGTCTGCGTGTAAGACGATGGAAGAACGCATATTTTACATGAATATGTGCATTAAAGAGCGTCTTTCCAAAAGAGAATTGGAGAGACAGATTGACAGTGGATATTATGAAAGATATATGTTGTCGCAGAAACCCCTGACACCTACCATCGAAGAATCAAGAAGAGCAATCGGGAATGTTTTCCTTGATAATTAGGTACTTGATTTTCTTGATGTGCCGGATACTGTTTCAGAATGTGATTTACAGAAGTCTATTATACGAAACTTGAAAGATTTTATTCTTGAAATCGGTAAGGACTTTACTTTTATTGGAGAAGAATATCGTGTGTAGGTCGGAAAGCACGACTACTATATTGATTTGCTGTTTTACCACAGAGGACTTTCATGCCTTGTGGCATTTGAACTGAAAATCGGAGAATTTAAGCCAGAGTATGTTGGTAAGATAAATCTATATCTTGAAGCTCTTGACCGTGAAATGAAAAAAGATAACGAAAATCCGAGCGTTGGCGTTATCCTTTGTGTAAGCAAGGATGATGAGGTTGTAGAGTTCGCTCTCAGCCGTAGTTTATCCCCTACTATGGTTTCTGAATATAATCTGAAGCTGATTGATAAGAAACTGCTGCAGAAAAAATTAAAGGAATATATAGAATTGGCAGGAACAGTCTCTGACGAGGAGTAAAAACGGATATAGCGATAATGAATAACGGGAGGTGTGCCACAGTGGACAATCATGGAGAAATGATAATTTATCAGACCGAAGATGGTTTGACGAAAATAGATGTCAATATGCAGGACGAAACAGTAGGGCTTTCAAAAATCAAATGGCAGAGCTGTTTCAAAGGGACAGAAGCGTTATTTCAAAACACATTAAAAATGTTTTTGAAGATGGAGAATTATCTCTAGCAAGCAATGTGCAAAATTTGCACATTGCTAATTCTGATAAACCGGTTGATTTTTATAGTCTTGACGTTGTTATCTCTGTTGGTTATCGTGTGAAATCACAGCGTGGTGTGCAGTTTCGTATATGGGCAACAGGCATACTCAAAGAGTATATCAAAAAAGATTTTATGGGACTTATGACATTTTCGGGAGAACAACCAACGTTTCATGAAGCAAAAGTTGCTAAAAATTATCTGGATGAAAAAGAACTGCGTTCGATGGGTCAACTTGTTTTCGGATATCTTGATTTCGCCGAAAGGCAGGCAGAACGAGAAGCGCCTATGACAATGGAAGATTGGGCAAAGCACTTTGATGGTATTTTGACCTCAACTGGTGAAAATCTTTTGACTGGAAATGGAACGGTCAGCCACTTGCAAGCGATTGAAAAGGTAATTTCAATGAGGAAGGTGGAGCATTTTAACAAGTAATGGGCGTATCAAACAAATTTAAAAGCGATATACTATCATAATTAAGGAGGAATATTTTATGAAATTATTTTTATGTTCACATTTTTCTAGTGTAGGAATG
>JAVXTS010000001.1:0-171301 GCA_036642535.1 Eubacterium sp. | reverse complement strand
TTTCAAAATATGGAAGAAATGATGTTTAGCTTTGCGATGTTTATGTTGATGTAGAACGAAAAAAGTCAGCGGTAAATAAAAAAACGATCACAAGTATTTGAAAAAACACTTGTGATCGTTTTTTAGTATGTAAGAAATGTGCAAGAGGCTTCATAGTCAAAGTCAAGTAAGGGGATGCGCTCTCTTACCGATCAGAATTTAAGGTCTACAGATTCATTATGATGTACGATCATGTTGAATCATGAACCAAAAGGTAAATGTTTATAAAACCGTGTAAAGGAGAGAAAAAAGACAAAAGAGATTTAAAATAAAGGTGAACTTGAGCTTTCAGGTTTACAATTTAAAGAATCAATGAATACGGAGGTTATTATGAAAGAAAAAATAGGTTTTATCGGTTGTGGAAATATGGCACAGGCAATGATCGGAGGTCTTGTGAATGGTGCGGTGTTTATCCCTGAAAATATAGTGGCTTATGATCCGTTTGAGGGACAACGTCAAAAGATAAAAGATCAATTCGGAATTACCGTAGCCGAATCAAACCGTACAGTCGCACAAGAGGCAGACTATTTGGTATTGGCGGTAAAGCCTTATATTTATTCAGAAGTAATGAAAGAAATTGCCGGGCAGATTAAAAAAGAAGTGATTGTCATAGTGATTGCCGTGGGCGTTGAATTTGATGATGTTAAAAATATTCTGGGGAAAGAAACGAAAGTCATTCGGACGCAGCCAAGTACACCGGCTTTTGTGGGAGAATCGGATTCAACCATGTGTCCGGATGATTTGATGACGCCGGAGGATTTAGAGGATATACGCACTATTTTTGAAAGTTTTGGCACAGTTGAAGTCATTTCTGAAAAACTTATGAATGTCGTGCCGGCGATTGCCAGTTCCGCACCAGCGTATACGATGTTACTCATCGAAGCGATGGCAGATGGTGGTGTTCTTCATGGTTTTCCAAGGGATCAAGCTTATCGTTTGGCCGCTCAATCGGTTTATGGCGCAGCAAAATTAGTACTTGAAACAGGTACGCATCCCGCAGTATTAAAAGATCAAATTTGTACACCGGGGGGGACGACGATTGAAGCGGTGAGAACGCTTGAAGCCATGGGATTTAGAGATGCGGTCATTTCGGCAGTGGATGCTTGCGCATTAAAATCAAAAAGTATGATGGAGAAATAAAATAATACGAAAAGAGGTCAGAAAGATGGATGCTTCATTGGCGAAAAAAATAAGAAGAAAACTGAGTATGGAACAGTTGGCTTCACTTTGTTCCGGGGCGAATAACTGGGAAACGGAAGCGTATGAAGAATGTGGCATCGAAAAAGTAGTAATGTCCGATGGTCCCCATGGATTGAGAGTAGAAATGCAAGAATCTGAAAATAAACTTGGAATGGGTAGCAGTGCGGCAGCCACTTGTTTTCCACCGGCGGTTTTAAGTGCCTGTAGTTTTGATGAAGATTTGATTTTGAAAATGGCCAAAGCGATTGCGATCGAGGCCAAAGCGGCCGGAGTCGATTTGATTTTGGGACCGGGTCTAAATATTAAACGCTCCCCTCTTTGTGGACGAAATTTTGAATATTTTTCGGAAGATCCTTATCTTTCCGGTCATCTGGCAAAAGCGTTTGTATGGGGCGCTAAAGAAGAAAATGTGGGAACAACGTTGAAACATTTTTTGGCCAATAATCAGGAAACCAGACGTATGGTGGTTGATGCTAAAATTGATGAACGTGCCCTTAGAGAAATTTATCTTAAAGGATTTGAAATTGCCGTAAAAGAATCAAATCCAATGGCAATGATGTGCGCTTATAATAGCATTAACGGTGAATTTTTATCCCAAAATAAGCGATTTTTAACGGATATATTACGCTCAGAATGGGGATTTGACGGTATTGTTATGACCGACTGGGGAGCTGTATACGACCGTGTTAAAGGGGTCAAGGCCGGTTTAGATTTGGAAATGCCCGGAAGTGGTGGTGTGAATGATGCTAAAATTGTGAAAGCCATCCGTCAGGGTCATTTGAAAAAAACGAAACTGAATGAAATGTCGGAACGATTAATTACCTTTTCTTTACAGGCCAAAGAAAATAGAGAAGCTTTTGCTGAAAAGCCAGAGATCGATAAAGAAGCCCATCATCAGTTAGCCAGACAGATTGCGGCAGAAAGCATGGTGCTTCTTAAAAATGACGATCAATGTTTACCAATAGATCTTAAAAAAATAAAAACGGTGGCAATGATTGGAAAAATGGCTTATGATCCACGATACCAAGGATCAGGAAGCTCAAAAATAAATCCCTATCGTATTGATGATCCCTATGATGCCCTTATCGGTGAAATTGACGATTGTGTTAATATTCAGGCGGTTCAAGGTTATTCAGACAGTTCAAATGAAAAACATCAGCAGATGATCGATGAAGCGGTGAAAGCGGCAAAATTAGCGGATATAGCGTTACTGTTTGCGGGACTTCCAGATGCTGATGAATCCGAAGGGTATGATCGAGATACGATGAATTTACCTAAAAATCAACGGGAAATGATTGCGGCCGTCTGTACAGCACAGCCGAATACGGTGTTGATTCTGGCTAATGGTGGTGCGGTCGATTTAAGTTTTGCGGATCAGCCGAAAGCAATTTTAGAAACCTGGTTGGGTGGTCAGGCTATGGGTTCTGCGGTGGCCGATATTTTACTCGGCAAGGTGAATCCTTCGGGAAAACTGGCAGAAACTATTCCAATGCGTCTTGAAGATACGCCATCTTATATTAATTTTCCGGGGACTGAAAATACGGTCAATTATGGCGAAAGTATCTTTGTAGGTTATCGTTACTATGATTTTACGCATAAAGAAGTTCGGTATCCTTTTGGATACGGTTTGAGTTATACCACATTTAAGTATGATCAATTGAGTATTGAAAAAGAGAATGAAATCTACCGGATAAGTTTCCAAATTACGAATACGGGTTGTTATGATGGCAAAGAAGCAGTTCAGCTTTATACCGGTAAAAAGGACAGTCTGATTAGCCGTCCAATCCGTGAACTTAAAGGATTTAAGAAGATTGCGTTAATAGCGGGCGAAACAAAGACGGTGCAGTTTGAACTGAATGAAGATGCCTTTGCTTATTATAATCCGACAACTTTGGCTTGGACACTTGAAGAGGGTGATCATACCGTTTATATTGGTGCATCCAGCCGTGATATTCGTTTAGAGGGATCTGTTTCGATTTGTGGCAGTCAGCCGAAGTTAACCTATTATTCCAGTATCGGTGACTTGGCCGCTCGACCGAGAGGACAGCAAGTGATTCAAGCGATTAAGACACAATTCGAAGAAATGAGTGGTCAAACGGTCAGTGTTCAGGATGAATTTTTCATGACATTTATCAAGGGAACACCACTGATTAAGGCGATTGCAGCATCAAGAGGATTACTCACTAAACAGGCGATTGATCGGATTTTAGATTTTGTCAATGGCGTCGATGATAGTGAAAGTTTTGACTGTGGGTGTCTTTTTGAAGAAAAAGAACAAAAGAAAAGTTGGCTTCAAGCTTTAATTGAAAACTTTTTTGGACCCAAAGGCAATATAAATGTTTATAATGTTGATGATCGTGTGCGTGATCTGATGGATAATACGGAATCCCGCAACGTTTTAGAAAAATATTGCCCAACAGAATATTTAAACAGTGATATTATGAAAATGGTGATGAGCATGGGACTGACCATGCGAAAAGTACAGAAGCTTGTTCCGGATGATGTTTATCCTGAGCAGTTATTAAAAACCATCGATAAAGAGTTGCGAGAAATTCAAAAATAAAATAAGTTGCCGACCAAAATTTTATTGAAGTTTTTGGTCGGCTATTTTTTTATTTAAAAACTCTTTTATTTTAAGTTTTATTTTAAGTGCTTTTAGGCTATAATGAAGAGGAATGAATTAAAGAAAAGAAGGAAAATGATGAAAATTTTAACTGTCGATACATCAACAATTGTTGCATCAGCCGCAATTGTCGATGAAAATAAATTAATCTGTGAAACAATTGTCAATTATCAGAAAAAACATTCTGAAAAATTAATGCCCGCTATAGACCATATGCTAAGAGATGCCGGGTTAACCATTGAAGAAATGGACGGCTTTGGTATTGTGAGCGGACCGGGTTCTTTTACGGGTTTACGTATTGGAATGGCAACTGTAAAAGGCTTTGCGCAAGCACTTTCAAAGCCTGTTATTCCTATTTCTACCTTAGAAGCATTAGCTTATAATATTCCTTATGCAAACGGAATCGTTTGTCCAATTTTGGATGCTCAGCGTTCAGAAGTGTATACAGGAATTTATCGCTTTGATGCTGCTGGAGATTTTGCAATAGAAATGGCGCCATCGGTGATGGATATTGAAGCACTTGTCGCAATTTTATCCAACTATAGTGATGGAAAGTGCTATATTTTGGGAGATGGTGTACCACGTTTTTATGAAAAAATAGCTACGTCTATCCCCAACACAATTAAAGTGAAACCTCATTTAGCAATGAATCGTGCCTCATCAGCCGGTCTTTTAGCGGTTGAAAAGGCACTGAGAGGTGAAACAATGGATTATAAAGCGGCGGAACTTCTATATATCAGGCCGTCTTATGCCGAGGAGAATCACAAATAAAATGAAAATTGAAATACGTTTAATGGAAGAGTCGGATGCAAAAACATTGTTTGAACTGGGGCGGGAATGTGAGCTGGGATCGTGGTCGTTGTTGTCTTATATTAACGAGTACAACAATCCCCTTGCTACTTATATTGTGTTACTGGCAGATGGTGTTATTGTAGGCTATGCCGGAATATGGTGTGTTGTTGATGAAGCCCAAGTGATGAATATCGGTGTCCGTACGGATTGTCGGAACAAAGGGTTTGGCGGAAAATTGATGCAGTCTATTTTGCAAAAAGCGCATGAATTGGGGTGTCTGTCTATGACATTAGAAGTTCGGGAAGATAACGATTCGGCTATTAAATTGTATGAAAAAATGGGATTTGAGGCAGTGGGAATGCGGGAAAATTATTACCCGAATCATATCAATGCTCTCTTTATGAGGAGGTATCATCTTGGATAAAAAATCACGTTTGGCAATGATTTTACTGGGAATTGTTTTTCCGATCATTGCATTAATAACAGTTTCTGAAGGGGTTATTTTTGATCGCAATTTTTTTGTCGATGAATTGAGTAAAAATAATGTTAGTGTCTCAACAGCTCTTTCAAGCGAAGAACTAGACAAAGCAACTGATCAAATTTTTGCTTTTTTAAAGGGACAGCGAGAAGATTTTAATCTTTATATCGAAAAGGGAAATGATCTTCATATGCCTCTTTTCACACAAGACGAAGTAACCCATATGGAAGATGTCCGTGGTCTTCTCAAAAATGCTGTTATTATTCAGGCGATAGGTATTCTTATTTTTGTCATTTGTTTTATCGGGCTTTTTATAAAAAACAAAAGAAGTCTTGCAATGGGAATGGGAGTGGGATCGATCATCGGAATAATTACTTTGGCAATTTTGGGGGGATTGTTTATGTTTGATTTTACCACCGCTTTTGTTGCACTGCATCGAGTTATTTTTACCAATGAATTTTGGTATCTCGATCCGGCAAAAAGTGTACTCATTAATCTTGTCCCAGAACCTTATTTTATTGATTTAGCATTGAGAATTGGTTTTTATGCCGTTGTTGTTTTTCTGATAACCCTCCTTATTTCAAGTATTGGATTAAGAAAAACTCGGTGTAAAGAATTTATGAAAAATAAAAAAAGAAAATTTTAGAAAGTGAACTTATGAAAATATTAAGCATCGAAACATCTTGTGATGAAACTTCTGTGGCCGTGATTGAAGACGGCCGAAAAATTTTAACGAATCGTATTTATTCGCAAATTGAAATCCATCAAAAATATGGTGGTGTGGTGCCGGAAATTGCATCCCGTAATCACGTGATGAAACTACCCTATATTATTGAAGAGGCGCTTGAAGAAAGCCAATTGTCTTTTTCTGACATTGATGCCATTGCTGTAACCAATGGTCCGGGTTTAGTCGGAGCCTTACTAATTGGGGTATCCGAAGCCAAAGCTTTGGCCTATGGATTGGGTTTGCCACTTATTGGCGTCAATCATATCGAAGGGCATATTGCGGCTAATTTTTTGCAGCACCCTGATTTGGAACCACCATTTTTAACCCTTGTGGCCTCTGGTGGACATAGCCATCTGGTGATGGTACGGGATTATCAAACTTTTGAAATTCTTGGAAAAACCCGTGATGATGCCGCAGGAGAAGCTTATGATAAAATTTCACGTGTTCTGGGTCTAGGCTATCCCGGCGGACCGGCAATCGATCGGATTGCAAAAGAAGGCAATCCCCAAGCCATTGCCTTTCCGAGAGCACTACTTGAAAAAGGAAGTTATGATTTCAGTTTTAGTGGCTTGAAATCCGCAGTGCTCAATTATCTAAACGGTAAAAAAATGAAAAATGAACCCTTTGATGTAGCTGATGTGGCCGCCTCTTTCCAACAAGCTGTGGTTGAGGTTTTGGTGGATAAAACGATTCATTGTGCATTAGAACAGAAATCGCCTAAAATATGTATTGCCGGTGGCGTTTCGGCGAATAGTTTGTTACGGAAAACAATGGGTGAAAAAGCCAAAGAAAATAATCTGGAACTATATTATCCGTCACTCATTCTCTGCACCGATAATGCCGCAATGATCGGATCAATGGCCTACTATAACTATATTAATGGCGTCAAAAGTGATCTGCATCTAAATGCTATACCGGGTTTAAAAATCGGTAGCCGGGATTAGATAAAAAATGAAAAATAGCTGACGCTTTGATGAAACCCAATAAGTTAGATTTTATGGCGAAGTAGTTTTAACGGCTTCGCCATTTTTTTTAGGCACACTTTTTACTTATTCTTTTAGAAAACAGCTCAAAGTTCAATCCAATAAACGTGAACGGTTTTACCACTGATATCAATATATTCATGATCAAAAACACCCCCACATTTTAGAATCGTTTTTGCGGAAGCAATGTTATCTTTATAACATGTCAGCATCACTTTTGAAAGATTGATGCTTTTGCAGAATTCAAGCCCTAAAGTTAAAGCCTTGGTAGCATAGCCCTTTTGACGTTCAGTAGGACGGATACTATAACCCATATGACCGCCATTTTGGCGTAAAAAATCGTTTAAACTATGACGAATATCAATGATGCCGACAATACGTTGATCCCTTTCACGCAGAATAAAAAAAGTGCTCGAAACCACCCAATCGGGCGTAAGCGTCTGCTCGTTTGAATTATTTTCCAGTTGTTCAAGCCAATCGCTGTAACGCTCTTTTTTATCGAGAAAAGCGCTCCCGTAAATGATGGATTCGTGATGGTCAAAATGTTCTTTTTTGTAATCGAGAGTAGCGGTTTCAAAGGTTTTATTGGGACGTATCAGTTTAAGCTTATCCATAAAAAGCCTCCCATATTTATGTTTTTTATATTTTATACTAAAAGGTGTAAAAAGACAATTAAAAGGTTAAAACGGTAAGGCGGAGATGTGATTGAAGAGATATGTATTAAAATGGTTTGTGCTTGACACTTCTTAAAAACTGTGTTATCTTATAAAACAGCGTGAGGCTAAAAAGGTTTCACAAAGGGGTACACCACCACGGGTGTAAAACTTTGTGAGGCCTTTTTTTGCGCTTTAAATCTAGCTTTAAATCTAAAGGAGGTAAGCCATGATAACGGTCAACGGAAAGGAATTTGACATCAATGAACAACAAAAATTATCTGAATTTCTCAATCAAGAAGGTTTTGAAACTTTACGAATAGCAGTAGAACGCAACGGTGAAATAGTACCAAAAAGCGCTTATGATAAAACAGTGTTAAACGATCATGACACACTTGAAGTGGTCAGTTTTGTAGGAGGGGGCTGAAATGTATATCAAAGTAAATAGTAAAAAGATAGATACGCAAGAACGATCGCTATATGCTTTGCGAGACGCTTTATATCATACATCTGATAATATTGTGACTATTTTAGAAGGTTACCAAACCGATGAAGATATACCCCTAAAAGAAGGAAACGAAGTGGTTTTTATCACTAAAGGAGAACTGCCCAATCAGGCCGATTTTGAAGCGATGTTATCGGCACGTCACACTCCGGGGGTTTATCAAAAGGTAAAGACCGCAAGGGTGGCAATTGCGGGCATTGGAGGGCTAGGGTCGCACATTGCCATCAGTTTGGCCAGAACAGGTGTAGGACATCTGCATCTTATTGATTTTGATAGGGTTGAACCGAGTAACTTAAACCGTCAATGTTATCGAATCGGTCATTTGGGGATGCCAAAAACGGTTGCGTTACAACATGAGATCAAAGAAATAAATCCCTTTATCACGGTGACGGCAGAAAAGATAAAGGTGACGGCGAAAAATGCGGTGGCGTTATTTAAAGATGACACTATTGTTTGTGAAGCATTTGATCAGCCTGAAGTTAAGGCAATGCTCGTGAATACACTTCTTGAACATTGCCCTGAAAAAGTGATCGTTGCCGCATCGGGAATGGCGGGATATGGAAGTAGCAACACTATTTCAACACGGCGTATTACGAAACATTTTTATCTCTGTGGTGATGGTGAATCTGCGGCTGAAATCGGGCAGGGTTTGATGGCACCACGGGTTAGCATTTGCGCCGGACATCAAGCCAACGCTGTGCTACGTATTATTTTAGGCGAAACAGAAATTTAAAAATTTAAAAGTAGAAAAGTAGAAAGAGGTTTATAATGAATCAAGATACATTATCCATTGGAGGACATATTTTTAATTCACGTTTTATTTTAGGATCGGGGAAATACTCTACCGATTTGATTGATGCGGCGGTCAAAAGTGCCGGTGCAGAGATCATTACTTTAGCGTTACGTCGGGTAAATTCGGTGGGAATGGGGAATATCCTCGATTATATTCCTAAAAATGTGACTTTGTTACCAAATACTTCCGGTGCCAGAAATGCAGAAGAAGCCGTTCGAATTGCACGGTTAGCCAGAGAATTGGGGTGTGGCAATTTTGTGAAAATTGAAGTTATCCACGATACAAAATATCTTTTGCCGGATAATTATGAAACCATCAAAGCGACAGAAATATTGGCTAAAGAAGGATTTGTGGTCATGCCTTATATGTATCCGGATCTGAATGCGGCTAGAGATATGGTGAACGCTGGAGCAGCGGCTATTATGCCACTTGGTGCACCCATCGGTTCGAATAAGGGGATATGCACCAAGGATTTTATAAAGATTCTTATTGACGAAATCGATCTTCCAATTATTGTGGATGCGGGTATCGGCAAACCTTCCCAAGCTTGCGAAGCGATGGAAATGGGTGCATCGGCAATTATGGTTAATACCGCCATTGCAACTGCCGGCGATATTCCGGTCATGGCAGAGGCCTTTAAAAAAGCGATCGAAGCCGGACGTGCCGCTTACCTTTCGGGGATGGGACGTGTGCTTGAACAGGGAAGTGCCGCATCATCACCACTGACCGGATTTTTACAGGAATAGGAGATGCTTAAGATGAAAGAAAAAAAACGTATCGATCATATGACTTATCTTCCGGGTATGGAAGATATCGGAAGTGAGATTTTAGACCGAGTGATAGAGGATATGGAAGCCTGTGATTTTGGCAGTTATACGGGTGAAGATGTGAGACAAGCACTGGATGCAGAACGTTTGACACCTCAAAATTTTGCGGCGCTTTTATCGCCTGCAGCACTACCTTTCCTTGAAGAAATGGCACAGAAAGCCCAAAAGAGGACTCGCCAGCAGTTTGGTAATTCTGTGAATATGTTTACACCACTTTATATTGCTAATTACTGTGAAAATTACTGCATTTATTGTGGGTTTAACTGTCATAATAAAATTACTCGCGCTAAATTAACACCAGAAGAAATTGAACGTGAAATGCAGACCATTGCGGCAACCGGTCTTGAAGAAATTCTATTGCTCACAGGCGAAAGTCCGAAGATGTCCGATGTACACTATATCGGGGAAGCTTGTAAAATTGCGCGGCGTTATTTTAAAGTAGTAGGGCTTGAAGTCTACCCGATGAATTCTGACGAATATGCTTATCTGCATGAATGTGGTGCGGATTTTGTAACGGTTTTTCAAGAAACTTATAATTCCGATAAATATGAAACTCTTCATTTAGCAGGACACAAACGGATTTTTCCCTACCGTTTCAATACCCAAGAAAGAGCTTTAAAAGGCGGTATTCGAGGGGTTGGTTTTGCGGCACTTCTCGGTTTAGATGATTTCAGAAAAGATGCCTTTGCCACCGGAATGCATGCGTATTTGATCCAGAGAAAATATCCCCAGGCAGAAATTGCTCTTTCATGCCCACGGTTACGGCCGATTATCAATAATGATGCGATCAATCCAAAAGATGTCCATGAGCCCCAATTGCTCCAGATTATCACCGCTTATCGTTTATTTATTCCCTTTGCGGCCATCACAATTTCGAGCCGTGAGAATGCGCAATTTCGGGATAATATCATTAAAATGGGTGCCACTAAAATTTCTGCGGGTGTTGATGTAGGTATTGGTGGTCACTCGGGTGAAGCTAAAGGCGATGAGCAATTTGAAATTGATGATAATCGCTCGGTAGATGAAATTTATAAGATGATCCGTACTCAAAATCTTGAACCGGTGATGAGTGAGTATATTTATGTTTAAAATAATAGCCATGACGAATCGCAATTTTTGCGGTTCGTCATTTTTAAGACAAATCGAAAAAATAGCAGCCTCCGGCGTGTCCGAAATTATCCTACGGGAAAAAGATCTGTTACCCGAAGATTATGCGGTATTAGCAAGACAGGTGAGGACAATTTGTCAAAAATATCCGGTAACATTAAGGTTTCATACCTATTATAGGGTAGCAAAAAATTTAAAATGTCCTAGAATTCATTTATCTTTACCGGTCTTAGAGGAAAATCCTGGAATAAAATCTAGCTTTGACAGCATTGGTGTATCGATTCATTCATTAGAACAAGCAGAAAAAGCGGTGGCATTAGGGGCTGATTATCTGACGGCCGGACATATTTTTGCGACGGATTGTAAAAAAGGATTGGCACCCCGAGGGATTCCATTTTTGAAAAGTGTGCTAAAAGCGGTGTCAATTCCGGTTTACGGAATTGGCGGTATTGATGAAAACACAATTGGAGAAGTCGCAAAAGCCGGTGCGTCGGGCGTTTGCTTGATGTCGAGTTTGATGCTATGTGAAAATCCGACCCGTTATGTCAATCAATTGAAGATGAATTGCTAAGGTGAATTTTTATTTTCCTTAAGTTAATCTAAAAAAAGTTGAAAAAATTAAATAAAACCTCTTGCAAAAATCATGAAGATGGTTTAATATAATGTTAGCACTCAAGGGAAACGAGTGCTAATAAAATGAAAAAAATAAAATTTATAAATGATGAAAATGGAGGAATTAAAAATGAGTTTAAAACCATTAGGAGACAAAGTTGTTATTAAAGTCAAAGAAGAAGAAGTAACAACAACAAGTGGCATTGTGTTGCCAGGTTCTGCACAGGAAAAACCACAACAGGGTACTGTAATCGCGGTTGGTTCCGGTGAAATTGTAGATGGCAAAAAGGTGCCACTTGATGTTAAAGTTAATGATGAAGTTATTTATTCTAAATATTCCGGTTCAGAAGTAAAAATCGGTGAAGAAGAATTTTTAATCTTAAAACAAAACGATATTTTAGCAATTGTTGAATAATTCAATTAAATTTCAGGAGGAAAACTAAAAATGGCAAAAGATATTAAATTTAGAGCAGACGCCAGAGAAGCATTAATCACAGGTGTTGATAAATTAGCAGATGCAGTTAAAGTAACATTGGGACCAAAAGGAAGAAACGTCATTCTATCAAAAAGCTATGGCGCTCCAACCATTACAAATGATGGTGTCACCATTGCAAAAGAAATTGATTTAGAAGATGCTTTTGAAAACATGGGCGCACAGCTTGTGAAAGAAGTAGCGACTAAAACTAATGACGTTGCAGGTGATGGTACAACAACCGCAACTTTACTAGCTCAGGCAATTGTTAGAGAAGGTAACAGAAATGTTGTTGCTGGTGCAAATCCAATTATTTTGAAAAAAGGGATTGAAAAAGCAGTTAACGTTATTGTTGATGAATTAAAAGCAAATAGTAAACCGGTTGAAACCGCAGAAGCGAAAGCTCAAGTTGCAGCTATTTCAGCTGCTGATACAGAAATTGGTGCTTTAATTTCAGAAGCAATGACACGGGTCGGAGACGATGGCGTCATCACCGTTGAAGAAGGAAAAGGCATGGGTACCGAGCTGGAATTCACAGAAGGTATGCAGTTTGACAGAGGTTATTTATCCGCTTACATGGTAACCGATACTGAAAAAATGGTTGCTGAATTAGATAATGCTTATATCCTAATCACTGATAAAAAAATCTCTAATATTCAGGAATTATTACCGGTATTAGAACAAGTTGTACAACAAGGCGCTAAATTACTCATCATCGCAGAAGATGTTGAAGGCGAAGCCTTAACGACTTTAGTTCTTAATAAATTAAGAGGAACCTTTAACTGTGTGGCTGTTAAAGCACCAGGTTTTGGCGACAGAAGAAAAGCAATGCTTCAAGATATTGCTGCTTTAACCGGTGGTCAGGTTATTTCTGAAGAAATTGGTCTTGAACTGAAAAATGCAACCATTGAAATGCTTGGTAAAGCACGTCAGGTTAAAATTGATAAAGACAATACTATTATTGTTGATGGTCAGGGCGACAGAGCTGTTGTTGATGAACGTGTGGCTCAAATAAAAGCTCAGATTCCTGAAACAACATCTGATTATGATAAAGAAAAATTACAAGAACGTTTAGCTAAATTAGCTGGTGGCGTTGCTGTTATCCAAGTGGGTGCGGCAACAGAAGTTGAATTAAAAGAACGTAAATACCGCATTGAAGATGCATTAAACGCTACAAGAGCTGCTGTTGAAGAAGGTATGGTTGCCGGCGGTGGTACAGCACTTGTTAATACAATTTCTAAAGTTGATGAATTAATCGAAGTATTAGAAGGTGATGAAAAAACAGGCGCTATGATTATGAGACGTGCCATTGAAGAACCGGTTCGTCAGATCGCTGAAAATGCCGGTCTTGAAGGTTCTGTTATTGTCAATGATTTACAATCTAAAGCAGCAGGTATTGGTTATGATGTTGCTAAAAATGAATATGTTGATATGATCGCAGCAGGGATCATTGATCCAACAAAAGTAACCCGTACAGCGGTTCAAAATGCCGCAAGTATTTGTGCAATGTTCTTAACCACTGAAGTTGCGGTGGCCGATCTACCGGAAGAAGCCGGTCCGGCTATGCCTCCGATGGGTGGCGGCGGCGGAATGCCAATGATGTAATTAAAAATGATTTTAAAACACCTTTTGAAGATTCTTTCAGGAGGTGTTTTTTTAAATTTAGAATTAAGAATCATTTGAAAAAAATAAAAGTTATGATATAATAGGCAAGAAATTAGAAGGAAAGGTGGCATAAGATGGATAAAATTAAAAAAATGGGTTGTGTGTTAGTCAGTTTGTTTTTGTTAACCTGTATTCCGGTTTTTGCAGAAGATGAGGCAACACAAGAGCATGAAGTTTTTATTAATTCGAATGCCTTAAACAGTACAATTAGTATTGAAACGGAAGGGACAATCGTCAGTGGTCCGGGAAACAAAGTTTATACTAATGTTCCGGTTGACAGTACATTTGATGTTGTGGTAGATCCCGCTGAAGGCAGTGAATTAATGGCACTAACCTTAAAACAAAGTACTGAAGATGGTGCTATTGAAACGATTGAGCCCATCGAACAGCAAGATAATGTTTATACTTTTCAGGCATCCGGCAAAGTAACAGGTGAAGCTTATTTTGGCGATCCGGTTGAAGAATCTGTGGAGGAAGCAAAAACAGCAGCAGAAATATCGGCAACCAATAAAATTACGACAGAAGAAGAAACAAAAGCACAAGTGATTGAAATGCCTGCAGAAGCGGAAAAAAAAGAATCAGTTAATGTAGAAGAGAACCCCGTTGCAGTAGAAGAAAATTCAGCAGAAAATACGAGTAAAATAACAGCAGACAATGTAGCATCAGAACCAATTTTGACTGCAGACAATGTAGCATCAGTATCGAAGGATGTTCCGGTTGCGGAAACATCAGTAACACCGGATACTGGAATAGAAGAAATTAATTTTGCACCCTTATTTTTATGTATGATGATACTTGCGGGTATCGTCTTAACGGTAAGAAAAAAAGAAATTGAAGAAAAATAGAGAAAATCAAGTGCTAAAAATTAATGGATAAAGGCTGGGCTTAAAAGCTCAGCTTTTTTGCTTGAATGTATTTTAAAAAGTACTTAAATTATAAAAAAACCGGTTGTGTAATGTATACAGGTTATATTATAATGACAACAGAATATAACAAAGTTTTAATTCCGTAGGAGGAAGCAAAAAATGATGAGTGAATTTGAAATGTACCGAAAACAATTGCGCAATGCAATTGATGAAATGGTATTAGATGACAAAGAAGCAGTATATGATCTTTTAAGTGAAGTTAATCGTTTCTATGAAGTATCTTTTCCTGTTCAAATGGATGATGGGAGTAAAAAAGTATTTAAAGGCTATCGCTCTCAACATAATTCTGCTGTTGGACCGACAAAAGGTGGTTTACGATTTCATCCCGGAGTCGATGAAGGTGAAGTTAAAGCTTTATCTGCATGGATGTCACTAAAATGTGCTGTTGCAGGAATCCCTTACGGTGGTGGTAAAGGTGGAATCACCGTTAATCCAAAAGAATTATCCGAACGTGAACTTGAAAATTTAACACGAGGATTTGTAAGAGCAATGCATCCGGCTTTTGGTGAAAAATTTGATATTCCAGCACCTGACGTTAATACAAATGGACAAATTATGTCATGGATGATGGATGAATACAATGCGATCACACGTAGCAATGATATTGGTGTTTTCACAGGGAAACCCTTGGAATTAGGTGGATCTTTAGGACGAACAGAGGCTACTGGTTATGGAGTAGGTTTTACCGTAAGAGAAGCCACTAAATGTCTTAAAATGGAATTAAAAGGTGCAACGGTTGTGTTACAGGGTTTTGGAAATGTAGCAAGTTACGCTGCAGAATGGCTCTATAAGCAAGGTTGCAAGATTATTGCGATCTCAAATAGTCGTAATGGTTTATACAATGCAGACGGAATGGATATTCCTGCGTTAATGGCATACTACGAAGAAAATGGAAAAGATTTAGCTGGATTTAAAGGCGCAGAAGCGTTTGATAAAGATAAGATTTTTGAAGTCGAATGTGATGTTTTGCTTCCTTGTGGTTTGGGTGGCGTGATCACAGGCAAAAATGCTGGAAAAATTAAAACAAAAATTATCAGTGAAGGTGCAAACGGACCTTTGACACCAGAAGCCGATGAAATTTTAGTGAAAAATGGTGTATTTATTGTTCCGGATATTTTAGCAAATGCCGGTGGTGTAACAGTTTCTTACTTTGAATGGGTACAAAATTTACAGGGTTATTATTGGAGTAAGGAAGAAGTTTTTGAAAAAGAAGAAAATTTGATGGTTGATGCTTACAAGGCTGTTTATGATATTTATGTCAGTGAAAAATGTAATAGTATGCGTACGGCAGCTTTCAATTATGCCATTAAGAAAATTGCAAAAGCGATGAAGCTAAAAGGTTGGTACTAGAATTAATAAAAGGATATAACAACAATTTTTCAATTGATAGCAGATAAATGCCACGACACGTTGGGTTAATTTGTGATATAATAAAAAAAACGAAAGAAAGCAGGCTAAGCCATGTGTAGCATTGCCATTTATGAACCTATTCAATGTCAAAAAGATGATCCAAACGTTTTACAAATTAATGTGATGGTGAATGCCTTAAAAAAATCAGGGATTTGTATCAGTATCCATAATATATGGAATGAACCCCAGCTTTTTTCAGAAGTTCGTCCGCTAGATGAAGTACTTCTCCGTGATGGGGCCGACGCATTGCCATTGACTATTGTTGATGGTGAAGTTTATAAAAAAGGTCAATATCCCGATTACAATGAACTTTTAAAATGGAGTTTAAAACAATAGAAGTATAATAAATATAAACAAGGCACTCGAAAGAGTGCCTTGTTTATATTTAAAATGGCGCAGGGAAGAAAACCTGTCCTTTATAAAACGTGCAAAACAATGTAAATTGTAAGACATGCCTAATTTAAATGTCATAAGGAATGCCGGCAAAAACGGTTTCCATTTCTTCCGGTTCGGCATTGTAAACTTTAAGAATCAGTCCATTTAAGGTCGTAATAATATCTTGTGCATCAGATGTACCATCATCTGCAGGCTTCGCTGCATATAGGGTACAAAGCATTGTATTACGAGTCGTGCCACTTACATTTTTAAATAAGGTATTTAAAATACTTTTTTCATGATCGCTTAATTTCATTGTAATTTTATCCCCATTTTCATTAATTTCTATTTTATAGTATAACAAAACGTCCTCTCAAAGATCAAGGGATTATCTGGATAAAAGGATACAAATAATAAACTATCCTTCAATTTCCATTAGTAACATTTCCCATTTGTCTGTTAAATTCGCATTTTCGGATTTTGCGGCAGCATATTCTGCCATGGTCTGATTCACACGCTCGGGATCATTATAAAAAGAACTTTCACACATTTGTGTTTCGTAGGTAGCAATTTTTTTATCCAGTAATTCAATGGAAGTTTCAATGTCTTTGAGTTGCTTTTTTTTGTTTCTAAAAGCAATTTCCTCTTCTTTAATTCGTTTTCGATCTGATTTTTGCTGGGTTTTAGTCGGCACTATTCGATTTTTTTCAGCTTCCAATTGTTCACGCTCAGCCGCTTCATCTTTATAATAAAGAAAATCATCATAGTTCCCTAGGGTAATTTCGATACCGTTTGGGGTAAAATTAAAAATTTTAGTCGCTACTTTATTTAGAAAATATCGGTCATGAGAAATAAATAAAAGTGTTCCCTGATAGGCAATTAGAGCATTTTCTAAGATTTCTTTTGTACGCATATCAATGTGATTGGTAGGTTCATCCAATAGTAAAAAATTAGACTGAGAAAGCATCAAACGTGCCAATAAAAGTCGTGCCTTTTCACCACCGGATAAGGTATTGACGGTTTTAAAAACAGCATCCCCAGTAAAAAGAAAGGCCGCTAAAATATTACGTAGTTCACCTTCGGTAAAGTGGGTATCCACATCCCATAGAACTTCTAATAAATTTTCCGAATAAAATTCTTTAAGATCATTATTTTCTTGATCGTAATAACCGGTATACACTTTGTGACCATACTCAATTGTGCCGGAATCCCGACTGATCTTATTTTGGAGCATTTGGAAAAGAGTGGATTTACCGATGCCGTTGGCACCGATAATCCCGATTTTATCCCCTTTATGAATTTCAAAAAAAATGTTTTCAAAAAGAAGTCGATGGTCAAATGATTTTGAAACATTTTCCACTTTTAGCACATCTTTTCCACTCTGGACTTTAGGTTTAAAATTAAAATGAACAGAAGCATCTTGTTGAACTCGGTCAACCACTTCTATTTTAGAAAGAACTTTTTCACGGCTGGCCGCACGTTTTGAGCTATGGACAGAATTATAGCGTCTAAAGCGTGCAATCATTTCTTTTTGACGATTAATTTCTTGCATTTGTTTTGCATAAAGATGATCTTGATCCATAAGCATTTTTTCTTTTTTATCCACATAAGTTGAATAATTACCCACATAAGTATCTAAAGAATGATGGGAAACTTCCAAGATACGTGTACATACTTTATCGAGAAAATAGCGGTCATGGGAGATGATGACAAAGGCACCGTTATAAGCTTTAAGAAATTGCTCAAGCCATCCCAATGAATTAATATCCAAATAGTTTGTAGGTTCATCAAGAAGTAAAAGATTAGGTTCGGATAATAAAATATGCCCTAAAGCAGCCCGTGTTTTTTCACCGCCACTTAATACACTAAATGATTTTTTAAGATCGTCATCAGAAAAATTTAAGCCTTTGGCGATGCCACGAATACGGCTGTGATACGCATATCCGCCACATTCGGCAAAGTGATCTTGAAGTTCACCATAGGTGTTCATTAATTTTTCTTGATTTTTACCTTCAGATTCACTAATTTGATGTTCTAAGGTTCTTAGGCGTTCTTCCATTTGAATTAGTGGATTAAAAACAGAGGTAAAGAGTTCAAATAAAGTAATTGTATCAGGAAAAGTGGCTTCTTGAGCCAAATATCCCAGAGTTAAATTTGATTTTTTATTGATGGTGCCGTGGTCGGGTGTCAGTAATCCGGCTAATAATTTTAAAAATGTGGATTTTCCGGAGCCGTTTCGACCGACTAGACCAATCATTTCTTTTTCTTGAATGGTGAGATTTAAGGTATTAAAAATTTCGTTTACACCATAACTGAAATTAAGGTTTTCAACATTGATTAACATAGTTACGCAGTCCTTTTTATATTTCTAGTTCTATCATACCAAAAAAAGAGGAATAAGCCTACAAAATCTTTTGTTTATATTTGACGTTTTTTTGTAGAATTGATATAATAGAAATGTTAGTATGACGCAAGGGAGGTGGAAACATCATGCAAACTTTTTCAAGAGGCGTATCGATGACAGTTGTGAAACGATTACCAAAATATTATCAATATTTAGGAGATCTTGAGCGGAAGGGTATTGAAAAAATATCATCTAAAGAGTTGGCTGAAATGATGGGATTGACAGCATCTCAAATTCGTCAAGATCTGAATTCTTTTGGAGCATACGGGCAACAGGGATACGGATATAAGGTATTAGAATTAAAAAATGCAGTCAAAGATATTTTGGGACTGAATAGAGAATATAATTGTATTATTGTTGGTGCAGGGAATATGGGTCATGCGATTGCCAATTATGAGCGATTTAATAAAGATGGCATCACGATTCGTGCATTGTTTGATGTAGATCCCAGAAGAATTGGTAATATGATCGGTGAGTTGCAAGTTTATCATATGGATGATATTGATGCTTTTGTGGCACATAATGAAATTGATATTTGTGTTTTAAGTGTGCCCCGAAATGTTGGACAGAAAATGATTGATAAAATTGTAAATTTAGGAATCAAGGCTATTTTAAATTTTGTACCGATGGATTTAACGGTTCCAGATGATGTTGTTGTTGAAAATGTAAACATTACGGATAGTTTTTTAACATTAACGTATCTTTTAAGTGAAGAAGAATAAGATAAAATAACAAGTTCTGCGGATTGTAGGCTTGTTTTTTATTGAGTAAAAGTTAATCATTGTTAAATTATAATAAATACGTTATAATAAAGAGAATAGTTTTATGAATATAAGCATTAAAATAAATATAAAATACAAAAGATATTACTGAAATACACTTTTATGAAATAATAGGAGCAATCGTATGGTGGAACAAGAAACAAGAAATTCTACACGAATAGAGGGTGTTTATGACACCGCATTGCGCAATATTTATGATGAACTGTATGAACTAAATGTTACTGATAATTCTTATAAAATAATTTACCATTATGATAAAAAATTTGTTACACCTCCGGATGAAGGTATTCTCAGTGAAGTTATTCTAAGGGTTGCAGAAGAGATGATTTCGCCTGAAGATAAAAAACGTTTTTTAGATTTTTTTGATTTAGAACGAATGTGGAATGAGTTTAAAGTACGGCAAAGTTGTTTTTTACTGGAAGTGCGAAAACTTTGGATAGACGGGAAATATCACTGGTCATCGTTAACCGTTTTTCCATTGATTAATGATCGAAACGAGAAAATATGGCTTTGTTTTGTCATGGATATCAGTGATAAAAAACGTATGGATATCATTGAATCCAAAAATCGTTTACTCCAGAAGCAAAAACTGGATGATGAACGTTATCGTATCATCATTAAACAGACAGAAACCATTGTATGTGAACGGATGATCAAAGAGAATAAATATTATTATTCACCCGAATTAATTGAAAAATTGACAGGAAATTACACGACTGAACGCGATTTGGTTGCAATATGGAAGGAAGACAAGGTCATTCATTCGGATGATATAGCGTTATTTCAACAAAATATTGAGAAACTCAAAGAAAAATGTGGCTTGATTGACATGGAAATACGGCTTCTCAATAGAGATAATATTTATCGATGGTATCGTGTTATTTTTACGACAATTTTTGATGAAAAAGGTGAAGCTGAACGGATGCTTGGTATTTTGAATGATATTGATCAAGAGAAAAAAGCCTATGAAGAACTTCGATTTCAAGCAGAATTTGATAGTTTGACGGGGATTTTTAACATTGATACATTTTATAAAAATGCAAAAAATCTTTTAGATTCAGAACCGAAAGAGCATTTTTGTGTGATTCGATTGGATATTAATGGTTTTAAGTTTATCAATGATCTTTATGGAATGGAAGAGGGAAATACACTGCTTAAATATATAGCATCGGTTATTGCGCATAATGTGACAAAAAAAGATACTTATGGGCGAATGAACAGTGATATTTTTTGCATTTGTATGCATTATTCGGTTGAGGAAAAATTACTGGATAAAATTAGAAAAATTATTAGAGCTATTTGTCATTATTCAGATCAATATCAGGTGAGACCATCTCTTGGCATTTGTATTGTTCATGAGCGTGATGTTCCCATCAATATTTTATGTGATTGGGCACATTTAGCACAAAAGACCATTAAAGGCAGTCTGATTCGTCAGTGGGCTTTTTATGATAAAAATCTTCGAGCGAAACAGATTGAGGAGCAAATGATTGAGAATGAGATGGATTTTGCATTGTCAGATCATCAGTTTAAAGTTTATCTCCAACCAAAGCATAATATGAAAACAGGCAAAGTCATTGGTGCAGAAGCGCTTGTGCGTTGGGAGCATCCGGAAAAAGGTGTGATGATGCCTGATCGTTTTATTCCTCTTTTTGAACGAAATGGTTTTATTATAAAACTTGATGAATTTGTGTGGGAAGAAACGTGTAAAATTTTAAAATCTTGGATTAATTGTGGTTATACACTATTACCAATCTCAATGAATGTTTCTCGTGTTCATATTTTTAATCCAAATTTTAATGATAAATTGCTGAAATTGGTAGATCAATATCAGTTACCTCATGGGCTAATTGAAGTAGAATTGACTGAAAGCAGTTTTGTTGAAAATGCGGTAGATATTTATAAAAGTATGGAAAGACTTCAAGAGGAAGGCATTTCTTTTTCAATGGATGATTTTGGTGCAGGGTACTCTTCTTTGAATATGTTAAAAAATGCACCGATCAATACCATTAAACTTGATCGTGAATTTCTAAACGAAGCGGTTGCAACAAAAAAAGGAAAAACAGTTATTCAACATACCATTCATATGGTGAATGATCTCGGGCTCAATGTGATTGCGGAAGGTGTAGAAACAGAAAAACAGGCTGATTTCTTAGCATCTTGTGGTTGTATGGTAGCACAAGGATATTACTTTTCAAAACCGATGCCGGTGAAATTATTTAAAACATTGTATTTTAGTGAATGAGATATAAATTAAGTTAATAAGTATAAAAAAGACTACGATTTTTTGATAGCTACCCTCAAGCAGGACAATGAAATATAAAACCTACTTGGGGGTATTTCTATGTCCAGAAAGAAAAGGAAAAATCAAACCAGAAGAACAAGTAAGGGAGCTGTCGATGAAAGATCATTATCATTGATTCGCCAACTCCGAAAATACCAATTTATAGAAGAACGCTCCCAGGAAAAGGGGTATCCTGGGAAGAAGTTAGGTAATGTCAAAAATGCAATAGCATCAGAAATATTTATTAGTAGCATAAAAGTACCGCCAGCCAAAATGACTGACGGTACAAAAAACTTTTTAATTATTTACGGTCCTCTTAACAGGGAGGACACCATTTCGTTTAAAAACGGAAGCTTTTCAGTCTGAAATTTAAAGTTCTTTAAGAAGATATAAATCGGGCTTTTCAGTATTTTTTGCAGAAATCTGAAATTGTTCTAAAATATCATCGGCTATGCATTCTGCAGAATGACCGTAATACATTTTTCGTAGAGCACTTTTCATGGAATATTGCTTAATTTCATTTTCTTTTAAAGATTCAATAGCCACTAAAAGTTCGGTCGGTGTATTCGCAATAATGGCGGCACCCGATTTTTTAAACCATTCGGCGTTTTCACCTTCTTGTCCGGGCACTGGTTTATAAAGAATAACGGGCATCCGTGTGGTGACCACTTCGCTGAGTGTTATACCACCGGGTTTGGTAACCATGAAATCACCGCAGGTGTATAATTCATGAATATCTGAAACAAAACCAAAAATTTGCGTTTGTTTAAACGAAATAGCAGAAAGTTCTTTATATAATACTTTGTTTTTTCCGCAGATCACAATGGTTTGCAAATGATCGAGATGATCGACTTTTTCACAGATTTGTTTTAAATTTTTCACAACACCATAGGTTCCAGCGCAGATAATTAAAGTTTGCTTCTCTGGATCAAGATGATATTTTTCCAGAAGTATTTGTTTATTATAATGCTTATAAAAAGCGTCTCGAATAGGGATACCGGTTTTAACAATGTGATCTTTAGGGATACCATAATCAATGAGATGCTGTTCTACGTTTTCACAAGCAACATAAAACCGATTCGTTTGTTTATGTTCCCAAGCAGCGGGAATGCAAAAATCGGTTACCACCGTATAAACAGGAATATCAGGATAATGGTTTTCTTTAAGAATTGACGACACGGTATAAGGATAGGTATTTATAATACAATCCGGATGAAACTCATTAATATAACCGAGTAATGTCTTTTGAGTGACCATCCAAAGATGGTAAATAAAATCACTATGCGCATCTTTTTCCATGTCATAATACAGCTTTTTATAAAAAGAACTGCCGACATTATAGGAAAGGAGGTATGATTTTTCAATGAGGCGGTTGATGATTTTATTGGTATCCTGAAAAAGATCACGTATAATAGTTACACAATTTTTTTGATCAAAAGTATTTTTCAAAGATTGAGAAACCATTTTATGACCGGATCCATGGGAACAGGTTAAAATTAAAATTCTTTTTTTAGTGTTCATCAGAAAACCTCCTTTTAAATTTGTTTTATAGTTATATTTTAAAGGAAATTTATTAGAGTTTCATTAGAAACTAATAATCATACTCAACGCCTAAAAGACAAGTATCATCCATTAATTCAAAATGATTACGAAAAGAATCAAAGGTTTTAAGAATTTTAGAACAAAGAATACTAATAGATAACGATTTGTTTTTTTCAATAATATCAATGATATTTTCTATGGAAAAAATATCACCGTTTTTATTTTGGGCATCAATCAACCCATCGGTGAAAAGAATCAGTTTATCACCCGGTTTAAAGGGAAGTACAATATCGTCGTAACTGATCTGGGACATCATATGATGAAGCCCTAGTAAAGGAAGTGATGGTTTTAAAAAGGTAATGGCATCACTTATTAAAAGGGCAGACGGATGTCCCGCATTGGAAAAACAGAGAGTATTCGTATTGGGATCTAATATTAAAGCCAAAGCGCTAAAAAATGTAGCAGTGAGTTGCTGTTCAATGTCCAGTTCAATACGCTCAATTAATTTGCTAGGCGAAAAGCAGATTGATTCGTTACGCATTGCGTAAGAATAAATGAGTTTAATCATGCTGGTGATCATGGCAGAATCAATACCATGACCGGTAGCATCAGCCAAAACAAGGCTTACTTTATTATTATCAAAAATGTGAAAGTCATAAAAGTCACCACCTACTTTTCGAAAAGGTTTTAGCATTGCGTAAAGATAGTAATAGTCAGAAAAAAATTCACTTGGTCTTGGTATGATTTTTTTTTGAATATTTTGGGCAAACTGTAATTGTTTATCAAGTAATTCGACAATTTCACGATAGTCTATTTTGTTTTCCAAAAGTACGCACCTCACAAATTTTCTTTATCTTATTATAGCATAATTTTTCTGGTCGTTATAGAAGCTTTCCACATTAAGAGAATAAAATAAAAAGAAAAGATAAAATCTTGTATATACAGGTTGACATAAATTGCTTTTCATGTTATATTTTAGAAGCTGAGAAAAACAAATCAATAAAAAATAAAAATTTAAGCCATGAAGGTTTAATTCGTACAGCAGTGCGAAGAATCTTCGTGGCTTTTTTTGCGCCACACTTTAGAACAATACATTAAAGAAGCAAAAGGTAGGAATAGACATGGAACAGTCCTTTAAAAATAATATAATTTATTTGTTAAAAAAAATACTGCAATTTATGCTGGTTATTTTCTTGTTATCACTCATTGTTTTTTATATGGCAAGACTTTCCCCCGGAGAACCTTTAAGGGCTTATTATGGTGAAAGTGTGGAACGAATGAGTGTAACTCAACAAGATGCAGCACGTGAAAAATTAGGGCTTGATGCGCCTATTTACGTTCAGTATGGCATCTGGGTTAAAGATGCTTTTCATGGTGATTTTGGTATTTCATTTAAATATAAACAAGATGTGATGACGGTGATTGGCGATGTCTATGTTAATACATTACTTTTGGGCGGATTATCATTTGTTCTCACTTTTCTGTTTTCTTTGTTATTAGGCGTTTTTTGTTCAGTCCATGAAGATTCGCTGATTGATCGGATTATCTGTAAAATCGGGACGATTACAAATTGTATTCCGTCCTTTTGGGTGGCATTGGTTCTCATTTTAATTTTTAGCATTAATCTTGAAATTCTCCCTTCAAGCGGTGCCTACGCAATGGGTGAGAGTACAAATATCGGAAGCCGGATTGTACATCTTATTTTACCATTGGTAGTGATGATTTTGGGACATCTCTGGTACTATACCTATATGGTACGTAACCGGATGTTGGAAGAGATTAAACAGGATTATGTATTGTTATGTAAAACAAAAGGAATGCGTAAAAATCAGATTATTTATCGGCATTGTGTGCGAAATATTATGCCAACCTTTATCAGTATTATGGCAATTTCTGTACCGCATATTATTGGCGGTACCTATATTGTTGAAAAAGTTTTTTCTTATCCGGGGCTTGGAACATTAAGTTTTGAAAGTGCCAAATATCATGATTATAACACACTCATGGTGCTGTGTTTATTTACCGGTATTGTAGTTGTTTTTTCAAATATGTTGGCGCAGATTATTAATGATAAGATAGATCCCCGAATGCGACATGAAAGTGGGGAATTGTTATGAAAGAAAAAGCATTTGAATTTGTTGGATCGGACTATAAAACCGAAATTGAATATCCCCTTTACGTAAAAAAAACGGTAATTCAACGCATTCGAGAAGTGCCATATTTAGCGTTTTTATTGTTAGGAATCATTATTTTAGGGTGTATTTTTTCTGAAACAATAATGAACCATGATCCATCTTATATGGATCTTACACATAGAGCCACACCGCCGGATGCCAATTTTTACTTTGGTACCGATATGATGGGGCGAGATATTTTTTCAATGATTTGGTATGGTGGACGTATTTCATTATTTATTGGGTTAACAGCCACAATTATTTCAACTTTTATTGCCATTGTTTATGGTAGTATCAGTGGTCTTGCAAACGAATGGATTGATGATGGTATGATGCGGTTAACTGAAATTATTCTCAGTATTCCTTCTATTTTGATCATTATTTTTATTCAGGCTATGATCGGGCAGTCTAATCCCATAACCATTGCATTTGTCATCGGGATTACAAGTTGGATGAACATTGCGAAAATTGTCAGAAGTGAAGTACGACAAATTCGTAATGCCGATTATATTTTGGCAGCAAAAACGATGGATGGACATTTTTTTTACATCTTAAAACAACATTTAGTGCCCAACTTTATATCCTCCATCATGTTTATGGTGGTTACTAATATTGGGTCAGCTATCGGAACGGAAGCGACATTGAGTTTTTTGGGAATCGGTCTTCCCGTTGAAATCATTTCGTGGGGGAGTATGTTATCCAACGCCGATCAGGCATTGTTATCTAATTATTGGTGGATCATATTAACACCGGGTTTGTTTTTAGTGGTCACCCTCGTTTGTATTACGGATATCGGTAACTTTATCCGTAAGCGTAACAACAAAGGCATTAGTCGTATTTAGTGTTTTATTGAATTACAATATAAAAAGACAAAAAAGGAGAAAGAGATGAAAATTACAAAAAAATTATTAGCGCTAGGCATGTCCCTGGTTTTAATGGGATCAGTTCTAGCCGGCTGTGGGGGTAAGACCAAAAAAGCAGATGAGGCTAACACTTTAGTCTATGGTAGTCAGGATTACGCAGCAATTAATCCGGCACTTTTTGAACATGGTGAAATTAATTTGTTGTTATTTGCAGGCTTAACCGCCCATGATGAAACCGATAAAGTGGTGCCGGGCATGGCTGAAAAATGGGAATGGGACGAAGCAACGAAAACATATACCTTCCATATTCGCGATGGTATTACCTGGCAGGATGGTAAAAAATTTACGGCGGAAGATGTTAAGTTCACCTTGGATGCCATTATGAAACCGGACAATGCATCTGAAATCGCATCCAATTATGAAGATATTACAAAAATAGAAATACCAGACGAAAAAACCGTTAAAATTTCGTTAAAAGCACCAAATGTTGCTATGCTTGATTACTTAACGATCGGTATCTTGCCTAAACATTTATTGGACGGTAAAGACATGGCAACCGATGATTTTAATCGTAAACCGATTGGTACAGGCCCGTATAAACTTGTTTCATGGGATAAAGGACAAAGCATTACCATGGAAAAATTTGACAATTATTATGCAGGTGCACCTAAAATTGATAAAGTTATCTTTAAAATTGTAGAAGATACCAAAGCACGTGCAATGCAGTTAAAATCAGGTGAAATTGATATGGCACAAGTTCCGCCAAATGATGCCAAACAATTTGAAGGCAACGGCGATTTCAAAATTTATGATATGAAAACAGCCGATTACCGTGGAATTTTATACAACTTTAACAATCCATTATTTAAGAATAACCGAGAACTACCAAATGCTTTAAGTACCGCCATTGATCGTCAGGCTATCATTGATTCTGTTCTTTTAGGTCAAGGTCAAATTGCTTATTCACCCCTTCAGGCAGGTGCTTATAACAATCCTTCCATCGAAAAATATGACTACAATCCAGCTAAAGCACAAGCCGCTTTAGAAGCAGCAGGATGGGTAAAAGGCAGTGATGGTATCTATGAAAAAAATGGAACTAAATTATCCTTTAAAATCAATATTTCTGAAGGCGATCAAGTGCGTGTAGATATTGCCAATATTTGTGCCCAGAATTTACAAGCCATTGGTGTGGATGCCAAAGTATCGGTTAACGCAGAAACCGATTGGGCAGGACAAGAGACTTTTCTTGTGGGATGGGGAAGCCCATTTGATCCAGATGATCATACCTACAAAATATTTGGAACCGATAAAGGCTCAAATTATAATGGGTATTCTAATCCAAAAGTGGATGAATTACTGAAAAAAGCCCGTGAAACAGAAGACGATTCTTTAAGGAAACAATATTATAATGAGTTCCAAGTTGAATTATCAAAAGATTTACCGTATACTTTTATTGCTTATGTTGATGCGATTTATGTGGCTAAAACCAGTATTCAAGGCATTACACCAGATACTATTTTAGGTCATCATGGCGTTGGTATTTTCTGGAATATTGCAAATTGGAGCATTAATAAATAAAGGTATATCAAAAACGGCAAAAGGAAATGGGAAAAATGGCACTGATTAAGATTGAGAACTTAACATTACACTTTCATACGGATTATGGCACAGTACAGGCAGTCAGAGGTGTTTCACTCGAATTGAATCATGGTGAAACACTGGCAATTGTAGGTGAATCGGGATGTGGTAAATCTGTTTTTTGTAAAACCATTCTGAGCCTTTTACCAAAAACAGCACATATTACCGGAGGGAGCATTTTATATGAAAATCGTGAACTGACATCCCTTAGCGAAAAAGAAATGGAATCCATCCGTGGAAAAGAAATCTCCATGATTTTTCAAGATCCCATGACATCATTAAACCCAACCATTTCTATTGGAAAACAGATTATGGAAGCGGTTCTCATACACCAAAACATCAATAAAGAAGAGGCTAAAAAGAAGACAGTATTTTTGATGAAACAAGTAGGTATTGATGAACCTGAAAAACGGTTCAATCAATATCCTCATGAATTTTCAGGTGGAATGCGTCAACGCAGTGTTATTGCCATTGCCTTAGCCGGCGATCCTAAAGTGCTTATTGCAGATGAGCCGACAACGGCACTTGATGTGACCATTCAGTCCCAAATTTTAGATTTAATTAATGATATACAAAAACGTACCGGTATTGCCATTCTTTTTATCACGCATGATTTGGGTGTAGTCGCCAATGTGGCCGATCGGGTGGCAGTGATGTATGCGGGAAAAATTGTAGAAATCGGAACGGCCGATGATATTTTTCATGATCCCAGACACCCCTATACCTGGGGTCTTTTATCCTCATTACCATCGATAGACGATGACGAGAAAACCTTGAACGCAATTCCTGGAACCCCGCCGGATTTGTTACATCCGCCTAAAGGAGATGCTTTTGCAGTACGAAATCCTTATGCTATGGCTATTGATTATAAAGAAGAAGCACCACTTTTTAAAGTATCTGATACCCATTATGCGGCAACTTGGCTCCTTGATGAAAGAGCGCCTAAAATTAAACCACCGATCAAGGTTATCAATGGTAAAATAGTAAGGCTTCGGGAGGATAAAGTTGATGAATGGTGAAAAATTACTTGAAGTTAAAAACTTAGAAAAGGTTTTTAAACTGGGCAAACAAAATAGCATCAAAGCGGTTCACGGTATTTCTTTTGATATTTACAAAGGCGAGATTTTTGGATTAGTCGGTGAATCGGGTTCTGGAAAGTCGACTACAGGTAAAAATATCATGCAGATTGTTGAGCCGACACGTGGTGAAATTTACTATAAAGGGTTTAAAATATCAGATAAAACGATTTACAGAAAACACCGTAAAGAACTTTCAAAAAGTATGCAGATGATTTTTCAAGATGCTGCTGCAGCAGTGAATCCACGGATGACTATTGCTGAAATTGTGTCTGAGCCCCTTAAAATACAAGGACACAGCAAAAATAAAACAGTTTTAAGAGGACATGCCTGTGAACTGATGGAACGAGTTGGATTAAATACCAATTGTGCCGATCGTTATCCGGCAGAATTTTCAGGCGGACAACTACAGCGGGTTTGTATTGCACGGGCATTAGCTTTAGATCCTGAGTTTATTATTGCCGATGAACCTATTGCCTCATTGGATGTATCCATACAAGCTCAAGTGGTTAATCTTTTTAAAAAACTGCAGAAAGAAGGACATTTAACCTGCCTTTTTATCGCCCATGATTTAGCAATGGTACGCTATATCAGTGATCGTATTGGTGTGATGTACAGAGGTCATTTAGTTGAGGTAGCAGAGAGTAATGAGCTTTACAATAATCCAATACATCCTTATACCAAATCACTTCTTTCAGCGATTCCGGTTCCTGATCCGGAAGTGGCAAAGAAACATATTGCACTTTATTATCATCCGGAACCCGAACCGGAAAAACTGATATGGAAAGAGATTTCACCGGGACATTTCGTTTATTTAATGCCGGATGAGATTAAACATATAGATCGAATAATAAAAAAATAAAAGGTAGATAAAAATTTCTCTTTTGTGAAAAGAATATTAATAAAAGGGATTGTATTTTATCGTTTGCACCTGTATAATGTTAGTAACAACAGAGAAAGTAGGTGTCTTAAATGATTGAATTTGTATATGGAGCAAAAGGAAGCGGAAAAACTAAAAAAATGATTGATTGCGCAAATGCTGAAGTAGAAACAGCAAAGGGTGAAATCTTATTCATTAACGACAGAGACAAATACAGAGCTACGGTCGATACCAAAATTAGATTTGTTAATTCCGATGATTTCTCAATTAAAGGAGCCGATGAATTGTACGGTTTCATCAGTGGTGTTATTGCAGGGAATTACGATGTAGATGTTGTTTATATCGATAATTTGTTAAGAATTCTCGATGTAGAAGGACCGGATGGGATTGAGGGAATCCTTGAAAGGCTGGATAAAATTGAGAAACAACAAAATATTAAATTTGTATTGAGTTTAAGCTGCGAAGAAGGCAATATTCCGGAGTGTGTGAAAAAGTATCTTTAAGAGTAAAAAAAGAAAAACGTTTCTAAAACTTTTAGAGGCGTTTTTTTAATGAAAGAAGGAATATTATGGCTGAAAAGAGCCCCTATAAAGTTTATTCAGAATGGTTGCGTGAGCGATATGGTGAAAAAATTTATAAATTACCGGTTAATATTCCAGTAACATGCCCTAATCGTGACGGAACATTGGGTACCGGTGGCTGTATTTATTGTGGTGCCAAAGGTGGCGGTAATGAAACTTTATCGGAATTTTTATCGGTTAAAGAGCAGATTTCACAGAATAAAGCCTATATTACTAAACGTTACAAAGCTAAAAAATTCATTCCGTATTTTCAAAGTTTTACCAATACGTATTGTGATTTTGATCAATTTACAAAAGCCATTGAAGATGCAGCAGAATCGGATAGTGTTGGTATTGCTATTTCAACAAGACCGGACTGTTTAACAGAAAATCAACTCATTTTTCTGGAAAATTTTCAGCATGACCATCATATTGATATTTCCATTGAGCTAGGATTACAAACAGCTAATTATAAAACCCTTAAAATTTTAAACCGAGGACACAGTTTAGCAGAATATATTCATGCGGCAGTAGCCATTAAAAATCATAAATTGCAATTATGTACCCATGTAATTCTTGATTTACCATGGGATGATCGTGATGATGTGATTGAAACGGCAAAAGTCATTTCAGCGGTACAGTCTGATTTTGTTAAATGTCATGCTCTTTATGTTGAAAAAGAGACAGTCTTGGGAAAATGGTATCAAGATGGAACCATAAGTCTTTTTCCAAAAGAAGAATATATTGAACGTTGTATTTTATTTTTAGAATATTTAGATCCCAATATGGTTGTTCAACGTATTATTGGCAGGGCACCTGAATCGGATAGTATCATTACCAATTGGAATACCAGTTGGTGGAAAATAAAAGATGATCTGGAAGAAAAAATGTATTGTAACAATAATTTTCAAGGTAAAAAATTTAATGAAAAACAAAGCATTATTTATGGAAAATGTGATAAAATAGATTAAGAAAAAAACATTAACGTTAAAGAGCTAGAGGTGATTGTATTGAGCACACAATACTGGCAGGAATTTCTGATCCCTTATCGTCAAGCTGTTGATGAATTAGTTTTAAAATTTAACAGTCTAAAAAATCAGTCAATGATATTAGGTGAAAATTCACCCATCGAATCGGTTCAGGGCAGAGTAAAAAATATTTCAAGCATCATGGAAAAAATCAATAAATACGGAATTGATGTCGAAGTTTTAGAAAATAGAATTATGGATATCGCCGGTATTCGTATTATCTGTCAGTTTGTTGAAGATATTTATGAAGTTGTCGATACTATTTGTGAACGTGATGGCAAAGATTTAACAATTATCAAAATTAAAAATTATATGTCTGGGGAAGATCGTTCGAAATTGCATTCAGGAAAAGGGGAACCCAAAGACAGTGGTTATCAAAGTTATCATTTAATTGTTAAATATCCGGTTTTTTGCGTATTGGGGCATAAAGAAATTTTTGTTGAAATACAGATTAGAACATTAGCCATGAACTTTTGGTCAATTATCGAGCATTCATTGAGTTATAAATATAAAGAAAATTTACCGAGTGCTTTGAAAGAACGTTTGATTAACACCGCAGATTCAGTGATTGGACTAGATAATGAAATGTCAGAAATACGCGGTGAAATTCAAATGGCTCAGAAATTGTTTAAAATAAAATCCAGTACCGTCAATAGTATTTTAGATAATATCGGCAATTTGTATAAACTAAATCAAGGGAATAAAGCCGCTGAGTATGAACGTAGCTTTGAGGAATTATCGGCTCAAGAAGATATCATACAATTAATTTTACTTAAAAAAGAACTTGAAACTCAGATAAGTCATTTGGAAGAAGATTAAATTTGTTTTAATGTTAAAACCGTGTTGATTTGGTATAATAGAAAAAAAGCATATGAAAGACTAAATATCTTATGATTTGATCAAATTAAGGAGCGACGAGACAAAATGGAATTATTTAAATTAAAGCGAGGGAATATAGAAACAACCCACAAAGATGAGATTGAACTTATTCACGGCGTAGAATTTTTGAAACCTGAATTAAAAGAATATGGTAAAGACATCGTACGTTATTTATATACCATGACCAGTAAATATTTTTTAACGCATAGACCACTTGATAAACTCAGCGAACCTCATATGGCATTAACATTGTCGGAACCAGAGCATACCATTTTAAGACCGGAATTGACGACTATCTTAAATGGACAGACCTTTCCAGGGTGGGTTGTTGAAGTAGCTTCCCCTCAAAATGCAGAAATTGCGTATCTGTTAAAAACAAACTTATATGCTACTGCAGGAGTGAAAGAGTATTGGATAATTGATCCTGATAAAAAGATTATTATGGTTTATCAGTTTGAAAAGCAAGGTTTGATTCCGAATATTTATAAAATACCTCAACGAATTAAGGTTTCAGTGTATAAAGATTATTACCTTTCCTATTCTGAAATTTTTAAAGAGCGTGTTGATGAAGCATAAAAAGGTTAAGATTTATTATAAAAGAGTATCCGATTTAAAAAAGAATTGGTATAATAGTATCACTAATATTGGATTTAAGGAGTAAGAGATGACGGCTGAAGAAAAAAAAGATGTCATGATCAATTGTACAATCGAAGAATGGGTAGAGATTTACAGTGAAGCAGTCATAGAATTATATAAAAAATTACTTGATTATGCGTGTGTTGCTTATAATAGTGAAGAAAAAAAATACACTTATTTTTGGCGTCTGGTTAATGCTGTATATTATTTGCAAGGTAAACCGGTAGGTCATGATTTAGATCAGCTTATTGAATTGAAAATAGATAAAAAAGAAATTCTTCAAATACTGGAAACAGATTATAAAGAAATTTGTCTGATATTTAAACAACGCTATAGTGAAGTAATCAAAAATAGTTTTGAAAATGAACTGAACGTCAATGCAAAAAAAATCAATACACTCAGTGATGAAAATGATCGAATTGCTTTTGAAAAACTTTTAAAAAATCATGGTGATAAAGTTTTTAAAAATGTAAGTGATCTAGCCTATGACGGTGATATATCCGCCCAAGTACTTTTAGGTAAACTGTATTTTTTAGGTTGGGGAACCCGAGTAAAAACAGAAGAAGGTATCATTTGGTTTGAAAAAGCTGCAGAGTCTCAAAATGGTGCTGCCCTTTTTTATGCCGGTCGAGGTCACGAGAATACTATGTGTTTTGAAACTGGTGTTTGTCTGAACAGTAAATCATGTGATTACTACCATGAGGCGTTGGCTGCAGGATATACAGAAGCTTCTTACGCCCTTTATCGCTATTATAAACGTTATGTCAGTGGTAAAACAGGACAATTCAGAGCAAAGAAATGGCTCAATAAAGGTTTGGAAATGGGTAGTATTTATTGTCATTATGAAATAGCTGAAAGAACCGATGAGCACTGGGCAACCAATAATGTTAAAACGGTAGTTGACTGGATTAAAGCAGCCGCACATTTTGGTGTAACCGATGCTCTTGAATTATTAGGAGATCTTTATTTGCAAGGGCATGCCGGATTACAAGTTGATTTTGAAAAAGCAGAATCCTTAATGGAAAGAGCTTCGGAACAAGAGTGAGAAAATAAAATAATTTAAAATCAGAACCACCGGTTTAGCGGGTGGTTCTGATTTTTTTAAGTATTACACTCAATGTGATAGAGTTTAATTTTGTATTGCAGATTTTGTCTTGAGATGCCAAGTTCACGAGCACTTTTGCTGATATTATAATCGTTGGTATTCAAAACGTCGCATAGAATTTGTTTTTCAATATAACCAAGGGTTGATTTAAGATTTTGATTGGTTTCCGTAGAAGAAAGGTATTTGTCGGTTAACTTCTTTTCGATAAGGTTCTTTTTAAGATAAGCTGGTAGCAGTTCAGAGGTTAAAATAGTATCTTGATATTGAGCCATATAAATAGCATGAGTGATGGCGTGTTTAAGTTCTCGAATATTACCGGGCCAATCATGACTTAGGAGTATATCACGGGCATTATCTGAGAGGGAAAACAAACTTTTTCCCATAGGTACAGCTTCGGAGGAAAGAAAAGAAGAAACAAGTTCTGGAATATCAGATTTGCGTTCCATTAAACTAGGAAGATTAATAGAAAAAACAGCGAGTCGATAATAGAGATCTGAACGCAGTCTTTTTTCATCAATCGCTTTAAGTGGATCCTGATTAAGGGCGCTGAGGATTCGTACATCCATGTCGATTTCTTTGTTCCCGCCGACTTTGCGGAAACGTTTCGTTTCAAGAACTCGTAGTAATTTAGATTGAAGTGTCATGTTCATAGAGTTGATTTCATCAAAGAAAAGGGTACCGCCTTTAGCTGATTCCAGTAATCCTTTAGAATCAAGGGCACCGGTAAAAGAACCTTTAACTGTACCAAAAAGGGTACTTTCCAATAAATTCTCTGGAATAGCACTGCAGTTAATTGCAACAAATGGATAGTTGGCACGATTGCTATCATTATGAATACTTTGAGCAAAAACTTCTTTTCCGGTACCGGTAGGTCCTGCAATGAGAATAGGTGCACTGGTCTGGGCTGCGATTTTCCCTTGACGCACTGATTCAACAGTAACTATACTAGATCCGACAACATCTTTAAAGGTAAATTGGGTACCATTATCACGCAACTGCTTATTTTTTAAATCCATTTGTAATTTATCAATAGTTTGGGCCATATGGATATAGTCGGAAATATCACGATAAATACAAATAGCGGCATCCACTGTTTTTTCGTCATCAAAGGAAAAAACAGGATAAGTGCTACTGATGACATCTGCAAGTTTGCCTGAAGGAGATTTATATTTGACATGTATATCGCGAACTTTTTTTCCGGTTTTTAGGACATAATCTTGCATAGACTCGTTTTCAACATAATCATAAAGCTCGGCGGTATTTTTACCGATTACATCTTCATGTTTCATGTTTTCAATTTTTTCACAACCTTTGGAATAACAGACGATTTTTCCTGTTGAATCAACGACATGGATGCAGACATCTTCCACGCGTTCAAGTGCTTTGATCGGTAACAGTTCACGTTCAAGTGCTTCATTGATTGATTGTTCTTTAGATTTCATAACGTCCTCCATTTACGGCATTATATTTATAATGATAGCATATTACATAGTATTTTTCAAAAAAAGAGAGAGACAACTCAAAATAATTGAGTTGTCTAGAGGGGAAAAAGTAACTTAGTTATATTTTTTTTCTATTTTTTCGATTTCTTTTAAAATATCAGGAGCAAGTTCAGGAACTTTATGAGTTGCTAAAATATTATCTATTTTTGCAGTAACTTGATCTAAAATGTCAGATTGATCTGAATTAACCATTTTACGATCGTAAAATTCAGGATACCAAACATTTCTAAAATTAGAAAGAGTATGCATTTCATTGAGATAATGTCCGCCGTGGCCCACTTCTTTAATTACATCCATGGCTAAAGTTGTATCATTAACATCAACACCGGCAGAATAGGCGCTTAGTTGATTGATCATTTCATTTGCCAAAACGACCATTGCTGGAGCAACACTGTTACAATGATCAAGCACACCAATATCATGGACAATATTTGCTTTACTCAAGATACTGGAGAATAGTTCCATCTGAATTTCTGAAACAGACTGAGGATCAATGGTTTTGGCATCGCTACATCCAGCCGTACCATAGAAAGGCAATTGATAATAATTAGCCAGTTCAGAAGCGGCAGCAACAGAAAGATGAAATTCGGGCGCACCGTAAGAACCTACGGTTGTTTTCATATCGAAAACAGTCGGCATAGAGCCATAAATTAAAGGAGCACCTTCGTTAACGGCTTGCGTAATGACAATACCGGCTAAAATTTCAGCATTATTTTGAGTTAAAGCACCGGCAATAGTGATTGGCGAAGTACCACCCATCATACTGTAAGGCATATAAACCACTGGAATTTTATTGGTAGCACTCACAAAAAGTTTTTCAGTACTTTCAAGGGGATGTGTTAACGGTGGAATAGGTTCACAGTAATTGAAAATGAAAGGTTTTTCGGCAAGTTCTTTATGACCGCCAGCCACAACTGCTGCGATATCGATGATTTCTTGTAATGATTCAATATCGTTAGTTGAGAAGTTAATGGTTTTATCAAAATGTTTCACGGTTTCAAGGAAGGTCACTTGAGATTGAACTGCCGGGTCAACATCGCCACTCATACCAACTGATAATACAAAACTGATATTTTCAAGAGCACTGGCTAAGGTACACATGGTTTTAGTATCGGCTTTCATAAAGGTACGAGCTGTATTTGTTTTATAATCGAGATATTCCAGTTGATCAGAATGAGTTCCAAAATAAACATTATTTTTGCTGTTGATTACCATGTTAGGACTGCCATCACGATTATAAAGAGTGAGTTCCTTCGGAATGGTGTTCAGTGCTTTTTTAACAACGGCTTCAGGAAATTTAACCATGTTACCATCAATAATGCAACCGTATTTCTTTAAAGCATTTAGTGTGCGATCTCCGGTAACGCGCATTCCAAAATTAGACAATAGATCCATACTTTTTTCATGAATTGTTTCGATTTTTTCTTTATTTAAAACGTTAAAATCAATATTTCGTTTAGTAGTTTCCATTCATATTCCTCCATTTATTTAAATTAACAAGATAACGGCTTTTGTTTGGTATTTTTAATGTGACAATAAATCTTAAATATCGCCGTAATAATCGCGATGAGAGATGCAAGACCATGCATAATCAAGAAGTGTCCCCCAGCTAAAAACAGGAAGATCAACGGCACGTTGAATGGCTCTTGCGAAAGGCTGCATTCCGGTACATTCAAGCATAATAGCTTTGATATCGGGATGTTTGGCAATAAATTCTTTGGTAATACGGATCATATCTTTTTCAGATTCATCGTAATAACTTTCAGGGATAGCTGGACGCTTTTCATGATCCCATAGAGTGTCAAATTGAGGGCAACCATATTCATCCTGAGCACCGGCAATGTAAAAATTACTTTTTAAATCGATACCGACTTTTTCAAGATGTGTATCGGTTAAAAACCGTTTTTGAGCACAAATGATACCAACAGCATTGGTTGGCCCGATTAATTGTTGAATAAATGGTACTTGAAGTAAACTTGACATAAATACAGGAATATCAACAGCAGCAGCAACATCTTGTTGAAAATAAGCAAAATAACCACATTCAGCGGCAATGGCACGACAACCCATCCGTTCTAAATTTTTGGCAGCCTGTACAATCGGTGCACGGCAAGGTGTTTTATCCTGTTCCCAAACAAGGGTATAATTGTCAACCCCGTTTGCTATTTCATATTGAATTGGAAATCCCCAGGCACTGGCGTTACGGACATCTCCAGGGAAACCTGGATAAGCGTCATCTAAAACCATAATACCAACACCCATACCATAACAAGTATGGTTTTTACGAGTCGTCATGTAATTAATTCCTAAATCTCTTTGCATTTTATAATTCCTCCCTTAATAGAACACACATGATGAATGTTTTTTATTCATCAAACTTTGATACTGTTTATTACACGCAATCTTTGTGCCAAAACAACAGGTTGGAAAGAAAAATTAAATAGATAATAACAGGGAGAAACGTTATACTATAATGAAGTAAAAAACAAAAAAAAGCAATGATTGACACAAGTAAGTTATTAAAAGGTTAAAAACGCAAAAAAATTTACCATGCAAAAAAAGAATTATCATAACCTTAAAGATAGATATTTAAAGGGTTTATGAAACGCATTTCAAAAAAAAGTGCACAAATATTTGCACTATAACAAATAAAAGGTATCAAAAACTGTTGTTTTTCGAGAAAAATTATATTTTACGAATTGGCATAAATCTTGCATTATATAACCGATATAAGGAATATTCCATAAGTGCTAGTATAGATATGAGAAAAGTTTATTATATTTAGCAAATAAATGGAAAATTTAAAAAAAGAGAGGGAGAAGGTATGTTAAAAAGATTGAGATTGATACCCATTGCGATTCCGTTGGTTATCATGGGAGCATTGATCATTATTGGATTTATTGATTCAGAAAGTTTTATTGCGGTGATGACGAAATTCTTCGAAGGTTTAATGCTCAATTGTGGGTGGATTGTTTTACTGGTTGTTTTATCATTTGTTATTTTTTTGGTTATTATTTTTTGTCACCCACTAGGAAGTATAAAATTTGGGGGAGAAAATGCGAAACCGAAGTACAAAACGTGGATGTGGTTTGCCATTTCGCTTTGTGCAGGTATCGGATCAGGGATTGTATTTTGGGGAGCTACTGAGCCTTTGATGCATGGTTTTCAACCACCAGAAGCGATGGGACTTGTTGCAGGCAGTAGCCAAGCTATTATATGGGGAATGAGTAAATCCTTTTTACATTGGTCATTTTCACCTTATGCGATTTATGTTATTCCGGGGATTGCTATCGGTTATGCATATTATAATATGAATCAAGATTATACAGTTAGTTCTGGTCTTGTCTATTTAACAAACGGACGTCCACTAAACCAGAAATTATGCGACATTATTGATGGACTTACATTGTTTGCTTTGGTAGGCGGTGTTGCAGGATCGCTGGGATATACACTTTTACAGATGGGGAGTGGTATTGAGTTTGCTTTTGGTCCTGCAACCGGACCGGTAATGTGGACAATTCTGGCAGTTCTGATTATTGCATCTTACACCATTTCAAGTGCTACAGGTCTTGACAAAGGTCTTTCATGGATCTCGGATAAAAATGCTTGGATATATATGGTACTTCTTTTATTTATGGTGATTGTGGGACCGGCCTCATATATTGCAAATTTAACGACGCAGTCATTTGGTAATTTTATCACCAACTTTATTGAGTTATCAACCTATACTCAACCAATGATTGGTGGCGATCTTTGGCCACAGTGGTGGGATGAATACTGGATGGTAGACTGGATGTCTTTTGGTCCTATTATAGGTTTGTTCTTAATTAAGCTAGCTTATGGACGTACAATTCGTGAATTTATTACCGTTAATGTTGTTTTTCCGGCAATCTTTGGTATCATCTGGTTTGGTGTTTTTGGTGGATTTGCTATTCATTTACAGATAAGCGGTGTGGCTGATATGGTTGGTTTTCTTGATAAATTTGGACCGGAAGCATTTATGATGAATTTATTCAACTATGTTCCTGGAACAGCATTTATCCAAATTGTTATGTTGATTACTATTTTACTTTCAATTGTTACATTATGTGATTCAATGACATCAACCGTATCTGCAATGTCTTTAAAACAATTTAAAGGTGCAAAAGAAGCTCCTATCTCAATTAAAGTATTCTGGGGTATCTTGATTGGTTCAGTATCTTTAGTTTTTGTATTAAGCGGTGGAATTGGCGGTGTTAAAATTGTTAAAACTATTGCAGGATTTCCAATTGTATTCCTTGAACTGGCAATGATGCTTGGATTTATATATCATTTGGCCAAAGGACGACATAAAGAGGATAAAATTAAATACGCAGATGCTATGGCAGAACAAAATGCCGAAATTGAAGAAATGTATGCCGTTGAAGCCGAAGAGATTGAAGCTAAAAAAGCGGCTAAAAAGGCAAAAAAAGAAAAAAAACAGGCATAAGTAAGTAAGAAAAAGTCTTTATTGTGAATACAATAAGGGCTTTTTTATTGAAAATTTATACAATGGGGTAGTTTGTTTTGGTGAATATTTATAAAATGCAAAAAAATATGCATCTGCAAAATATTTTTAGGCTTAAGTAAAAACTCCTTTAAATAAGCTATGATAGCGTATTTTTTGAATAAAAATGAAACAAAGAGTTTGAGAGATGCAAAAAAAATTGCTCTTTAAAATTTTGGTAATTATCCTAAGAGAATTAAAAATCGCACAAAAACAGCTTTTTCACTAAAATAGCTAGAATTACAATCTTGGCACGCATATTGCATTATAAAATATCAACACACGAGTTTTGGAAACAAAGAAGACTAATAAAGAAACAAAAGGAGATTCAAACAAATGGCAGATATGAGTTATTTAAAAGAAAAACCGATTGCGGTTTTAGGTGCTGGTGCAGTAGGAAAAGCGATTGCCGGGGATTGTGCACTTGGTGGGGCAAAAGTAAGAATATGTGATGTAAAACCTTATTCAGATAAAACCTTGGCCAATGTCGAACGTGTCGGAATTAAATTTTATGGCGACCAGATAAACCTCTATGGTTTTGAACGTGAAGGCTTTGCAAAAATGGATAAAGTAACAACAGAAGTTTCTGAAGCTGTTAAAGGCGCAGGAATTATCGTTATTGCGACACCTACTTTCGGACACAAACCTTTCTTTGAAAAACTAATTCCATGCTTAGAAGATGGTCAGGTTATTCATATTTTCCCGGATAACTATGGTTCATTGTTATTACGCAAGATGATGCGTGAAGCAGGTTGTACAAAAAAAGTAATTATTGGTGGATGGTCAAGTTCAACTTATGGTAGTCGTGTTGATATGCCGGGTGGTGTTATTACACATAAAATCAGAGTATATTATCGCGCAATTACCCTTCGTGGTGCAGCAATGCCGGCTTGTGACACAGAAGCTTTTGTTGAAAGTTCAAAATATCTTCCATCAATGGATGCCGTTACTTTCGGTGATGGTGCTGTTGCCGGTGATACTGCTTTAGATACCGGATTCTCTAATGTCAATCCTGTTCTTCATTGCCCAGGTGCAATCTTAGGTGTATCAACAATGGAAAATTTCGGAACCATTTTTGGCGAAGATAAATATAAATTCTCGATTTATTCTCACGCATATTGTCCCTCTATTTCACAAGTTCAATATACGTTTTATACCGAAGAATGTACACTGGCAAATCAGTTAGGCGTTGGGATCCAATCTTATGAAAAAGAACACTTTTTCTCTCGCGAAAATGTATTGGGACAAGAATACATGGGGATTGACTATTTAGTGCCATTTGATAAACAAGATCCACTTCAATACGGCACAGGCCCATTTGATATGAATAATCGTTACATTACTGAAGATATTCCGGTTGGTTGTTTTGTTTATCAGCAATTGGGTGATGTGTATGGCGTCGATACACCGGTTGTTGATTCAATGATCAATTTAGCGAATGCCATTCATGGTAAAAACTTAACGACTAATGGTTATACTTTAGAATATTTAGGGATTGATAATATGACCAAGGAAGAATTGAATGATTACCTCAGAACTGGTAATTTAAAATAGATAAATCCTTAATGATCAGAGTAGGTCTTTAAAATGATGGACTTTGTCAGACAAAGTCCACCCCCCCTTTTTTTATAAAATAAAATGATTAATATCCGATGAAAAGATGATATGAGGAGATTATAATGAAAAAAAGTATTATAGATTTTAGACAAATGGCAAAAGACGGTGATAAGATTGTATATATTACCGGTTATGATTATTTAACCGCTAAATATGAAGAACGAGCAGGCGTTGATATGATTCTGATTGGTGATTCATTAGGAATGGTCACGTTAGGACATGATACAACTTATCCGGTAACGATGGATGACATGATTGCCCATAGTTCAGCCGTTAGACGAGGCGCACCCAATACCTTTATTATTGGTGATATGCCTTATATGTCTTATCAGATTTCTGATGAAGAAGCTGTTTTTAATGCAGGTCGCTTTACAAAAGAATCGTTAGTGGATGCCATTAAATTAGAAGGTGGCACCGATTCTGTTTGTGAACGAATTAAAGCGATTGCAGATGTTGGTATTCTCGTTATGGGTCATATTGGTCTAACGCCACAATTTGCGGCTCAAATGGGTGGTTATAAAGCCCAAGGAAAAAGTGCAGAAGCTGCAATGGAACTGGTTAGACAAGCAGAAAAAATTGAAGCTGCGGGTGCTGCATTTATCTTAGTTGAAGGCGTGCCGGCCGTTGTTGGAAAAGCCATTACTGAAAAATTAAGTATTCCGGTTCTTGGTATTGGTGCAGGTTCTTATACTGATGGTCAGCTTTTGATTTATGCCGATATGGTTGGTTATTACGATGATTTTACACCAAAATTTGTTAAAAAATATGCTGATGTAGGTGGAGAATTATTAAAAGGATTTACGGCTTATTGTGAGGAAGTCAGAAATGGTGCTTTCCCAGATAATAATAAACATGCATATGTTATTGCAGATGATGAAGCCGCTGAATTGGAAAAATTATTAAAATAAATCGATTAGATTTAAGTGAAAATCGGAGGAAAATAAATGAGTACTTTATTAACGATTGGTGAAATGGTCATCAAAGGAAATGAAGCCGGTGTCATTGAAGAAGTCAATGCTTTATTAGCAGAAAAGATAGATCCAATTAGTATTATTAATGACGGATTGCTGTCCGGTATGAATAGTGTTGGTGAACAATTTAAAAATGGCGAAATGTTTGTACCAGAAGTTCTTATGGCAGCACGTGCGATGAATGCCGGAATGGATATTGTTAAACCACTTATTGCAGATAATGATCTTCCAACAATGGGAACCATTGTTATCGGAACCGTTAAAGGGGATTTACATGATATTGGCAAAAATCTAGTTGTGATGATGCTTGAGAGTGCAGGATTCAAAATTGTTGACTTGGGTGTTGACGCAAAAACGGAAGATTTTGTTAAAGCGGCAACTGAAAATAAGGCAACGATTGTGGCAATGTCGGCAATGTTAACGACGACAATGACTAATATGGATGAAATTATTAAAGGCTGTAAAGATGCTGGCGTCGATGCCTCATATCTTGTCGGTGGAGCACCTCTTACACCGGTTTACAGTGAAAAAATAGGCGCTGTTTATGCAGCGGAAGCATCACAGGCCGTGGAAACAGCAAAAAAATTAGCAATGGCTTAAGATAAAATAGAATATCTCTTCTAAATACGATAAAACCCTTTGTGCTAATGCTGTTAAAGGGTTTTTCGTGTTTAAAAAAGAAAAGAGTAAAGGAGAAAGAGTGATGTCTAAAGGTGTTATTGCTGCGGTTAGTGCAGCTTTTTGTGCAGGCACAATTCCAATATTTACAAAATTTATGTTAAGTGGTGGATTAACACCGGTTGCTGTCTTATTTTACCGCTATTTGTCCATTGTTATTATTTTAGGAGTCAGTTTTTTAATGCGTAAAAAAAATATATGTGTGACCGGAAAACAGTTTTTATCACTGATTTTTTTTACTGTTTTTGGATATGGTGGCGCAACACTTTTATTGGCAATTTCACTTAATTTTCTATCGGTCGGTTTATCGACAATGCTTTATTTTACGTATCCGTTATTTGTGATGATGATTATGGTTTTTTTCTTTAAAGAAAAGCCAACATGGATTAAAGTTGTTTCATTATTCGCCACTGTTTTTGGCATTATCTGTTTGATGAATTTTGATAAGCGTGTTTTTACGGTTGGAAGCCTGTTGGCTATCGGGGCGGGACTAGCTTATAGTGTGTATCTGGTTGGTATAAGAAAAAGTGCCCTAAAAGAACTTGAAAACAGAACGATTGTTTTTTATCTTTCAGCCATTAGTACCATACTTTTTTTAGGTCAGGGATTACTCATGGAAATACCAAACTTTTTAACCATCAGCCCATTAAATCTTTTATATGGTGCACTGCTTGGAATCATTACGATTTTTGTTTTGAGTGTTGTAACGTATGCGATTAAAACCATAGGACCGACAAAAACGTCATTAATTATTTCTTTTGAAGCGGTAGTTTCACTCATACTGGGAATTCTTATTTTTGCGGAACCGTACAATATCAATACATGGATTGGATCAATACTCATGACTGCGGCAGTCATTCTGATGACACGAGAAGGTGAAAAAGAAGAAAATGAGGAGGCATTACGCTGTGATACCCATTTATAATATTCCGATTCGTTTAGAAAAGAGTCTTATTTTTAAGCAGATGCATATCTATTCAGAGCTTCCAAATTATGCGGAATTTGATAAAGCTTATGATGAATTGATTGATGAAATAAAATTATTGGCAGAAAGCAAAGGTATTTATGTGCTTAAAGAAAATACCGGTAAACCAAAAATGCACAAGGGATTATGTGAAGTCAGTCATCAGGTTTATGTGTTGGTCACTTTAGGCGAAAAAATAAGTGATCGATCAACTCGGTATTTTAAAGAGAAAGATTTTCTGAAAGGACTAATGATTGATGCAATGGCTGATCAGATTTTATTTAATATCTCAGATGATTTCTATAAAATCATTCGAAAAGATATTTTTGAAACGAGAGGCTATGCTCTCACTGTCAGGTATAGTCCGGATGACCATTTTATTCCCATTGAAAATCAGAAGGTCATCCTTGATGAAGTGCACGGAAAAGAGCTTCTAGGCATTGATGTGACAGAGGGCTTTATGTATCGTCCACTCAAAACAATGGGATATGTTTATGGTGCTGATAAAAACATCACGATTGCCGAAAAAGATCATGATTGTAGATTGTGTAGCAATGAAAAATGTGAATTTAGAACCGTTTAAAATAAAAATGAGGTGCAAATTAACATTGCATCTCATTTTTATTTCCAATTTTATTGGCTTGATATTTTTTAGGCGTAATCCCCACGATTTTCTTAAAAACTTTAGTGAAATAACTTTGATCTTCATAACCAACAAATAAAGCAACTTCGACAATGCTCATGTTCGTATTTTGAAGGAGTTCTTTACTACGGTTAATTCGAATTTCGTTAATATATTGTGTGAAACTAATACCGGTTTCCGCTTTAAAAAGTTTTGACAGATAAGAATCCGAAACATGGAGATAATTAGCTAATTTTTGGAGAGTGATTTTGTTCATATAATTGGTTTTGGTATGTTCGATGGCCTGATTAATAAGATAAGAATCACCGGAATAAATGTTGTTAAAAATATTCTTGGTAAAATGATCAGTAATTTTAGCGGTCCATGTACTGAGAACTTGGAGACTGTCGATTTTATTTAATTCTGTAATCAAATCGAGATTGAGACCAAAAATTTTCTCAAGGGAAGCACCGCCTTCCACCGAAGCACGTGAAAGAATAGTTACAAGTTCTAGAATGCGGGCTTTAATGACTTCTAAATTACCACCTTCAATCAGAAGAATTTCATTAACTAGAAATTTAAGTGTTATTTGAGCTCCGTCGTGATCACCTTCTTTAACCTGACGTACAAGTTCCTGTTCTTTTTCATAAGGATAAACAAGAGGGATGTTTTGCTGTTTATGACGATGTATCTCTTCACCTATTTCGGATTGTTCATGGTACTCGGTGTTCAATTTTTCATAGGTTTCTGTATTAGGGTAAAGGCTCATAATGGCAGCATTAAGAAGATTTGCCAAATGATTTACTTGACTGGGTGAGAAAATTTTCATATTTCGAATAAAAAGTGTGGTACTGTATAAAACTTCTGGTGAAGCACGATGAATTCTGAACATATCACGAATAGTACTTTCTTCAATGGTACCCATGGCAATGGGACCGGCAATAACAGAGCCCATAAAAGTTTGACCGTCTAAAAGAGCAATAGCAATATTAACGAAACCGGAGGGACATACAAAAATATAAGGTTCGCCGAGTCGGTGCGCCCATGTTGATGAAAAATGTAATGCATTTTGGCAGATATTGATTTCAGAATCAGGTAGGTTAAAATAACGACATATTTTTTGTTCTTCAAAGCCGATCCATAGCGGAAAAGTATTTTTGTCATAAATGGTTACCGGAACTTCTGTAGCATGATAAAACGAAATTAAAATAGATCTGAATGCTTCAATGTTGAGTGCTTTATCTTCTGTGAAAATTGGCGATTTCATTGTGGACTCCCTCATATAAAAGATAATATTTATTATAGCATAACATTAGAAAATTACAAAAAAATATAAAATAGTACTAAAAAAACGTTATCAATTGATAAGAATTAAAAAATAGTGCTAAATGTAGAAATAATACAGTAAAAATTTACATAAAAAAAAAGGATTCGTCCTATTATAAAAAAATGAAAAAAAGTATAATAAAGTTAACTTAAAACAGATTGACTAAAAGAAGAAAAAGTATTAAAACATTAAAAGAAGGAGAAGAAAATGAGTAAAGAATTAATTTTTAAAGCGTTAAATCATGAAGTATTGACAGAAGTACCGTGGGTGCCTTTTACTGGAGTTCATGCGGGGTTTTTAAAAGGATATACAGCAAGGGAAGTGTTGACAGATGGGGATAAACTTTTTGAATCATTAATGGAAGTTTATAAGCTTTATACACCAGATGGCATGCCAGTGATTTTTGATCTTCAAATTGAGGCTGAAATTTTAGGATGTGAGTTGTTATGGGCTGAAGATAACCCACCATCAGTCATGAGTCATCCTTTTGCAGGAACACTAAAAGTACCATGTAAATGTAAAATTCCGAAAAAAACCGATGGACGTATTCCCATGGTTCTAGATGTAATGCGTCGGATGAAAGAAGCTGTTGGCGAAGATACTGCCCTTTATGGTTTGGTCTGTGGTCCGGTTACTTTAGCCTCTCATATTCGTGGTAGTGAATTTTTTATGGATATCATTATGTACCCTGACTATGTCAAAGAACTTGTTGATTTCTGTGTTGAAGTTTGTAATGCTATGAGTAACTATTATATTGAAGCAGGAATGGATATTATTGCCTTGGTTGACCCGATAATCAGCCAGATTTCGCCAAAATCAATTGAAGAATTATTTTTAGAACCTTTTAAGGCTGCTTTTGATTATATTAAAGCTAAAGGTGCAAAAAGTTGTTTTTTCGTTTGTGGCGATGCAACCATTCAGATGGATGTAATGTGCAGAACGAATCCGGACGGTATTTCGATTGATGAAAATGTTAATATTATTGAAGCTAAAAAAGTTACCGATCAATATAATATTACGATGGGTGGCAATATTCCTCTTACAACAACAATGCTTTTTGGAACACAACAGGATAATATGAAATATATTGTTGACCTTTTAGATAATATTGATCATCAAAATTTAATCATCAGCCCCGGTTGTGATATGCCTTATAACATTCCGATTGAAAACACAATAGCTTGTGTACAGGCAATAAAACACACTGATGATGTACGGGAAATGATTAAAAATTATGAAGCAGTTGATACGATGGAAGATGTGGAACTTCCGGATTATGATAATTTAGATCGGCCTCTAATTGAGGTATTTACCCTTGATGCAGCCACTTGTGCAGCTTGTACTTATATGGTTAAATCCGCGATGTTGGCTAAAGAAGAATTTGGGGATAAAGTTGATGTGGTTGAATATAAATATACGGTCAAAAAAGATATTGCCAGAACTAAAAAAATGGGTGTCGAGCACCTTCCTTCAATATATATTAATGGAAAATTACAATGGTCCTCTATTATTCCAAGTCGTAAAGAACTTGTTGATGTTTTGAACAATTATATGAATCAATGAAAAATGATTTAGCTCAGAAAAAATTAGTGTTGCTGACGGGTTTCTTAGGTTCGGGAAAAACAACTTTTTTAACCCGTTTGCTGAGTGCTTTTGATGGAGTGAAAATCGGTGTACTGATGAATGAATTTGGTGAAAAAAGTATTGACGGTACACTTATTAGAGGCACTGATTTTGATCTCATGGAATTGACAAACGGATCCATTTTTTGTGCATGTCTCAAAGAAAATTTTATCAAAGGATTGGCTGAATTTTTAGAAAGAGATGTGGAGTATGTTTTTGTTGAATCTTCCGGTGTAGCAGATCCTTCAAATATGGGCAGTGTTTTAGAAACAGTTGAAAAATTAACAGATAAAACATATGATTATTTGGGCGCAGTTTGTATAATAGATGGTTTTTATTTTTTAAAACAATATGAGGTTATTCCAGCGCTTCATCGTCAGATTGAGTATAGTAATGCGGTGATTATTAATAAAATAGATTTACAGTCACCGGAAAACAGTGCAGAAATTGAAGATCGAATCAAAAAAATTAATGCGGATACGTTAATTTACAAAACAGCATTTTGTCAGGTACCCATTAAAGAAATACTGCATACAATGAACTATAGCCACAAGACACCTAAAGAAACAACAAACACTTGGGAATCAAGACCGAAAACAAATATTTTAACTACAGAAACGATTATCGATAAAATTCGATTTGAGAGATTTTTGAACACTATTAAGGGCGATACTTATCGCATCAAAGGGTTTGTTCGGACAGATACAGGTGATTTTGCAGTTAGTGGTGTTAATGAAACCATTGAAATGGATCCGTGGACACCCGCTCCGAAAAAAACTGAAATAGTCATTATTTCATCTGTTGGTATTAAAATAATTAGCACGGTTCTCAACGCATGGAAATGTTTCTTTAATGAGATTCCGATGATTTTCGAGTGAGAACAGAGAAGTATTTAGTAAAAATTATTTAAAAAAAGAAAAATTTTAAGATATACTTAAAGAAAAGAAAAAAATTTGAATTGAAATAAGATACAATAATGTATTTTCGTTTGAAGTTAACAGCGATCAAAACAAAATGATGTTCATTTGTTTTGATCGCCGTTTTTTAGCGTCTCAAAATACATCGTGTATCTTTTTTTAATATCGAAGAGCGATTAATCTTATAAATCATGCATAAAAAATAGAGGAGTAATGGAAAAAAACGGAAATATGAGGGGATTAAAGATTTTCTACATAAAAAGGAAATCGAGTTTTCAGTAACCATAGCTGGAATGTTAGGTAACGCCCAAGAATTAGGAACCTCAATGATTCAGGTTCCTAACATACAGCGATTGTTACTTTTATATTCGATAAACTTTGCGTAAGAGAAGGGTGGATTAAACCGGGCGATATGAAACTTGATTTATAGGGTTAGTGTTGGGGTTAAGCATTCTAAGGTATACTGAAAATCGACTCAAAATGAACACAGGAGAAAACAGAGATGGCAAAAATAAAAAAACGGTTTGTCTGTCAAAATTGCGGATATACCACACCCAAATGGATGGGGCGCTGCACAGAGTGCGGTGAGTGGAATTCCTTTGTAGAAGAACTGGACATGCCCACACCTCAGACTAAAACCAATACACTCGAACGGGCAGTCTACAGTAAACCAAAACGGATTGAAGAGATTATTCCTCAAAAAGAGGATCGCTATAAAACAAATAATAAAGAACTGGATCGTGTTCTTGGGGGTGGTATTGTGCCCGGCGGACTTATTTTACTGGGGGGTGATCCGGGTATTGGAAAGTCAACTATTCTTTTACAAACTACCGAAAATCTGGGTAATCAAGGGCTTAAAATCCTTTATATCTCGGGCGAAGAATCTGAGCAGCAACTTAAAATGCGGGCGGTTCGGATGAAAATAAAATCGCCTAATTTATACTTTTTATCAGAAATTAATATCCCTTACATTACAGAAACAATTCTTTCGGAAAAACCGGATCTTGTGATTATCGACTCAATACAGACCATGTACAGTCCTAATATTACCTCGGCACCGGGTAGTGTGAGCCAAATTCGTGAAAACGCCAATGCCTTAATGCAAATTGCTAAAAAAGATGGCATTGCCATGGTACTTGTCGGTCATGTTACAAAAGATGGTAATATTGCAGGACCTCGTGTTCTGGAACATATGGTGGATACGGTGCTGTATTTTGAAGGCGAAAAATACCATACCTATCGAATTTTACGAGGCGTTAAAAATCGTTTTGGATCAACCAATGAAATTGGTATTTTTGAAATGACCCAGGACGGTCTGCAAGAAGTGGCTAATCCTTCGGAAATGATGTTATCCAGTCGGCCGAAAAACACCTGTGGTTCGGTGGTAGTACCTTGTATGGAGGGAACGAGACCCCTTTTAGTCGAACTTCAGGGGCTTGTATCCCAATCCGGTTTTGGAACCCCAAGACGGATGGCAACAGGGATGGATTATAACAGAATGGTACTTCTGATTGCGATTATGGAAAAACGTCTGGGACTTGCAATGCAAAGTATGGATGCTTATATCAACGTAGTCGGCGGTATGAAAATTGATGAGCCGGCGTTAGATTTAGCGGTGATTTCGGTTCTTTATTCAAGTTTTAGAAATTTTGAAATTCCTGAAGAGATGATGATTATTGGCGAAGTAGGTTTAACCGGCGAAGTTAGAAATATTCAACATATTGATAAAAGACTTAAGGAAGGCGCAAAACTCGGTTTTAAAAAATGTATTTTGCCTAAAAGTAACACCCGTGGTCTTGAGGATTTTGGTTTAGAACTTTTTCCGGTCGATAATATCGCCAAAGCTTTAAATATTCTAAAATAATTCATTTGTCAATAGAAAAATAACGTATTTGCTTAACAAAAATTTATCCTTTCCAATTAGTAAAAAGATGGATATAATTAAAATAAATCCTGGGATGTTCGTTACAACTTCATTTTTGAACCTACAACATTAATGAGGGAGTCCGGATGTTCTTGATATGATGTTATGCCTCCTCCGAGTGGACAACAGATTGATTAAAGACAGGGCACCCACCTAGCATCTTGCTAGGCGTCAAAAATGGTGGACGACATATTCGGGACTTTAGCACCTTTATTGGTGCTTTTTTTGTAAGGAATTAAAAGAGAGTAGCTCAGACGCGAAATGTAAGCAGCTGAGCTACTTTTTTGGTGTTTACAAGGATCATATAATAGCGAAAAGGAATAAGAATATGGCGAAATGTTTAAATTGTTGAAGCTTTTATTTACCTGTGATAAAATAAATGACAGCATCTTAATGTATGCATGGTTGAAGATGATTATTATATTATATTTTTCCATGAAAGGTCAAAGGAACAGTACGTTATAAAAAACCGAAGGATGATAGGGGGATGGTATGACCAATAATCAAAGTGAGCTTAAAGAATACTGGAATCAATTCATTCAAACAGGCGTCATTCATGAAAATGTTAGAAATGATATAGCCGAAGGATGGAAACGCTGTCGTTTAAAAGGGGTTGATTATCGGTTTGCCACAGGGCTTGTGGTGAGTGAAGATGTTTTTAAACAAAAGCTTGAAAACAATAAAGATTTTATCAAGGTTTCAAAAATTGTGATGCAGGAAGCCTATCATTCTATTACCAATTCGGATGCCCTTGTTTTTGTTACGGATGCGGAGGGGTGCATTCTTGCACAATATAAAGATTCAAGCACGACAATCTCTGCGAATGAGACAAAACTTTTACCCGGATATTGCTGGCGAGAAGATGAGAATGGGATTACTTCTATGGACTTAGCGATGCGCCTTGACAAACCAGTTCGTATTATCGGCGCAGAGCATTATTGTATTAATCAACAAATTTGTGCAGGTTCTTCTGTGCCGGTACATGATGATTCCGGAAAGATTTTGGGTAGTTTAAATCTGGTCAGTCTTTTGGGACAATATAGCAAACATTCTTTGGGGATTATGACGGCCGGAGCAGCACTGATTGAAAATCAGATGCGTTTGGAGCAAACCTTACGCCTTTTTAAAACGACATTTAATACGATGTCTGAGGGAATGATTCTTATCGATCAGAACTACAAAATAGAAGAATTGAATCACAGTGCAAAAAAGATTCTGGATATTTCGGACGATGCGTTACAGCATTTTGATATTCGAGAGGCACTGCGGTTTGATTCTTTTGAGAATTTTCTTCAAAAGAAGGAAAAAGAATTGGATTTTCATCTGAAACGACATACGGTACATTGTATCGGAGATGTAGATATGATTGAGCTAGGTCAAAATCGGATTTTCTATTCGATTGTTTTTAAAGCCGTAAAAACGGTAAATAAGATGATCAATAAAATGACCGGAAATTCGGCTATTTATACGTTCGAAAACATTATAACAGAAGATAAAAAAATGCTAGATTTGATTGGTTACGCCAAAAAAATAGCGCATATTGACTGCTGTGTTTTAGTCACCGGACCCAGTGGAACGGGCAAAGAACTTTTTGCTCACGCGGTGCATAATGCCAGTCCTAGAGCAAAAGGTCCTTTTATTGCGATTAACTGTGCGGCACTTCCGGCAGACCTTGTAGAAAGTGAAATTTTTGGCTATGAGGCAGGTGCGTTTACTGGCGCAAAACAGGGTGGTCAAACCGGGAAAATTGAGTTGGCAGATGGTGGAACTTTGTTCTTAGACGAAGTAGGGGAACTACCTTTAAATATTCAATCTAAGCTCTTACGTGTACTGGATAATCATCGAATTACACGCTTGGGTGGCAAAACGGAAAAAGAAATTGATGTAAGAGTGATTGCGGCGACGAATCGTAATTTAGAAGATGAAGTGAAAAATAAAAATTTCCGATTGGATCTATTTTATCGGATTAACATTATCACATTAACCATTCCGCCACTTTGTGAAAGAAAGGACGATATTGTTTTATTGAGTCAGTATTTTTTACAGAAACTCAATCATGAGGGTGAACATAAAGTTTATTCTATTGACGATGCCGTTCTTGCAATATTTCAGTCGTTTGACTGGCCGGGTAATGTTCGTCAACTCCAAAATGTAATGATGCGTTCATTTTATGTTTGTGAAACCGCGAAACTATCCTTTGAAGATTTACCGGATGCAGTAAAAGGATTAAAGGATAAGACATCTTTTGGGGAACAGGTCGTAACAAATAGCAGTAGTATACAAGATTTGGAAAAAGAGGCTATTTTAAAAGTTATTGAGAACTGTGGTGGGAATATGACAGCAGCCGCTCAGCAATTAAAAATTGCAAAATCAACGCTTTACCGTAAAATTAAGCGTTATCATATTGTGGTGGAAAAGATTTTTCGAAAGGACTGATCGTCGCAAAACGAAACGATCGTCGCAAACAACCGTCTCTTTTTGAGACGGTTGTTTTTATTTTGTGGCGCAAAAGAGCATCTTTTGGGAATTTTAAAATTGGCATGATAATTGCATTTATTTTTAGATACAAGCATTTAGATACAAGCATTATATTAAAAATGAGCAAAATTTAGTTACAAAAATTAAAATAAAAAGTTGAGGTGCTCAAATGGCATTTACAATTACAGAATTATGTGTAGGTTGTACGGCATGTTCAAAAAAATGTCCAGTAATGGCCATCGATGGCGAAAAGAAAAAAAGACATACGATCAAAGCAAACCGTTGTGTGGAATGTGGGGTGTGTCAGCGAATTTGTCCGAAAGGGGCTATTTTGGATGCTGAAGGAAACAGCGGTGAAAAGATACCAAAAAGCCAATGGCTAAAACCAAAAGTAAACCAGAGTTTATGCAGTGCTTGCGGAATCTGTATGGATGTTTGCATTTTTGAAGCAATCAAGATTTCTTATCCTACGTTTAAAGGGGATTTAAAAGTGTTTGCCTATTTGGATAAACCGGAACATTGCGTGGGTTGCAGTCAATGCGAAAAGATGTGTCCTTTAGGGGCAATTAAGATGGAGGTTAGCTAGATGAAAGCGGCAACTTACTTATATGTTAATCTGAGTAATCAGAGAGTAAAAACATTTCCAATTAAACAAGGTGTTCTTAAAAAGTATCTGGGTGGAAAAATTCTAGCTGCAAAATTATTGTATGATTTACTTCCGACAGGGGTAGATCCTCTGTCAGAAAAAAGCATACTTATTGTGAACACCGGACCAATGAACAATACAGGAGCACCTTCTTCAAGTCGGTTTAATATGACCTTTAAAAACGTAATGACCGGTGGAATTGCTTCTTCAAACTGTGGCGGTCAATTTGGTGTTATGTTGAAAAAGGCAGGTGTGGATGGTCTAATAATCACCGGAAAAGCTAAATCACCTTGCTGTTTGGCCATTTTAGATGGTGAGGTCATTTTTCAGGATGCGTCACCTCTATGGGGATTAGACGCCGAAGCGGTGCAAGAGGTTTATCCAAAGAGTTTTGGAAAGCTTGTAATCGGGCCGGCGGGAGAAAATCTAGTGCGTTATGCTTGTGCTGTTTCGGGTGAACGTGTTGCAGGACGATGTGGTGCGGGAGCGGTTATGGGTTCAAAAAATTTGAAAGCATTTGTGGCTTATGGATCTAAGACAACCGAAGCAGAAAATCCTGAAAAATTTGATGAGTATGTTAAAAAATGGGTTTGTTTTCTAAAAAATCATCCGATGACCGGAGATTCTCTTGGCCGTTATGGTAGCGCAGGATTGGTGAATAGCGCTAATGCTTCTGGCGTTTTGCCCACGCATAATTTTCAAAAGGGAACCTGGGAAAAAGGTGATGATATCTCGGGCGAAAATCTTGCCGATAAATATCTGGTGCGCAATAGTGGCTGTATCAGTTGTCCAATCCGATGTGAAAGACGTGTCAGAGTAAATGATAAAGAAGTAAAAGGACCGGAGTTTGAAACATTGGGTCTCTTTGGTTCGAACATTGAAAATAATGATTTACAATTAATTAATGATATCAATTATGAAGCTGATATTCTTGGAATGGATACCATTTCTCTGGCAGGAACCATGGCTTTTGCCATGGAACTTTATGAAAAGGGTTTAGCTGATTTTGGACTACGTTTTGGTAAGACAGACAATTTAATTGAGATTATTCGAAAAATAGCATATCGTGAAAAACCTTATGATGAATTGGCAGATGGATCAATGCGGTTAAGCCAAAAATATGGTGGAAGTGATTATGCAATTCATGCCAAGGGTTTGGAATTAGCCTCTTATGAACCACGTAAATCCGTTGGGATGGGTCTGGGGTATGCAACGTCTAACCGGGGAGGATGTCATCTGAATGGCGGTTATTTAGCGCTTATGGAATCCATCGGTGTTATGAGTACAGGTCAGACAAATAGCGAAGGTAAGCCAGAGCTTACGGTGTTTTTACAAAATACGATGGAAAGTATTTCGGCAGCCGGGTTTTGCCTTTTTTCTCTTCAGACAATGGTTCCTTCGATTTTATTTAAACTAGGTCCGAGTCATCCGGTAACAGGTATTGCCGGCAAGGCTATGATTGCCTCACGACCGGTACTTGGACATCTCTGGTCGATGATGCCAAAAGTGTTGCCCATCAATTCTATGTTTTTAGTACCCCATGCAAAAGCGGTGGAACTGGCAACTGGCATCCCGATGACAACCGGTCAATTTTTAGAAATTGGTGAACGCGGTTATAATGTGGAACGGCTTTTTAATTTACGAGAAGGGCTTACAAAAGAAAAGGATACTTTACCCAAGCGTTTGACTGATGAACTCCAAGATCCGGATGATCCAAAATCTAGAGTTGATATAGAAACAATGCTTCCGATTTATTACAAGGTCAGAGGGTGGGATGAAAATGGGATACCAACCTCCAAAACAATGAAAAGGCTTGGACTCACAGATGATTTGCGTTAAGTATAAGGGCGAACTCAAGCGGATTACAGGGATTGAAGAAGAAACAGTCGACTGCACAACCCTTAAAGAGTTGCTATATGTATTAAAAAAAATTCATGGCAGAGAAATATTGAAAGCTATCCGGCCGTGCCACATCATAGTGAATGGAAAGCGCGCAAATTCAAAATTAAAACTACAGAATAATGACGAAGTCGTTTTTATACCAGTTTGCTGCGGTGGATGAAAGAATTTAAAAATAAGAGGTTAAGAGAAATGAATTGCAATAAAGACATTCCAAAAACGACTGAATCTTTCCAAATGAACGATACAAAAGTAATTGCATTCTCAGGAAAAGGTGGTGTCGGAAAAACAAGTTTAGCAGCACTGACTGTCCGGTTGATCGTTGAAGAACATCCGGAAGCAAGGGTTCTCGCTATTGATGCAGACCCGGCTATTGGTTTGTCCACGGCACTTGGTGTAGTGGTGACACATACGGTTGATGATATCAGAAAGAAGTTTATTGAAACAGTAGGAAGAGGAAAGAAAAAAGAAGCGCTTGAAGTTTTAAATGAAGCGCATTATGAGATTACAGATAGTCTTGTAGAAACCGAGCGTTTTGCGTTCTTGGCCATTGGAAGACCGGAAAATGCAGGGTGTTATTGTTCGGTCAACAGTTTTTTAAAAGAAACAATCCATGTTTTGTCGGAGGAATTTGATTATGTTGTCATTGATGGTGAGGCTGGAATTGAACAGGTTAACCGAAGAGTGATGGAAAAAGTAACCCATCTAATTCTCGTGAGTGATGCCAGTAAAAAAGGAATCGGTGTAATTCATACCATTCGGGATGTGGCAATGAGCTTAGGAATGTACAATAAAGTAGGTGCTATTATCAATCGCATAAAGAACGAAGCGGTTAAAAATAAAGTTGATACTGGAGATATCACTATTTTAAACTTTATACCCGAAGATGATGCACTAGGAATGATGGACGTGGAAGGAAACAGTCTTTTACAATTAGATGAAAATGCGCCCGCCCTAAAAGGATTACGGGAAGCGCTGATTCAAATAGAAATTATATAAGGAAAGAAGAGGAAAACGCGTATGAAAGATCTTAAGCACATTCATTTTTATACTTCTTTGCTTGAAGAAGCCAATAATGAATTGGTAAGAACAGCAAAGAATGACGGTGGCGTAGCAGTTGGCTATACCTGCTACTACATTCCGGAAGCACTGCTCAATGTAGGAAATGCATTTTCGGTAAGACTCCGGGCACCAAAGACCGGAAGTCTTGATATCTCGCAATATTATATGGGGAGTTTAAATTGTAGTTACGTTCGTGCATTACTCGAACGTGCTTTTGAAGGAGGGTATAACTTTTTAGATACCTATTTTTCAAGTGAAACGTGCCAACAAATGAATCGGGTAGTGGAAAATATTGATGAATTAAAACTGATTGAAAACGAGCGATTTTATCACAATATCATTGATGCGCCTTTGAAGGTATCACCTCATGGCATAAAACATTACACTAATCAGATAAGAACACGGTTTCTGGAGCCGTTGCGTGATCAATTTGGGATTGATATTTCGGAAAAGGCTATTCGTAGCGCCGTTGAGGAACATAATAAGATGTGTGCTCTATTTGAAGAAATCTCTGAAATGAGAAAAGAGGATAATCCACGTATTACAGCTACGGAGTTTCATATTCTGAATCTGGTCAGCTATGCTTGTCCGACCAGTCTTATTCTTCCTTATTTGGAAGAGACACTTGCCGATCTAAAAAAAAGGAAACCAGATACAAAGAAGAATTATCGTGCTCGCGTGGTGGTTGTCGGTTCAGAAATGGATGATTATGGCTTTACTGAATTAATTGAATATTGTGGTGCCTATGTGGTGGCAGATCGTTATTGTTTTGGATCCATGCCGGGGCGTCAACCGATTCCAATCAATAGAGAAGAGGATATCGTAGATCAAGTTTGTCGTTATTACCTAGAAACAAATCAGTGTCCGCGTTTTATGTCAAAAGAAAAAGTACAGGAACGAAGAGATGTGGTAAAAAAAATGGTTGACGATTTTAATGCCGATGGCATTATTTACGAACAGACTAAATTTTGTGATTATTGGGGCTACGAGCGTGCCGTGGCATCTTATGTTCTATATGAAGAGATGGGAATTCCCACAGTGGCCTTAGACCGTGAGTATAGCGTTCAAGCCTCCGGACAACTTCGAACCCGTGTTCAAGCTTTTGTTGAGAGTTTGGAAATTAAAAAAATTCAGAAAGAAAAAGAAGGGAGTAAGGTATGACAGTTACAAGCAACAATTTGAAAGATAATGCAAAACTTTTAGGTGAAGTTTTTACAGAAGCCATAAAAATGGATCTCGAAAATAATGACCATAAAAAGATTTTAGAAACTTTGAAAAAGAAGTTTGATCCTGAAAAGTTAAAACCACTGTTAACGGGTCAAGTTTCTATCAAAAATGCTGTAAATCAGTATCTAACCGGAGATGGTTTGCAAGATATCATAGAAGATAAAACCGGTATTTACAAGCATAGAGAATGGCGTGGACCAATGGATACCGCTTATGATTATTATAAATGGCTGGAACTATGGGGAATTTTAGGTAAATGGTTATTAAAACATCCCGTAACCAATATAACCGCCCTTTTACGCTACCGCTGGATGGCCACTTATTTGACCACACCATCTTTTTTTGATCATAATGTCCCTGGTTTTAAAGGAACGATGCTCAGAGCTTCTCGGATGAATTTGAACACCATTGCTAAGTTACTGACCACCAATTTAGAAACAATCTTTTCGGCCGATGAAAATATCCATCCAATTAACGAAAATGCACAAAAATATATTTGCATTGATGTGTATATGCCAGAAATTATAGCAGCGGGTTTTGCAGAACATAAAAGTGTGTTAGTGCATATGGCACCCCACTACTTGCCCTCTATTATTAACCACCATTCCCCCGAACATTATCTCGATGTAACCGAGAGTTACGGCGTGCCGGCCGATGTCTGTGGACTACCCTCCATGGAATCCGGCGTGGCAATTGATGATGATTTCCCCAAAATGGGATGTTGCTATATTGCAACGAATATGCCTTGTGACGGAAGCATTATGGCAAGCACGATTCTGGATCGTCGATTCCAGATGCCGACCTATGTTTTAAATACACCTCTGCGTCATACGCGTGAAGATGTGCAAGAATATGCTGTATCAGAATTAAAAGAATGTATTAAGTTTATGGAAAAGCATACCGGAGAAACCTATGATTTTGAGCTTCTTCGGGAAACCTGTGAACGGTGGAATGAACAAAATGAATTACGCCTTGAAAAATGGGAGATGAACGCAACGGATACACCACCGCATTACGGCGCCTCGAACTGGATGTATCGTACATTTACATATCATAATGCCTGCGGGAATCCAGTAGCGATTAAAAATGACCGTAAGGTAAACAAAATGATGCGGAAAAGTTTAGGTAAGGTTCGAAAGTATCCAAAAGCACCACGTCATCGTGCACTTGTCTGGAATACCATTGCTAATATGTACAGCGCTCTTGATGAGTGGTTGTTAAACTGCTGGGGGATTGAGTGTGTATTTCAATTTATTGAGGATCAAGGACATCGCCCCATTGATACTTCCACGGTAGATACAATGTTAGCGGGTGTGGCGAAGCTTATCCAAGAAGCAAGTATGCGGGTTCACAGTAAAGGCGGATACCATGCATTTTCTGATGATATTTGGGTTTTTATGGAGCGGTATAATTGTGATATGTTGGTGATGTATGAACAGATATCCTGTAAAGGACCTGGCGCAATAGCAGGTTTGATAGAAGAAGAAGCCCGTAGAAGAGGGATTAAAATGGTTTGGCTGAAACAAGATTTAGTCGATGCTAGAACGATTAGTCGCCGAGATATGCGTGATCAGATCAATAAATATATGGAAGCCGTAATGAACGAAAAACCACTGGATCCGACACTGGTCGATTTTGATGATAGCGCAAGTTGGTAAAATAGTGTATAACTATAAAATTTAAAAAGAAGAGGTAAAGATAAATGAGTCAGTATTTTTGTGGATGTGATGTAGGTTCAACCTATGGTAAATGTGTTATTTTGGATGAAAATGGTAATATTTGTGGACACGCAACAGTGCGCAGTAAAATAAATCCGGTTGAAACCGCTAATGTTTCTTTGGCAGAAGCCATGGCAGGAATTGAAGATCTGAAAGATGCAAAAGATCTGAGTTATCTGGTGGGGACCGGTTATGGTCGTAATAAGGTTCCTTTTGCCGATGAAAATATTTCAGAAATCAGCTGTCACGCAATGGGTGTTCACGTGACCAATTCTGAAGTGACCGGCATCATTGATGTTGGTGGACAAGACGTAAAGGGAATTGCAATTGATGAAGATGGTACGGTAAAGAACTTTGCAATGAATGATAAATGCGCAGCTGGTACGGGTAAGTTCTACGAAGCGATGGCACGTGCTTTTGAGATGTCATTGGAAGAATTTTCAAAATTATCACTAACAGCCAAAAATGTCATTCCCATTACAGCTCAGTGTACAGTTTTTGCAGAATCTGAAGTTATTTCGCTTGTGGGTGACGGTAAACCGCGGGAAGAAATTGCCGCCGGGTTACAGATGTCGATTGCTAAGAGGTGCTTTGTTATGGCAAAGAAAGCCGGAACGGATGGTTTAATTACAATGACTGGCGGTTGTGCTAAAAATGATGGTCTCATACAAGCTATCGAACATGTACTAAAAATTAAAATTGCGGCGTTAAAAACTGATCCTCAGCTGATGGGAGCCTTAGGCGCTGCAGAATATGCCCGTCAGAAAGGAATGGCATAGGTAGGTTAAGTAAATGAAAAATAAAATGAAGATTTTAAAGAAGATTGGAAAAATTATCGGTTGTTTTTTTGGGATTACCTTCATTATTTACTGGTTTAATTTGGACAGTAAACTTGTACATAAACTCTTCCCTATTTTGGAAACTTATTATGATCGATTACCAAGAGACAGAAGGCTGTAATTTGTAATGGATATATTTGATCAATATGCTAAAAAGCTTATGTCTTTAGTAAAAACATATCCTCTTCAGAAATTTGTGAATAATAAAGACTTTTGGCCAACGACAGAGAAAAATCCTTTTATGATGGAACGGGACACGGCTGTAGAACTTGGTGGTTATCCAAAAGAGAGCATTAATCTTATGATAAGTTCATCAAATTTTAATTTTGAGGAAGAAAGTGGTGTTTATTTAATTGGAAATCCAGCAGTACTAAAGGGTAAAAATAAACATCTTTCTTTTGGAAAAATTGTTCTTTTAGAAACAGAGGATGTGGCTGTAGACACAACATATGAATATTTGAAATCTGTTGAATTTGCAGATATTCGCTTACGCTTTTGCGATGTAATGGTTCGAATGTCCTCTCAAAAAATGTTTACCAATCTACGCATTGGAAAAACCGCCATGAAAAAAGGCTTTACCCTTGAAAAGATGGGATGGTCAATGTATCGTTGTTTTTCGGCAGTGCCCCAAGTAAAACAGGTTAAGATTATTCTGATTTTAGGAGATAATCCTTTGTATAAAGAACTACTTCCCATATCTGAAAAGATAAAAGATATCACAGGAGCACTCAATACCATGTTTGACGGGATTGATTTTAACTGTAAAAGTTGTAATTTGAATGAAATATGCGCTGAAGTAGAAGGGCTAAAAAAAATGCATAAGGCGACAAGCAATGCCAAATAAGAAGAGATGCTTTTTAAGAAAAATATAAAAATGAATGAATATAATTGAACAGTATAACAAAAAGATGAAAGGTCTTTCGCTATTTGAAAGATCTTTTTTGTGTTTATAAAAGAGTTTGCTTGAATAAACAACCATGAATTGTTACAATAAACAAATGTAAAAAAACAGGAATAGAACCGGGAGGCAGAATGTGTTTGAATATATAAAAGGAAATCTAGAAGAGCAAGCGCTTGATTACATCGTTGTCGATCTTCACGGGATGGGCTATCATGTGAATGTTTCGGCTAATACCATGGCGGAGCTTCCCAAAATAAATGAACCGGTTAAGTTACACCTTCATCCGGTTTTTAAGGAAGATGATATCACCCTTTACGGCTTTACAACGCGAGATGAACGGGAAATTTTCAGAACGATTATTAACATTTCAGGCATTGGGCCAAAAGCCGGCATGGGGTTACTATCACAGTTTACACGGAATGAGTTAATTAAACATATTCTTCATGATGATCCAAAAGCAATTTCTAAAGCACCGGGTATCGGTTTGAAAACAGCCAGTCGGATTATCCTAGAGTTAAAGGATAAATATAAAAATTATACGCTCAGTGATACGGAGCCGGGCGCAATTGAAGCGGTGATGGAAAAAGATAATACTTTTAATGAATCGGTCAATGGTCTCATGGGGCTTGGGTATAGCTATACAGAAGCGTCGGATCTGGTAGAACGCATTATGAAACCGGGTATGCCACTGGAGGATATTCTCAAAGAAGCATTGATGTCCGCCAATCCTTTAGGACGATAGGTGAGCACAATGAAAGATCGTATTGTAACGACACAATTTACAGAAACAGATATTGATATTGAACGGTCACTGAGACCACAATGCTTAAAAGATTATGTTGGGCAAGAGAGAGTCAAGCGACAGATGTCTATTTTTATTCAGGCATCACAAAAAAGGAATGAACCTTTGGATCATGTTCTTTTTTATGGACCACCGGGTCTTGGAAAAACAACATTAGCTAACATTATCGCAAAAGAAATGGGATCAAACATTAAGACAACTTCAGGTCCGGCCATTGAAAAACCGGGAGATTTGGCCGCTATTTTGACCGCGCTTAAAGAGGGCGACGTTCTTTTTATTGATGAAATTCACAGACTTCAGCGTAACGTAGAAGAGATATTGTACCCTGCAATGGAAGATTTTGTATTAGATATTATTATCGGAAAAGGACCGGGAGCAAAATCAATTCGACTTGAACTGCCAAAGTTTACCCTTGTGGGCGCTACTACACGTGCCGGGCTTTTGACAGCACCGTTGAGAGATCGTTTCGGAGTGATTCAACGTTTAGAAATGTATACTCAAGAAGAATTGGCAACCATTATCAAACGTTCAGCTCAGATTTTAAACATTGATTTAGATGAAGCCGGCGCAGAAGAATTATCCGTCCGTTCAAGAGGAACACCGCGAATTGCGAACCGCCTTTTAAAACGCGTTCGGGATTATGCTGAAATTGAAGGACGTGGTGTGATTGATCTGGAAACAGCTAAATTAGCATTGGAACTTTTTGAAGTAGATGCTAAAGGGCTTGATGAAATTGATCGAATTATGTTGATGACCATTGTGGAAAAATTTGACGGTGGACCGGTGGGGATCGATACATTGGCGGCAGCTATCGGAGAAGAAAGAAACACCATCGAAGAAGTGTACGAACCCTATCTTATTCAATTAGGATATTTGGCAAGAACGCCAAGAGGGCGTATTATTACGAGTAACGGGTATAGGCATTTAGGATTGGAAGGAATTGCGGCACCAACGATTACGGAACAAATTCAATTGGATTTAGAAATAGAGGAATAAATTTGGAAACACTATCAACAAAAGATTTTTATTATGAACTTCCCGATGAGCTTATCGCTCAAACGCCAGAAGAAAAAAGAGATGCGTCTCGATTGATGGTTATTAACCGACAGGATGATGCGGTGACAGACCGTCATTTTCATGATATTATTGACTATTTGGATGAAAATGATTTATTGGTCATGAATAATACAAAAGTTCTCCCAGCACGTATTTTTGGAAAAAGAGCAGAAACTGGCGGTAAAGTGGAGTTACTTTTATTAAAGCGACTCGATGATAAAACTTGGGAAACCATGGTAAAACCCGGAAAAAAAGCTTTGCCCGGTACACGGCTTATCTTTGGCGATGGCTTATTGAAAGGGGAGATTAAAAACACCCTTGAAGGGGGCCTTCGTTCCATTGAATTCGAGTATGAAGGTATTTTTGAAGAAATTATCGATGAATTGGGCACAATGCCTTTACCCCCCTATATTCATGAAGTTTTAGAAGATCAAGACCGTTATCAGACAGTCTACGCTAAACAGACAGGATCAGCGGCGGCACCCACAGCCGGTTTGCATTTTACTGAAAATTTATTGGAAGAACTTCATGCTAAGGGTGTTAAAACAGCAGAAGTAACCCTTCATGTAGGGATTGGAACCTTTCGTCCGGTGAAATGTGAGAATGTTTTAGAACATCACATGCATAAAGAAACCTATCAGGTATCCAAAGAAGCAGCGGCATTAATTGAAGAAACCAGAGCAAAAGGTGGACGGATTATTGCGGTAGGAACGACATCAGTTCGGACGTTGGAGAGCGTTGCAACTCGCTTTAATGGCAAAATAAAAGCTTGTGAAGGAGCAACGGATATTTTTATTTATCCGGGATACAAATGGCAGGTAGTCGATGGACTTATTACGAATTTTCATCTGCCGGAATCGACATTACTCATGTTAGTTTCATCTTTTTATAACCGTGAAGCAGTACTGAAAGCATATCATCGTGCTATTGAAGAACGGTATCGTTTTTTTAGTTTTGGCGATGCGATGTTTATTTATTAAAAATTAAAGGAGAGACACCATGTTTAGATATGAATTAATTAAGGAAGATAAAGACACCGGTGCCAGACTGGGAAAAATACATACCGATCATGGCGTAATTAACACGCCGATTTTTATGCCGGTGGGAACGCAGGCTACGGTAAAATCGATGACATCAGAAGAACTGAAAGAAATTGATGCCAATATTATTCTTGGCAACACCTATCATTTATATTTACGCCCGGGACAGGATATTATGAAGAAAGCTGGCGGTATTCATTCGTTTATGAATTGGGATCGTCCGGTGCTCACTGACAGTGGTGGATTCCAGGTTTTTTCCTTAAATGATTTAAGAAAAATTACAGAAGAAGGGGTAGAATTTTGCTCTCATATCGATGGTTCACGCCACTTTATGACACCAGAAAAATCCATTGATATGCAAAATACAATCGGTGCGGATATTATCATGTGTTTTGATGAATGTGCTCCAGCAGATTCTGATTATGAATATACAAAAAAATCGATGGAAATGACAACAAGGTGGGCAAAAAGGTGTAAAGAAGCCCATAAAAATCCTGAGCATCAAGCGCTTTTTGGTATTGTTCAAGGTGGTATGTATGAAGATTTGAGAGCAGAGAGTGTGAGAGGTTTAACCGAAATTGATTTTCCGGGATACTCTATCGGAGGTCTCAGTGTGGGAGAATCAAAAGATACAATGTATCGGATTTTAGATGCAACAACGCCACTTCTACCCAAAGAGAAGCCTCGCTACTTAATGGGAGTTGGATCGGTTGATGCCCTTTTAGAAGGCGTTATACGTGGTATTGATATGTTTGACTGTGTGTTACAAACACGTATTGCCAGAAATGGAACGGCAATGACAAGCCATGGAAAAGTAGTGGTTCGTAACGCAACGTATAAAGAAGATTTTTCACCGCTTGATCCTGAGTGTGACTGCTTTGTATGCCGTAATTATAGCCGTGCTTATTTGCGTCATTTAATTAAATGTAATGAAATTTTAGGGGCAAGGTTATTGACATATCATAATTTATACTTTACACTTAGACTAATGGAAAAAGTTCGGAATGCCATAATGGAAGATAATTTACTTTCATTTAAAGAAAACTTTTTTCAAAAATACGGAATAGAAAACCAAGGAGAACGTTAAAAAATGAATGTAATGACATTTATCCCTCTGATTTTGCTGGTTGTTTTCTTTTATTTCTTTATCATCAGACCACAAAATAAACAGAAAAAAGAAGTAGAAGCAATGCGAAGCAGTATGAAACCAGGGGATGAAATCTTAACAATTGGTGGATTTTATGGGATTATTTATGCGATTGATGATGAAAACATCGTTCTTGAAATGTTACCCGATTTTCATAAAGCAATGATTATCAAAGGTGCTGTTTCTAAAGTAATTAAAAGTGAAGAAGTAGAAGAAGATGAAGAAACAACGGAAGCAGTAGAAACAGCAGAAACAATCGAAGCAGTTGACGATGCCCAAGTGAGTGACAACAGTGTTGTTGAAGATGCTGAATTTGAAGAAGTTGTTGAAGATGATAGCGTTGTAGAAACAGTCGATACAGACGAAAAAAAAGATAATTAAATTTTTTTAAAAGGAGTGAGTGACGTGAAGCACATTAAAATTATTAAAAAAGGAACGCTTACTGATGTTAAAAACAAAGGTTGTGGCGAATGCCAGACATCTTGTCAGTCAGCTTGTAAAACATCTTGTACTGTAGGAAACCAACAGTGTCAGCAAAGTAAATAAATAAAAACATTGAAAGCAGTAACGTTGTTTACTGCTTTTTCTTTGTATAAAGAAAGAGATAAAAAATGATACATAAGTTTTATTTGAATGGTCTTTATATCGTTCTTGATATTAATAGTGGAACGGTATTAGATGTTGATGCCCAAACATACGAAGTTCTCGATTATTACAAGAAATTTGATCGAGATGAAATTGTTAAAAAATTAAATGGTAAATATCCGGAAGATGAAATTTTAGAAATCATCTTTGAAATTGAGATGCTTGAAGCTCAAGGATTATTATATACAGAGAATAATTATGATCCAAACGTGTATCAAAATAACGATCTGATTAAAGCATTATGTCTCCATATCGCCCATGATTGTAATCTCAAATGCAATTATTGTTTTGCGTCTCAAGGTGATTTTGAAGGAGAACGGCTTTTAATGCCTTTTGAAGTAGGCAAAAAAGCCATTGATTTTGTCATTGAAGCATCTAAAAACCGTAAAAACATAGAAATAGATTTTTTTGGTGGAGAACCATTGATGAATTTTGATGTGGTTAAACAACTGGTCGAATATGCCAGAAGTAAAGAAGAAAGTAATCATAAGAAGTTTAAATTTACGATTACGACAAATGCGGTCCTTTTAGATGATGAAAAAATGGCCTATATTGATGAAAATATGGATAATGTTGTGCTTAGTTTGGATGGAAGAAAATGTGTCAACGATAATATGCGACGAACAGTGAATGACAAAGGTTCCTTTGATATTATTATTGATAAAATTAAAAAAATGGCAGCCATACGAGATGCCGACGGTAAAGATTATTATATTCGAGGTACTTATACTAAAAAAAATTTGGACTTTGGAAAAGATGTTAAATTTTTAGCAGAAGAAGGTTTTAAGAGCATTTCGGTTGAACCGGTTGTGACCGAACCAAAATACGATTATGCAATTCTGGAAGAAGATGTTGATCAGATTTGTGCTGAATATGATCAATTAGCTTTGGATTATCTTAATCAAAAAGAAATGGGATTGGATTATAATTTTTTCCATTTTAATATTGATTTAAATAATGGTCCTTGTGTTTATAAACGCTTATCCGGATGCGGTGCAGGACGTGATTATATTGCGGTAACACCTGAAGGTGATATTTATCCTTGTCATCAATTTGTTGGCAATGAGGATTTCTTGATGGGAAATGTTATTGAAGGTATTAAAAATATTGAAATTAAAGATGATTTTGGAAAAGCAAACCTACTTAAGAAAGATAAATGTAGCGATTGTTGGTGTAAGTATTTTTGTGGTGGCGGTTGTCATGCGAATGCCTATAACTTTAATCATACATTAATGGAACCTTACGCTGTGGCCTGTAAAATTGAACAAAGACGGGTAGAAAATGCGATCATGATTAATATTATTGAAAACAGAAAGAAAGAAGTATAAAATTAAAATAAAAACCCCTTTTGAATGAAATTCAAAGGGTTTAAATGTTTGCAACTTGACAAAATAATGATCTTTCATTATAATAAAACGGTCTCGGGTTTGTGGTTGAAAGTCGATGCCAGTCGCAGGCGAAGCGATCCACGTAAGGTATTTCAATAGCGGAAAACTGATCATAGTGCGGCCTAGATGTAAGCCCAGCCGATTTATTTCGAGAGAAGGATTTGTGATATTAACCTTGAGCTAAACTTCCAGCTGGCAAGTGTGGGGGTAAAAACCAGGTCAAACGAGACAAAAATGGGGGCTTAGGCCTCTATTTTTATTATTGTGATAATTTTTTAGATGCATTTAAGTGTGAAACGTGCTATAATGAATGCATCATAAGAGATGTTAGACGGATTGAGTAATCGTTTTACATTTCTGGACAATGACCTTTTGAAAGGAGTTATCACTATGAAATTTACAATTTACGGAAAAAACATGCATGTATCAGAAGGTTTAAAGGAAGCACTCAGGAAGAAATTTGAAAAATTTGACCGTTATTTTGGTCAAGAAACAGAAGTGTATGCTACATTTAGTAAAGAAAAAAATTATCAGATGTTAGAAGTAACGATTCCAATGGGAAGAACTATTTTAAGAGCCGAAGAAAAAACGGATGATATGATCGGTTCAATTGAAACGGTTGTTGACAAATTGGAAGGTCAGTTAAGAAAACATAAAACGCGTTTGCAAAAACGTTATGCTGAAGATGCTCTAAAATATAATTTGGATGATTTAGAAAGTCCTGAAAAGGACGAAGAACAGTCAAAAGTAGTCCGTACAAAGAAATTTGCGGTTAAACCGATGTCTGTTGATGAAGCAACAATGCAAATGGAATTATTGGGACACGATTTTTTTGTATTTCAAAATGCAGATACTGAAGATGTCAATGTTGTTTATATGCGAAAAGACGGAAATTATGGTCTAATTGAACCAATTTTCTGAGACTAAGATTAAACACCCGTTATAAAGTTGAACATAACGGGTGTTTTTGTTTGACAGAATAAATCTTTTGATTTAAAATAAGGTTAATATAATGTCTTTAGTATGCGTGTTTACTTTTCAGAATAAATACAGAGGGTAGGGAAGATATGTTTGTAATATTAGCTATTATCATTGGACTCATCATTGGCTTTATACGAGGCGGAAAATTCAAGGGGTTTAAAGCAAAAAAAATAACCTTGTTGCCTCTTGGACTCATAGGAATTTTTTTACAGATTATACTTCACCTGTATTTTTACACTGGTGGAATATCAGCAATTGATCCATTTTTACCGGTTGTCAATTTTATTAGCTACATTTTAATTTTGGTCATGTTTGTTTTTAATCTTGATGATTTCTGGACAATTATGATGTCTGTTGGATTAACATCCAATTTTATTGTAGCATTTATTAATGGTGGGAAAATGCCGATTGCAGCGAATGTCATTGATGCTGTCAGTGGAACATCTTTTGGAATAAGCGTAACAGATGGCGTTAATGCGGTGTATTCAATTATAGAACCATCAACTACATCTTTATGGTTTTTAGGTGTAAATGTTCCGATTCCCTTTATTGGGAAAATTATGGCTTATTTAGGAAGTCCTGGAGGACTGAGTGTTGGCGGTATTGTAGTATTTATTGGCATTATTGGTTTTGTACAATATGCAATGAACCGTATTCCGGCAGATTCTATTTTTAATAAAAATGCGCCTATTGGAGAAGAGGATTATATTCTCCCTCCGGATAAAACGGAAGAAGATTTTTTCAGTGATGAAGATGATGATGCCGATGAAAATTTTTATTCGAAATCTGATTTTGAAACAGATCCTGTTCAAACAGTTGAGGATTCTTTTGGTGGAAAGACAGGACGAATTTCAAAACTTACACCTGAGACAATTTCAAAGATTCAAAAAAGTGGTAAACAAGAAACTATCGGTGTATCTGTATTAGAAGAATATGATTCATCACAAGATACAAAAGTATTTACTGCCATCAATGATCTTGGGATTCATTCATCATCCGAACAGGAAGATGAAAATAAAGATGATATGGGAACTGTTTCCGGTTTCTTTACTCAATCTTTCTACGCAGAAAAAGAAAAGGGTAAACTTGCATTTGAAAAAGAGCAGGTGGAAAAGCTTGAAGAAGTAAAACCAATTGTGCAGGAAAAAGAAATAGAAAATAAAAAAGAAATAGAAAAAGAACCGGAGGAAAAAATTCTGGAACAGCGCATCATCATCGAAGAACCTGTACCTGATTTGGAAGAACAGGTCTCTGAACCAGTTCATATCGAAGAAGAAACGCCATTTGTTGTTGAAAATGATAAAATTGTCAGCAATCCAGCATTTGAAAATACAATGACTGAAATGAAAAAAACAGAACGTTCTGAAAATGATATGCTAAATATTTGGCAAAAAGTGAATCAGGAAAATGAGCGAGTACGTGCTAAAAAACGTCGAAATTCTAGATATGTTAATACGAAAGAACCTTTCAAGGCGGAACGCGAAAGAGAAGCTGCGGCTAAAGCTGTTGAAAGAGCAACAAAAGTAGCTAAAGCAAGGGCAACCGCATCACCACAACCATTAGTTGTTGAACCGATTTCCGTACAGCCATCACCGTCAATTGTTGACATTCAATCACAAACAAAAGTGATTTCCAAACCGATAAGTACAGAAGTTCAAACACATCAAGATACAGTTGCGTTTAATTCGCCGAATTTAGACCAAACAGCCGCACCTATTCAGACAACACCACTTATTAAAGAGAATGTTGAAATTTCGGATGAAGAACGTGAAAAAGCAGGATTTGAGCGTGTTAGTTTAAATATTGAAGGTCGAGATGTTGTATTTTGGCGTAAAAAGAAAGATTAAATAAGAAAAAAGAAGTAGGATTGAAGAGGATTGAAGTTAAAAACTTCAATCCTTTTTTTAAGTTTTTTTGGTATAATGATAATAATGTGATATACTATCTTGGTGTATATTTAATGATAGAATAATAATTTTATGGATAAATGATAAGGAGTAAGAAAGTTGGGAATTTTAGATAATCTGTTTGATGCCAGTAAAAAAGAAGTAAAAAAATTACAAAAAAAAGTTGATAAGATTCTTGAATTGGAAAGTCAATACAATGCAATGTCTGATGATGAACTTAAGAATCAGACGATATTGTTTAAAGAGCGTTTGTCCAATGGAGAAACATTAGATGATCTTTTGGTAGAGGCATTTGCTACGGTTAGAGAAGCCGCGTCAAGAACCATTAATATGAAACATTTTCCGGTACAGCTATTGGGGGGGATGGTGCTCCACGATGGTAATATTGCCGAAATGAAAACAGGTGAAGGAAAAACGTTGGTATCAACGCTTCCGGCCTATTTGAATGCCCTTGAAGGTAAAGGCGTTTATATTGTCACTGTTAATGATTATTTAGCAACTCGTGATAGTGAGTGGATGGGTAAAGTTCATAAATTTTTAGGTTTAGAAGTTGGTTTAGTGGTTCATGGACTTACTTTTGATGAAAAAATGGAAGCTTACAATGCGGACATTACCTATGGGACCAATAATGAATTTGGGTTTGATTACCTGCGTGATAATATGGCAGCCCAAAAACCTCAACAAGTTCAGCGGATGTTAAACTATGCCATAATCGATGAAGTGGATAGTGTTTTGATTGATGAAGCCAGAACACCACTTATTATTTCCGGAAGTGGTGACAAAAGCACACAACTTTATAAAATAGCAGATGCTTTTGCAAAAAGTTTACGTCCGGATGATTACTCTAAAGACGAAAAAGCAAAATCGGTTATGCTGACAGAAGAAGGCGTGGCAAAAGCAGAACGTTATTTCAATTTAGATAATCTTGCAGATATGGAAAATATGGAAATTTCCCATAATATTAATCAGGCATTACATGCTAATGTTTTAATGTCAAAAGACCGTGATTATGTTATTAAAGAAGGTGAAATTATCATTGTTGATGAATTTACCGGACGTTTAATGCCGGGGCGTCGTTATTCAAACGGATTACACCAGGCAATCGAAGCAAAAGAACATGTTAAAGTAAACCGTGAATCTAAAACTTTAGCAACGGTAACATTCCAAAATTATTTTAGAATGTTCAACAAGTTATCAGGAATGACAGGGACTGCCAGAACTGAAGAAGAAGAATTTAACACGATCTATAATTTAAATGTTATTACAATACCTACAAATAAACCAATGTTGCGTAATGATATGAATGATCTTGTTTATAAATCTGAAGCGGGAAAATTTAAAGCGGTTGCAGAAGATGTCAAAGAACGCCATGCAACAGGACAACCGATTTTGATCGGGACTATTTCTATTGAAAAATCAGAATTGCTGAGTGGCTATCTTAAAAAAGAAGGCATTAAGCATAATGTATTGAATGCGAAGTATTTAGAACGAGAAGCAGATATTGTCGCCAATGCAGGTCAAATGGGCGCTGTTACCATTTCAACCAATATGGCCGGTCGTGGGACGGATATTGTTTTGGGAGATGGTGTTCAAGAAAAGGGCGGTTTACATATTATTGGTACAGAGCGTCATGAAAGTCGTCGTATTGATAATCAGTTAAGAGGGCGTTCAGGGCGTCAGGGAGATCCAGGTTCATCACAATTTTTTGTTTCGTTAGATGATGATCTAATGCGTGTTTTTGGTTCTGAAAAAATTCAAGGCATGGTCGAAAGTATTGGATTGGATGAAGAAACACCGATCGAAAATAAAATGTTGACCCGTGGGATCGAAAGTGCACAGAAACGTGTTGAAGCCCGTAATTTTGATATCCGTAAAAATGTACTTCAATATGATAATGTTATGAATCGTCAAAGAGAAATTATTTACGAACAGCGTCAGCAGGTTATTGACGGTGAAAATATGCACGAACAAATATGGAAAATGACGTCAGATATGATTGACAGTTATGTTGAAATGTACACCAATGGTGGACAATATTGTGATGATTGGGATCTGTCCGGTTTAAAAAATTATTTTGAAAAAACATTTTCTCAGGAAAGTTCGCTTGTTTTTCCAGAAGAACCTAAAACCAGAGATGAACTTAAAGAAATTATTCTAGACCGATGTCGTGTTAATTATGAAGAAAAAGCAAAGATGTTGGGCGATGAAAATATGCAAAATCTTGAACGTAATATTTTGCTTAGAAGTGTTGATGCTGCGTGGATGGAACATATTGATAATATGGAACAACTGAAACAAGGGATTGGCCTGAGAGCTTACGGACAAAATGATCCGGTTAAAGAATATACAAAAGAAGGTTTTGCGATGTTTGAGGATATGATCCTCAGAATTCAAGAGGATACGGTTAAGTATCTTTATAACCTAAATATTAAAGTTGCACCCCAGCAACAACGTTCGGTCGACACTGAAAATATAAAAACAAATGAAGCAGAAATGGAAGGCAAACCAACTGCTGCTTCTCATAAAAAGAAAGTTGGACGCAACGATCTATGCCCTTGCGGTAGCGGGAAAAAATATAAAAAATGTTGTGGCGCAAATCTATAAAAGTAAGGATGTGATTGCATGATTGATCTCTATGAATGTAAACAGAGTGTCAATGAAATGGAAAAAGGATTGATAGATTTAGGTGATTCACTTTGACTTACCTGAAATCGCAAAAAAAATAGAATATCTTAATCTAAAAACCGAGGAATCAGAGTTTTGGAATGATCAACAAAGTGCTCAAAAAGTTTTGAAAGAACTTAAAATTTTACGCCAGAAGAAAAATGAATATGAACATTTGAAAGATAATTTGGACGATATTTTAATTATGTTTGAGTTAATCGAAGAAGGCGAAACCATGGATGAACTACCTCAGACCATCAAAGTTTTCGGAAAAGAACTGGAAAAGTTCAAATTAGAAACTCTTTTATCTGGTGATTATGACAGCAATAATGCTATCATTTCACTTCATCCGGGTGCCGGTGGTACTGAATCCCAAGACTGGACTGAAATGCTTCTGAGAATGTATACACGTTGGGCTGAGCAAGAAGGCTTTAAAGTAAAAACAATTGATTTACAGCCGGGTGATGTGGCAGGAGTTAAAAGTGCAACGTTATTGGTTGAAGGAATTAATGCATATGGTTATTTAAAAACCGAACGAGGTGTTCATCGTCTTGTGCGAATTTCCCCCTTCGATTCTTCAGGGCGTCGGCATACTTCTTTTGCATCTTTAGATGTTATCCCTGAAGTTGACGACAGCGTTGAAATTGAGATTAATCCGGATGATATTCGTGTGGATACATTCAGAGCCAGTGGTGCAGGAGGACAGCATGTTAACAAAACTTCTTCGGCTATCCGTATTACACATCTTAAAACAGGTGTAGTGGTGCAATGTCAAAATGAACGATCTCAACACCAAAATAAAGAGGTAGCTATGAACATGCTAAAAGGTAAACTTGTAGAAATTCTTGAGCAAGAGCAGAAAGATAAAATTGATGATATTAAAGGTGATTATAGTCAGATTGCCTGGGGATCTCAGATTCGTTCTTATGTATTTCATCCGTATACGATGGTTAAAGATCATCGTACAAATGTTGAAGTTGGTAACATACAATCGGTCATGGATGGTGATTTGAACCAGTTTATGAATGCTTATTTGCAGGAAATGGCAAAATAGTAATTTTAAAAATGGCTTGCATGTTAAAAACATTTTTGCTATACTGATACAAGTATATACAATTAAATAAAGAAATTATCAAGAGTGGTAGAGGGAACTGGCCCGATGAAACCCGGCAACCTGCGTTAGCGTGGTGCCAAATCCAGCATTTCTTTTCATGAAATGAAAGATAATCTAAGGATAAACTCATTTTCATTAAAAGAAAATGAGTTTTTTATATACCATAAAACAGCGTTGAGAGGAGTCAATATGTCAAAAACGTATCAAGAAATTAATGAAAAAATCGCCAGAGGCGAGGCTGTTATTGTAACAGCAGAGGAAGTCATTGATATTGTAAAAGAAAAAGGAACAAAAGAAGCTGCAGAGTATGTTGATGTTGTGACAACTGCAACATTTGGACCGATGTGTTCATCGGGCGCATTTTTAAATTTTGGACATGCTGATCCACCCATTCGAATGACCTCTATTGAACTCAATAAAGTAGAAGCTTATGGTGGACTGGCGGCAGTAGATACTTATATTGGTGCTACACAAACTTCATCAGATAAAGGGGCGGAATACGGCGGAGCACACGTTATTTGTGATCTGATTGATGGTAAGGAAGTTCATCTTCACGCTACCTCACCGGGAACGGATTGTTATCCGAGAAAAGAGATTGATACTCAGATTGCATTGTCGGATATGAACGAAGCTTACCTTTATAATCCAAGAAACTGTTATCAGAATTATAATGCGGCTATTAATTGCTCTAAAAAGCGTATATACACGTATATGGGCATTTTACATCCCAATATGGGTAATATCACTTATAGCACTGCAGGTGCTCTCAGTCCGCTTTTAAATGATCCGCTTTATAAAACAATCGGAATGGGCACACGTATTTTTCTAGCCGGAACTCAAGGGTATGTTTCATGGATGGGGACTCAATTTAATTCAGGATGTAGAAGGGATGAAAAAGGATATCCTATTGGAGGAGCAGGAACATTAGCGGTTATCGGCGATATGAAAGCAATGAGTACCCAATATATACAACCGGCTGTTTTTGAACGTTATGGTGTATCGATGTTTATGGGGATCGGGATTCCAATTCCGATTTTAAATGAAGAAATGATGAAATTCGTATCGATTGAGGATAAAGATTTATATACCAATATTATGGATTATAGTGATAAAGACCGTGAAATTATCAAAAAAGTTAGTTACGCTGAATTGCGCAGTGGATCGGTAGAGGTGAACGGAAAACAGGTTCGAACATCACCTTTATCAAGTTTAGCAAAAGCTAGAGAAATTGCGGATGAACTGACCGGATGGATTAAAAAAGGTGAATTTTTTATACAAGAACCGATTGCACAGTTTCCACTTAACAATACATTAAATAGTTTGAAAATTAAAGAAGGAGGGAATCAATAATGATTAAAAAAATTATTTTGAACTTTCCGAAAGAAACTACAGGAAAACCAATCGCCGGTCAATTGATTAAAGAATATGATCTGGAATTAAATATTTTAAAAGCATTTGTAGATGATGATGTAAATGGAACGTTGCTCTTTGAAGTTTCAGGGGAAGCAGATAATATTGAAAAGGGTATTGCGTTCATTAAAAAAAGTGGTGTTGATGTTAAAGAAGTGGTATCGGTTATTGAAGTGGATAATTGTAAATGTGTTAATTGTGGCGCTTGTACAGCAGCGTGTGTGGTTGGCGCACTGGAAATGGATAAAGAATGGTGTTTAAAATATTATCCTGATAAATGTTTGGAATGTACCCTTTGTATTAAAGCATGTCCGACGAGAGCCATTCATACGCTAATCTAATGTATGAAAAACGGCTTTATAGAAACAAAATGCATGCCGATGGATTGGAATATTTCCATGTGGTCGAATATGAAACAGATTTACTGATTGCAGCGAATACAGATATGAGTTTTCAGGCAAGAAATAGTGTCCACGAAACACGGAAAATTTTGGAATATTATGGTCAATGCTATCCGGAATTTTTTACAGCGCTTGAACCTTTAGAGATTAAACGGAAAGATCCGCTAATGATTCGACGAATGAAAAGTGCTGCAAAAACAGTGGGTGTTGGACCAATGGCGGCCGTTGCAGGAGCTGTTTCGCAGGCTGTTGGTAGGGCACTTTTGAAAAAAAGTTCTGAAGTTATCGTTGAAAATGGTGGCGATTTGTTTGTTAAAACTTCAAAAAAGAGATGGGTTGCTATTGATGCGGGAAAATCAGAATTTAAAGAACTTTCCATTGTTGTGAAAGCAAGTGAGCATCCCTTAGGAATTTGTACATCTTCCGGAACAATGGGACATTCCCTCAGTTTTGGAAAGGCAGATGCAGCTACCGTTATCAGTAGTGATGTTTATCTGGCAGATGCAGCGGCTACAGCGTTGGGAAATCGAATTAAACGATATGAAGATATTGAAGATGCCATTAAATGGGCAAAAAGTATCAATGGAATCAGAGGTGTTTTAATTATTGTTGAAAACCGAATGGGCGCCTGGGGAGAGATAGAGTTAGGTTGAGGAAAATATGAAATTAGATAAAATTTTGAACGATAAAAGATTGTATTTAGACGGTGCCATGGGCAGTTTATTGCAAAGTAAATTAGAGGATATCGGTCCGATACCGGAAGTGTTAAATATTACACACCCGGAAATTTTACAAGAAATCCATCAATCTTATGTTAATGCCGGTGCCAATATAATTAGTACTTGTACTTTTGGAGCAAATCACTATAAATTAAAAAAATGTGACTATACTCAGGAAGAAATTATTACGGCTGCGGTCAAAAATGCGCGGGCAGCAAATCCAGATTATGTGGCATTGTCAATAGGAACTATTGGTGCATTGATCGGACCTTTGGGTGAAATAAGTTTTAAACAAGCTTATGATTATTATGCGGAAATGATTACCTGTGGTGATAAAGTTGGTGTAGATATACTTCTTTTAGAAACAATGACAGATATTTACGAAGCTAAAGCCGCCGTTTTGGCTGCTAAAGAAAACTCGGATTTACCGATTATTGTATCGATGACTTATGAGGAAAATGGACGAACACTGACGGGTTCAGACCCGTTAACAGTGGTGACTATTCTTGAAGCGTTGGGTGTCGATGCCATTGGAATTAACTGTTCTACTGGTCCGGATAAAATGATTCCTATTATTGAAACATTAGTAAAATATGCTTGTGTACCTGTTGTTGTACAGCCGAATGCAGGTCTTCCTAGGATAGAAAATGGTAAAACCTGTTATGACATCACTGCAGATGAATTCGCCACTTATATGGCTAAAATAGCTCAAAGCGGAGCATTGATTTTAGGGGGATGTTGTGGAACAACACCGGAGTATATTAAAAAAACGATTGAAATGACTCAGAATATTAAAAGCTCTGTTCGAAAAGATTCAAAAGAACAAACACTGACATTGGTTGCAACAGCGACGAGGACAATGGTGTTGGGAGATGATGTCTGTATCATAGGTGAATGTATTAATCCCACAACAAATGATGCGCTTAAAGAAGAATTACATAAGGGTAAACTTGATCTGATTAAGAAATTGGCAATAGATCAGAAAAAAGAAGGTGCTCACATTTTAGATATCAATTTAGGATTACCTGATATTGATGAAAAGGCAATGATGATTAAAGCCGTATCAGCCATTAGTAATCTTGTGGATTTACCACTTCAAATTGATAGTTCAGACCCCGAGGTAATTGAAGGCGTGCTCCGAGAATATAATGGGAAACCTATTATTAACTCGGTGAATGGTGAGCGACGCTCAATGGAAAAGATTTTACCAATTGCAAAGAAATACGGTGCTTGTGTTCTAGGGCTTACAATGGATGAAAATGGGATTCCGGAAAAAGCTGAAAAACGGCTGATCATTGGAAAATATATTGTTAAAACAGCTGAAGAGTATGGTTTAGCGAAAAAAAATATTTTACTGGATTGTCTTGTACTGACAGCATCAGCTCAACAGAAGGCAGTCAAAGAAACAGTAAAAGCTCTAAAAATGATCCGCTCGGAATTAGATATTCCTACAGTTTTGGGAGTTAGTAATATATCGTTTGGTTTACCAAATCGTGAACTAATGAATCGAACCTTTTTGACAATGGCTTTATCAGCGGGTTTAAACACACCAATTATGAATCCGGGTGATACCGAGATGATGGATACAATTGCTGCGTTTAGAGGACTTTGGAATTTTGATGATCATTGTATTGATTATGTGACAAAGTATAATAAACGTGATAAACAGATTAATTTAAAAACACCAGAAGCGATGGCTGATTTGAAAGAAATTGTGGTTGAAGGACGAAAAGAAGAAGCATTGGCGGTAACCGAGATGCTTTTAGAAACGCATGCACCACTGGAAATAGTGAATCAATACTTAATTCCGGGTTTAGATATCGTGGGAGAGGAATTTGAAAGCGGAGAGGTTTTTTTACCGAATTTAATTTTTGCGGCAGAAACGGTTCAATGTGCTTTTGATGTGATTAAAAAGCATTTGAGTGCAGAAGAACAGATCACAAAAGGTCGCATTATTTTAGCTACCGTTTCGGGGGATGTACATGATATCGGTAAAAACATTTTAAAAGTTATTCTGGAAAATTACGGTTATGATATTATTGATCTTGGAAAAGATGTAGATGAAGGACTTCTAGTAGAAACAGTTAAAAAAGAAGCCGTTAAGCTGATCGGTCTCAGTGCTTTGATGACAACAACCGTTAAAAATATGGAATCGGCTATTGTACGGTTAAAGACAGAATGTCCGGGTGTTAAAATAATGGTCGGCGGTGCGGTACTTAATGCAGATTATTCTAAAAATATTGGAGCTGATTATTATGGTAAAGATGCTAAAGCAGGCGTTAATATTGCACAGATTGTTTTTAAAAATTTATAAAATATAATAATTGTAACGGTTTAATCTTTATCTTTACAATTCATTTCAAAAAAGTTACGTAAATCCGAAAATCTTTAACGTCAATGATGTAGATCTGATACATATATCAGGTATAATAATGTCATGTTAAAAAAATAAAAAAGGATTGGTACTGAAATGAAATATGATAAATTATTGGGAATTGGAATGTTAAGTTTTTTGGGTATTTTTGTTTCATTACTGGTTTAGATCCTGTATAAAATAAAAATAAAAGAGAATAAAAAAGGGACTCTCTGTCAACTGGTGTTGGTAAAAAAGTCACAATTAATAAAGTTATCGAAAGCAGTCTGGTTTTTTAAAAAATCAGGTTGCTTTTATTTTGGTTCTATAATATTTGGTGCTGGTATGCGTACCAAATATTATAGAGCCTTGAAAATTCAATAAAAAAATTTATATTGTACTAAAAATAATACTTATGATTCTAACATATTGACTCGAATTTTATTAAGATCATCAAGGGTGAGATCGGTTTTATCCAACAGATAAGCATCAATGTTATCATAATTATTTTTAATATAGTCTAATTGGATTTTTAGCCATTCGGGTTTGACACCAAAAAAATCTTTTAATTGATCTTTGGAAACGCCTTTGGCAGCATTGAGTTCATCGGCCATGAGGCTACCAAGAACTTCAAAAGCTTCATCAAAAGTTAGGTTAGTTAATGAATAATCTGAAACAATTGTTTCTTCGGGAACACCACAAATCAATAGGATGAGTGCAGTCATAAATCCGGTGCGATCTTTTCCATTAGTACAATGGTAAAGAATCGGTAATTCTTCGGCATGCGTTAATACTTTTAGAATTTCGGCATATTGTTGTGCACAGTTTTCAACCTGATATTTATAGATATAACGCATAAAATGATCGATAGCGTCAGGTTGATCAAAATCTAAGTTAGTGTGGCTTACCGGCATATTTTTAAGAACCGGAATGTTTTTGTAATCTGTGGTTGATGGCAGTTTATCTGGGACTGCTTTTGCTTTGGGTTCATCTCTAAAATCAAAAACATGTTTTAGTTTAAGATTTTCAAAATATTTAATATCATTATTGGAAAGATGTGCGAGCTCTTCACTACGAATAACTTTGTGCCATTTTGTTTTACGTCCGTTTAGTCCTGTATATCCACCAATATCACGAATATTAATTGAATTTTCTAGTTGAATCAGACGTTTGCCAAGATTGGATTCATCACAAAAAATAAGATGATCTTCATCTTTAAAATCAGTTTGATTAAAGGTATCTTGTGCAAGTTCAGGCTTAGGTTGGTATAGTGCCTGTTCTTTTTTTTGTTGTTTCTTATGGATAAGATAAGGAATAGCTGCTACGGCTGCAATAAGTGCCCCAATACCTACAAATTTTTTCATATAATTGCTCCTTTTACATTTAATACAAAATTATGATAGAATATATTGTACCACAAGAATTTAAATTTGTCCTAAAATGAAAAAGAAATTTAAATGAAAAAGAAAATAAAATGGGGGTAAAATGAGGAAATTAGGGTTTTATATACATATTCCTTTTTGTCAAAGCAAATGTCGGTATTGTGATTTTGCATCCTGGTCTGGGTATAGTGATACAGAAATCGCTACTTATTTTGAAAAATTAATAAAAGAAATACGTCTGTTTGCAAAAAAAAATAATCAAATTAAGGTCGGAACAATTTATTTTGGTGGTGGTACACCTTCTTATGTGAATAATCGTTTTATTGAACAAGTGATGGAATGCATAGAATCTTGTTTTATCGTCGATTTTAAATTAACGGATGAGCGGACGATTGAAATGAATCCAGCATCTTTAACGCTTGAAAAAGCCCAGGCATACCGAAAAATGGGTTTTAATCGGGTAAGCATCGGTTTACAGGCAACACAAAATCATTTGTTACGATTTTTGGGACGCCCCCATAATTGGGACGATTTTATATGTACGTACAGTGCGCTTGAAAAGGCAGGAATCGTGAATATTTCAGCAGATTTAATGTTTGGCTTACCCGGACAGACAACTAAAGATGTGGTGGATTCTGTATCGAGGATCACTCATTTGCCAAATATTAAGCATGTGTCATGTTATAGTCTTAAAGTTGAAAAGGGAACGTCTTTTTATACGATGCAACGTGAAGGTCGTTTAGAGTTACCGGATGAAATAACAGAACGTCTTATGCAGAAACTTCTTATAGAAGGGTTAGCGGATCATGGTTTTGAGCAGTATGAAATTTCTAATTTTGCAAAATTGGGATTTGAAAGTTGCCACAATCGTTCGTATTGGGAAATGAAACCCTATGTAGGCTTTGGATTGGGAGCGGCTTCTTACTTTAATGGAAAAAGATGGACTAATACGTTTGATATGAAGTCTTATCTTGGTGATTGGGGAGAAAATAATAGTTCACCAGTTTTAGAAATTCATACACTTGATGAACAAGAAATGAAAGGGGATTTTATGTTCCTCGGTCTACGAGAAATGAAGGGGATTTGTGATGCGGATTATCAAAAATTATTTAAAAGTAGTTTTTTTGATGACTTTAATGTAGAAATTGAAGAACTAATCAATAAGAAGCTGTTGGAACAAAAGAATGATCGAGTTTGTCTGACAATGAGGGGACAGGATTTTGCCAATCAGGTTTTTATGATGTTTGTTTGAAAAATGATCGGCAATTTTCTGTTTGACAGGGGTTAGCTTAAAATTTGTTTAAATTAAAAAAACTTGACATTATTCTTATGGAAATCTATTGACAAAGTATCTGCCCGGTGGTATATTATATTCAAGATATTAGCACTCACAAGTAACGAGTGCTAATAAATGAGGTAACTAATATGGATCTGAAAGAGAGAAAGAAAAAAATATTGGAAGTAATCATTAAAGATTACATCAATACTGCAGAACCGGTGGGTTCACGGACATTATCCAAACGTTATAATTTGGGAATCAGTCCGGCAACCATTCGGAATGAAATGGCAGATCTTGAAGAAATGGGCTTTTTAATGCAGCCGCATACCTCGTCAGGTAGAATACCTACCCAAAATGCGTATCGTTATTATGTTGATGAAATCATGCAAATTCAAAAATTAGCAAAAGTTTTGAGAAATGATATCCATAATGGGTATCTTAAAGTTACAAGAGAACTCGAGAACACAATGAACCATACGGCAAATGTGTTGTCACAATTGACAAATTATACATCCGTTGTTATGGCGCCGCGGTTTTCTTCTCTTAATTGCAAACATGTCCAAATCATTCCTCTAATTAAAGAACGTGTTCTGATGATTATTGTGACACGAGAAGGACTTGCGAAAAATGTTGAATTAACACTTTCAAAAGAAGTGAATACAACTCAAGCGTTTAAACTCAGCAATGTACTGAACAGTTTTTTAAAAAATATTTCATTTAAAGAAATGAATACAGAACTGATTGATCAAATTCAAGAATTGTCAGCAGAAGAAAGTGGATTGCTTCATGAAATTTTGCCGGTTTTACGAGATACTTTGATGGAACAGGAAACGGAAGTTCATGCAACAGGTTTAACGAATTTGTTTAATTATCCTGAATTCAGTGATGTGGATAGGATTAGACATCTTGTTAATATTATTGAAGAAAAACCTTTGTTAGCAGATGTATTTTCAGGCGGTGATAATAGTAAAATCATTAAAATTAGTATCGGTGATGAAAATAATAATGAAAACTTAAAAGAATTAAGTATTATTACAACAACATACGAACTAGATGGTAATGTTATGGGCGCTTTTGGTGTCATCGGTCCAACCCGAATGAACTATGATAATGTGTCGTCAGTGCTGGATTACATACGCAATGAATTAAATACAAACTTATCAAAATTATTAATGAAATAGGTGGTTAAATGATTAAGGAAGAAAAAAATGAAAATGTAGAAGATTTAATCGAACAAGATATTAATGATGAAGCAGGTGAGAAATTAACGGAAGAATTAGAAGAAACAACCGTTAAAGAAGAAGCTGTAAAAAAATCGGTTGATGAAATTGCTCAGGCAGAAGAAGCAACAATGGAACGTTTGATGCGTTTACAAGCTGATTTTGAGAATTTTAAAAAAAGAACACAAAAAGAAAAAACAGATATTCATCAATTTGCACTTGAAACACTAATGACAAAACTTTTACCGGTTCTTGATAATCTTGAACGAGCAGAAGAAGCAGCATCAGATGAAAAGATTGATGGTTATCGCGAAGGCGTTCAGATGGTTTTTAAACAGCTGATTGGCGTTTTAAATGATGAAGGTCTTAAAGAAATTGAAACAGAAAATTGTACATTTGATCCCAATTACCATCATGGTGTATCGGTGGGAGAAGATTCTGAAAAAGATGATCAATCTATTTTAGAAGTCTTTCAAAAAGGGTATATCTTTAAAGAAAAAGTGATCCGTCCGGCCATGGTTAAAGTAAATCAAATATAAAAAAAGAAAACATTTAAATAATTAGGAGGAACATATATTATGGGTAAAGAAAAAATTATAGGCATTGATTTAGGAACAACAAACTCTTGTGTAGCAGTATTAGAAGGCGGGGAAGCTGTTGTAATTCCTAATGCGGAAGGTAATAGAACGACACCATCAGTTGTCGCTTTTACAAAAGATGGCGAAAGACTGGTTGGTCAAGTTGCAAAAAGACAGGCCGTTACCAATCCAGATAGAACAATTGCTTCAATTAAGAGACATATGGGAAGCGATTTCAAAGTAAGTATTGACGGAAAAAATTATACACCTCAAGAAATTTCAGCAATGATTCTTCAAAAATTAAAATCAGATGCTGAATCATATCTTGGTGAAACAGTGACTAAAGCAGTAATTACTGTACCAGCTTATTTCAGTGATGCCCAAAGACAGGCAACAAAAGATGCAGGAAGAATTGCCGGCTTAGAAGTATTGAGAATTATTAATGAACCAACGGCGGCTTCTTTAGCTTATGGTCTTGAAAAAGATCATGCTCAAAAAATTATGGTTTATGACCTTGGTGGTGGTACATTTGATGTATCGGTACTTGAACTGGGTGATGGCGTATTCGAAGTTAAAGCAACCAATGGGAACAATCATTTAGGTGGCGATGATTTTGATAACAAGATCATGGATTGGATGGCAGTTGAATTCAAAAAAACACATGGTATTGATTTAAAATCTGATAAAATGGCATTACAACGGTTAAAAGAAGCAGCTGAAAAAGCAAAAATCGAATTATCGAGTGTGATGAAATCAGATATTAATTTACCATTTATTACAGCAACAGCTGAAGGCCCACAGCATTTGGAACTATCACTAACACGAGCAAAATTTGATGAATTGACATCAGAACTTGTAAAATCGACAGAAGGTCCTGTTTCTAAAGCAATGAGTGATGCTGGCTTAGGTAAAAATGAATTGGATAAAGTTATTTTAGTCGGTGGTTCTACGAGAACACCAGCTGTTCAAGATGCTGTTAAGAACTTAACTGGTGAAGAAGCTTACAAAGGTATTAATCCTGATGAATGTGTTGCTATTGGTGCGGCTATTCAAGGTGGTGTATTAGCCGGTGAAGTCAATGATGTTTTATTGCTTGATGTCACTCCATTATCTTTAGGAATTGAAACTTTGGGTGGCGTTTTCACAAAATTAATTGAACGTAATACGACAATTCCAACCAAGAAGAGTCAAGTATTCTCAACCGCTGCTGATAACCAAACTGCCGTAGATATCCATGTACTACAGGGTGAACGTGAAATGGTTTCAGGAAATAAGACATTAGGACGTTTCCAATTATCCGGTATTCCGGCTGCAAGACGTGGGATTCCACAAATTGAAGTAACATTTGATATTGATGCTAACGGTATTGTTAATGTATCAGCAAAAGATATGGGTACCGGGAAAACGCAGAACGTTGTTATTAAATCAACAACAAATATGAGCGATGATGATATTGATAAAGCAGTAAAAGAAGCAGAATTACATGCTGAAGAAGATAAAAAAGCAAAAGAATTAATTGAAGCAAAAAATGTTGCGGATACAACAGCATATCAAGCTGAACAATCGTTAAAAGATATGGACGGCAAGATTTCTGATGAAGAAAAAGTAACAGTGACAGCAGCAATCGAAAAATTAAAAACAGCCAGTGAAGGCGACGATGCAGAAGTTATCAAAAAAGCAACAGAAGACTTAAATGAAGCTTTATACCCAATCGCACAAAAGATGTACGAACAGACGGCTCAGGAACAAACATCTGAAGAACAAACTGCAGATGCAAAAGGCGAAGATGATGTTGTTGAAGCTGAATATGAAGATGTTAGCGACGATGATAAAAACAAATAAGATAAGCCTGAAAATGACATAGGATAAAAAAATGGCAGCTGTAGTGGCTGCCATCTTTAATGATTCTTTACAACCTTAACCATTTAGGTTACAATATTAGGCGAGGTGAATAAAGCATGAGTGAAAAACGTGATTATTATGAAGTACTAGGTGTTGATAAAAATGCCGGTGCAGATGAGATAAAAAAAGCATATCGTAAAATGGCGATGAAATATCATCCGGATAAAAATCCGGGAGATGCAGCAGCTGAAGAAAAATTTAAAGAAGCCAATGAAGCATATGAAGTTTTAAGTGATGAAACTAAAAAAGCAACCTATGATCAATATGGTCATGCCGGAATGGAAAATGGTTTCGGTGGCGGTGGCAGTGGATTTGGTGGATTTGGCGGTGGCGGTTTCGAAGATATCTTTAGCGATATTTTCAGTTCTTTTGGCGGCGGCGGTGGCGGCGGATTCAGTGGATTTGGTGGATTTGGCGGTGGCGGTAACAGCCGACGTGGACCAAGCCGTGGTTCCGATATGAAAATTAGCATTAACCTGAGCTTTAAAGAAGCCGCATTTGGAACAGAAAAGAAAATTAAAATTAAGCGTCAAGAAGAATGTGAAACCTGTCATGGTTCCGGTGCAGAAGCAGGTAGCAATGTAAAAAATTGTGATAAGTGTGGTGGTTCAGGGCAGGTATATATTCGCCAACAAACGCCTTTTGGAACCATTCAGCAAACGGCTGTTTGTGATAAATGCCATGGTGAAGGAAAAATTATAGAAAAGCCTTGTCATACCTGTCATGGTTCCGGTATTCAGGAAAAAGAACGAACCATTAATATTAAAATTCCGGCAGGTGTTGATAACGGATCAGTTTTACCATTAAGAAGTGAAGGTAATACCGGAGCTAAAGGCGGTGGAAAAGGTGATTTGTTTGTCTATATTGGAGTCAAAGAAGATCCACTGTTTAAACGTGAAGAGGATGATATTTATTTTGAAATTCCGATCACTTTTGCACAAGCGGCTCTTGGAGCTGAACTGGTTGTTCCAACGATTGATGGTAAAGTTAAATTGAAAGTACCTGAAGGAACTCAAACCGGCAAAGTCTTTAGATTAAAAGCCAAAGGGGTACCCAATGTTAACGGACGTGGCCGTGGGGATCAGTATATAACGGTTCGTGTGGAAGTTCCTAAAAAGTTGAATAAAAAACAGAAAGAATTGTTAAAAACTTTTGATAAAGAAATAGGTAACGATAATCATCAAGAAGGTAAAAATTTTTGGTCAAAAGTAAAGAGTGCTTTTCAATAAAATAAGTTTAGCAATTTATTTACCGGCGTCTCGGAAATGGCGCCGGTTTTTGTAATATATAGGAGAAACGATGTCAGATTCGATGATTACTAAACAAGCCATTGCACAAGGATTTAAAAATCTAATGAAAGAAAAAAATTTTGATAAAATCACTATTTCGGATATTACTAAAACTTGTGGATTAAACAGGCAGACTTTTTATTATCATTTTCAAGATAAATATGAGTTATTGGATTGGATTTATTATAATGAAGCTATTTCGGTAATGATGAAGGATTTAAATTTTGATAATTGGAGTGACCGTATTTATGAAATGCTTTCGGTTATGAAAAAAGAGCATTATTTTTATATAAATGCTTTTAAAGCTTCCGGACGTCAGGAATTTGAAATGTATCTATTTTCAGTTGCAAAAAAATTATTTCGATCGGTTATTTTACATTTGGATTCTTCAGATAAAATGCTAGAAAAAGATAGTGAATTTATTGCGTCTTTTTTTTCATACGGTGTGGTGGGCACAATTGTATCATGGACGGAAAATGGAATGCGTGAGACACCGGAAGAACTAAAAAAACATTTTGAAATTTTAGTTCTTGACAGTAAAGAACTAGCCGTTAAACGATTTTTAGAATAGCATTAAATAGAATAAAAAAATATAGACAAAGAAGAGAAAGTGTCACATTAGTGGACAGTTTCTTTTTTTTGTAAAAAATTTAGACAAGTTGAGTGTTTTGCTGAATTACAATGGGTATAAACTTTGGTATACTCAGCAACTGAGAGTTGTAGTAGAAAGGACAAATACCAATGGAAAAGAAAATAGGCAAAAGTTTTTCTTTAAAAAAATTACTGCCATGGATTATTATTTTGGGTGTTATTGTGATTCCTTTAATGTACAGTTTTTTTTATTTAGATGCATTTTGGGATCCTTATTCGCGTTTAAATACACTTCCTGTAGCTATCGTTAATGAAGATAAGGGTGCGACTATCAATGGAAGTTCTCGGAATTTGGGAAAAGAAATGTGGAATGAACTGAAATCTGATGGAACATTAAAATTTGTATTGACAGATTCTAAAGAGGCTAAAGCAGGAACAGAAGGTGATCAATATTATGCAATGATCGTTATTCCGGAAAACTTCTCATCCAATATTGCTTCAGCGGCTGATATTCATAAACATGAAGCAGAAATTACTTTTTCACCAAATGAAAAACGAAATTATCTGGCTAGTCAAATTTTAAATAATGCAATTGCTAGAATTGAAAAATCCACAAGAAGCAGTGTGAATAAAGAACTGGTGGGTCAGCTTACCGGAAAGTTGCAAGAAGTACCGGGACAATTGGGAACGCTACAAGATGGTTTGGGTCAATTAAATAATGGAGCCTCTCAGTTAACAGAAGGTATAGGTCAATTAAAAACGGGAACAGGAACTTTGGTAGTAGGTGCAAATGCTTTGAATACAGGTTCAGAAAGTTTGCTGAATGGTACAATAACGTTGTCAAATGGGACTAAAGATTTGTCAAAAGGGACAAATACACTTACGGAAGGTTCAAAAACTTTGGCAAATGGAACATCAACACTATCAGGCGGAGCCAGTGATCTTGCCTCCGGTATTGGAGAATTTAGCACAAAGATAGTTGAGTATCAACAAGGGGAAGAAAGAGCAAAAAGAGGCACAGATGATCTTACCGCAGGAATTGAAAGTCTTGATACAGGGTTAACCCAGATAGCAGATACATTAACAGCAGGACAACCGGTAATTAATGCAAAATTAGAGGATTTGGTACAAGGAACATCAGATCTGAAAGAAGGAACGGCTGCTTATCAATCAGGAATGACTCAATATGTTGCAAATGTTAATCAACTGATTGATCAAATGGAAAGTGTAGCGGGTAAGACACCTGATCTTGAGCGATTGAGAGCTACAGGTGGCGTTTTAGATGAAAAATCAAGTGAAATAGCTATGGGTGCCGAGCGCTTAAATGCAGGAGCCGTTGAAGGAGTCGGAACTTTAAATATGACATTTCAACAAATCGGAAATGGTATTGGACAAGCAAAGGATGGATCATCACAATTAGTGGTTGGTTCTAAGACTTTACAAGACGGAATGAACGGTTTAAATACAGCAACAGGACAACTTGTGGCAGGTGCTTCAAAATTGGACACAGGGGCAAAACAAGTAAATGGGGGAGCAAAACAGGTTAACGGCGGTGCGCAAAGTCTTTATTCAGGAGCAGCTCAGGTAAATACAGGAGCATCCCAGGTGAATGCCGGTGTTACATCTTTGAATGATGGAGCAAATCAACTGAATAATGGTATTTCTACACTAGATAGTGGCGCAAAAGATTTAGATACCGGAGCAAATCAACTGAATGAAGGTTCAATGCAATTGAAAGATGGACTTGAAACGGCTAAAACAGGTGTTGATGATAATCTTACGGATGTAAAAAATCAATTGAAACCATTAGATGGTTTGGAAAATTATGCAGCTAATCCGGTTAATATCAATACAAAAGCTATTGATTCAGTGCCTAACTATGGGACGGCATTCGCACCTTACTTTTTATCTTTATCTTTATGGGTTGGTGCACTTATTATTTTCTTTGGTATTTATCTTGATGCAGATGAACAATTTAAACTGTTATCTAGAAAATCAGATAAAAAAATTATTCGTAGCTTTTTTTATCTGGTGATCGGTTTAATGCAAGCTGTATTATTGGCGGTTGTTTTGCAATTTGGCTTAGGATTACATATTAATGATATACCAGCATTTTATTTATCCTGTTGTTTGGTATCTATGGTCTTTATTGCGATTGTTCAATTTTTGATGGTGTTCTTAAAAGATATGGGTAAATTTCTGGCTATTGCATTACTTATTCTTCAGTTAACATCATGTGGGGGAACTTTTCCAATGGAAACTGTCCCTAAATTTTTTAATATTTTGTATCCTTTTATGCCAATGACTTATTCGGTTGGATTATTTAAAAATGCTATCAGTGGTACAGGATTTAGTGGAATTGATTTTAATTCGGGTGTTCTAATTGGAATTTTGGTAATTATTATGACGTTTACAATATTGCTTTCTTTTTTAGAAGAACGAAAAGAAACAAGGAATCAATTAAAAACAGAAAATCTTAGGAGATAATTTTACAGTGATGCGTACCTTCTTTTATCTTGACAAGTGAATAGTTTTAACATAAAATGAAATTGTAAAAATAGATTCAAGAAGGGATAGCTATGAACGATGAACAAAGAACCATTTTAAATACTTTTTTTGTCGATACGTTCAATAAAATATTAATGTTGGAAGAACGTACATTGTCAAAAAGTAGTATTGAAAATCTTTCGGTAAAAGAACTTCATACCATTGAAGCCGTCAGTATGCTCCAACGTGATCATAAAAACACAATGACTGAGATTGCTTCACAGGTAGGGATTACAGTTGGTGCTTTAACAACGGCGATTAATGTCCTTGTCAAAAAAGAATACCTTAAACGAGAACGCTCAGAAGATGATCGCCGAGTGGTCAGAATTTATTTAACGGATAAAGGAATGCGTGCGGAAATGCATCATCGGATTTTTCATGAGAATATGATTTCAAATGTAGGTGAAATTCTTAGTGAAGAGGGACTTGATGATCTTATAAAAACACTAAAACAATTAACTCAATTTTTTACAAAAGAGATTGAAACTTTGAATTAAAGGATTGATAAAATTTCAAAAAACAAGAAGGCTACCCGAAAATTGGGTAGTTTTTTTGCTTTCAGTTACAAAATAATACATAAAGGTTGAAATTTATATAAGTCAAATCATTAAAAGTCTGTTAAAATAGAGGTTATATCACAAGGAGGTGCATATGTCGAATGATAATGGTCATATGGCAATGCGTGAATTACCGAAAGATGAGCGACCAAGAGAAAAATTAATTCAATATGGTGTCCATTGTCTTAGTAACGCCGAATTACTGGGAATTATTATACAATCCGGATGGCGTGATGTGACAGCCGTTGAATTAGGACAGAGAATTCTGAAAGTATTTGAAAATGATTTATCTACTTTTTTTGAGATAAGTATTGAAGAATTAGAACGGAATAAAACATTAAAAGGTATAGGGCGAGCAAAAGCTTGTCAGATAAAAGCGGCAATCGAGCTTGGAAAACGGGTCAATCAAGATAAATGTGAAATAGTAAAAATTGGGAATCCCGGTGATATTGCAAAAATGTTAACAGAAAAAATGCGTTATTTAAAACAGGAACATTTTAAAATTGTACTGATGGATATTAAACACAAAGTAATTAAAGTTGAAGATATTTCAATTGGAACACTTAGTGCATCTTTGGTACATCCAAGAGAAGTTTTTGTTAAAGCCATTAAACAGCATGCATCATCTATTATTTTGGTACATAATCATCCGTCAGGCGATCCGGAACCGAGTAAAGAGGATTGTCAATTGACAGATCGACTGATTTCAGGAGGTGAACTTCTTGGAATTCCTGTTTTAGACCATGTGATTATTGGTGAAAAGAGTTATGTTAGTTTTAAGGAATCTGGATTAATATAAGAATAATTAGAGTTTTTTTAAAATTTTTTGAATTATATGTTAAAATAAGATTGATTATTAGGATGATTTACAATACAATAAATATTTGAGATATGAGAATGCAATTCATTGAGGAGAGGTGATGGAATGATTTTACCCTCAACGGGACAGTATGATTATCATTATAAAGTTGACGATACCTTTACGGGTACATTAAAAGATATGTTAATGCAAAAGTATGATTACTCAAGTCGTCTGCTCAGTCAGATAAGAAAGAGTGGGTGTATTGCCATTAATCATAAGGATTGTTGGTTAGACGCACCGGTACATCTTGGAGATCTGGTGACAATAACCTTTCCAAAAGAGAAACTTGATATTAAACCGATTGAAGGACCTCTTCACATCGTTTACGAAGATGATGAGGTCATTGTTTTGAATAAAGGACCAAATTGTGTAACACATCCGACAAAAAGTCATCAAGAAGATACACTTGCTAATTTTATTGCATTTTATTGGCAGAAATGTGGTACAGTTAGTAAAATTCGTTTTGTAAACCGATTGGATATGGATACGACTGGTTTAGTGATCGTTGCAAAAAATAAATATGTTAATCACTATATACAATCTCGTATGAAAACGGATATGGTTAAAAAAACATATTTGGCATTTGTAAATGGTGTTCCAGAAAAAGATGAAGGGACTATTTGTGCACCTATTGGACGTCCTTCAGAGGATAGTTTTGAAAGAATCGTAATGTCCTCTGGAAAAGAATCGACTACGCATTATAAGGTTTTGGAGCATTATAAGAATGCGGCACTTCTTAAACTTGTCTTAGAAACAGGACGTACACATCAAATCAGGGTGCATTTGCGACATATTGGTTATCCAATTATTGGAGACAGTCTTTATAATTGTGATGAAAATAATTGTTATGGAATGAAACGTCAGGCGTTACATGCGACACAATTAAATTTAATTTTGCCAAAGCGTGGTGAACTTAAGTTAACGGCAGAATTAGCAGAAGATCTGAAAGAACTTCAAAACACTTTGAGGAAAGAATAAAAGAAGGTGAAACTATGAGTAAAGAAGAATTAAAAAAAATGACACCTAGAAAAGGGTTGCCTAAAAAAGGAAAAAAATTAAAAAAATGGCAGATTGTATTAATTGTTTTTGCCGCTATTTTTATTGTTGGTGTTGTATCCGTATTTGCGCTTTATTCAGCTAATCGGCAAGATATTTCGGACTTTCAATATCAGATGAAGGAAAAAACACAACTTCTCTCAGCGGATGGTCAGGTTATTGCCCAGATGGCGTCTCAAAAGCGTACCTATATTTCGCTTGATCAGGTACCGAAAGATCTTCAAAATGCACTTGTTGCAGTAGAAGATTCACGTTTTTATAAACACAACGGTATTGATGTAATGGGAATGATTAGAGCATTTGGATCAAATATTGTTAGCGGAAGTGCATCCGGACAAGGTGCCAGTACTCTGACCCAACAGTTGGCGAGACTTTTGTTTTTACCGGATATTGGTACAGAGAAAACACTTGGTAATTCAATTAGCAGAAAATTCAAAGAAATTTCTATTTCAATTCAGCTAGAAAAAATGTATTCAAAAGATCAAATTATGGAAATGTATCTTAATGAATATTATTTTGGCTCAGCGGCTTACGGTATCCAAGAAGCGGCTCAAACTTATTTTGGAAAAAATGCTGCCGATCTTAATTTAGCAGAAAGTGCTATGATGGCAGGTATACCACAGGCACCAAGTGCTTATGCTCCAAACAATAATTTTGAAGCGGCAAAAAAACGTCAGGCAATTGTTTTGGAACGGATGGTTAAAGAAAGTTATATTACCCAAGCAGATGCTGATGTTGCTAAAAGTACAGAATTAGCAATCATGCCATGGTCTGAAGATTCCACAGATGATGAGATTATGCCGGGTTACGAATCTTTTGTTAGCAAAGCCATTCAAGAATATGCGAAAACTCAAGCACCTGCTTATATGAAGTCCCATGGTGTTGATGAAGAAAATGCAATTAAAGAAATTCGTAATCAAGTTGCGGCGGGTGGTTATAAAATATATACAACCATTAATACGCTTTACCAAAATGATGCTATCACAACAATGCAAAATAAACTGGATAGCTATGGCTTTAACCAGGCCGGTGGTGATACCGGTGCTATTGTTTCGTTAGAAAAAGATGGCGCAGTGCGTGGTTATTACGCCGGTAATACCGATATTGATATGGCAAATAGTCCTAGACAGCCAGGGTCAAATATTAAACCATTATACTATAGTGGTGTCTTTGAAAAGGGTATTTTCTCACCATCTTCAACAATAAAAGATGAACCGATTAATATTGATGGTTATTCACCTAAAAACTATGGTGGTGGCTATAGTGGAAATGTAACATTAACCCAGGCTCTTGTAAATTCTATGAATATTCCAGCGGTTCTTGTTTACCATGCTTTTGGTCCTGAAAATGCCATTGCGTGGATGAAAAGTTTAGGGATTTCTACATTCGTAGAAGAAGGTGAGTACAACGACTATAATCTAGCAACAGCACTTGGTGGAATGACCGATGGGATTAAACCGGTTGAAATGGCGGCAGCGTTTAATACTTTTAACAATGGTGGTGTTTATAACCAACCTTACTATATTACAAAAATTGAACAAACCAATGGAAAACAGGTTTTCGATAAGAGTCAGTTTAATTTAGCCACACGTCGAGTGATGTCTGAAGAAACAGCCAGTACAATGTGGAATATTTTAAGACAGGTCGTTACGAATGGTACTGGTGGAGCAGCAAGCACAAATATTGCAACAGCCGGTAAAACAGGGACAACTGATAACGAAGAAGATTTATGGTTTACAGGAATGACAGGTGACATTACATCTAGTGTCTGGATTGGTAATTTAGATCATGCACCAATTGGAGCAGGAAGTTATATTCCGGCAGGAATTTACGGAAGTTATGTAGGGGGTTTAGTTAATCAAGATCTTATTCCTGTATCCGAAGGATCAGTTTCAGGAAATCAACCGGCAGCAGCACCAGCAGCACCGACTGCAACACCAGAAGCGACACCGGCACCAACGCCAGTATCGGAACCAACAGCTGCGCCAACGCCTGAATCGACACCGGAACCGACACCGGAACCGGAACCGACACCGACACCAACACCGGTGCCACCGGCAACAACGCCAGAAACACCGATACCGGAATAAGTTTAAAAAATGATAGCATTGATACTTGATGGAGATGAATGTCATGAATAAAACAAATCGAATAAAAGTGCTTGATGAGCTTGAAAAACTTTATGGCGATGAAAAATGTGGGCTGGATTTTACCAGCCCTTTTGAATTGTTGATTGCAACAATGCTTTCAGCACAATGTACGGATGTACGGGTTAATATAGTGACTCGAGAACTTTTTAAAGAATACAATACAGCTCCGAGAATGCTAAAATTAAATGAAGGTGAATTACAACAAAAGATAAGAACGTGTGGTTTATCGAATACAAAAGCGAAAAATATTCTTTTAACATGTCATATGCTTTTAGATGAATATGGTGATAGTGTTCCACAAACAATGGAAGAACTGACAAAACTACCGGGTGTTGGACGAAAGACGGCTAATGTTGTGATGAGTAATGCGTTTAATGTTCCGGCCATTGCGGTAGATACACATGTCTTTAGAGTCTCTAAACGGATTGGACTGGCAAGTGGAAAGAATGTTTTACAAGTTGAAAAAGAGTTAATGAAAAATATTCCGAAAGAGTATTGGTCGAGGGCACATCATTGGTTAATCTGGCATGGGCGAAAACTTTGTACTGCAAGATCTCCAAAGTGCGAAATGTGTCCATTAAATTCACTTTGTGAAAATTACAAGCAAATTAAAGCGAAAAAATGAAAAATTGTATACAAAACCCAAGATATTTCTTGATCTTTTCCTCATGATATATTAAAATGAATAAAAGTTAAATTTTAATTTTATATGAGGAGGAGAAAATGAAAAAGAAAATTGTTAGTATTTTATTGGTTGCTGTTTTATGTGCATCGATTTTTACATTTGCAGCTTGTTCATCGTCCGGTTCGTCATCTGGTTCATCGAGCAGTGGGGATACAATTAAAATTGGTGCATTAGGACCTTATAGTGGTGAAACAGCTATGTATGGTACTGCAACAAGAGAAGGAATTGAATTAGCGGCCGAACAGATCAATGAAAAAGGCGGTATCAATGGTAAAAAAATGGAAGTCGTTTTTTATGATACCAAAGGTGATTCAAATGAAGCGGTTAATGCATACAATCGTTTAAGAGATAAGGATGAAGTTGTTGCCATTGTTGGTGCTGTTTTAACGGGTGAAAGTTTGGCAATTAAAGAAATGGCTAAAGCCGATAATATGCCAATTTTAACACCAACATCAACAGCAGCTGATGTCACAAAAGATGCAAGCAATAGTTTTGGTGTCTGTTATTTAGACGAATATCAGGGTAATGCAGGTGCGAATTTTTCAACAACTGCCGCTCCGGATGGTTTAGGTGCTAAGACAGCCGCAGTGTTAATGTCTAAAGGAAATACTTATTCTGAAGGTTTAGCCGCCGCATTTACAAAAACTTTTACAGCAAACGGTGGTACGATTGTTGACACGGAATCTTATGGCAAAGATGATAAAGACTTTAGTGCTCAATTAACAAAAATTAAACAGTTAAATCCTGATGTTGTTTATGTACCGGATTATTATTCAACGGTTGGTATTATCTTGCAGAAAGCCAAAGAAATGGGAATGACTTCTCATTTTGTTGGTGGTGATGGTTGGGATAGTGTACAGCAAGAATATGCGGATGCTGCTCAGGGTCATTATTTTGCAAATCATTATGCAGCTGATTCTCCAAAAGAAATGGTACAGAATTTTATTAAAGCTTATCAGGCGAAGAACAATAAATCAGCAAATTCTTTCGCTGCTTTAGGATATGATGGTATGGGCGTTATGGCTCAGGCAATCACAAAAGCAGGCAGTACAGATAAACAGGCGATTATCGATGCTTTGAAAGGAATTGAATATGATGGTGTTACCGGTAAATTTACATTTGATGAAAATGGAAATCCAAAAGGTAAAGAAATCACAATCATCAAAGTTGATGGCGGTCAATTGAAATTTGTCACTACGGTTAAGGGTGACAACTAAACAGCAGCAAAAAAAACACCCTAAACAGGATATAGAAGAGTCTTTGGCTCTTCTATATCTGTTTAGGGTGTCATGTTTAACCGGATTCGATGAAAGGGAGGTAACTGGTTATGAATTTGTTTTTTCAACAAGTCATTAACGGGTTAAACTCAGGTAGTATTTACGCACTGATCGCTATTGGCTACACACTAGTCTACGGGATTTTAAAATTGATTAATTTTGCTCATGGTGAAATTATGATGTTTGGGGCTTATTTTGCGTTTATCGCAGCAACGACTTTGAGTTGGCCGTTTTGGCTTGTTATTCTTTTTTCAATGGTATTGACAGCTATCATGGGGGTAGCTATTGAATTTATCGCATATCGACCACTTAGGACGGCACCGCGATTATCGGCATTAATTACAGCAATTGGTGTCAGTATGTTTTTACAAAATCTTGCTTTATTAGTTTTTGGAGCAGATCCAAAAGTTATGCCTAAAATTTTTCCTCAAATTACTTTTAATATAGGCGGTCTTGAAATTAGTTCAATTACATTAATTACAATTGGTCTTTCTGTTTTTTTCATGGTCTTATTGGAATTATTTATTCGAAAATCAAAACAGGGCCGAGCAATGCGTGCTGTTTCAGAAAATCAGAATGCCGCTATTTTAATGGGAATTAATGTGAATCGTACGATATCTCTTACCTTTCTTATTGGTTCTGCACTTGGTGCACTTGGTGGGATTTTATATAGTACGGCGTATACAAATATTGCGCCTACAATGGGAACAATGCCTGGTTTAAAAGCATTTGTAGCTGCGGTTCTTGGTGGTATTGGAAGTGTGCCGGGTGCAATGCTTGGCGGATTTATCATTGGGATGGTTGAAACATTGACGAAAGCTTATATTTCGTCAACATGGGCAGATGCGATTGTATTTTTATTGTTGATTATTGTTTTATTATTTAAACCAACAGGAATCTTAGGCAAAAATGCGAAAGAGAAGGTGTAAATTATGACAAAAAATGTTAAAAAGTCTTATATTGTCAATAGCATCTCTGCTTTATTGATTTTTGCAATCATTTATTCGTTGGTTACCTTTAAAATTGTAACAAACTATTTTGGCGGTATTGTTATTTCAACCTGTATTATGATTATTATGGCGATGAGCCTTAATATTGTTGCCGGTTTTCTTGGTGAAATGGCTCTTGGACATGCAGGGTTTATGGCCATTGGTGCCTACAGTGCAGCGAGTCTATCTATTGCGATGACTAATGTGGCGCCTGGACTTCCAGGTCTTTTGGTTTTAATCATTGCTTCTATTGTCGGTGGTATTGTAGCTGGGATTATCGGTGTCGCTATTGGAACGCCAAGTTTACGTTTGCGTGGAGATTACCTTGGCATTGTTACCATTGGTTTTGCTGAAATTATACGAGTCTTTTTTGTCAATTTTACACCAACGGGTGGTGCCCAAGGGTTAAAAGGTATTCCACGTTTGGCATCCCTTGGATATGTATATTGGATTATGATTGTGATTATTGTTTTAATCTTTACACTAGGGCGTTCGAAATTCGGACGAGCGATTTTATCCATTCGTGAAGATGAAATTGCATCGGAAGCAGCCGGAATTCCAACAACAAAATATAAGGTACTGGCGTTTACCATATCGTCTTTTTTTGCAGGTGTGGGTGGTTCGTTATACGCACATTATCAAGGTTATTTGGATCCTAATAAATTTCAATTTATGTTTTCGATTGAGATGTTTGTTATTGTTGTTCTCGGTGGTTTAGGGAGCCTTACAGGTTCAATTATATCGGCAATTGTATTGACGGTATTACCTGAACTTTTACGTCAATTTTCAGAATATCGTTTATTGGTATACTCATTAGCACTTGTTATCATGATGATTTTCAGACCGCAAGGAATGCTTGGACGTTATGAATTTTCGTTGACACAATTTATTGAAAATTTAAAAAATAGAAAAAAAACTAAAAATTCACTTGATGGGGAGGATGCATAATGGCAGTTTTAGAAGCGAAAAATGTAACGATGCGTTTTGGTGGTTTAACAGCTGTTGATGATTTTAACTTAACCTTGAATTCAAATGAATTAGTCGGTTTAATTGGACCGAATGGTGCCGGAAAAACAACGATCTTTAATACCTTAACGGGTGTATATGTACCAACAGAAGGTGAAATTAATATTGGTGGTGCAAGTATTGTGGGAAAACATTCTCATGAAGTTGTTCAGATGGGTGCTGCACGGACTTTTCAGAATATTCGATTATTTAAAGATTTGACAACTATTGAGAATGTCGAAATTGCATATCATAATTTTATTCATTACAATATGCTTCAAGGTCTTTTTAGACTGCCTAAATTTTGGCAAGAAGAAAAAAAAGCCTATACAGAATGTAAAAAACTTCTTGAAATTTTTGATATGGGTGAATATGAACAGACGAAAGCACGGAATCTTCCATATGGACAGCAACGTAAACTTGAAATCGCCAGAGCACTTGCGTCCGATCCGAAGGTTTTGATGTTAGATGAACCGGCGGCTGGAATGAACCCCAACGAAACAGAAGAATTAATGAAAACCATCCATTTTATCCGTAATAAATTTGATATTACAGTTCTTTTGATCGAACATGATATGAATTTAGTGATGGGCATTTGTGAACGAATTATTGTTGTTGATTATGGCAAAACTATTGCAGAAGGTACACCGGATGAAATTAAAAATAACCCTGAAGTTATCAGAGCTTATCTTGGAGATTAGGAGGCATCTATGCTAAAAGTAAAAGATCTAAATGTTTATTATGGAAAAATTCATGCGATCAAAGGGATAAATTTTGAAGTAAATGATGGTGAAATTGTCACGTTGATCGGGGCAAATGGTGCAGGAAAGACAACAACGCTCCAAACTGTTTCGGGGCTTTTAAAAGCCGAAAAAGGTATTATTTCTTTTAACGGAGAAGATATCAGTAAAATAAAGCCATACCAAATTCCTGATTTGGGCATTGCCCATGTACCGGAAGGTCGGCAGGTTTTTGCAGAAATGACGGTTTATGAAAATTTAGTGATGGGTGCTTTTATTCGTAAAGACAAGCGCGAAATTGCTCAAGATATGGAAATGGTGTATAATTATTTTCCACGATTAAAAGAGAGGTATAAGCAAGTAGCAGGTACATTATCCGGTGGAGAACAGCAAATGTTAGCCATGGGACGTGCACTGATGACAAAACCAAAACTTTTATTACTGGATGAACCTTCAATGGGTTTAGCGCCAATTTTGGTTGATGAAATTTTTAGTATGATACAAACGATCAATAGTGCCGGAACGACGATTTTACTGGTTGAGCAAAATGCGAATAAAGCACTTCGTATTGCTAATCGAGGATATGTTTTGGAAACAGGAACAATAAAATTGCAAGGTTCAGCAACTGAATTATTGACGAATGATGATGTTCGGTCTGCATATCTTGGCGGATAAATTAATTTAAAAAACCGAAATGCTTTGCATGACGGTTTTTTTGCTTGATAAGGATTTATTCCTATGTTATACTAGTGAAATTGAGAATGTTTATAATTAGAGAGTTATTTGGAGGATAATATGAGCGCAAAAGTATTGAGTAACGAAAAGAATATTGTAACAATTGAGATAGAGGTCTCTGCTGAAGATTTTCAGAAAGCAATTAAGCAATCTTATAATAAAAGTAAGAATCGCTTTTCTGTACAAGGTTTTAGAAAAGGCAAAGCACCTAGGAAGATTATTGAATCTTATTATGGAAAAGGAATTTTCTATGAAGATGCCATTGATTTTGCATTTCCGGATGCATACAAATCAGCACTTGAAGAAACGGACATTAAACCCATAACACGTCCTGCACTTGATAAAATCGATAAAGTGGACGAAGAAGGTGCTACTTATATTGTAAAAGTTGGTGTAAAACCGAGTGTTATTCTTAAAGAGTATAAAGGGGCTGAAATTGATTCACTAGAAGCCGTTATTGAAGAAGAAGACATTGTTGCTGAATTGAAAAAAATGCAAGAAAAAAATGCAAGAATGGTGACTGATGAAAATGCAGAAGCTAAATTAGGCGATACGGTTAATATCGATTATGAAGGTTTTGTTGGTGATGAAGCTTTTGAAGGCGGTAAAGCAGAAGGTCATTCTTTAGAATTAGGAAGCAACAGCTTTATTCCAGGTTTTGAAGAACAACTTGTTGGTATAAAAACAGGTGATTCGATTGATGTAAAAGTAACTTTTCCGGAAGAATACTATTCTGAAGATTTAAAAGGAAAAGAAGCAATCTTTAAAGTTAAAGTCAACGAAGTTCAAGTTAAAGAATTGCCTGAATTAGACGATGAATTTGCGAAAGATGTTAGTGAATTTGATACACTGGGAGAATTAAAAGCAGATACAGCCGCTAAGTTAAAAGAGACCAAAACCCAGGAATTGCGCAGGAATGCAGAAATTGCAGTCTTAGATTTTGCGGCTGAAAATGCAGAAGTTGATGTTCCGTATTTAATGATTGAAGAAGAAGTTGATGGAACAATCGATGGTTATGCACGCCAGATGGAAGATCAAGGCATCAGTTTTGAGGATTATTTAAAATATACAGGAACAACTGCAAAAGATTTTGGAGAAAATTTAAAACCGGATGTTGAAAAAAAAATCAAAAGTGAATTTGTTTTAAGGGAAGTTGCAGAAGTAGAAAAATTAGATGTAACGGACGAAGAAATTGATGACGAAATCAGAACTTTTGCCGATGCCTATAAACAAGATTTCGATGAATATAAAGCAACCGTTGATGAAGGAATGACTGATTACTTAAAAGGGAATATTAAACGTAAAAAAGCCATTGAATTACTCATTGACAGTGCGAAAGTAAAATAGGGGCATTCTTATGATGAGTATGAATCTTGTCCCTACGGTTATTGAACAGACGGGACGGGGCGAGCGAGCTTTTGATATTTATTCGCGCTTATTACAAGAACGTATTATTTTCCTAGATGGGGAAATTGATGATCATGTGTCCAGTCTGATTGTTGCACAGCTTATCTTTTTAGAAGCGGAGAATCCGGATAAAGATATTCAAATTTATATTAACAGTCCGGGCGGGTCAATTACCGCCGGATTTGCGATTTTCGATACAATGAATTTTATCAAATGTGATGTTTCTACCCTTTGTGTGGGGATGGCAGCATCGATGGGGGCTTTTTTATTAGCCGCCGGTAAAAAAGGTAAACGTAAAGCGCTTCCAAATAGTGAGGTTATGATACATCAGCCTTTGGGTGGTGCTCAAGGACAAAGTGTCGATGTTGAAATATACGCTAAACGCCTTGTTAAAAGCAGAGAAATATTGAACAGTATTCTTAGCGAAAGAACAGGACAGTCTCTGGATATTATTTCCAGAGACACAGATCGAGATAATTTTATGTCCGCTGAAGAAGCAATGCGTTATGGTTTGATTGATGAAATCATAACGTCAAGATAAGAGGAAATAGTATGTCTAACGAAAAAGATGGAATAAAACAAATATGCTGTTCTTTTTGTGGCAAAAGTCAGCCACAGGTCAGAAGAATGGTTGCAGGTCCGGGAGTTTATATTTGCGATGAATGTGTTGCGCTTTGTGAAGAAATTATTGCAAGTGACTATGTTCCGGAAGAAATTGATTTTGAAAATGTACCAACACCCAAGGAAATCAAAGCAAAACTGGATGAATATGTCATTTCACAGCATCCAGCAAAACGTGCATTGGCTGTCGCTGTTTACAATCATTACAAACGGATCAATAGTCTTGTTGAACAGGATGATGATGTTGAACTTCAAAAAAGTAATATTATTTTAATTGGACCAACCGGTTCGGGTAAAACACTTTTAGCCCAAACATTAGCCCGTGTTTTAGATGTTCCGTTTGCTATTGCAGATGCGACTTCCTTAACAGAAGCCGGTTATGTTGGCGAAGATGTGGAAAATATTTTACTTAAATTGTTGCAAGCAGCTGATATGGACGTTGAGCGTGCTCAAAAGGGGATTATTTATATTGATGAAATTGATAAAATTTCAAGGAAAAGTGATAATCCATCTATTACACGTGATGTCAGTGGTGAAGGTGTTCAACAAGCTTTACTTAAAATTTTAGAAGGTACTGTTGCCAATGTTCCGCCTCAGGGTGGACGTAAACATCCGCATCAAGAATTTATTCAAATTGACACATCAAATATTCTATTCATTTGCGGTGGTGCATTTGATGGCATGGATAAAGTGATTGAAAAAAGAATGGAAAAAGGCTCGATTGGCTTCGGAGCTACAATTAAAACAATACAAGAAAAAGAAGAAGAAGCCATTTTATCAATTATTGAACCACAGGATTTACTGAAATATGGTTTAATTCCTGAATTTATTGGCAGAATTCCAGTTATTGCAACATTGGGTCGTCTTGATGAAGAAGCATTAATGAGTATTTTAACAGAGCCTAAAAATGCACTAGTTAAACAATATAAAAAAATGTTTGAAATTGAAGGTGTTAAACTAGTATTTGAGAAAGATGCCTTAACTGCAATTGCTAAGAAAGCACTTGCCAATAATACAGGTGCACGTGGTTTGCGTGGTATTATTGAGGGAATCATGATCGATATTATGTTTGAGGTTCCTTCAGAAGATGGTATAGAAAAAGTCATCATCACGAAAGATGTGGTTGAGCAATTAGAAGAACCTGTCATTGAGATGGTACGCGATGTAAAAGAAAGAAACAGCGTATCTTAAGATACCTGTGTAAAAAGCAATCTTAAGGGATTGCTTTTTTTATAATCAAAAAATTATTCCTTGAATTTATAGGAAAGGAGCAATAAAATGAATATTGAAACTGAAGAAAATAAATTAAATGATCATATTCAAAGTCAGCTAGGTGTATCCGGCGAGGTTTCTGCAGAACAGGAAGGATTACCACTTATTCCGATGCGTGGTTTAAGTGTTTTCCCCGGAATGGTTATTCATTTTGATATTGGTCGGGATAAATCAATCAATGCTTTAGAAACAGCAATGACTAGGGATCAGATTGTTTTTTTAACGGAACAAAAGGATTTAAGTATTGAAGAGCCCGAGCCGGAAGATATTTATAATGTTGGTTGTCTTGCAAAAGTTAAACAGATGCTAAAAATGCCGGATAATTTGATGCGGATTTTGGTGGAAGTTAAAGAACGTGCCAGTATTGTTGAATATGTTCAATATGAACCTTTTTATTCGGTTCTTTACAAACCAATTCGCAGTATTTACTATGATACAAAAGAAAATAAAGCACTCATTCGAATGATTCGATCAGCCTTTGCAACGTATATGACAATGACACGTAAAATGGCAACTGATTTACTTTCTACATTAGAGTTAGTGGATAATCCGGATAATCTTATTGATCTGATTTGTGCAAATCTTGTTCTTGAAAGTAAAGATTCTCAGCGGATACTACAAGAAATAGATGTTGAAAAACGTTTGATGGTGACCTATGAAGTTTTGGTCGGTGAACTTGAAATGCTCCGTATCGAGCAAAATATTGATGAACGTGTAAAATCAGAGCTTGATAAAAATCAACGTGAGTATGTTCTTCGTGAACAGATTAAAGTTATTCAGGATGAACTGGGCGAAAATGATGTGATCGAACAAATTGAAGATTATCGTAATCGCTTAGATCTGTTAGACGTGAGCGAGGAGGTACGTGAAAAAGTATCAAATGAAATCAATCGCCTTAATAAAATTCCATCGGGTTCTTCTGAAGCAGGTGTTATTGAAACTTATATTGAATGGGTTTTGGATTTACCTTGGGATAAAATGGCAGAAGAAACCATTAATGTTATAAAAGCACGTCGGATATTAGATCATGATCATTTTGCACTTGAAAAAGTAAAAGAACGTATTCTTGAATATATTTCTGTTTTACAGCTTTCGAAATCTTTGAAATCGCCTATTCTTTGTTTGGTAGGACCACCCGGTGTCGGTAAAACATCCATTGCTAAATCAATCGCCCGAGCGCTAAATCGTCCTTATGTGAGAATGTCTCTCGGTGGTATGCGAGATGAAGCGGAAATAAGAGGGCATCGTCGAACTTATGTTGGGGCAATACCGGGGCGTATTATTTATCATTTAAAACAGGCTGGTTCTAAGAATCCATTGTTTTTGTTGGATGAAATTGATAAATTAAGTCAAGATTTTAGAGGTGATCCGGCATCGGCTTTATTGGAAGTACTTGATCCGGAGCAGAACAGTACATTCACCGATAATTATCTGGAACTTCCTTTTGATCTCTCAAATGTTATGTTCTTGACCACTGCAAATTCATTATCGACGATTCCTCGTCCATTACTGGATCGTATGGAAATTATTGAAGTGAATGGATATGTGGAAACTGAGAAAATGGAAATTGCTAAACGTTATTTAATTCCCAAACAATTGGAAATTCATGGATTAAAACCGAGTAATTGTAAAATTAGTCATAAATCTTTACAAAATATTATTGGATACTATACCAGAGAATCAGGTGTGCGTGAATTAGAAAGAAAAATAGCACAGGTATGCCGGGTAGCGGCAAAAGAAATGGTTGAAAATAATAAAGAGGTTATTTCGGTTACACAGAAAAATATGGATAAATTTTTAGGTGTGGAGCGTTATTCTTTTGATACCGTTGATAATGCAAAAGAAATTGGTCTAGTTAACGGACTAGCATGGACATCTGTTGGTGGTGAAACCCTTCAGATTGAAGTTGTTGTTGTTAAAGGATCGGGCAAGGTTGTCATTACCGGTCAGCTTGGCGACGTGATGCAGGAATCTGTAAAAGCAGCCATTAGTTATATTCGATCAAAAATTGACATATTAGGTATTCCAGAAGATTTTTATGAAAAAAATGATATTCATCTCCATGTACCGGAAGGTGCTGTTCCTAAAGATGGTCCTTCAGCAGGGATTACGATGACCACTGCATTAATTTCTGCCTTAACAGGGCAATCTGTTCCGCAAAATCTGGCAATGACAGGTGAGATTACCATTAGAGGTCGTGTACTCCCCATTGGTGGGCTACGTGAAAAATTGACAGCAGCACATCGGGCAGGTATTAAAGAAATAATTCTTCCAAAGGAGAATGAAAAAGATCTGGAAGAAGTACCGAGTATTGTTTTAGATGCATTACAGATTCATCCGGTTAGCAAAATGGAAGAAGTTACAAAAATTGTATTTGAGGAGCTTAAATGAAAGTTACCAAAGCCGAAATCGTCATGAGTGCTGTACAGGAATCACAATATCCAGAAGATCAGTTACCGGAAATTGTTCTTTTAGGACGGTCAAATGTTGGAAAATCATCTTTTGTTAATACTTTGATCGAACGAAAAGGATTGGCAAGAACGAGTTCTCAGCCGGGTAAAACCCAAACGATGAATTTTTATAAAATCAATGAGGCATTTTATTTTGTGGATATGCCGGGATACGGTTATGCCAAAGTATCAAAAAAAGAACGTGAAAAATGGGGTAAGATGATTGAAAAATATCTTCAGGTCCGTGAAAATATTGCATTGATTATTCTTATGATTGATAGTCGCCATGAACCAACAGAAGATGATTGTATGATGTATGAGTGGTTAACTTATTATGGTTTAGACCCTATTGTGGTTGCTACAAAAGCTGATAAAATTTCAAGATCAAGACAAAAAAAGGCACTGGATAATGTTTTTAGTACATTAGGACTTAGAAAAAAAAGTGATGTTATTCTCTTTTCAGCATCTGAAAAGCTGGGAAAAGAAGAAGCTTGGTCAGTGATTGAAGAAAGACTTTAAGGATTTAAAAGAGGGCAGAGAAATCTGCTCTTTTTAGATTTTATAAGTAAAAGTGAGGATATAAAGTGTTAAGTGAAAAGAAAATACGATTAGCGGGGGAAAAGATCGGTATAGAGTTAATGGGATTTACCAGTGCCGAGCCTTTGAATGAGTGTCTACCTCAACTTAAAGAGCGAAAAGAACAGAAAAAGAGTACATCGTTTGAACGAACTCCGCCGGAAATTCGTATTGATTACAAAAAAGCCTTTAAAGAAGTAGAAAGTATTGTTGTCATTGGTGTACCTTATTATCAGAATATTCCTAAGCCACAGGTGATGAAAGGTTTTGGAAAAATAGCGTCAGTTGCTTGGGGAAGAGATTATCATCAGGTTGTGATGGAAAAAATTAACAGCCTTGGAAATATTTTGATAAAAGATGAACCTGGGTTTGAATATAGAGCCTTTGTAGATAATAGTCGATTAGTTGATCGTGGAACAGCATGGAGAGCCGGACTTGGATTTTTTGGTAAAAATAATACATTGATTAATCCACGTTATGGTAGTTTCTTTTTTATTGGTTTAATGCTTATTAATCTGAAAATTAAGCATGAAAAAATTGAACAGATGGAGAGTCGTTGCGGTGATTGTGAACGTTGCCTCTCAGCTTGTCCAAATAATGCTTTAGAAGAAGGGTATACGCTTAATCCGGAACGCTGCATTTCTTATTTGACCCAGAAGAAAAAATTGACATTAGAAGAGGAAAAAATGCTTGATTGTTATCTTTATGGATGTGATCTTTGCCAGTTGGCGTGTCCCTATAATCAGAATTTGGAAACAACCAATGATTTTAAAGTGACGAATGATCGAGTCTATCCCAATATAGATAAAATTATTAAAATAAGTGATGTTGAATTTGAAAAAACATTCGGTAATACGGCTGCTGGATGGCGAGGAAAAGAAACACTGATACGTAATGCTGAAATTATTAAAAATAAATGAAAAAATCATGCTAAAAACAATAATAAATGTTATAATAATGAGCGTGTGATAATTTTTATAGATGATGTAATTAATTTGATAATGTTAAAAGGAGAATATAATGATTAGAGACCGTTTTGCACCAAGTCCGACAGGAAATGTGCATGTAGGGAGCTTGCGGACCGCTTTGTACAACTATTTATTTGCTAAAAAAAATAATGGACAATTTCTATTGCGTCTTGAAGATACCGATCGAACGCGATATGAGGAAGGTGCTGTTGAAAATTTGTTAAACGCCCTGATCGTTACGGGAGTTATACCAGATGAAGGATTATTTGAAACTGGTGGGAACATCATTCAAAAAGGAAATTGTGGCCCATACATCCAATCGGAACGTTTGGATATTTACCAGCGATATATTCAGAAACTTTTGGATAATGATCAGGCTTATTATTGCTTTTGTACAAGAGAACGCTTAGAAGCAGTACGTGATCAACAAAAAGAAGCAGGCGAAACGCCGAAATATGATGGGCATTGTCGTCATTTGACAAAAGAGGAAGTTGCCTCTAAAATTGCGGCAGGTGAATCTTATGTAGTTCGTTTAAAATTACCGGAAAATTATACGGTAACTTTTGATGATGTTGTTCGCGGAAAAATTGAAATGAATACAAATGATCTTGATGATCAGGTATTAATCAAAACCGACGGTTTTCCAACGTATCATTTTGCGGTTGTGATTGATGATCACTTAATGGGAATTACCCATGTTATAAGAGGTGAAGAATGGTTGCCATCTACACCAAAACATGTTTATCTCTATGAATGTTTTGAATGGGAACAGCCACAATATGTTCATTTACCAAATATTTTAAATGATGATCATAAAAAGTTGAGTAAACGTCAGGGTGATGTTTCTGTTGGCGATTTTCTCAAAAAAGGTTATTTACCAGAAGCATTAATTAATTTTTTAGCATTATTAGGCTGGAGTCCGGAAGATGATCGCGAAATTTTTTCAATGGAAGAATTGATTGAAGCATTTGATTTATCAAGAATCAATAAATCTGGAGCTGTTTTTGATCGTACAAAGTTAAACTGGATGAATGCTCATTATATTAAAGCATTGCCAATTGAAGAATTAACAATGCGTATGATTCCTTTTTTAAAAAAAGCAGGTTTTATTACCGAAAAAGATGTTGAAGAACGGATGCCGTGGCTTGAAAAAATCGGAGAACTTCTTCGTGAACGTTTAAGTTTTTTTGCAGAAGTTCCAGCTGAAACTAAAATGATTTTTGATCGTAATTATGAAATTACAAATAAAGAAAGTCTGGATATTTTAAAGGAAGCATCAGTACCGATTCTTTATAATGCTCTTATTGAAAAAATAACGGAAAGTGATGTAGTTGATACTGAACGTGCTCAGTCTATTTTGAAAGAAATTCAGAAAGAACATAAAGCGGAAAAAGTTAAAGGAAAAATGCTGTATATGCCTACGCGGATCATGTTAACCGGCGAAATGCATGGACCGGATTTAACCTTAATTATGGATGTTCTTGGAAAAGATGAACTTTTACTGCGTCTAGAACGGATGCATAGTTTTATACACTAAAAAAAGACTTGATAGTCTGTACAAAGGAGGAAAACGTGTGAAAAAAAAGGTTAAAACTAAAAGTACAATTTTATTGATTATTTTTATTGCCTTTTTAGCTTTTTGTAGCTATATTTTGATCCACGGGTTAAATATTGGTATTTATGATGTAGGTAAAATTGGGGATCACGTGCACTATGGGCTAGATCTCACCGGTGGTGTTAATGTTGTTTTACAAGCAGAAGCTACCGATGATAGTGGTATTACCACCGAAAAAATGGATAGTACTGTTGCAGCAATTAAAAAACGTGTTGATAGTATGGGCGTTAGTGAAGCTACTGTTGCAAAACAAGGTGAAGACCGTATCCGTGTATCTATTCCATCAGTTCAGGATCAGCAGCAAGCCTTGGATATGATTGGGAAAACAGCTCAACTCGAATTTGTTGGTCCAGATGGTAATGTGATATTGACAGGAAAAGATGTTGTCGATTCAAAAGCCGTCCAGCAAAATACCAGTAACAATATTGAACAAGCAGTTGTTACATTGAAATTTAATGAAGAAGGCACTAAATTATTTGCAGATGCAACACAGAAATATTTAAATAAAAAAATAGAAATTAGACTGGATGATGAAGTCATTAGTTCACCGAATGTTAATGTAGCTATTACAAATGGTGAAGCCGTGATTGAAGGTATGGAAAATATGGAAGAAGCCGGAAATCTGGCGGAATTAATCCGTGGTGGTGCACTTCCTGTTAAATTATCTCCCTTAGAAGTAACGACTATCGGACCGACTTTGGGGCAGGATTCTTTGAATCAAAGTATATTTGCAGGCGCTATCGGGATTCTTGCCGTTCTAATTTTTATGCTTGTTTTCTATAGAGGGCTTGGTTTTATTGCCGATTTGGCATTAATTGTCTACATTATTGTGGATCTATTGTTAATGGTTCTAATGAACGTTACACTGACGTTACCCGGAATTGCGGGGATGATTTTGTCGGTTGGGATGGCTGTGGATGCGAATGTTATTATTTTTGAACGTATCAAAGATGAATCACGTTCAGGAAAATCACTTAATGCGGCTATTGACGCCGGTTTTAAACGCGCAATGACAACCATTATCGATTCAAATGTGACAACTTTGATTGCCGGGTTTGTACTATTCTTTATGGGCAGTGGCAGCGTTCAGGGTTTTGCCATTACACTTGTATTGGGGATCATTGTCAGTTTGCTGACAGCAGTTGTGATCACAAAACATTTAATCAAATTGGTGGTTAATACCGAACTGGTCAACAGCAATAAATTCTATGGTATTTAAGAAAGGAGCATAAGCATGAAAAAAACACTTAAGATTGTTGAAAAAAGTAAATTATGGTTCTGTATTGCGATTGCTCTTGTTCTCATTAGTATCGGTTCTCTTGCTATTAGAGGGTTGAATTTTGGCATTGATTTTGTAGGTGGTACGATTATTACAATCGATCTGCATACAAAGTTTGACACGGGTGAAACGCGTCAGATTATGGATAAATATGATAAAAGCGCAGAGATTACCTATGCCGGCGACAAACAGGAAGAAATTGTGATTAGTACAAAAGAAAGTCTTGATACCGATCAACGGCAAGAACTCTTTAAACAATTTAAAGAAAAATATAATTTGCAGGATAAAGATTTAATTTCGGTTGATACAGTCACCGCAACAATCGGTTCGGAAACAGCCAGAAATGCTGTTTTGGCATCACTCGTAGCGATGGTACTGATGTTAATTTATATTACATTCCGATTCGAATTTTTATTTGGAATGTCGGCGATTATTGCCTTGTTCTATGATATTACCATTGTTATTGGGGTTTACGCCTTATTCCAAATCCAAGTCAACGCACCGTTTATTGCCGCAATTCTGACGATTTTAGGGTATTCAATAAATGATACCATCGTTGTATTTGATCGTATTCGTGAAAATGAAATGCGCTTGGGCATGACGGATCTAACAGAACTGGTTGATGTCAGTATTTCTCAAACGATGAAACGAAGTATCAATACGGTTGCAACTACGTTAATTGCGATTCTTGCACTGTATATCTTTGGAGTTGAAGCTATTAGAAGTTTTGCATTACCGCTTATTGTAGGTATTTTCAGTGGTTGTTATTCTTCGATCTTTGTTGCCAGTCCTTTATGGAAAGTATTCCAAGAAAAGTTTCCAAACTTCAAAGGGACACATAGGAAAAAGAAAAAACCTGTAGATAAGAAACACGTTAAAGGGAAAAATAGACAACCACAGGTTTAAAAAATGAGACCGGACAGAAATTTCTGTTCGGTTTTGCTTATTATATTAGAATGAGAAGGCTTAATCCTCATTCTTTTCAGGGGAAAAAATGGTAAAAACAATTTGGAAAGAGCGTAAAGATAAAATAACGGTTGAAAAAGAAGCAGAAACAGAATTGACTGAGGATTGTGGACTAACCCCTCTTTCTGCTAAACTTTTAATAAAACGTGGATATGATACAGCGGATAAAGTAATGGCTTTTCTAGAACCTGATACCAGTGATTTTTATGATCCTTTTGATTTGCCAGATATGCAACGTGGTATTGAACGGATTCTTAAAGCAAAAGAAAAGGATGAATTCATTTGCATTCATGGTGATTATGATGCCGATGGAACCACAGCCGTTGCTATTTTGACAAAGTACCTCAGATCACAGGGAATGAAGGTTTTTTATGAAATACCAAATCGTCTAAAAGAAGGTTATGGTATGAATATTCCGGCACTTGAAAAAGTGATTAATAAAGGGGCTACTTTAATTATCTCGGTGGATAACGGAATTGCTGCCCATGAGCAAATTGATTTCTGTAATGCAAAGGGTATTGATGTTATTGTTACCGATCATCATGAATGTCAAGGTGAGATTCCTAAAGCATTAGCTGTAATTGATGCTAAACGAGAAGATTCCAATTATCCGTTTTCAGAGCTTTGTGGAGCAGGTATTGCTTTTAAACTGATCCAAGGATTAGATATGGCTCTTAACCATGATACGGATATGCAGGAATATATTGAAATGGCAGCTATGGCAACGGTGGCAGATATTGTGCCACTGAAAAGTGAAAATAGAATTATTGCATCATTGGGAATAGAATCCCTTAATCATTATCCGATCAATAAGGGAATTAGTGCCTTAATTAACGTTAGTGAGCTTAAACAGGTTTCAGCCGGAAATATAGGCTTTATCTTAGCTCCTAAAATTAATGCGGCCGGTAGACTGGGTGAAGCGTTAAAGGTGGTTGATCTTTATTTAACCGAAGACGCTGATAAAGCGAAAGAGATTGCCGAATTTTTAAGTATGGAAAATAAAAAGCGTCAGGAAATTGAAGTGTCAATTTTTGAACAGGCAAAAGCTCAGGTTGAAACTCGTCATTTAGATGAAAAAGGAATTATTGTTATTTGGGGAGAAGGATGGCATTCAGGTGTAATCGGCATTGTTGCCAGTCGTATTCAAGAGATCTGGTATCATCCAACGGTTGTTATCGGAGTTGATGAAAAGGGTGTTGGAAAAGGATCTTGTCGAAGTGTTGAGGGTTTTAATATTTTTGAAGCCTTAAAAAGTTGTTCGGATTTATTTTTAAGTTTTGGTGGTCATGAACAAGCAGCAGGGTTTAGTATGAAGGCAGATGATTTCTCTACTTTTGAGAAGCGTATTAATACTTATGCTCAATCAACTCAACTGGAAAATTTATTGGTTAAATCGGTTTATTATGATGCAGTGATGACATTGGATGATATCTGTGATGAACTGGTTGAAAATTTAGAACAGTTTGAACCTTTTGGTGTTGGTAATCCGGGACCGGTTTTTAAACTGGAAAGTCTTAATTTAAAAAATGCAAAAAAAATGGGAAAAGAGAACACGCATTTGATGTTTTCCGTTCCCCCTTATCGTTGTGTTGGTTTTGGAATGGGATCTATTGTTGATGAAGGAACAGAAGGTCAATTTTCTATCTTATGTAAACCAGAATTTAATTGCTTTCGTGACGTAAAAAGCGTACAATTATTAGTAAAAGATATTAAACGATCGCCTTTTTACCACAATCAATCAGCATGGAATCTAGTAGAAGAACTTAAAAAGGCTGATCCGGATCATTTGCCGGAGTTAGGTCTATCTAAAACAGATTATAAAGACATAAAGGTGGATCGTGAAGACATAAAACTCATTTATAATCTTATGCGGCAAGTGAATGGGAAAGCAATCGAAATGGATCGGATCGTTCGTGAATTTAAGTCTTTGAATATTTTCAAAATATTGGCAGGACTTAATATTTTGTCTGAAGCAGATCTTATTCGTTTTAAATTAAGAAAAGGTATTCTTTCCGTTGAGATTTTAAAAACAGATGAAAAAAAAGATATTCAAAAAACACCTTTAATGGTAAAATTAAAGAGAATTTTAACAAATAAATTTTAATGAAATAAATGGAGTGGTAAAATTAAAATGGATATTAAAAGTAAAATTGATGTATTTGAAGGATTTCCGGAAGAAGGAATTAGTTTTAAAGATATTAATAGTATGATTAAAGATCCCGTAGCATTCAGACATGTTATTGATGAATTTTATAAAATAGCAAAAGCTTTAGATGTTAATCTAGTTTGCATTCCGGAAGCAAGAGGCTATATTTTTGGAACACCGTTAGCTTATCTTTTAAATGTTGGTTTGGTGCCTGTACGAAAACCGGGTAAATTACCGGGTGAAGTTGTTTCGGAAAAATATTCTCTTGAATATGGAACAAATATTGTGGAAATCCAGAAAACAGCCATTAAACCGGGAGATCGTGTTGTTATTATTGATGACTTGTTGGCAACTGGAGGAACAATGAAGGCGGCAATTAATTTAGTTGAAAAATTAGGTGGCGAAGTTAGTGGAGCATTGTTCTTGATTGAGTTGACAGATTTAAATGGAAGAGAATTATTAAAAGACTATTTTATTTCAAGTCTTGTGCAGTATCCGATATAAAAAGTATGGATTATATTATGAAAATGGTCTTTGACCGTCCGTAGTTAAAAAGGATAAGAAATACATTAAAGGTGGGGCAATACTATGGCGAATGAAACAGTAAACAATAAAATTGAAAACATCATAAAACTCGTGAAGTTCAATAATCCAAATGCAGATACGGATATGATCGTGAAGGCTTATAAACTTGCAGATGATGCGCATCAAGGTCAGAAACGTTTATCGGGTGAAGATTATGTTATTCATCCAGTATCAGTTGCATATATTTTAGCAGAGTATAAAATGGATACTGAAACCATAGTTGCGGCCATTCTTCATGATGTCATAGAAGACACAGAGTATACTTACGATGATATTAAAAATATGTTCAATGTGCAAGTTGCAGATCTTGTTGAAGGTGTTACTAAAATAGGTCGTATTGATTATCAGTCTAAAGAAGAGAGCCAGGCAGAAAATTTACGTAAAATGGTTTTGGCCATGTCAAAAGATATTCGAGTTATTCTAATTAAACTTGTTGATAGATTACATAATATGCGAACCCTTGAATATATGCGAGAATCGAAGCAGATTGAAAAATCAAGGGAAACCTTGGATATCTACGCACCTATTGCTAATCGGTTGGGAATTCAAACTATTAAAGCAGAACTTGAAGATCTTTCATTAAAATATCTTGATCCCGAAGGGTATTATGAACTTGTTAAAAAAGTAAAAACAAAAAAACAAGTTCGTGAAGATTACATTAATAAATTAATAATAATTTTAAGGAAAAAAATTGGTGAAGTAGGTATTTCAGGAAAAATTTATGGACGATCAAAACATTTTTATTCGATTTATCGAAAGATGAAAGCGCAAAATCGAAACTTTGATGAAATTTATGATTTAGTTGCTGTGCGTGTTATTGTAGATAGTGTTAAAGATTGTTATGGTGTTTTAGGAATTGTTCATACACAATGGAAACCGATTCCCGGTCGTTTTAAAGATTATATTGCAATGCCAAAACCAAATATGTATCAGTCAATTCATACAACAATTATTGGTCCGAGCGGAGAGCCTTTTGAAATTCAGATTCGAACCAAAGAAATGCAGGAAACGGCAGAATATGGTATTGCGGCTCACTGGAAATACAAAGAAGGTATAACGGATAGTAATAACAAAGAATTAAAATATGAAAATAAAATGTCATGGTTACGCCAAATTCTTGAATGGCAGAGTGAACTGGATAGCGCAAATGATCTTGTTGAAACAATCAAAGTAGATCTTTTGAATGAAGAAGTTTACGTGTTTACGCCAAAGGGAAAAGTGGTTGAATTACCGATGGGCTCTTGTCCCCTTGATTTCGCTTATCGCATTCATAGTGATGTGGGAAATTCTTGTGTGGGTGCCAAAGTAAATGGTAAGATTGTTCCGTTAAACTATACACTCAATAATGGTGATATTGTTGAAGTCATGACGTCTAAAAATTCTAATGGTCCCAGTCGGGATTGGATGAATTTTGCCAAAAGTGCTCATGCACGCAATAAAATTCGTCAATACTTTAAAAAAGAAGAAAAAGATGAAAATGTTGCAAAGGGTAAAATGCTCTTAGAACGAGAAATCAAGCGAAATGGTCTTCAGGAAACAAAACTTTTGAATATGAGTGAACTTGATGTTATTAGTAGTAAAATGGAATATAAAAGTATCAATGATTTTTATGCGGCAATAGGATATGGTGGCATTAAAATTGGAACGATTTTGCAAAAAATGCATTTATTGTTTCCAGACGAATTTCCGAAAGAGGAAGAAGAAGTTGTCATTAAAAAGCCAACAAAACAAAAAAAATCAAATAGCAGTATTATCGTTGCCGGTCATAATGACATTGATGTTCGCTTTTCAAAATGCTGTAATCCGGTTCCTGGAGATAAAATTGTAGGCTATATTACCGCTGTTCGTGGTATTTCAGTACATCGAACGGATTGTCCGAATGTGCTCAATATGACTGATACCAGTCGTATTGTAGAAGTTGAATGGAATAAATTTGGAGTGGGTGGGTCTTTCACCGCAGAAATTCATATCAAAGCGCGTGAAAAGCAAGGCTTATTGATTGAAATTTCAAAAATATTTATTGAAATGAATATTCCATTGACGGCATTGACAGCCAGAAGTGAAAAGGGTGAATGTGATTTTTTTACGGCGTCGTTTGAAGTTAAAACAAAAAGAGAACTTAATATTTTGATTAAAAATTTGAATAAGATTCCTGAAATCATTAATATTCATCGTGTATAGGAGAGCGTATGAGAGCAGTTATTCAACGAGTAAAATCTTCAGAGGTAAAGATTGCCGGAAAAGTTGTGGGATCTATCAAAAAGGGTCTTAACTTATTACTGGCTATAAAGGAAGATGATACAGACAAGGATATTGACTATATTATAAAAAAAACCATTCATTTACGTATCTTTGAAGATGAAGAAGGTAAAATGAATGAGTCACTTCTGGATGTTGAAGGTGAACTTTTGGTTATCTCACAATTTACGTTATATGGTGATTGTCGTAAAGGAAGACGACCGAGTTTTAGCCGAAGCGGAGCAGTTGATACGGCAAAAGAAAAATATAAAAAATTTTTAGAAAAACTTAAAGAGGAACCGGTTGCTAAAATTGAAACCGGAGAATTTCAGGCAGAAATGGAAGTAACGATTGTAAATGACGGCCCGGTAACGATTCTGCTTGATAGCGAAAAACAGTTTTAGAGGAGACAGAAATGAAAATCGTAAAATTAGTTGTTGGTCCTATGGCTTCAAATTGCTTTATTGCCTGGGATGAAAATACAAAAGATGCTGTTATTATTGATCCGGGTTTTGAGGATGACCGGATTATGGAAACAGTCAATAAACATGGTTTAAAAGTTGATAAGATATTGTTGACACATGGTCATTTTGATCATATTGGCGGTTTGGAAAAAACAAAGGCGTTAACGGGTGCAAAAGTTTATATTTATGTAGATGATGCGGATACCTTAACGTCTGCCGGTAAAAATCTTTCTACAATGGTTGGAAAGCCGATGAATTTAGCACCGGCAGATGTGTTACTTCACGATGGTGATGAAATTAAAATTAGTCCGGAGATTACGTTTAAAACACTTCATACACCGGGTCATACGGAAGGAAGCTGTTGCTTTATTGCGGATGATGTTATTTTTTCGGGAGATACTTTGTTTCAAGGTTCTATCGGAAGAACTGATTTTCCGGGTGGAAACTATGGTCAAATGATGGATTCTTTAAATAAATTGGTACATTATAATAGTGATATGACTGTTTTACCGGGACATGGTGAAGATACAGATATTGCTTATGAAAAAGCACGAAATCCTTTTATTAAAAGAGGTTAGATTTTGGAAAAATTGAGTTTTACATTAGAGGATCGTTTGTATGAGTATCCCTGCTTTGAGTTATATCAGCAATTTCAACCTGAAATACAGGTTGTTTTTAATGAACCCCTTGAAAAACGTATTGACGTTGAATTAAAAGAGCATCAAGTAGTGCTGACTGCGGTGGAAAAAAATAAAATGGTTCTTCAAAAAAAATATACTTTTGATGAGAAACCCCTTGATAAACATTTATTCAAAGGGTTTCTTTATCTATTTTTGAGTGAATTATTTGATGTAATTTTAGATTGGGGTATTTTGACAGGAATTAAACCGGTAAAGATGGCACATAATTTATTAAAAAGTGGTTTAAAACCTGAGGATACCGTACAAATACTGGAAGATAAATTTAAGGCTTCTCATGATAAAATAAAATTGATTACCAATATTGCAGAACGTGAAATGTCTGTTATTTATCCCTTAAAAGAAAAAAATATCAGTATTTATATTGGCATTCCTTTATGTATTGCAAAATGTTCGTACTGTTCATTTATATCAACAGTAGCAGATGAAAAAAGGGAAATTGTTGAAGAATACCTAAAAAACTTACTTTATGAAATTCGAGAAACAAGTCGTTTTTTTAAAGCCGAAGGGATTATGGTTGATACTTTATATATTGGAGGCGGTACACCCTCTATTTTAAAGGTAGAACAGGTTGAAAGGCTTTTGGTAGCACTGCAAGAGTCTTTTGATTTAAGTCATTTACGGGAATATACTTTTGAAGCAGGAAGACCCGAGACAACAGATATTTTCAAATTACATTGTTTAAAAAAATATGGTGTCGATCGAATTTGCCTTAATCCGCAAACAATGAATGCCGAAACATTAAAAGCGGTGAGAAGAAATTACGCCCCTGAAGAGATTGAGAAAACGAATCATTTGATAAGGCAAGTCGGGTTTAAAAGTATAAATATGGATCTGATCCTTGGTTTAAACCACGAATCAGAAGAGGCTTTTATGTATTCACTGGAACGTGTGATTGAAATGGCACCTGAAAATATTACGGTTCATAGTTTATCGGTTAAAAAGGGATCTGCTATTAAAGTTGCAAATGGGACTAGAATAGAAGATCTTTATTCTAAAATATTTTATGACCGCATCAAAAAATGTTTGGCAAAAAACGGTTATGATCCTTACTATCTTTATCGGCAAAAATATACGCTTGGAAATGGCGAAAATATAGGATATTGTAAACAAGGGTTTGAAGGTATTTATAATATTTTGATGATGGCAGAAAAGCAGTCAATTATAGGAATTGGTGCCGGTTCGTCAGGTAAATTATATCAACCGGAAATAGATCAATTTGATCGTATTTTTACAGTGAAAGATATCAAAACATATAATGAAAGAACCGAAGAAATTGTACAAAAAAAGATGCGTCAGTATCAACATTTTTTTATAAAAGACTTTAGTGGAGGAATAAAATGCGATTTGAAAAAATGATAAAGGAGCATCTGCAGGAAGCGGCTATTTTTTATACAAAAGCTTTTAATGCACCACCATGGAATGATCATTTTACAGAGAAAAGTTCCCGAAAACGGCTTACGTTAATGCTTTCCGACAATAGTGCAGATGCGATGGTTGCCTATGATGATGAGAGCCATATGGTAGGGTTAATCCTTGGTAATTATGAATACAATGATGAATATCTGGTTTTTCAGATCAAAGAATTTTGTGTCGATACACATAAAAAAGGTCAGGGTATAGGAACAAAATTACTCAATACCATGGTTCAATATGTAAAAGATAAAGGTGTCGAAGAAATTTATTTACTGACACTCAGAACAAATGCAACAGAAGGTTATTATAAACGTTTGGGTTACGTTAATGTTGAAGAATGGGTAATGATGAAAAAGAAAATTTAAAGTGATGCAGAAAGGTCCGGTGTTGAAATATTTATGGATTGGTGGTATTCTAAGGTGTAAGAAAGTAAGTACCGGAAAAGGACGTGTTCACTATGAAAAAATCAAATATAGAAGCGATGAAAGTTCGTCGTTCCATACGGAGTTACGGTAAACGTACAATGAACCATGCAACAGAGGGTCAGCTTCAGGATTATATTCGTTATGTAAAACATCCCTTTGATGCAAAAATTAGAATTGAATATCTTAAAAATAAAAACAGCAATGGTAATCAAAGACTTGGAACGTATGGTATTATTAAAAACCCACAAGCATTTCTTGTAGTTATCTGTGATCGTAGTCCGTTGGCAGAAGAAACGCTTGGATATACCTTTGAGAAAGTTATTTTATACTGTACACAACTTGGACTTGGAACATGTTGGTTGGGCGGTACGTTTAATAAAGGTGGATTTGCTGATCGAGTGGAGTTAAAAAATAATGAAATGCTCCCGATTGTGTCACCGGTGGGAACCGCAACAACAAAACCTTCATTAGTATCAAAAACAATGAGTTTAATGACAAAACAGCATTCAAGAAAAGAGTATGAAACTTTATTTTTTAAAGATTCATGGAATATGCCACTGACTCAAAAATCTGCCGGACGCTTTGGAATTCCCTTCGAGATGATACGTCTTGCACCCTCTTCTAGAAATTGTCAGCCCTGGAAAATTTTACTTGAAGAGACCGGAACAGAAACACGCATCCATTTTTTTAGAACGGAACCGAGAAGTATGAATCGTATTGATCTAGGTATTGCAATGTGCCATTTTGATTTAGCTTGTCAGGAACTGGGAATTAATGGACGGTTTAAAAAAATTGAATTAGCGCCAATACTCATACCTGAAAATAATTTCTACACAATTTCGTGGATTGCAGAAAATTAAAAAAACAAAAATGGAGATTACTTGACAGGCGGGCGGTCCGTTTTATATAATATTAAGATATGAAAAAAGTTTGACATTATTATAGATAAAGAATCAGGAGGAAAGATGAAAACTTACTATAGAAGTGCTCTTTGTGGAGAGCTGGGTAAAGATTTTGTAGGGAAAACCGTAAAATTATCAGGATGGGCTGATACAAGAAGAAATTTAGGTGGTGTTCTTTTTATTGATTTAAGAGACCGTTCAGGTAAAGTGCAGTTGGTAATCAATGAAGAAATCAGCGCAAAAGCATTTGCAGAAGCAGAAAAAGTACGTAATGAATATGTATTGTGTATTGAAGGTGAAGTGACAGAACGTAGTGCTGAAAATGTAAATCTTAAAATGACCACCGGCGAAATAGAAGTGATGGTTAAAGAAATACAAATTCTTGATACGGCAGATACACCACCTATTTACATCGAAGATGATGATCAAACGAATGAAGCGGTTCGTTTGAAATATAGATATTTGGATTTACGTAAACCCAAAAATCAAAAAACATTAATGACGCGTGCTAAAGTAGCTGCAATCACCCGTAATTTTTTAAAAGAAGAAGGCTTTTGTGAAATTGAAACACCAATGTTAGGAAAGCCGACACCGGAAGGCGCAAGGGATTTCTTAGTCCCTTCACGTGTTCAAAAAGGAAAATTTTTTGGGTTACCTCAAAGTCCCCAGTTATTTAAACAAATTCTGATGATTTCTGGCATGGATCGTTATTATCAGGTTGCAAAATGTTTTCGTGATGAAGACTTACGCCAAGATCGTCAGCCTGAGTTTACTCAAATTGACATGGAAATGTCTTTTGTTACTAAAGATGATATTCTACCGATTATGGAAAATATGATTGCTAAAGTGTTTAAAGAAATTCGTGATATTGAATTACCAACACCTTTTGAACGGATGACTTATCAGGAAGCAATGGATCGTTTTGGTTCGGATAAACCGGACACCCGTTTTGATATGGAATTAACGAATATCTCAGATATCGTTGAAAAGAGTGAGTTTAAAGTTTTTGCAAGTGCCATTAAAAAAGGTGGTTCTGTTCGTGCGATTAATGCAAAAGATGCCCAAGGCAAGCTCAGTAAAAAGACCATTAAAAATCTTGAAAGTTTTGCTAAAATTTATAAAGCAAAAGGTTTGGCTTGGATTGACGTATCTGAAGGTGAAATGAAGTCACCAATTTTGAAATTTATCTCCGAAGAAGAAAAGAACGCTATTTTTGAACGAATGAAGGCTCAACCTGGTGATATGATCTTTATTGTGGCCGATACTCATGAAATTGCGTGTACAGCCCTCGGTCAATTGCGTTTGGAATTGGCTAAAAAACTTAAATATGATTTAAGTAATCAATTTAATTTCTTATGGGTCATTAACTTTCCACTTCTCGAATATGATGCGGAAGCCGGACGCTATATGGCAAAACATCATCCTTTTACAGCACCGCTTGAAGAAGATTTACATTTACTGGAAACAAATCCGGCGGATGTGCGTGCCGATGCGTACGATATGGTTGTCAATGGTGTTGAACTGGGAGGAGGCAGTATTCGTATCCATAATCAGGATGTTCAGGAAAAAATGTTTAAAGCATTGGGATTCACAATGGAACAAGCATGGAGCCAATTTGGATTCCTTCTGGAAGCACTTAAATACGGAACACCTCCTCACGGTGGTTTAGCATTTGGTCTTGATCGTTTAATAATGTTACTTTTGGATATTGATAATATTCGTGATGTTATTGCATTTCCAAAAACACAAAATCACGGTTGTTTAATGAGTGATGCACCGGCAGATGTTGAACTGGATCAACTGATTGATTTAGGGATTAATATTGATGATTTAATCTAACATTTTAAAATACGATTGATAGATCAGGATATCATGATTATCATGGTATCCTTTTTTAGAATGATGAGGTACTAATGTGAAAGAAATAGGAACTATTCAAACACTTAACGGAAAAAAAGCAATAGTTAAGATTAAACGTCATGCAGCTTGTGGAGAATGTGGCGCTTGTCAGGTTGGAAAAGAAAAAATGACAATGGAAACATTGGCAAGAAATGATATCAATGCTGAAATTGGAGATGAAGTAGCGGTTGAAATGGAATTTGCCAATGTTTTAAAAGCAACATCAATTATGTATGGTATTCCGTTGATTGCTTTTATTTTAGGCTGTGGATTGGGTTACTTTTTTGCAGTATCATTAGGATGGGACGAAGTTATAGTGCCCTTTTTCAGTGGCATTATTTTGACGATTATTATGTATATGGTCATTCGTGCTTTTGATAAAAAAGGAAAATTTAATTCTAAATACGAACCGGTCATTACTGAGATTGTAAAAAGTGAAAAAAGCTAGATGTTTTGGGGAAAATAAATGATTTTAGAGTTAAAGCTAAAGATGGTTTAAAGATATACCTCATTTTTAAAAAAAATTGTCATTTGAGCTTGAAATTAAATGTAAAAAACGCTATAATTATTTCAATGTCTGGGTGTAGCACAGCTTGGTAGCGCGCGTGAATGGGGTTCACGAGGCCGGAGGTTCGAATCCTCTCACTCAGACCATTTTTATATCTAAAATTAATGGATAAAGGTGAATAAAATGAGCCAAAACACAAGAGAGTCAAAACGACGAGTCAATAAGCGAAGAAACATAATTATTGGTATCGTTTTTTTTTAATTGTCGTCATAGTCGCATCAAATACGTATCGAAATAAGCAACAAATGCTGATTGAAAAAACAGAATATACAAATCCTTATAAAACGAATTTTTTCTTTTTTAAGGATATTGATTATATACAATTAGATGATTTTTCTAAAAGTGATTTAACGTTACCGGAGGGTGAAAAAACAAATGGTTATACAAATCTGACGAACACACCTAAAGTGGTTAATCAAAATTTTTTAAATTATCAAATGGATACAATCAATCAGATTATGACGGAGCAATATTATAATAACTGGCCATCAATAATTGATGAAATTGCATCAAATTATGTAGGTATGGCAAAAATAACGACTCAATTTGGCTCTTCCGAGCGAGAGCGAAAAGAATTTTTATTGGATTCTGTTCAATTTATGGGTGAGACTAATGCCGAACTGGAATCGAAAAAAAATGAATATTCGGATTTGAATACCGGACAAGTCAGAGATGTTACTTTGAGTGGGCTTCATATGATAAGCACAGGATATGTCTATACAACACTGAGTTCAATGGAAAAAGTGATCAGTGAAAGTTCACTACCGTACATTGATACTAATTTTTTAAAAACAGCCGGTAAAATTGAAAAACAAAATGAAACAGTCCTTAAAATTGTTAATAATGACCATGTTTTTGCCGCTTTCTCGATTCCTAAAAAAGCGACTATTGATGGTGAAGAAGAAGTATTAGCGGATAAAGAGGAATATATGGGCACTAGAGGTCCGGAAAAAAATAGTGAATATTATAAATTTTTAGTAAAACGTGTCGATCAAGTGCGTTATTATCCGAAACTTTCTTTTAAAGAAGGTGGAAATCTTTATAATGGGTATCTTGTTGATATTGTTGATGACGGGGAAAATAAAATTGTTGTAATGATGATTCGAGATTATGTTAATGTATTTTCCAATGAAATTATGATTAACACAGAGATTAATATTCAACGATTTGATTGTTATAAAGTTCCTCAAAGTGCTATTGTTAAAAAAGATGAAAAAACTTATGTAAAGACACTTGAAAAGGGTTATTTTGAGGATTTAATAGAAGTTGATATCAATAAATATGAAAAAGGAATGGCTATTTTATCATTAGATTCCGAAAAAAATAAAAACCTTTCATCAGGTATGACAATTAAAATTTATCCTTAATTTCTAAAGAAAGAAGTGATGAAAATGACAAATTGTGTCATTGCAGAAAATATAGAATCAATCAAGAAAGAAATTCCGGAAAATGTGATATTTGTAGGTGTGACGAAAAACCACAGCATTGAAGATACACAAGCGGTAGTGGATGCGGGAATTTATAATTTAGGTGAAAATAAAGTTCAAGAGTTTTTAGCGAAGGTTGATGAAATTAAAGGACCGGTACATTGGCATTTTATCGGACATCTTCAAAGAAATAAAGTCAAATATTTGATTGGAAAAGTGGATTTGATTCATTCAGTACATTCAATGGAATTGCTTCAAACAATTGAAAAAGAGAGCAAAAAGCAAAATGTCGTAACAAAAGTTTTAATTCAGTTTAATTTGGCAGAAGAAGAAAGTAAGTCTGGATTTTTGGCAGAAGAATATAAAGAAATTTTTGATGTAGCATCGTCATATTTGCATGTTCAAATTTGCGGGTTAATGTGTATCGGACCAATGACAAAAAAAGATGAAGAAATACACAAAGTTTTTAAGCAATTAAAAGAAATATATGGTACAATAGAAACAGATTACCATAGTGATAATATTCAAATGCAGTATTTATCCATGGGTATGACGGATGATTATCGAATTGCAATTGAAGAAGGTTCTACGATTGTGAGAATCGGAAGAAAAATTTTTAATCGTTAGGAGAGGCAACATGGCAAACGAAAAATTTAAAGATAAGATCATAAAAGTATTCGGTATGGAAATGGATGATGATGATCAATATGATGATGAATACGAGGATGAAGTTGAAGAGGTTGAAGAACAGCCAAGAACATCCTTTGCAGCAAAACCAAAGAGAACACAACCGATCAAACACACAAGTCTTGGACTTGGGGACGGACCGGAAGTTTTGGTTTTAGATCCTGAATGTTTCGATGACGCACCCGGAATTGTCAATAAGATTAAAGAAGATAAAACGGTTGTTGTAAACCTTAAAAATACTGAATTTGAAGATGCCCATAAAATATTTGATTTTTTAAACGGTGCAGTTTTTGCATTGGATGGCTCTATTAATAGAATTGCAGACAATGTTTTTATTTTAGCACCAAAACAAGTTTCTGTATCGACCACAATGGAAAAAAATGATGATGAAATTATTTCCCCTATTTTAGATTGGGATGACAATAAATCAGAATGATCGAAAGCATCTTATTGACAGCGGGTTATTATCTTTTTGAATTTATTTCATTTATGTTGGTTGCAAGTGCTCTTTTAAGTTGGCTTCCTTTAAAGCCGGATAATCCTATTTTGCGATTTGTTTATACTTTAACAGAACCAATTCTTTCACCACTTAGACGGTTTACTGTTATTGGAGCAATTGATTTTTCGGCGATTGCGGCTTTATTAATCATACAGATTGCAGCTTTTCCACTTTATAAATGGATTATTATGGCAATCTTTTAATAGAATGGTATGGTTGATTTACACTAAAATTTAAATGATCGATCAATAAGAGCTGATAAGCCCAGAAGGCATATCAGCTCTTATATTATTCTAAATTGTTAGAAGTGAAACGCCGTTTGTTTTTGCTTTCTAGGATTTTTCAACGGTATAGATAATCTGATTGCAATATTGATCATTGTAATTGCAAAATCAATTGATTTAAAAACAGGATATTGGAAAACACGGGTTGTAGCGTGTACCGATAGGAAATGGAGATTAATATGGATAAAAAAGATGAATTCCTACTGGCACGTGTGGAAAATGCGACACATAAAAATTATGAGCCCCGTTTTTTCGATTTTTATGATGAAGCGATACAAGCTAAGATGGAGCGAATACTTAAAAAAAGTGGAGAGCCTTTTCAGTTTTGGGGCGGAATGCAAAATGCTGCACGAAGGATGCTCTGCATTTATCCTGATTATGTTGAACGCTCAGAACTTAAGTGGCCGATTCTGGGTGTATCTTTTAAGAAAGAATTTCCGATGGATCATCGCAATGTATTGGGTGAGCTCATGCATTTGGGAATTACACGGGAATGCTTAGGGGATATTAGTATGGATGATGCTGAAGTTCAGGTTATTTTTACGGAACGGTTACGAGATTTTTTCAATATTAATTTTGTAAAAATCAAAGGGCGCACGATTAAACCTAAAATTGTAGAAAGTTCTGAAATTAAAAGTTTTGAATTGAAATTTAAAGAAATGAATTTGGTTGTGGCATCCGATCGCCTTGATGGGATTATCAATAAAATATGGGGATTTTCACGCCAAGACAGCATTACTTATATTAAACAACATCGAGTTCGAGTCAACTATGAAGAGGTTGTTAAAAACGATTATCGCATTAAAGAGGGCGATGTTATTGCGTTGAGAGGTAAAGGAAAAGCTGTGATTATCGGGGCGGAGGGTGTGACTAAAAAAGGAAATATACGGTTGCTTGTCAATAAATATATATAGAAAGAGATAACGATGGATATAAAAAATTATGATGTTCAAAATGAAAATGAAGGCACACGATTAGATACTTTTTGTGCAGCAACGGAATCAACATTGTCTAGAGGGCATATTAAGAACTTATTGCATGATAAAAAAATTACAGTAAATGGTGCGGTAAAGAAAGCAAGTTATAAGTTAAAAGAAGGCGAAAAAATTGTGATTGAAATACCGGATCCGGTTGAAAGTACCATTAGTCCTGAAAATATACCATTAGATATTGTTTATGAAGATGAGGATGTCATTATTGTTAATAAACCAAAAGGCATGGTGGTTCATCCTGCCCCGGGTAGTCCTTCGGGCACATTGGTTAATGCTTTAATGTTTCATACAAAACACTTATCGAGTATTAACGGTGTTTTTAGACCGGGGATTATCCATCGAATTGATAAAGATACATCGGGACTTTTAATGGTTGCAAAAAATGATACTGCGCATCATCATTTGGTGGAGCAGCTTAAAGCGCATACGATCACAAGGCAATATAAAGCGCTTGTTAAAGGGATTGTTGAGAACAACAAAGGAACGATTGATATGCCGATTGGCAGACATCCTAAAGATCGGATTAAAATGGCGGTAGTTAAGGAGAATTCCAAGGAAGCAATTACGCATTTTGAAGTGATTAAGCGGTACGTGGAAGGTTATACCTTAATGCAATTTCGTCTGGAAACAGGACGTACACATCAAATTCGTGTTCATATGCAAGCTATTGGGCATCCGATTGCCGGAGATCCTGTTTATAAAGGGGATAAAAAAAATCCTTTTGAAACTCAGGGGCAATGTTTACACGCTGAATTACTAGGATTTATACACCCTCGAACGGGGAAATATGTTGAATTTAGGGTGGATGTTCCAGAGGAATTTAAATATATAATTGATGAATTGAGAGTGATTAAAGAATAAAGAAATGGCGTCGCTGAATCCGTTTATGGATTTTTCTGTTATGCCGGTAAAAAGTGCTTTTACTTTATGATTTCATTGGTTCTGCGATTGTCTGTTCTAAAAATAGGCGATGGAATCACAGGTGTCATGTGATAAAGCAGTTTTTCCGGCTTTGGGAGAAAAATTTAACGCTTAGATGAGGATTGTTTGTTCGATTTTATTTATTTTGTCTTTGTTCGGGGTTACGTACATGGTATTTTGATTGGTAAAAATAACCATGCCAGGTTTTGCTTTTTTAGGTTTTTTAAGATATTTGAATTCGACGTAATCGACAGGGACATTTTCTGAATTTTTGGATTTGCTATAATAAGCGGCGAGCATGCCGGCTTCAAGAAGCGTTTCTTCGGTGATAAAACGGCCGTCAGCAACGATGAGAACGTGAGATCCGGGGATATCTTTAACATGGAGCCAGCAATCTTCGACGACACCTAATTTTGTCGAGATATAATCGTTCTGATAATTATTTTTGCCGACATAAATATGGAATCCTTCGGATGAAATGAAATGCAAGGGTTTGGATGCGACGATTTTTTTCTTGGCTTCTTTGGGCGTCATAGCTTTTTTATTAAATTCGGAATGTAGAAATTCATGACGAATTTCATCGAGTTCGGTAAGCTCTGTAGATTGCTCGAGACCATTGAGAAGACTTTCTAGATAATAAATTTGATCTTCGGTGGCGGTAATTTGCTCGGCTAATTGTATTTGAGCCCGTTTGCCTTTGTTGTATTTTTTATAAAACCGCTGGGCGTTTTGGGATGGACTTTCATTAATTTTAAGATTAACTGAAATGGTTGGCATTTCAGGATCGGAGTAATCAATGAGGTCTACTTTGGTCATTCCTTTTTCGATTAAGTAAATATTTGTGGTGATTAGATCACCTAAAAGTTTATTTTTTCCATTTTTTTTAGAAGTTGCCATATCTTCATGAAGATTTTGAAGTTTTTTATAATTTTTTTTCAAAATAGTATCAAGTTGATGTTTAAGGTTAGCACTTTTGGCACGAAAACGGATTTTTTTATCTTTAATATAATAAAAAGATTCTAAACATTCTGAAAGACAAGAATAAGCGGATACCTCATTATTAGTCATATGATGGAGATTAACGGTTGAAAAATCAACAATTTCGTGGTGAAAATAATAAATTTGAGGGTTAGAACCTTTTTTGATTTCTGATGTAACTTCGATAAAACTTTGATATAAATAGTGGAGCTGTTTTTTAGAAAATTCTTTAAGTTTTAATTCTGGATTGATACCGGCACGAAAACAGAATTCTCTTGCGATAATGGGGCTTAATCCTAAAAAGCATTGAACAAAAAAGCGTTCAGTGATTGAATCATTGTTGGTTTCAACCATTTTAAAAAAGCGTTCGGAATCGGTATTTAAAAAATTTTGTCGTCCGTTTTCGGGGGGATAAATATAAGATCGACCCGGGAGAATCTGCCGGTAACGGTTGGACGATGTACCTACTTTTTTGAGTGAATCAAGAATAACTGCTTCGGATTTCGGTGTGCTTTCGGTATCGGGAAGTTGATCATTAAGAAGAATAATGTTACTGTTACGCCCCATAATTTCGACGATTAATTTTTTAATGACGACATCATTGAATTCATTTTTTCCGGAAATACTAAATTCAATAACACGGTCTGTTTCATGCTGAACGATGTCGATAATAGTCCCATTTAGCAGATGTTTTCTAAGAACCATGCAGAAATTGGGAGGGGTATTTGGATTTTCTTTTAATTTTTTAGTCAGATAAATACGTGGGTTATTTGCATTGGCAGAAATCAGTAAATTAAAATTATCACGGCCTTTATTAATTAAAAACCGAATTTCGTCTGCTTCGGGTTGATATATTTTGCGAATTCGCCCTTCTAAGAGGTTTTCTTTTAGTTCGCTAATCAGATGTTTCGTTGTAATGCCGTCAAATGCCATTTTTTTCCTCCGGTGAGTGATATCGTTATTTATCGTTAAAATAATCGGTTTATTTCATTTTTTTAGATCTTTTCAATTAATTCTAACATTAGTGGTTGTCTTTTGGAAGTTTTTTGGATATGATATTATAAATAATTGGAAATGGAAAGTTAGGCTTAAGAATGAACTTTGTAAAAATGTATGGTGCGGATGGTTTGATTTTAGCAGAACCATCAGAAGAATATGGTATATGGATCCATTATTATAATCAAGCTGTTTTCCGATCCATGCGATATTAGTTTTGCACAAAATGGGTTTAGTGAATAGAAAAGTGAGTACTTGTCAAATGGGTGATGATTTAACCGTTGATATTTTTGATGACGGTACGAGATGCCGAAAAAATGGAGGGCAAATAGTAATGAAGAGTATGACCGGATTTGGACGTAAAGATTATCGTGATGAAGAGGTGGAGATTTCCGTTGAAATTAAAACGATTAACCATCGATTTAGGGATTTTTTCTTAAAATTGCCTCGGGCGCTAAACCCCGTGGAAGAAAAAATTCGAAAAGCAATCAGTGAAAAAATTGTACGAGGACGGATTGAGGTTTTTATTAAATATAATGAATTGGGTGTAAAAAATAAACGAATTGTGTATAATAAAGCGTTGGCAAAAAATTATATTGAAATTTTGAATGCTTTAAAAACCCTTGACCCGATGATTAATGATAATTTGGATTTAAATTTAATTGCAAAATTTCCGGATGTGGTTTGCCTTGAGGACGAAAATGAAGATTACGAACAAATTTGGCAAAAATTAGAACCAATCCTCAAGGATGCACTGGATCAGGTGAATGCTAGCCGTACTAGAGAGGGGAGTGCTTTACATAAAGATATTGCCACTCGCTGTGAAACAATTGAAAAGACTGTTTCTGGTATTGCTCAAAAAAGTCCGGAAATGATATCAAAATATCAAGCAGATCTTCGGGCAAAAATCCTTGATTATGCGGAACCTTTAGAAATCGATGAAAAACGGATTTTAACAGAAGTTGCGATTATGGCGGATAAACTAGCGATTGACGAAGAATTGACACGTTTAAACAGCCATACCAATCGTTTAAAAGGAATTTTAGAAGAAACGGATGAAGCAGTTGGTCGGAAATTGGATTTTCTTGTTCAGGAGCTTAATCGGGAAATTAATACGATTGGTTCTAAAGCAAATGATATTGAAATTTCAAATTTAGTCGTTGATGTGAAAAGTGAGATTGAAAAAATTCGTGAACAAGTACAAAATATCGAATAATGGGTTATGCATTAAAAATACAATGGAGGAATATAGATGAATAAAAATGAAGGGCAGTTTTTTGAACATGATAAAGGTGTTTTAATTGTAATATCCGGACCATCGTGTGCGGGAAAAGGCACTGTTTGCAAAATTGTCAATAAAAATAGACCGGAAATAAGACTTTCGGTTTCAGAAACAACACGTGAGCCGAGACGAAACGAAGTAGCCGGAAAAGATTATTTCTATATTACAGAAGAATTATTTGAAAAACGTATAAAAGAGAATCAATACCTGGAATACGCAACAGTCTATAAACATTATTATGGTACGAAAAAGGATTATGTTGAAAAATTACTCAATCAAGGGTATGATGTTATATTAGAGATTGACATTCAAGGTGCAGCTAAAGTACGTAAAAATTATAAAGAAGGCATTTATATTTTTATTGCGCCTCCTTCAATGGAAGAATTGCGCAGACGTATTGAGATGCGAGGGACAGAAAGTAAGGAGCAAATGGAGATGCGACTTAACTGTGCCTATGATGAAATGACCAATGCGGATGATTACAGTTATATCGTCATTAATGAAGATAAAGATGTGGCAGCAGGTCAAGTGGAAGCTATTATTGCTGCAGAAAAATGCAGAACAGAACGTTTGAAAAATAAAGTTTATGATATTCTAGGGAGGTAAATGAATGAAACCAAGTATTACTGAAAACTATGCAAATAAGGGTATGCGTTATCCTGCACTTAACGATTTAATTGCGAAAGCAAACAATAAATATGAGCTTGTATTGGCAACAGCCAAACGCGCTCGGGAAATCGTGGAAGGCGATGAGCCACTGGTCAAAATAACGATTGATAATCCTGTGTCTATTGCCACAGCTGAAATCTCTCAAGATTTAGTACGTCCGGTTAATATTGAAACAGCTGATGAAGTTAATGTGACGGAAACGGAGTCCGTATTCCCGGAAGATGATATTATTGATAATGTTGCAACAACGGCGGAAATGGCCGAAAATATGTAGGAATACCTGTGAAAGTTGCTGAGATTTATTTAAATCAAAAAAATAAAAGAATTGATCAGCCTTATGATTATAAAATTCCGGAAGATAAAGAGACGGTTATTGTACCCGGTATCCGCGTTACAGTAGGATTTGGGCGGGGTAATCGTCAATTAGAAGGTTTTGTTATTCACATTAAAGATGAAACCGAATTTCCGGATAAAATAAAAGAAATTAAGACTATTATTGATAAAGAACCCATTTTAACAGAAGAACAGATTGCTTTGTGCGTGTGGATGAAAAGTTATTATTGTTCTTTATTTTATGAGGCACTCAGCCATTTTGCAAATCCGGTCAAAATTGTTAAACGATCGATAGCATCAGAAGAAGACCCGCGTAAAACCGTTATTTCCTTTGAAACGTATAGGTCTAAAGAAAAAGTGTATCGACTTTTGAAAACGGAAAAAGTTAAGGGTAAAGTACAGGCTAAAATTTTGTTGATGCTTAAAAATAGAGATTATACACGTAAAGAACTAAGAGATCTTTTGGGTGAAGTGGGGAGTAGTATCCGTTCGCTTGAGAAAAAAGGGTGCATTGAAGCTTATGAAAGAGATACCGGCGTATTTTGTAAAAATGAAGATTCATTAATGCCGATTCATTTATCCGTTCAGGAAGAAAATCTCTATACGTCCTACTGTGATTCTAAAAATGAAAAAAAAATTTGCTTCATCAATGAAAGTCATTCGACTATAAAATTTAACGTTTATTGTAAAATAATTATGGAATGTTTAAAAAACGAAAAAACAGCATTGGTGCTCTTTCCGGAAGTTGGATTAACGATTGAAAAAAAAGAGCAGCTGTATCGTTTTTTTGGAAATGTTGTAGCGTTGTATCATGGACAAATGAATCAGAAAGAGAAATATCAACTTTTTCAACGTATTCGTTGCGGTGAGATTAAAGTGCTAGTTGGCTCAAGGGCAGCAATGTTTATGCCAATGAGGGATTTAGGCTTAATTATTGTAGAGGAAGAGCGTGATCTTTCTTATTATGCGGTGTCCATGCCTAAATATAACACCGTTGATGTTGCTGAAAAATATGCAGAACTTTGTGAGGCCGATTTAGTAATCAGCGATGAGATTCCATCGGTAACGGCTTTGTACAAGGTAAAAAAGAAGCAGTGGTCATCTGCAACATTTTTAGAGGAATTGGTAAAAACCAAAAGACCGAATTATTGTGACGTCATCGATATGCAACAAGAGATGAAAAACGGTAATTATGATTTTATGAGTGTGCGATTAAAAAAAGAACTGGATAAGGCATTGAGTGAGCAAAAATTAGCATTATTGATGATCAATAAACGCGGTTATGCCAGTTATGTTTTTTGCAGAAATTGTGGATATGTTGAAAAGTGTCCAGTATGTGGTGTTGCTTTAAAATATCATACGGGTAATGACGTTTTAAAGTGTCATTATTGTGGTTACACAAAAAGGAATAGGCATGTTTGTCCTTCATGCTCCAAGCGGAAAATGAAAGAACTCGGGCTTGGTATTGACCAGGTACAACAGCTTCTTGAAAAAAGATATCCTAAACAACGTATTCTTAAATTAGACAGTAGTACCGTGCCAAATCTTGAGACGTTTAAACGCATTAATGATGAACTTTTTCAGAAGCAATGGGATATTGTTCTTGGCACACGAATGATGTTGGGGAATTTTAAATATACCAACGTTGGTCTTGGTGCTGCATTGCTTATTGATAGCGATTTGAATCATGGCGATTATAATTCATCAGAAAATGCTTATCAGCTTTATTGTAAATTTTTAAAGCGTGTTGATCGTACGGATGGTGTTCGCTTGATTCAAACCTATGAGCCGGAAAATTCAACGGTTGAAGCATTGATCAAAGATGACATTAACTTTTTTTATGATAATGAAATAATATATCGTTCTTTATTGGGGTACCCTCCGGTTCAGCATCTTATTCTTTTCAGTTTATTTCATCCGGAGAGCGATTGGGTTCGATCTGACAGTAAAAATTTTTACAAAGTTTTATATCGGATAAATCACTTATACGGTGAAGATAAAGTTAAAATTTTTGAACCTGTTTTATCAGGATTTATTAAAGGAAATGGTCAAACATGTTGGAAAATTGTTCTAAAAACGAAATATTTAAGGTTTTTTTATCAAATAATTGAGAAAATATTGGAAACAGGAGAGATTGAAGCTTTGGAATCAAAAGTTTCTATAGAGATTGATCCTCCGGTAACATTGTAAAAAGGAGTGTTTTATAAATGGCGATTAGAAATATGCGAATTGATGATGATCCAATTTTAAGAAAAAAAACGCGTGAGATTACTGAAATAAATGACCGTATCATTGAACTGCAAAAAGATATGCTTGATACAATGTACGATCAAGATGGAGTTGGTCTTGCGGCACCTCAGGTTGGGGTTTTGAAAAAAATAATAGTTATTGATATAGGCGAAGGCCCGATTACATTGATTAATCCTTTGATTAAAGAACAAAAAGGTTCGGTAATAGAAGAAGAAGCCTGCCTGAGTTTTCCAGATCAATCCGGAAAAGTAGAACGTCCTGAATTTGTGATGGTAGAATACACAGATATGGATGGAGAACGTTATGAAATGAAGTGCAACGGATTAATGGCTCGTGCTACCTGCCATGAGATTGATCATTTGAATGGTATTGTATTTTTAGATAGGGTCATCAAATGACACCATTAAAAGTAGTTTTAATGGGAACAACCGATTTTGCAGTTCCTGCGCTTGAGAAGCTTGTAAAATCAGGGTATCAAGTTGTTTCAGTGGTTGCGCAGCCGGACCGTCCCAATCAACGGGGAAAAAAGATTAAATTCTTACCGGTTAAGCAAAGAGCTATTGCGTTAGGAATTCCAGTGATGCAGCCGGAAAAAATTAAAACGTCAGAAGCTGTCGAAGCACTAAGGGCACTAGAAGCAGATGTTTTTGTAGTGGCTGCTTACGGACAAATTTTATCCGAAGAAATTTTAGTGATGCCACCTATGGGATCTGTTAATATTCACGGTTCACTTTTACCAGAATACAGGGGTGCGGCACCAGTCCATCATGCTATTATTGATGGCAAAAAAGAATCGGGTGTCACCATTATGAAAATGGATATTGGCATGGATACCGGAGATATGCTCTCAAAAGTTGTTGTGCCAATCAATGAAACAACGACGGTTGGTATACTGCATGATATTTTAGCTCAAAAGGGAGCGGAACTTTTAATTGAGACCCTTGAAGGCTTGGTAAAAGGATCCATTATACCTGAAAAGCAAAATGAAGTATTGGCAACTTATGCTGACAAAGTGGATAAAGAAACAGGTAAAGTTGACTGGAATGGAACCACGTTTGAAATTATTCGACGTATTAACGGTACTGATCCATTTCCCGGTGCTTATACATTATATCAAGCAGAAAAGGTAAAATGCTTTGATCCAAAATTTATTGAATGGCAAGGTTGTGAAAAACCGGGAACAATTCTTACAGCAGATGTTAAAGACGGATTAACCGTTAAAACATTTGATGGAGCTATTAATATTGGAACGATTCAAACAGCCGGTAAAAAGAGAATGGCATCTAACGTTTATTTTAGAGGTAATACAATGCAAGTTGGACGGGTCTTAAACTAACGATTTAAGTTTAGGTTTAGAGAGTTTTGTTATAATAAAAAACTAAACAATTAAGAAATGTGAGGAAAACAAAATGGGCTGGTGGACAAGTATGTGGATTTTGATACCGGGGTTGATTTTATCAGCATATGCCCAGTATCAGGTTAGCAAAGCATATAAAACATATAGTCGTGTTCCAACGAAAACGGGAATGACGGGTGCTGATGCGGCACGAAAATTATTAGATGCTAATCATTTAAATAGTGTTGGTATTGAAGGAATCGCAGGTGAATTAACCGATCATTATGATCCAAGAGGGAAAGTAATGCGACTTTCAACCGGAGTAGGTGATAAGAGCACTTTGGCTGCAGTAGGAATTGCTGCCCATGAAACCGGTCATGCGCTCCAAGATGCTGACGGTTATTGGCCACTCAAATTTAGGAGTGCGGTTGTTCCGGTTTGTAATTTTGCTTCAAATGCGGCCTGGCCATTGTTTTTTATAGGCATTATATTTGGTGGAAGTCGTTCATCATGGGGACTTTTGTTAATGGATTTTGGAATCTGGTTATTTGCTTTTTCATTGATCTTTTATATCATCACCTTACCGGTAGAGTTTAATGCTAGCTATCGTGCGGTTGCTTCATTGAAAGAATATAATATTATTCAACCCGGTGAAGAAGTGGGTGTTCAAAAGGTACTGCGAGCAGCAGCACTGACTTATGTAGCCAGTACACTGATGGCATTTCTGAACTTATTCAGATTGATTGCACTTCGAAACAGGGATTGAAAATATTATGAAAATTCGTGAACAAGCAGTAAAAACACTGCTGAGAGTTAATCAGGAAAGTGCTTACTCTAATTTGGAGACTAAAAAAGTACTTGCCCGAAATGATTATAAAGAGGAAGATAAGGGTCTGTATTTAAATATTGTTTACGGAACTCTGCAAAATAGAATTTATTTGGATTATCTCCTCTCTCGATATATCGAAAAAACATTTGATAAACTTGATCCTGAGGTGTTAGAGATCCTTAGGACCGCTGTTTATCAAATTTATTTTTTGGATAAAATACCGGAATATGCAGTAGTCAATGAAGCGGTAACAATGATTGGTAAAATGCAACCAAGGGCTAAAGGATTTGTCAATGGTGTTTTGAGAAATATACTTCGTAACAAAGAGAAAGACAGTATTTTTAAAATTGACGATTTCGATAATGAAAAAGAAGCTTTTTCTGTGCGGTATTCTATTCCATTATGGATTGTGTATAAATATTATGAGACTTTTGGAACTCAAAAAACAGAAGATCTTTTACCAATGATGAATGGAAAACCGCCATTTACCATTAGGGTGAATACACTGAAAATATCAAGCGAAGAATTAAATGAAAAATTGACTAAAAAAGGGATTGAAGTTGTACCTGGAAAGTTAGATCCGGATGCGTTAAACCTCCAAAAGATAGGTGCTTTCGGAAGTCAAATTCATAAAGATGAACTTTTTTTAAAAGGATTTTTCATGATTCAGGATCAAGGTGCAATGTTGGCGGCGCGTTTGTTGTCACCGAAATCAGGTGATCATGTTTTGGATATGTGTGCGGCACCGGGCGGAAAAACAACTCATTTGGCACAGTTAATGGAAAATAAAGGCAGTATCATTGCACGGGATGTTTTTAACAGCCGTTTGGAATTAATTCAAAATACATCGGAACGTATGGGCATTGATATTATTCATACAGAAGAAAAAGATGGTTGTATTTTTGAATCTGAAGAAGCAGAAAAATATGATAAAATTCTTTTGGATGCTCCTTGTTCAGGTTTGGGAATCATTAGAAGAAAACCTGAAATCCGTTATGGCATGACGAAAAAAGATCGAAAAGCTTTGACAAAACTTCAAGAAAAATTGCTTGATAATGCTGTTTTAGCTTTAAAACCAGGTGGATCTCTAGTGTATTGTACTTGCACTGTTAATTGTGATGAAAATGAAAAACAAATTGAAAAAGTGCTGAAAAAATACTCGAACGTAACGCTTGACCCTTATGGCATGAGATATACATCACCATTTGAAGATGATACCGACTGCTTTTTTATGTGTAAATTGAATAAGCAATAATCTGTAGTTTTCAAGCTGTCTTAACAAAGGCAGTTTTTTTAATTAAACATCTAAAAAAGTAAAAATACTATTAATTATTTTCTTTTTTATGATATAATATTAAAATGACTGAATAAAATTAGATCCGGATAATACCGGATTTTCTAATGTGTTATAGAAAGATAATCGGTAAAATAGAATATGGAAAATGTATTTGGCAAAACACTAAAAGAGTGTACCTTGCTGATTGAATCGTTGGGAGAGCCTTCCTATCGTGGAAAACAGCTTTTTCAATGGTTATATGAAAAAAAGGCAGAATCTTTTGAAGAATGTACCAATCTATCAAAAGGTTTACGAGAAAAATTGATGGAAAAGACGTGTTTGGAACATGCTTCCATTGTGACAATACAAAAAGATCCAGTGGATAAAACGAAGAAATATCTAATTCGCTTAACAGATGGGCAGTGTATTGAAACAGTTTTAATGCATTATAGTCACGGTTATTCTTTATGTGTATCAAGTCAAGTTGGATGCAGTATGGGTTGTGGATTTTGTGCATCAACCCAAGGTGGACGTGTCAGAAATTTAACGGCAGGAGAAATTCTGGATCAAATCTTTCTAGCAGAAAAAGAAGCTCAGGTGAGAGTGGCAACGGTTGTGATCATGGGAATTGGCGAACCGCTTGATAATTTTGATAATGTGATGCGGTTTATTGAAGTCGCAAATGAGGGATTTGGTATCGGACAGCGAAAAATCACTTTATCAACTTGTGGCTTAATTCCTGAAATCAAACGATTAGCAGAGAAAGATTTACAAATTAATTTGGCGATTTCATTGCATTCACCGCTGCAAAATCGCAGAGAAGAACTTATGCCGATTGCGCGTAAATACAATCTTAATGATCTTCTTAAGGTTTGTAACGATTATTTTACAAAAACAAAACGGCGCATTACATTTGAATATGCATTAATTGATGGTTTTAATGATCGTCCTGAAGATATGAGAGAACTAGCTAAATTACTACGAGGAACGCCATGTCATGTCAATCTGATTGGCCTCAATTCTGTAACGGGAAGTGTTTACAAAGGCAGTAAAAATGTAAACTTTTTTAGTAATGAGTTGAAAAAACAAGGCATAAATTGTACAATTAGAAGAAAAATAGGCAATAATATTGATGCTGCATGCGGGCAATTACGAAAAAAAGCAGAAGTGATATAAGAGGTGATAAAATGAAGTGTGCATATTCTTCAAATATAGGGGCTAAAAGAAGAATTAATCAAGATGCTTATCTCGCTGCCACCATTGAAAATAAAGGACGAAAGTATTATGTCTTTGCAGTAGCAGATGGCTTAGGTGGACATCGTTCCGGTGAGGTAGCAAGCCAAATGACGGTAGATTATATAAAAGAAAATTTATCGAATGTTGAAAATTATTTTAATTATGACGAAATGAATTATTTTGTCAATGAAATAAATGACAATATCATCTTTAAGAGTAAAAACAATGCAGATTTGATGGGAATGGCAACAACTTTAACGATGTGTATTCTTGATGGTTGTCGTTTAGGCGTTGTCCATGTGGGTGATAGCCGTGCTTATCGTATTAACAAGGATCAGATTGATCAGCTGACAAAAGATCATTCGTTGGTACAGGTTTTAGTAGATGAAGGTAAGATTACATCAAAAGAAGCCAGTGTGCATCCCCAAAAGAATGTTATAACTAGAGCACTTGGAACAGATGACAGTGTTCAAATCGATCTGTATGACTATTCGGTAACCATTGATGATGTTTTATTGATTTGTTCGGATGGATTGTATAATATGGTTGACGAGCGTACAATTTGGGAAATTGTAATGAAATATTCTTTGGAAGATGCAACCAAAGAGCTCATTAATTTAGCCAATCAAAATGGTGGTTGTGATAACATCACTGTGATACTTTTTAACCCAAAGGAAGAGGTAATTGCCAATGATTAGTAAGGTCTTGAATAACCGTTACGAAATAATTGAGCTCATCGGACGGGGCGGAATGGCTTACGTTTACAAAGCGAAAGATCTTAAATTAAACCGTTATGTAGCCGTTAAAGTATTACGTGAAGAATATACAGAAAACGAACAATTTATTAAAAAATTTGATCGTGAATCTCAGGCGGCAGCGGGTTTATCACACCCTAATATTGTTTCGGTATATGATGTAGGTGTAGAAGGTGATATTTATTACATTATTATGGAATATGTAGATGGGATTACATTAAAACAATATTTAAATAAAAAAGGCCGTCTTGATTATAAAGAAGCAACACAATTTGTTATTGAGGTGGCAACGGCATTAAAATGCGCCCATGAACATAAAATTATTCATCGTGATATTAAACCACATAATATTCTTCTGACAAAAGATTTAATGCCTAAAGTTGCAGATTTTGGTATTGCCAGAGCGATAACGAGCTCAACCGTAACGATGACAAACCAAACGATGGGGTCGGTTCATTATATTTCACCGGAACAAGCAAGAGGTGGTTTTGTTGACGAACGTTCAGATCTTTATTCATTAGGAATTATGTATTATGAATTGTTGACCGGAGAGCTTCCTTTTGATGAAGAAAATACAGTGACTATTGCGATTAAGCACATCCAAGATGAATTGGTTCCACCGAAAGAAATTACACCGGATATTCCGTCAAGTGTCAATAATATTGTGATTAAATTAGCACATAAAAAACCGGAAGATCGTTATCAGACAATGGATGAACTAATTGAAGAACTTGAAAAAGTAATGATCGATGCCAATGCTGTTGTGGGTGACGATGCGACAGGAAAATTGCTTGGAAATGAAACACAGATCATTGGCAGTGACGGTTTATTTAGAATTGAACCTGTCAATACATCAAATGATGATGAATTTGATGAAGACGATGATGAATTTGATGACGAGTTGACAGAAACTAAAAAGAACAAAAAGAAAAAGATTATTATTGGCTCAATTATTGGCGGAATTATACTTATCTTTTTAGGCTTTATTTTATACAATACTTTATTTAGTAAGACAGTTCTAGTGCCTCCGGTAACTAATTTAACTGTTGAAGATGCAACAAAAATTCTAGAAAAAGTAGGTTTAAAATTAGAAATTGAAAAAGAAGTTTACAGTACAGATATTGAATCTGGAAAAATTGTCACGCAAAATCCTGAAAAGGGAAAAGAATCTAAAAGTGGAAAAATTGTAAAAGTGACCGTTAGTAAAGGTACACAGAACGTGTCAATTCCAGATGTAAAAGGAATGACAGAATCTGAAGCAACCACAGCTCTTGAAAAAGTGAAATTAAATATTGGTGAAATTAAACGTGATTATAATAGCGATTATGGTCCGGGAAAAGTTTACGATATTTCACCTAATATAGGAGTCAATGTAGCTGAGGGAACAAAAGTAACACTCTATGTCAGCCGAGGCAGAGATGTTGTAACGGTTCCAGGGATTGTTGGTTTAAGTGAAGCGGATGCACGTTCGCGTATTATTAGTAATGGTTTGTCGGTAGGAACAGTTTCAACTGCCGAAAATGATTTTTATAAAGAAGGAACAGTTACAAGTCAGTCGTTGACTGAAGGAACTGAAACAGACCGGGATACATCGGTTAATTTTGTGGTCAGTACAGGTAAACCGGCGCCAACGGTAGCACCGACGACGCCAACGGTAGCACCAACACCGTCGCCAACGCCACTACCGACGTCACCATCACCGACAGGACAATAAATGATGAATTCAAAAACAATTAAAGGACGTATTATCAAAGGAATCGGAGGGTTTTACTATGTAAAACCCGAAGGTTCCGCTTCTTTATTGGAATGTAAGGCAAGAGGGGTGTTTAGACATCAAAAAATAACGCCAACTGTTGGCGATTATGTAGAAATACTGCAAAATGATCAAAGTGAAACTTCAATTGAAACTATATTTTCAAGAAAAAATATTTTTGTCAGACCGCCGGTTTCCAATGTGGATATGGCGTTAATTGTATTTTCGGCATCGAGCCCAAGTCCGAATTTATTATTACTGGATAAGCTTTTAGTAGCATCAGAGCTTAAGGGTGTTGAGCCGATTATCTGTATTACAAAAACAGATTTACCGGAAACTGCTGATTTAGAATTGATCAAAAAAATATATAAACAAACACCATATACAATCTTTTGTTTTGATCAAAAGGATGAAAAATCTCTTTTACAAATAGAAGAAAAGATTGCCGGAAAAACATCCTTTTTGGCAGGACCGTCCGGTGTAGGGAAATCTACTTTGGCAAATCGTCTTTGTGATACTGAAGATATGGCAACAGGAGAATTAAGCCGTAAACTTAATCGAGGAAAACACACGACTCGTCATGTCGAATTGTTACATTTAAAGGTCGGAGGATATTTGCTTGATACACCGGGATTTTCATCACTAAAACTAGATAAAGAAATTGAAGCGGAAGATTTACGGATATATTTTCCTGAATTTAAGGAAGGTGACTGTAAATTTAAAAGTTGTTTACATCAGAAAGAACCCGGTTGTGCAGTGAAAAAGCAAATGGAGATGGAAGATATCAGTGAAGAAAGATACGACCATTATATTTATTTGCTTAATGAAATTAGAAATAAAAAGAGAGAATATTGATGAAAGGGATTATTTTTACAAATGGATCTTACTTAGAAGTAAGGTTTTATTTAAGTTATCTTCAGAAATATCCGGAAGCAATGATTATTTGTGCTGATGGTGGCACTAATTTTGCAAAAAAAGCGGGGATAAAACCAGATTTAATCATCGGTGATATGGACTCTGTTTCACAAAAAATACTGACCCAATATACAAAAGAAGGTGTGACTATTTTAAAGGCTTCTACTCATAAAAATGAAACAGACACAGAATTAGCAGTAGAATATTGTATAAAAAAAGGGTTCGAAGAAGTGGTTTTATTCGGAGCTTTAGGGGATCGGCTCGATCATAGTTTCGGGAATCTTTACTTACTTAACCGATTGCTGAAAGCCGGTATTAAAGGGAAAATAATCAATGAAAAAAATTGTATTTTTTTAGTGGAACATCAAGTGGAATTAGAAGTGAAAAAAGGCGATACAGTATCAATTCTTTCCTTTGTGGATCGTTCCGAGGGAATCAACCTTAGAGGCTTTGAATATCCGGTGACGGAAGGTGTTATGGAGCATTATCTTCCAGGATACGGGATCAGCAATGTAGCCCTTGAAGAACATCCTATTATTTCGGTTAAAAAAGGAATTTTACTGGTTGATATTGTGCATGAATAAAAAAATAAAAACGTGCAGGTATTTTAAAAATACACGCACGTTTTTATAAATTGAAATGAGAACTATGCTCTTTCAACTTTACCGGAACGCAAACATCTGGTACACACGTTAACTCTTTGTGGAGTTCCATCAAGTACAACTCTAACTTTTTGCAGATTTGGTCTCCATACTCTTTTATTATGTTTATTAGAGTGACTAACACTGTTGCCAGACACAACGCTTTTTTTACATACAAAACATTCTTTCGCCATTTGCCTAACCTCCCTTACGCAGTTCTTTTATCAAAACAAAAGTTATTATATCATAAATTTTGAAAATAATGCAATAAGAATTTTGACTTTAGTAAAAAAATTATGTAAAATAGGGTTAATACAATTAGATTGATGAATTAAAAAGGAGTACTTACTATGAAAATAGAAAATGAATTAGGATATATTGATATTTCACGTAAAGCCATTGCAGACATTGCAGGCAGTGCAGCAATGGGATGTTACGGGCTTGTCGGAATGGCACATCAACGTGGTAAAGATGGTTTTATTGAGATCTTATCTGGAGAACAAGCAAATAAAGGTGTTGGCGTAAAAATTGATGACGATGATCAATTAATTATTGATCTGTATGTTATTGTAGAGCAAGCCATAAAAATTTCTGTGGTTGCCGAAAATATTATTTCAGCAGTTAAATACAGTGTTGAGAAACAGACATCACTTAAAGTTAAACGTGTCAGTGTTAATGTTGTCAGTGTAAGAGTATAGTTGGAGGACAGAATGAAGACACAGATAATCGATGGAAAATTACTTAAGAAAATGTTTGAATACGGTGCAAAGAACCTTGAAATATATAAAAAAATAGTCGATGAACTTAATGTTTTTCCGGTTCCGGATGGTGATACAGGGACAAATATGTCATTGACTTTCACACATTCAGTGGGAGAACTTGAAAAACTGACCAATACAAGTCTTTACAGTGTGGCAAAAACAGCTTCTAGTGGTGCTTTGATTGGTGCGCGCGGTAATTCCGGTGTTATTTTATCACAACTTCTGCGTGGTTTGGCAGAAGGGTGTAAAGATAAAGAAAACTTGGATGTTGAAGGTGTGGGCAGTGCAATTCGTGCTGCGGCAGATGCGGCTTACAAAGCGGTGATGAAACCGACGGAAGGCACTATTTTGACGGTTGCTAGAGAAATGGCTGAATTTGCCATGGAAAATAAAAATAATTACGATAATCTTGAAGATTATCTTGAAGACATTATTAAACAGGGAAAAGATGCATTAGTAAGAACACCTGAAATGTTGCCGGTGTTAAAAGAAGCTGGCGTTGTGGATGCAGGCGGACAAGGTCTAATCTTTATCATTGAAGGGGCCTATAAAGGGATGATGAATCAGGAATTGAGTAAGGAAGTAAGCCTCAATGTCAGTGAACGTGAAAAATTCGTTGATGATTCTGATATGCGCCCAGAAGATATTACTTTCGGGTATTGTACGGAGTTTATCATTAAAGACGCTCAAAATGCCGATGACAATGAATTAAGAGGCTTCCTCAATACGATTGGTGATTGTGTTCTGGTGGTAAAAGATGATGATATTATAAAAGTACATGTTCATACAGATCATCCGGGGCAGGCTTTTGAAAAAGGTTTAAGCTATGGTGCACTGGTTCGAATGAAAATTGATAATATGCGTGAAATGTTGGGAACTGCCGAAGTAGACGAGAATGAACCAGTAAAACCGTATGGCTTTGTGGCCGTATCACCTGGAGAAGGTTTAACCCATTTGTTCCGTGATTTAGGCATTACCCGTGTAATCTCAGGCGGTCAGACGATGAATCCAAGCACCCAGGATTTTTTGGATGAAATTGAAAAAACACATGCCGAAGAAATTTTTATTTTTCCAAATAACAGCAATATTATTATGGCAGCAAATCAGGCTCAGGCTATTTCAGATAAGCATGTGCATGTTATTCCAACTAAAACAATTCCTCAATGTGTGACGGCAATGTTAACTTTTCAACAGGAAGCAACATGGGAAAAAAATGAAAAACAAATGATTGACATTATTCCGACCGTTAAAACAGGTGAAGTAACATTTGCAGTCAGAGATACAAAAATTAATGGTATGAAAATTGCAAAGAATGATATCATTGGTATCTTTAGCGGTGAAATTGTGGTTAAAGGAAAGGATGTATCGGAAGTAACCGAAGAACTTCTTTCTAAAATGGTAGATGAAGACAGTGAATTGATTTCTATTTATTTCGGTAAGGATGTTGAAAAAGAAACGGCATCGAAACTGGTTAAAGAATTGGAAGATATATTTGCTGCTTGTGATGTCGAAATTAATGATGGCGGACAACCGTTGTATTACTATATTGTTTCGGTAGAATAGACAGGATCGATAAAAATGAAATTAACGGATTCAATCAGGGAAATCTCGGGAATCGGTCCTAAGCGTGCAGAAGCTTTTGCGGAACATGGTATTAGAACCATTGGAGATCTGCTTGATTTTTATCCAAGAAAATATTTAGACCGGACTGTTTTAGGATCTTTAGCATTTGAAACAAAAGAATTGGTAACACTTAAAGTAACGGTTGTTAAAAAGGGTGTTTTGAGACGGATACGAAGCAATATGACGTTATTTGTCCTTCAAATTGAAGAATTAAAAGAAGATGGACGTGTGATTAAGGGTGAAGCAGTATGGTTTAATCAGCCTTATTTGCGTGATGTTTTTGGCGAAAATGAGACTTATTATCTTTTTGGAAAAGTGACGGTAAAAAACAAACGGCATCAGATATATAATCCCCAGTTTGCTCATGAAAGTAAGCTGGAGGATTTCTTTAAAATTGCACCAATTTATTCAAAAATTGAGGGCGTTCCGAATGAAACGCTTAAAAAGTATATGATGTCTGTTTTCAAAAATAATTGGGTTGATCAGGATGATCTGCCGGAACGTTATTTAAAAAAATACAACCTGTTACCCAAATTAGAAGCACTTAAAAAAATCCATTTTCCGGAATCCGAAGAAGATGTTCAAACGGGTAGATTGAAGATTAAATTTGAAGAAGCTCTTAAAATAAATATGGGTATTTTGAATAACCGTGTTGTTAACGGCACTTCAAAAATTATACTTGAACATTATAATGTACTGCGACCTTTTATTAAAAATTTACCGTTTGAACTGACCAAAAGTCAACTATCGGTGATTGATGATATTATCGATGATTTACAAAAAGAAATTGTGATTAACCGTTTAGTCCAAGGCGATGTGGGTTCGGGTAAAACAATTATTGCGGTCATTTGCGCTTATTTGATGGCACTGAACGGTTATCAAACGGCTTATATGGCACCGACAGAAATTTTGGCAGAGCAACACGCAAAAAATTTCAGAAATTATTTGGAACCTTACGGCATTCAGGTGTCATTGTTAACGGGGAGTCTGAAAGGAAAAAAGCGCGCTGAGATTTCGAAAACCATTAAAAATGGTGAAGCACAGGTCATTATTGGAACTCACGCACTCATCCAAGATAGTATTGATTATTATAATTTAGGATTGGTAATCACCGATGAACAGCATCGCTTTGGGGTAAAACAGCGGGGAAAATTTAGTTTAAAAGGTGAGATGCCCCATACACTTGTAATGAGTGCTACGCCAATTCCAAGAACACTTGCTCTTGTTTTATATGGTGATTTGGATGTTTCTTATATTGATGAATTACCAAAAGGACGTAAAAAAATTAAAACTTATTTCTATAATGAAAAAGCGTATCCGAAAATTTTGAATTTTATGGCTGGAGAAATGAAAAAAGGACACCAAGCTTTTCTGATTTGTCCATTTATCGAAGAGTCAGAAGAAATGAGCGATGTTAATGATATTCAAAGTGTTTTTGAAATAATCCAAAAAACTTACGGTCAACAATTTAAAATTGAGTGTCTTTACAGCCGAATGCTTTCGGAAGATAAAAAAAGAATTATTGCAGACTTCAATGCCTGTAAAATTGATCTGCTGGTGGCAACCAGTATTATTGAAGTGGGAATAGATGTGCCGAATGTGTCGGTTATCACTATTTTGAGTGCCGAACGTTTCGGTCTTTCTCAGTTACATCAACTGCGAGGACGTGTGGGACGCGGAAAGAATCAGGCTTATTGTTTTTTGGTTTCTAATTCTAGAAATGACCAAACTATTGAACGTATGCGTGTGATTGTGAATCATCACAGTGGAAAATTGATTGCTGATGAAGATTACAGATTAAGAGGTCCGGGGGACTATTTTGGTCTTAAACAACATGGTTTTCCGGAATTTAAAACATTGAATCCATATGAAGATTTTGATCTGATTATGGAAACTAAAAAAGTAGCTCAAGAAATATATGATTCCGGAGAAGAGGAATTAATGGTTTATAAAGCAAAAATAACAGCATCTTTTTATGAAGATGTGATGGAAATATCATTAAATTAAAAAAACGGAAGTAACCGGGCAGGTGATAAAATGAGAGTGATTGCAGGCGAAAAAAGAGGTACAAAATTAGCAACGATTAATGGGGATTGGATTAGGCCAACATCGGATAAAGTGAAAGGTGCCATTTTTAACAGTATTCAGTTTAATTTGATGAAAACAAATGTATTTGTCGATCTTTTTGCAGGAAGTGGTGCAATTGGCATTGAAGCCATTAGCCGTGGTGTTCCGAAGGTGTATTTTTTTGATATTTCAAAAGAAAGCATCGCTATTGTTGAAAAAAATTTAAACATTACAAATTTAAAAAAAAAAGCAACGGTCAAAAATTATTCGGCTGAAAAAGGAATCAATTATTTATGCCAAAATTCAGTAAAATGTGATATTATATATATGGATCCTCCTTATAAAAATGGATCTGATCTGATTTTGATTGTAGAAAAGATTTTTGAGCAAGAAATCTTAAATTCTGATGGAATTATAATGATGGAACATGAAAAATCTGTTATAATGCCATTAACAATTAAATCATTTACAAAAATTAAAGAAAAAAAGTATGGTAGTACAATCATTAGCTTTTATAGCTGGGAGAACAATAATTAATGAGAATTGCAGTTTATCCGGGAAGTTTTGATCCTGTTACGTTTGGCCATCTGGATATTATCGAAAGAGCTTCAAAAATTTTTGATAAAGTTATTATCTGTGTCATGGTTAATCACAAAAAAAAATATTTATTTTCGGTTGAAGAGCGTTGTAAACTAATTAAAGAAAGCATTAAGCATTTGAGTAACGTGGAAATAGATTTCTCGTCGGAATTACTGATTGATTACGTTCGATCAAAAAATGCGAACATCATATTAAAGGGTTTGAGAGGACATCAGGATTTTGAATTTGAACTCCAAATGGCGTTTACAAATAAAAAGTTAGATGATGAAATAGAGACTTTTTTTATAATGACAAATAATAAGTATTCTTTTGTAAGTTCAAGCGTTGTAAAAGAATTAATGGAATTTGATGGAGATGTATCTTGTTTTATACCTCCTCATGTAGAAAAAGCGTTACAGATCAAATATGGGAAGGATAGTATACAATGAAGGTTTTAGAGCTACTTACTGAAATGGAAGAACTTGTGGAAAAGGGAAATACATTACCGTTTTCATCGAAAGCGTTGGTCAGCCCTGAGGAAATAATGGAAATTATTGATGAAATACGTGAAGAATTACCGGCAGAACTTGTAAAATCTCGTGAGATTGTCGACCAGAAAAAGAAAATTTTGGTTGAAGCAGAAACAGATGCCGAACGGATTAAAAATGAAGCCGAAAAGAAATTAAAAGAAATGATTGATACCAATGAAATCACACGAACAGCAACTGCCCAAGCTGAAGCGATTATGCAAAATGCTCAGTCATCGGCAAAGGAAATACGAATTGGTACCCAACATTATTCAGATAAGATTTTATATAATCTCCAAGTTCAGTTAAAAGAATTGAATGATAAAATCGAAGCGAATCGTAAGGAATTAAAAACAATAAAATAAAAGTTTTGACAGATAGGGCTTGCTGAGAGTCCTATTTTTTAAAAGAGTTGCATCATGTATACATAAAGTTATAAATAATAAAAGAAAGAATAATTGGAAAATAAAAGTGATAGAAATTGGAAAGATTCAAAATTTAGTAATTGACCGTCAGACATCAGTAGGGCTTTATCTAGTGGATCCTATAGAACAGGTTAAAGGAAAAGAAAGTGTATTATTGCCTCAAAAAGAAGCGCCGGTAGGAAATAAAGTAGGGGATACCGTTGAAGCGTTTGTGTATCGAGATTCTCAGGATAGACTCATTGCAACGACCAGAAAACCCAAAATTACATTAGGTGAATTTGCCCCGTTGAGAGTTGCGGATGTCACAAAAGTGGGGGCGTTTTTAGATTGGGGTTTAGAAAAAGATTTATTATTGCCTTATCATGAACAGATTTTAAAAGTTCAAAAAGGTCGGGAATACTTAGTGAATCTCTATATTGATAAAAGCGACCGACTTTGTGCAACAATGAAAATTTATCCATTATTAAAATCAGAAACACCCTATAAAGTGGGCGACTGGATAGAAGGTTATATCTACCAAATCAATGAGGAGTTGGGTGCTTTTGTTGCCGTTGAAAATCAATATCATGGTATGATATTGAAACAGGAATTAACGGACGATTTTCACTGTGGTGATAAAATCAAAGCAAGAGTGACAGAAATCCGCATGGATGGAAAATTAGCATTAAGTCCCAATAAAAAAGCATATAAAGAAATTCCAAAAGATGCTCAAAAATTGATTGAAAAAATGAGTAGCAATGGAGGTTCTTTGCCTTTTAATGATAAAACACATCCAAGTATTATTAAAAAAGAACTGAATATGAGTAAGAGTTCGTTTAAACGTGCGGTGGGAAAGCTGATGAAAGAAAAGAAAATTAGACAGACGGACAGTGGTATTGAAATAATCAAAAAATAAAGAGGTGTAAAATGGCACAAGTTGCATTAATTGAGTGTACTTCTTATAAAAGAGAGATTGTTTATGAAGCACTTAAACAGGCGATTGAGCTGCTTGGCGGAATGGAACGTTTTGTCAATCCTCAAGAAAAAATATTATTAAAGCCTAATATGCTTCGTGGAAAGAAAATAGAAAGTGCGGTTACAACCCATCCGTCCGTTATGGCGGCGATGATTCGCTTATTGAAAGAAAACCAATGTGAAAAATTATATTATGGGGATTCACCGGGAATTGGTCATCCGGAAAAAGTAGCAGAAGAAATTGGCTTAAAAAGTGTTGCCGATGAAGAAGGTATCCCACTTTTGGAGTTTTCCAAAGGAAAATCCATTGCTTATCCCGAAGGTGAAACGACTAAGAAGTTTGAAATTGCCGATGGTGTGTTGGAAACCGACGCAATCATCAGTCTTTGTAAAATGAAAACCCATGGATTAACACGTATTACCGGTGCTGTGAAAAATCAACTGGGATGCGTTTATGGCTTTAATAAGGGAACCAGTCACGCAAGATATCCGAATAGCCTTCAATTTGGAAAAATGTTGGTTGATTTGAACAAAATGTTAAAGCCGAGACTCTATGTAATGGATGGTATAATCGCAATGGAAGGAAACGGACCAGCATCCGGAATACCGACCAGAATGAATGTCCTGCTTGTTTCGGATGATCCGGTGGCGCTGGATAGTACCTTTGCGAGATTGGTTGATTTAGAACCAACCTACGTACCAACCATTGTCGCAGGGCAAGAAATGGGGTTAGGCGAAAGTGATCGTCAGAAAATTGAAATATTGGGCGATTCATTGGAGAAACATATTAATCGTGATTTTAATGTTGAGCGCATTCCGGTAAAAAACGAAGCTATCGGCAGATTAAGTCAGCTTGCACGTTTTAAAGGTTTAATTGTTCGAAAACCGGTTATTGTAGAGGAACGTTGTGTGCGGTGTGGTATTTGTGTGGCCAGTTGTCCACTTGAAGATAAAGCGCTGACATGGAAAAAAACAAGCCAGGGTAGAGTGCCTCATTATGATTACAAAAGATGTATCCGCTGTTATTGTTGCCAGGAGATGTGCCCTAAAAAAGCGATTACGGTTAAAACACCGTTTTTGGGAAAATTATTTATTTATCGTTAAATTTTAATTTGACAGTTTTAAAACAATAGTGTAATGTAGTTACAAAAATAAAAATAAAGGGAGTGATTCCACTGTTAGCGTCGAAATTAATTTTAAAGTGTTTGGAAAAGGAAAATGTTGATATCGTCTTTGGTTATCCGGGTGGTGCGTTATTACCGCTTTATGAAGCATTTCGGGATACACCGATTAAGCACATATTAGTGAGAAATGAACAGGCTGGGCCTCATTATGCCAGCGGTTATGCCAGAGAGTCCGGAAAAGTAGGTGTTTGCCTTGCCACTTCGGGACCCGGTGCAACAAATTTAGTGACCGGAATTGCTACCGCTTATTTAGATTCTATTCCTATTGTGGCTATTACAGGACAGGTTAATCGAGATTTGATTGGAACGGATGCGTTTCAAGAAGCCGATATCACCGGTGCAACCGAGCCTTTTACAAAACATTCCTATTTGGTTAAAGATGCTACAGATATTCCCAGAATTATCAGGGAAGCTTTTCATATTGCATCAACAGGTCGGCCCGGACCGGTGCTGATTGATATTCCGAGGGATGTTCAATTAACAACGCTTAAAAGTGTGACTTATTGTGATAAAGTCGATATTAAAGGTTATAAACCGACTTATGAAGGTCATACTGGTCAAATCCGTCGAGCTATTCGAAAAATGAAAAGTTCAAAGAAGCCTGTTATTTATGCCGGTGGCGGTGTTATTTTGAGTAATGCCCAAAAGGAACTCCTTGAGTTTGCGGAAGAAAATGCATTTCCGGTCATTACGACATTGATGGGAATAGGTTCTTTTCCGGAAGATAATTCTTTATATTGTGGAATATCCGGAAGTCATGGTTTTGAGTATTCGAACAAAATATTAGAAAAAGCCGATCTTTGTATCTGTATCGGAGCGCGGATGTCGGATCGGGGAACGAGTAATCACATGGATATTATCAATGATATGGAATTGATCCATATCGATATTGACCCAGCAGAAATTGGGAAAAATATTGATGACACTAATGTTCCGATTGTTGGTGATGCAAAAACAATTTTGATGGATTTAATCCAGAAAGATTTATCCAAGGATACAAAGGACTGGTTAAAAACCATTGAATTAATTAAAGAAGAATATCCAATTCTTTACGATACACAATTGACGGCTGATTTAGTGAATCCAAAGCTTCTTTTTGAAGCACTTTCCGATATGGTGTCGGATAATGCTACGGTAGTGGCTGATGTCGGGCTTAATCAAATTTGGTCGGCATTGTATTTTAAGATCATTAAAGAACGTCATTATTTCACTTCTGGAGGATTGGGTACCATGGGATATAGTATCCCAGCTGCAGCAGGGGTTGCGTTTGCGACTAAAGAAAATCCTAAGCAGATTTTTTCGATCTGTGGGGATGGCAGTTTTCAAATGGCAATGGGTGAACTGGGTGTTATCGCAGAACATCATTTGAACGTTAACATTATTTTGATTAATAATCATAAATTGGGAATGGTCAGACAATTGCAGCACGATGTTTATGGTAAAAACCATTATAGCGGGACCGATATTAATTTTAGTATTGATTTTCAGAAGCTTTCAGAAGCTTACGGCATCAAAAGTTTTAGAGCAACGAATAATGAAGAAGCCGAACAAGCGATGAAAGCAGCCATTGAGTATGAAGGACCGACTTTGATTGAATGTCTGGTTCATGAAGACTTTATTAAAATTTAGGAGAGCGAAAACATGAATAATTATTGTTTATCCCTTTTAGTAGAAAATAATTCTGGGGTTTTAAGCCGTATTGCGGGCTTATTCGCAAGACGTGCCTATAATATTGATAGCTTAACGGTAGGGACAACCGAGGATGCTAAGGTTTCACGTATTACGATCACGGTGACCGGGGATGAAAAAATTTTAGCTCAGATAAAAAAACAGCTGAATAAACTTATTGATGTGATCAAAGTGATCGAGTTGAAACCAGAAGATTCAATACGACGTGAACTGGTCTTTATCAAAGTAAAAGCAAATGATACTACCCGTTCAAATATTGTTGAAATTTCTAATTTGTTTCGGGCAAATGTTGTTGATGTTGCAAGAGAAAGTTTGGTTCTTGAAGTAACGGGTACACGCTATAAGGTAGATGCCTTTTTTAATATGATTGAACCTTATGGTATTTTAGAATTTGTTCGTTCGGGTGACACAGGTCTTCAACGTGGCAATAAAATGTTGTAGAAGTGTTGAAAAAAATGAATCAGAAAAATAAAGGAATCCTTTATATTATCATAGCCGCCGCGCTGATGAGCACCGGTGGTATTTTTATCAAAAGTATTCAGGCTAGTGCCATTACCATTGCATTTACGCGAAGTATGATTGCGGGACTTGTTTTTTTACCCTTTGTCCAATGGAAAAAAGTAAAATTTAATAAAAATTTTATTCAATTAATTTTAGCCTATGCTTATTTAATGATCAGTTTTGTGCTTGCAACAAAACTGACCACGGCAGCCAATGCTATTATTTTACAGTGTACTGCACCTCTATGGCTATATATGGCCTATATTATTAATGGAAAGAAAAAAATTGTGGCGAAGGAATTAATTCCGCGCATTGCTATTTTAGTGGGTATTTTTATTATTTTCTTAGATCCGAGCAATGCAGGTGGTGGTCAAAAAGCAATCATTGGTAATTTACTGGCACTTTCATCTGGGATTGCATACGCCATTGAACAATATCTTTTCGAGAAAAAATATCCAATGAATGACATGAGTATCATCGGTATTATTAATCTTTGTATTGCCGGTGTGGCAGTGGTTTGTCTTTCAAGTCAAATTTCGTATGCAACCGTTACCCCTATAAATTGGTTGTATTTGGTTTTATTAGGGGTTGTTCAAATTGGTATTTCTTACTTGTTTTTTATCAAAGGGGTGCGATTTGTCTCTGCCTTTGAAGCGTCAATTTTATCATTGTTAGAGCCTATTTTAAATCCGCTTCTTGTTTTTTTCTTTATTGGGGAAGCACCAAGTATCTATACATTGATTGGATTTGCGGGAATTCTTTCGGGAATTATACTTTCTTTGGTACCTGAAAAAAATGAGTATGTTCAAAATACAACAATTATATTACCACCGGAAGATATTAAATAATTCGGATGGTACTAATCACAATAACTAAGGAGTAATTATGAATCATGAACATCATCACGACCATAACTGCAGTTGTGGTTGTCAAAACGAGAAAAAGTTTGAAGCATTAGATTCTGTCTTAGATGAATATGCAAATGTGGCGGGCAGCTTGATTACCATTTTACAAAAGGCTCAAGAATGTTATGGTTATTTATCACCGGATTTGATGTTGTATATTTCACAAATGACAGCTACTCCGGTGGCAAAAATTTATGGTGTAGCGACGTTTTATACACAATTTAGATTAAAACCAATTGGTAAACATTTGATTATGCTCTGCCAGGGAACAGCTTGCCATGTGAATGGATCAAAATTAATTGAAGAAGCTGTTTTTGAACATTTGGGGATTAAAGAAGGTGAAACGACTGGAGATGGTCTTTTTACCGTTGAAAATGTGGCATGTTTAGGTTGTTGTTCGCTATCACCTGTGATGATGATTGATAATGAAACTTATGGGCAACTGACAAAAGAAAAAGCCGTTAATATCATCAATGAAATTAAAAGTCAGGAGGCCTAAAAATGGAAAAATACAAAGTTGTGATCGGACAGGGAAGCTGTGGCGTTGCTGCCGGGGCATCAAAAGTTGAGAAAACATTTAAAGAACAGATTGCAGAAAAAAAATTATCGGTTCAGCTTGAAAAAACAGGCTGTATTGGTATGTGCTATTTAGAACCGATTGTGGATGTGATTGATTCTTCTGGTCATAAAACAACCTATGTCAATGTAGATAATAACGATGTTATTCGTATTGTGGATGAACATATTTTAGGTCAGAAAAATATTTTGGATATGGAATTATCGCTAGAAGATAAAGAAATGATTGGAAAACAGACTCGTGTTGTTCTAAAAAATTGCGGAATTATTGATCCTGAACGAATTGAGGATTATTTGGCGGTAGAAGGTTATCAGGCAGCTAAAAAATGCGTGAAAGAATTGAGTCAGAATGATATTATCAATACCGTTAAAATAGCTGGTTTAGCCGGACGTGGTGGCGCGGGATTTCCAACTTGGTTTAAATGGAATGCAGCAAAACAGGCTAAAGGTGATGTTAAATATCTAGTTTGTAATGCAGATGAGGGTGATCCCGGTGCATTTATGGATCGTTCTGTTCTCGAAAGTGATCCACATGCATTAATTGAAGGTATGATTATTGCGGCAAAGGCCATTGGCGCGAATCAAGGAATTATTTATGTCCGGGCAGAGTATCCTTTGGCTATTAAACGTCTTGAAATTGCGATTGCTCAGGCACGTGAAAATAATTATCTAGGACAGGCTATTTTCGGGACTGATTTTAATTTTGATTTACGGATTAAAGCTGGGGCTGGCGCTTTTGTTTGTGGTGAAGAAACGGCATTGATCGCTTCCCTTGAAGGTGAACGTGGAATGCCTCGATTAAAACCTCCTTTTCCCGCAGAAAAAGGATATTGGCAAAAACCAACGAATATCAATAATGTCGAAACTTATGCTAATGTTCCTTGGATTTTTAGAAATTCAGGTGAAGCTTACGGAGCGCTGGGAAATGAAAATTCTAAAGGAACCAAAGTATTTGCCTTAACCGGAAAAATCAAAAAAGGCGGTCTGGTTGAAATCCCAATGGGATTTAAACTTAGAGATGTTATTTATGATATCGGTGGTGGCATTAAAGAAGATAAGGCATTTAAAGCTGTTCAGATGGGCGGACCATCCGGCGGTTGTGTGCCGGCAGAACTAATTGATACGATTATTGATTATCCTTCCATTACAAAAACGGGTGCAATTATGGGCTCTGGTGGAATGGTTGTTATGGATGAAACAACCTGTATGGTTGATATGGCACGTTTTTTTCTTGATTTTACCAGAAAAGAATCTTGTGGCAAGTGCAATTATTGTAGAATCGGAACAAAACGGATGTTGGAAATTCTAAACCGTATTACCGAAGGCAAAGGTCGGGATGGTGATATTGAATTATTGGAAGAACTCTGTCAAAAAGTAAAAGACGGCTCACTTTGCGGTCTGGGACAGACCGCACCAAATCCTGTATTAACGACTTTAAAATATTTTAGAAATGAATATGAAGATCATATTTATAAAAAGAAATGTACGGCACACAGTTGTAAAGCTTTGGTGACGTATAGTATTGATGAGGAAAAATGTATCGGTTGTACCCGTTGTGCTAAAAACTGCCCGGTAGAGGCAATTACAGGAACAGCTAAAAAACTACATGTTATCGATCAAGATAAATGTATAAAATGTGGTAAATGTGCTTCTGTGTGTAAATTTGACGCAGTCATTGTAGATTAGGAAGGAGTGAGGGACATGAAAAAATTGAGAATTAATATTAATGGAAAAGAAGTCACGGGTTTTGCAGAACAGACTATTTTAGATGTAGCCCGTGAAAATGGCATTGAGATCCCGACACTTTGCTATGATGAGCGTACTGAAATTTACGGATCTTGCGGTCTATGTGTGGTAGAAGTTGAAGGTAATCCTAAATTATTAAAAGCTTGTGCAACAACTATTGCAGAAGGTATGGTGATTACAACCCAGTCAAAACGTATTGCAGAATCCAGAAAAACAAATTTGGAATTATTGCTTTCAAAACATATCGGCGATTGTGTGGCACCCTGTCAGTTAGCCTGTCCGGGTCAAACAGATTGTCAGGGATATGTTGGATTGATTGCTAATGGTGAATATAAAGCGGCTTTAAAGTTGATTAAAGAAAAATTACCGCTACCGGCATCGATTGGTCGTGTCTGTCCGCATCCTTGCGAAAAAGCGTGTCGTAGAGGTCTTGTCGATGAACCGGTTTCAATTCTGTGGCTGAAACGTTTTGCAGCGGATTTAGATATTGACGAAGGCATGTTTATACCTGAAATTGGCGCATCTACCGGAAAAAGTATCGGAATTATCGGTGGTGGTCCGGGTGGATTAACAGCGGCGTATTTCTTAAGAACAGCAGGTCATGCCGTTACTATTTACGAAGCCATGCCTTTACTTGGTGGAATGTTGCGGTATGGGATTCCTGAATATCGTTTGCCAAAGGCAATTTTAGATGATGAAATAAAATTAATTGAAGAAATGGGAGTCACTTTCCGTACCAATGTCCGTGTTGGAAAAGATTTGCCATTTGAAACAATTAAAGCATCGCACGATGCGGTATACGTTGCCCTTGGAGCATGGACCAGCAGTGGATTACGCTGTGAAGGTGTGGATTCTGATGGAGTAATCGGTGGCATTGAACTTTTGCGTCAGGTGGTCAATAATGAACCCATTGTTTTGGGAGACCGTGTGGCCGTTGTAGGCGGCGGTAATACTGCCATGGACGCCTGCCGTACCGCAGTTCGATTAGGCGCTAAAAAAGTTTATAATGTTTATCGCCGAACAGTTGCAGAAATGCCGGCGGAAGAAGAAGAAATTATAGAAGCTCAAGAAGAAGGGGTTGTTTTTAAAAATCTCTGTAATCCAATGGAAATAATTAAAGATGCCAATGGCAAAGTAAAACAGATGTGGTTACAAAAAATGGAACTTGGTGAGCCGGATGCAAGTGGACGTCGTCGTCCGGTTGCGATTGAAGGTGAAAAAGAAATTCTGGATGTGGACACGGTTATTTTAGCCATTGGACAAGGGATTGATCCGGCAGGCATGTCTGGATTAGAACTGACTAAATACAATACAGTGGTGGCAGATGAAAATACATTTACCACGAGTATCGAAGGCGTTTTTGCCGGTGGTGATTGTATTAATGATGGAGCATCCATTGCGATTAAAGCCATTGGTGATGCAAAAAAAGCAGTTGATTCAATTAATCAATATTTAAAAGGGATCCCCGTGAGTTATCAGGCTCCTTATTATGTAACACGAGATGATATTGATGCTGATTATTTGGAAGGCAAAAAGAAATATAAACGTCCTGCAATGGCACATTTATCACCGGAAGAACGATGTTCTAATTTTACAGAAATTGTAAAAGGATATACACCAGAACAGGCAAAAGAAGAAGCTGCACGTTGTTTGGAATGTGGTTGTCATGATTATTTTGAATGTAAGTTGGTTGATTACGCTAATCAATACGATGTGAAACCGGAACGTTTTGAAGGTGAAAATATTGAATTGATATTTGAAGATGATCATCCGTTTATTGTCCGTAATCCAAATAAATGTATTCTTTGTGGACGTTGTGTAAGAGCCTGTGATGAAGTCATTGGTGTGGGGGCATTGGGTCTTGTTAATCGTGGATTTGATACCATGGTAGCACCTGCTTTAGGTGGAAAATTAGCAGATTCCGGCTGTATCTCTTGCGGAACCTGTATTTCGGTTTGTCCGACGGGTGCCCTTGGTGAACGTGCAAGAGGCTATAAAAATGTACCAACCGATACAAAGAAAACTCAGACAACTTGTGGTTACTGTGGAGCCGGATGTCAGATGACCGTGGAAACAATGGGAAAGGGCACTATTATTAAAGCAATTCCTGTGGAAGATATGAATTTGATGAACGAAGGTGTGATGTGCGGGCGAGGTCGATTTGGAACGAATCAAGTTCAAATTGGAGACCGTCTAACGAAACCGCTCGTAAGAAATTCAGAAGGTCAACTAGTAGAAACAGACTATTATAATGCATTTATGACGGTTGCGAAAAAAGCACAGGCTATTTCGGGCAGATATGGCGAAGATGCGTTAAAAGTAGCGGTATCACCTAAATATACTACCGAAGAAATTGCCACTATGAAAAAACTGGCTCAAAAATTAAAGGCAGGGGTCTTTTCATTTAGCAATACTATCCATGGAGAAGATGCTGTTCTTGGAAATAATAGCGGTATTCAAGATATGAATGCGCTTTTATCCTCTGATGTAGTGTTTGTTGTGGGCTGTCTGTCGGTTAATAATCCGGTTTTACGGTATAAATTAAAACAAGCAACTAATCGGGGAACAGAAATCTATTTTCTCAATCCTTGTGAAGATGGATTTGATAAATTTGGAGATGAGTTTACAACTGATCCGGATGATTTGGATTTCTTAGGTGAAATTACAAAATATGTTCTTGAAAATAGAAAAAATCAAACAGAATTATCAGGTCTTGAAACATTGAAAGCATCGTTAGCAGAACTTGAAATTGGAGAAGAATCAGAAATAATCGGGGAGGCACTGGTAAATGCCAAAAATCCGGTTGTGATTATTGGTGGAAAATATATTACCGAAGAAGCATCAAGTTTGGCAGCTGATATTGTTAGTTTATTAAATGTGGCTTCAGGTCCGAGACGTGGACTCTTTAGAATTGCACCTAAAAATAATAGTAAAGCTCTTGAAATTCTTGGTCTTACCGATACAAGTGCTGTTTTAGACCATGCAAAAGGACTTCTAATCTTTGGTGAAGATCCCAATGTCGATTTGTCCGGTTATGAATTCCTGATGGTTCAGGATACACATATGACTTTGGCAGCAGAAAAAGCAGATGTAGTTTTTCCGGCTTTAGCCTTTCCAGAAGTAAGCGGAACGTTTATTAACACAGAGGGAAAAATGCAAAAAGTAACAGCGGTTATTGAAAAACCATTACCATATTCAAATATTGGAATGTTTATGGAAATTGGGAAAAAATTGGGTGAAGAAATGGGGCCTTCTTGTGCAGGTCGTATTCTTACAGGATTAAAAACAACTATAGAAGCGCTAAAAGGAGTTGAAATAGGTGAGAAGATTAAACCATCAGCTCAGCTAAAAAATATTGAATTAAGTCCATTTAAAGCGAATGGTTTCTTATTTAACGAAACACCGTATACCGATTATTTAATGAATGAGATTTCAGATGAAATAAAAAAAGTCATCAAAAAATAAAAACAATCAAGACATTCTGAAAAAAGGGTGTCTTGATTATTTTTTTGGTTTTCTTTTTTTATATTTTGGCGAGGGAGAAGAAAAAATTAAACGTAAGGTCAAAAGGACAACAATGAATATAACCGGTGTGTAGAAAAGTTTTTTTACGATATCGTCTGACATGAAACAACCAATTATATTAAGAAGAAGATAGAGAATCATTATCCATAATATTGTATCAGCACTATTTTTTAATAGTTTAGTGGGGATATAATCTAATTTTAATAGAAGACCAAAGATAAATAAAAAAATAAATAAAAAAGCAATAGTTTCAGAAATAACCATGGATGCTTTATCGGTAATGGTCGAATCCCAAATGATACTGGGTGGAATTCCACCATTTAAAACGAGGATGTGAAGCACCAGAAAAATGACCATGAAAATAAGAAGCAAATGACCGATTCCCTTTTGATTTAGTTTGATTTTCATAAAACACCTCATTACATATATGTTGTTTGAAGTTTAATTATAGCACATCTTAAGAAAAATATAGAAGAAAAATGTTATAAATAAAAGTGATGAAAATAAAAAATATTATTAATTTAAAAATAATTTGAATATTTTGATTATCAGAGGGTATAAATATTAAAGAAAAACTAAAAAATGAGAAATAGAGTGTTTATAATACAATGAAATTTGAAAGGAAAAAGAAATGAATATTGAAAAAAATAAAATTGCTGTTATTTATTGGAGTGGCAGTGAAAATACTGAAATAATGGCTGAGAAAATATCAAACGGCATTGATCAAGGTGGTGTAGACGCAGATTTATATAATGTGAGTGATTTTCCACCAGATAAAATTGATCGCTATGATAAAATTGCATTTGGATGCCCATCCATGGAGGGAGAAACCCTTGAACAAAATAATTTTCAACCTTTTTTTGAAAAAATTGAAAAACAGTTAAAGCATAAAAAGGTAGCGTTATTCGGATCTTATGGTTGGGGTAATGGTGAATGGATGAAAGACTGGGAAGATCGTGTCAAAAAGCTTGGATCGAAACTTTTTGATGAAGGATTAATTGTTAATGAATTTCCGGATGAGGCAAGTCGTCATGCTTGTGTCGAATTTGGAAAAGCATTTGCAAGTTTTTAAAAATAAAACAAGCATCCTATCGTTTGGATGCTTGTTCTATTTTTTGAGAATTTTCGGAAACTGAATGGCATTTACTGGCTTGGGGACAACCGCTACAACCACAGCCACAACCCGTTTCTCCATTTTTTGCTTTTTTGATTTGTTTATAAATAATCAAAGCCATTGGAATAAAAACGAAGGCACCGATAATAAAAGTAGCAAAATTCATATGACCACATCCTTTTTAAAATTAAGAGAAGACCATAAAGTAAGTTTAAGTTAACTCTTGATCATAGTTTAACTGTCCTAACAAATTTTGTCAAGAGATTAAGTGTAAAATCTAAATTTTATCTTGAAATATTTAAAATTCATGTTACAATAATATGTGTTAATTATAAAGGCACGTGTCTTTTGTATAAAGACACTCCTATAAAATGATAGGGAGAAAAAATGAATAATTTTATGAATAGCTTGGCTTCTACGGCATGGACTATTGTTCCGGTGTTTTTAATTTTGTTTTTAATGGCCGGAATAATGTTCGTCTTTTATTTTAAAGCAAAGTCCGAAGAGGTTTCGCATTATATTAAAAGTATCGCAATTTCTTTGGAAAAGCTATCAAGTCGTTACGATAATAATCAACATTTATTATAAAAGCAGAATATTGGAGGATTAGAATGAATTTTGAGCATGTAAAAAAAGAAGACCCGGAGATCTATAGTTTTATGGATCAAGAGTTAAAAAGACAGCAATCTCATTTAGAATTAATTGCTTCTGAAAATTTTGTTTCAGAAGCTGTGATGGAAGCAATGGGAAGTCATTTAACGAATAAGTATGCAGAGGGTGTACCGGGAGCACGATACTATGGCGGATGTGTGTTTGTTGACGAAGTAGAACGTATTGCAATTCAGCGTGCAAAGGATCTGTTTGGCGCAGATCATGCAAATGTACAACCTCATTCGGGAGCACAAGCAAATACGGCAGTTTATTTTGCAATGCTGGAACCGGGAGATTTGGTTTTAGGAATGCGGCTTGATCAAGGTGGACATTTGACCCATGGGAGTAAGGTTAATTTATCGGGGAAATATTTTAATTTTATTTCTTACGGTGTGAAGCCTGAAACAGAAATGATTGATTATGATGAATTAGAACATTTAATTATTGAACATAAACCAAAGTTGGTGGTTGTTGGAGCAAGTGCTTATCCGCGGGCAATTGATTTTAAACGTATATCGGAAGTTTGTAAAGCCAATAACACATTAATGATGGTTGATATGGCGCATATTGCAGGTCTTGTAGCAGCAGGACTTCATCAAAATCCAGTGCCTTATGCCGATTTTGTAACAACAACAACGCACAAAACATTACGAGGACCTAGAGGCGGATTGATTTTATGTAAAAAAGAATATGCTGAAAAAATTGATAAAGCTATTTTTCCGGGAACTCAAGGCGGACCACTCATGCATATTATTGCAGGAAAAGCAGTTGCCTTTAAAGAAGCAGCCAGTGAAAATTTTGTGACCTATCAAAAACAAGTGATTAAAAATGCAAAAGTTTTAAGTGAAGCACTTGCGTCAAAAGGATTCCGTATTGTATCAGGGGGAACGGACAATCATTTGATGTTAGTTGATGTAAGTACCGTTGGTTTGACCGGAAAAGAAGCGGATGAAATTTTAGGAACCGTTAATATTACCGCTAATAAAAATGCTATTCCATACGACAAAGAAAAGCCTTCAATTGCCAGTGGTGTACGTGTTGGAACGCCGGCAGTCACAACGAGAGGAATGGTTGAAGAAGATATGGCTGTAATTGCAGATGCTTTTGAAGCGGCTCTGATCAAAAAAGATTTGGAAAAAGCACGTGAAAAAGTAAACTATTTAACTCAAAAATATCCATTGTATGCAGAATAAAAAAGAATAAAAGTACAAAACAGCCAAGAGACTCTTTTCGGAGGATACTATGGCTGTTTTTAATAGATCAAAACAACTTAAATCTTGTTTAAAAATACATATTTATGCATAAAGCGCTTGTGACGATGAAGCGAAAATGATATAATCGACAATAAAGGTGGTGCAGTATTCTAGTCGGCACTATTGATCATCAGGACGGGCCTAAAAATCCGTTGAAGGGCATATCGATGAAGTCCCTTGTTTCTGCCTTTGACGCCCAGTTGAGGGTTCTAGCAGGGGGTTAAGGAAGATGGGGCGATCCGCAATGGCATGCGGGCGTTGACCCTGCTTCCGTGGAGACCTGTCTCAGACAGGGAAAACCTGGGGATGTGTAACATTCTGTAGTGGAATGTTATGTTGATACAGTGTAGCCTGCCTTGAGTGGCTTAGGTAGATGGACTGACAGTTTTATGAATTTCAGGGCCCGAAAATTATAAAATATTGCGTTCGAAACCTAATCTGCAAAAGAGGCTAAGGATCAATTTGTGCTGTTGAGGAAAACTCCTAGACTGCTCGTAAGAAGTATAATGGGGATTATAGTGCACACTAAGTGGTAATTCAGTCCTGTAAATGGCAACACTACAGATAATGTGTAAAGGGAAACCGCTGGGACGGCGACGTCTTAGTCATGTTTTGGGAAATCCTACTGAACCTATGTCGCAAAGTTTACTCGTTATACTACCACCCTTATTTTGTTAACAAGGAATTATGCCGTGCATAATTCCTTTCTTTGTCATTGAATGGAGTGTAAATGAAAGAAAAATCATCTAAAAAAAATTTGAGTAAAAAGCAAATGAATGATCGAAAACATCGTCATTGGGTCATTGGCGTTACCATAGGCACTTTTTTTTCAACTATGCTAATCACCTATATTTCGGATACACTTTTAACGCATGCAGGACTTATCATATCTTTTATTATTTTGCTATTTATTATCGGTTTTGGTGTCGTTGCAGATGTTGTAGGTGTAGCAGTAACAGCAGTGAATATTGAGCCATTTAACGCAATGGCAGCTAAGAAAATAAAGGGTGCTAAAACCTCGGTATTTCTTGTAAAAAATGCATCGAGAGTATCAAATCTTTGTAATGATGTTATTGGCGATATTTGTGGTATTGTCAGTGGAGCAACCGGCGTGAGTATTGTCATCCAGTTGGTGAATCATTATCCCTTATTGGAAACAGCAATCATGAGTTTGGTCCTTAGCGCTTGTGTGGCTTGTCTTACAGTTGGAGGTAAAGCATTAGGTAAGGATCTTGCGATGAATAACAGCACACGTATTATTCATGGGATTTCTATCCCGGCAGCGGTGATTAAGATTGCGGTAAGAGGACATGAATAAATTTGAATCACTTAATACGGAGAAAATCCGTTTTTGAAATAGAAGGGTAATAAATGAAAAAAGAACGTTTTGATAAATACTTAGTAGACCATGATTTTTTTGAATCCCGGGAAAAAGCGAAACAAGCCATTATGGCAGGATTGGTTACCGTGAATGGACAAATAAAAAGTAAAGCAGGTGATCAACTTTCGGTCGATACCGATCCATCACTTGTGGCAGTAAAGGGAGATCTCATTCCCTATGTGAGCCGTGGCGGACTGAAACTAGAAAAAGGTCTAGAGGTTTTCGATTTTCCGGTGGAAAAGGGTACGTTTATTGATATTGGTGCTTCAACAGGTGGTTTTACAGATTGCTTACTTCAAAACGGAGCCACAAAAATTTATTCTGTCGATGTAGGATATGGTCAGTTGGATTGGAAATTGCGAAATGACCCCAGGGTGGTTTCAATGGAACGAACAAATTTTAGAAACCTTGAACAAGATGTGATTACAGATGTGATCGATGGTACGGTCATGGATGTATCTTTTATTTCAATTACTAAACTTTTAGATAGTATACGACTCTTTTTAAAAGACGGCGGAAAGGGAATTTGGCTGATTAAACCTCAATTTGAGGCTGGACGCGGGAAAGTTGGTAAAAACGGTGTGGTACGTGAAAAAAGAATACACCGTGATGTATTAGAATCTGTTACCGATAAAATAAGAGAAAAACATTTTAAAATAAAAGGACTTGATTTTTCGCCGGTACAGGGACCAAAAGGAAATATTGAATTTCTCTGTTTTGTAGAAAAACTCAATGAAAATGATCCAGTCGAAACGATTCCATTAAAAGCAACCATTAATACTTTAGTTGAAAATGCACACAACACTTATGTTAAAAAGGATGAAGAAGTGAATGAATGAAGTTGGAATCTACTTAAATCTTGATAAAAAAGAAAGTCATGAAATGGCTAGAAAGTGTATCGTTTATTTAAGAGAACAGGGGTTGCGGGTGGCACTTTTAGAGGATCAGCTTAAAGATTTTGGTGATTTGGAGGATCCGGGTCTTGTAAGCTATTCGAAGGCGTTATTTTTTGATGTTCCCGATTGTATTGTTGTACTGGGTGGCGATGGTACATTACTATCGGTTGCCAGACGTTCTTGTCTTTATGAGATGCCACTTTTTGGCATTAACTTAGGCAAGCTAGGCTTCCTAACTGAAGGTGAAGTTTCCAATTACAAAACACTTCTCGAGGTACTCTGTAAGGGTGAATCTTATTTGGAAAAAAGAATGATGCTAACCTGTAAGATTTACCGTGAAAATGGTGATGAAGAAAGCTATTTGGCGCTCAATGATGTGCTTGTTAAAAATGCCGGTTTCAGAATGATGGAACTGCGTGCTTATGCCGGCGATAATGTGATGGATGTTTTTCGTGCAGACGGTTTAATTATAGCAACACCCACCGGTTCCACCGCCTATTCCCTTGCTGCGGGCGGTCCGGTGGTAGCTCCGGGAACGGATGTTATGATTGTTAATCCCGTTTGTCCGCATCGATTGCACGACCGTGCTTATGTTATTTCTGCAGATGAAGATATCCATATTCGTTTTGATGAAAAAGAACGTGATATTATTGTGAGCATTGATGGACAAACCATTGTGCCCATCGGTGCTTGTGATGAGGTAGTCATTGAAAAAGCCCCTTACACAACGAATCTTATTCGTCTTAATGGAATCAGTTTTTATGATCGTTTAAGAAAAAAATTATCAGATGATGTGGTGTGTGATGAAAACAGGAGATAAGAGAGTGTTATGAAATTAGCAAGACAAACTAAAATCATTGAAATTATTGAAAATAGTCAGATCGAAACCCAAGAAGACTTAGCCGAACAATTAAAGCAAAACGGTTATACCGTAACTCAGGCCACTATATCAAGAGATATTAAAGAACTTAAACTTATAAAAGTTTTGGGACAAGACGGAAGACAGTATTATTCATCACTTAAAGATATGGGCACTTTATATGATGAACGTGTTGTTGCCGTATTCAGAGAATCGGTTTTGACCGTTGACACTGCGGCATTTTTGGTTGTATTACGCACCTTACCGGCAATGGGACAAGCTGCGGCACTTGCCATAGATTCAATGGAATGGGGCGAAATTGTTGGAACAATTGCCGGAGATGATACGATTTTTGTAGCGGTAAGAGATCCTAAAGATGTTCCCGAAATTGTCATAAAATTTAAAAAATTAATGAAATAAATTTAAAAAATTTTTAATTTGTGTGCAAGTGAGGTTTTATATGTTACTAAATATTATGATTAAAAATTATGCGCTAATCGAGAGGCTGAATATTGATTTAGATCAGGGCTTAAATGTGATTACCGGTGAAACGGGTGCCGGAAAATCCATTGTAATTGATGCGTTAACATTACTTCTTGGTCAACGAGGCAATAAATCAAATATTCGTCATGGTGCCGATAAAATGGTAGTACAGGGTCTTTTTGACATTGAAAGTAATCGACAAGTTAAAGAGCAATTGGCCGGATTTGGTATTGAAGCGGAAGATGAACGTTTAATTTTAACACGTGAAATTGACATCAGGGGGAAAAATATTTGTCGAGCTGAGGGTATTATTATTACCGTTGCTCAACTTCGTGCCATTGGAGATCATCTGATAGACATTCATGGGCAACATGAACACCAGTCTTTATTTCAAAAAGATAACCATCGAACATTGCTAGATGCTTTTGGTGGTCACTCTGCTGAAATATTGCTCTCTGAAATTGCTGTTAATACATCAGAACTTAAGGATTTAACTGTGAAAATTCGGAATCTTGAAAAAGATGAACGTGAAATGGAACGCCAAAAAGAGATGTTTCAATACGAATTGAAAGACATTAACAGTGCTTCGCTTATTGCAGGTGAAGAAGAAAAACTGGAAGCCAATAAAAAAATCTTAGTTAACAGTGAACAGCTTTTTACAAATGCAAATGAAGCCTATCAATTTTTAAATGGTGACGAAAGTGATTATTCGAGTGATATTTTATCGATGTTGATTGACTTGGGAAAACGAATTGGTGATATTGCCGAAATTGATCAAAGGTTTGTGGCGTATGAAGAAATTGTGGATTCGGCGTATCAGGAACTTGAAAATCTTTCATTTGAAATTCGAAACTATATTGACAGCATTGATTTTGATATGAAAAATTTGGATGATGTTGAGAAACGATTGAGTGTCATTAATAATCTTAAACGTAAATATGGTAATTCAGTAGAAGAAATCATTGTTTATGGAACAGAACTTGAAAATAAATTATCAAGTCTCGTGAATCGAGATGAGCATTTAGAAATATTGCAGAAACAATATAAAAAAATCTGGCATGATTATGAAAATGCAGCCCTTAAATTACATGATTTAAGGGTACAATCCGGCAAAGCGTTTAAAAAAGCATTGGAGTGCGAACTGAAAGATCTGGCTATGGAAAAAACGATTGTGCAGGTTGACATTCAACAGGAAAAGAAGTTGATTTCGCCAAAAGGTCAAGATCAAGTGGAGTTTTTAATCTCGGTTAATCCGGGTGTTCCACCAAAACCGTTACGTAAAATTGCCTCCGGCGGTGAAATTTCAAGGATCATGCTCAGTATTAAGAGCATATTCGGTGATCGTGACCGGATACAAACCATGATCTTTGATGAAATTGATACCGGGATTAGCGGTCGAACGGCTCAAGCTGTTGCAGAAAAAATATTTGAACTGAGTAAAACACATCAAATTATTTGTATTACCCATTTACCCCAAATTGCAGCGATGGCTGATCGTCATTTTTTGGTTGAAAAACAATCGGATGAAAAAAGTGTCGAAGTTAATTTTAATCCATTGAATCATAAGGAACAGCAAAATGAATTAGCCAGAATGTTGAGTGGTGCGGAAGTGACGAAAAAAACCCTTGATCATGCAAAAGAAATGCTCGAAATGACAAAAAAACTCAAAATGACAAAATAATAGCAGTACTAAAAAAGAGAAATTAGGAAACAGAGCAAAATAGTGCATTAACAAGTCTTCCCTTTTTAGGTAAAATGAGAGATAGTAAGGAACCTGAATTAAAGGGTAAAAAAAGGAGAGTATTATTATGGAAAGAAGAGTACCACTAGGATTATCAAACAAGCACATTCATTTATCTCAGGAAGATTTAGAAATATTATTTGGAGAAGGATATGAATTAGTGCCGAAAAAATTTCTAGTTCAACCCGGTCAATTTGCAGCAATGGAAAAAGTGGATATTGTTGGGCCTAAGAACACCATTAAAGGTGTGCGTGTCCTTGGACCAGTTCGTACAGAAACGCAACTTGAAATCAATATTGCAGACGGAATCACCTTAGGAATCTATCAAGTGCCGATTCGCTTATCGGGAAGCTTGGAAAATACACCGGGTTTTACAATTGTTGGACCAAACGGAACCGTTGTTAAAGAAAAAGGCATGATTGTTGCTGAAAGACATATTCATCTTGCTACTGAAGAAGGTGCAAATTATAATTTAAAAGATGGCGATGTTGTATCAGTTCGTTTAAAAGGACCAAGAGGTTTAGTTTTTAATAATGTTTTGGTACGTGTTGGTGACAAGCATAAAATGGAAATGCACATTGACATTGAAGAAGGAAATGCAGCAGGCGCCGGAAACGGTCAATTAGCGTGTATTGTTGATCCTGATACGGCAACAACAGATTACTTGACCATGTGTGATGATGGTCAACCGATTCCAATGTTAGGTGATTTACCGATTCAAGAGGCTTAATTAAGAAAATAAGGAGGATTAATGATGCCAACACCCAATCCTGTTGCATTCAGTATTTTTAACATAGAGGTGAGATGGTATGGTATCCTCATAGCAGTAGCTTTAGTGATAGGGTTGCTTATTGCTGTAAAACGCAGTGAAAAATATGGTATTAAAAGCGATGATATTTTGGATTTTTTCTTATTTTTAACACCGTCCATTATTATTGGAGCCAGACTTTATTATGTGATTTTTGAATGGGCGTATTATTCAAAACACCCAGGAGAAATTATGGCAGTTTGGAATGGCGGACTCGCCATACATGGTGGTATTATCGCCGGTATTATTGTTGGTCTTATTCTTTGCAAAGTGAAAAAAATTAATTTCCTTACGTTAGCCGACACGGTTATTCCCGGTTTACCGCTTGGACAAGCTATTGGTCGGTGGGGAAATTATTTTAATCAAGAAGCTTATGGCGCCCGGACAGATTTGCCTTGGGCAATTACCGTAAACGATTCTGTGATGGGACTTGTAAAAGTACATCCTACTTTTTTATACGAGTCGATCTGGAATATATTGGTTTTTGGATTTATTCTTTTTTATGAGAAGAAATTTAAAAAAGTGAACGGTGAACTTTTGTTTTTGTATTTTGCACTTTATTCCGTTGGACGTTTTTTTATCGAGGGTTTACGAACAGATAGTTTAATGTTTTTAAATTTAAGAGTTGCGCAATTGATTAGTCTTGCACTGGTTGTCGTTGGATTTGGCGGAATTATTGTTTTAAGAAAGATGAACAATCGATTAATTAAAAATTAAAAGCATAAAAAAGTCCTCACAAGCAAAGCGGTTAAACGGTTTGCTTGTGAGGACTAAATTATTTTTTTGATTAAAGTTCGTTTAAAATTTCATCCCATACATCACCAATGCGGGTGGTACCAAAATAGTTTAAGCAAGTCGATACAGTTGGTAGGCTTTTATTTGCATCGATTTCTTTTCGGGTTGGTTTTTTGCCGAGACGTTTAAATTCATCAAGTAACATTTGAGTGATGATTGTTTTTGAATAACGACGCCGATGAGGATGCGTTGAAAGATCTGATAAAATAATTTCTGCGTTATCAGGCGAATTTTCGATTTTTGAAATATTTTCTTCTGTACTTGAAACTTTTTTCTGTTCAGATGAAAAAGTGATTCCAGGGGTTATTCCTGCAGCTTTTAGAGCTTTTGCCCATTTTCCAAAAAAATGAATATAGCTTTGTGCTGATGGATCGGTCATGTCCTCAGGAATGGGTACACGCCCAAGTGCGTGTTCTTTTTTTTGCAAATTTTGAATCAATGTGTTTTTACTGTAATACTTTCCCATATGTGCCTTCCCTAAAAATAAATTTATTTAAATAATGAGCCGTTTATTATTATAGCATAAATCGGTAAAAATACAAATAGAAAACCGAAGAAGAATGGATAGTCTTTTAAAAAAAGTACAAAAAAAAACAGGAAACAAGCAACTGATTACATGGTTATTTACTAAATTTAGTGATAATATATAAAATATTAGGTTCTCCTATTATTTTATGAATTAAATAAAGGAGAGAAGGAGGCGTCTTTATGGACGGCGTATTAACAACAAACGAAGGAAAATTGAGAATTATTCAAGAAACGGTACCCGGAAAGCAAGTTACGTTAGCACATATTATTGCGAGTCCCGATGCGATTGTATATCAAAAACTTGGTCTTAATCCTAATATTGATTATCAAAAAGCGGCTATTGGTATTTTAAGTATGACCCCATCGGAAATATCAGTTATTGCTGGGGATTTAGCCATTAAAACAGCAAGCATTGATATGGGATTTATTGACCGTTTTAGTGGAACATTAATGTTTACCGGCCGTATTTCGGAAGTCGAATCGGCGATTAAAAACATCATTGCCTATCTCCAAAAAACATTGGGATTTACAATCTGTGACATTACAAAAACTTGAGAATGAAGGCGTAATATGAAAAAAATGATTTTGGTTGGTAGAAGTGAATGTGGAAAGACAACCTTAAAACAGGCACTTCGAGGTAAGAAAATCCATTATGAAAAAACACAATATATTAATCATTTTGATGTTCTTATTGACACTCCGGGCGAATATGCAGAAACAAATAAATTAGCACGTGCATTGGCACTTTATTCTTATGAAGCAGATGTTGTAGCATTACTGCTTAATGCAACAGAACCCTATTCACTCTATCCACCCTGTGTGGCTCCGGTTGCAAACCGACCGGTCATTGGAGTCGTCACTCAAATAGACCATCCGATGGCCAATGTTGAGCAGGCTGCTGAGTGGTTAAAATTGACAGGAGCCGATCCTATTTTTAAAATCAGTTCTTATACCGGTGAGGGGATTTGGCAATTGATTGAATATCTCAGAGAAGATGGAGATGAACTTCCTTGGGATAAAAAAGAAGATATTGAATATCAGCGCGATATTATATCAACTAAAAATGAAGTGCAGGCGTTTAAAAATACTGAAAATGTGAATTAATTGATAGAGACAGCAGTCCTTTAAAAAACTTTAAAGGACTGTTATTTTTATATCAATGCTACTATTTATTTATAATGACAATATTCTTGAAAGAATCTTGAAAATATTGGGTATTAAATTATG